>CALKBI010000041.1 GCA_937990185.1 uncultured Neomegalonema sp. | reverse complement strand
GCAAACTTTTCCGAAAACGTATGGCGCTCCGGCTCGCCTTCTTTCGGAGCCGTCTCCACAATCGCAATACCATCGGCGAGGCTCAGCGCGGTTTGCAGGGAATCCGCCAGCCGCGTCTCCAGCCCCTCCTTCACCACAAGGCGGTCAACGACCACATCAATGTCATGGCGGAATTTTTTATCGAGCGCAGGCGCATCGCCAATCTCGTAAAACTCGCCATCGACCTTCAAACGCTGGAATCCGTCTTTGCGAAGCTGTGCGATTTCTTTTTTGTATTCGCCTTTGCGATCCCGAACGATGGGGGCAAGTAAATAAAGCCGCGTGCCTTCTTCCATCGCCATGATCGTATCGACCATATCCGAGACTTGTTGAGCCGCAATCGGCTCGCCCGTAGCGGGAGAATAAGGCACACCAACCCTCGCGAACAGCAAGCGTAGGTAATCATAAATCTCGGTAATCGTACCCACAGTCGAACGCGGATTGCGCGAGGTCGTCTTTTGCTCGATGGAAATTGCAGGAGAAAGCCCTTGGATCAAATCCACATCGGGCTTTTGCATCATCTCAAGGAACTGCCGCGCGTAAGCCGAGAGCGACTCGACATAACGCCGTTGTCCCTCGGCATAGATCGTGTCAAAGGCCAACGAGGACTTGCCTGACCCGGACAACCCCGTAAACACCACCAACGCATCACGCGGAATATCGAGGTCTACCGACTTGAGGTTGTGTTCCCGCGCTCCGCGAACGGAGATAAATTTCGTCTCGGCCATATTCTGTCCCGTTCCTCGATCCGAACCGGACATATAGTGCGAGTCGGGTGGAGAGCGAAAGAGAATGAACCAGGTTGTTCACCTATAAATCTCGCCAGACACCCGAGCCGAAGGCTACGAACGTAGTTTGAGTATCTTTAAAACCGCTTTTGCAGGCGATCCAAGTAGTCGCGTTCGCCTTCTGAACGATCCCGCTCTGATTGGCGGCGGCGGATTTCCCGTTGAATTTCCAAGGCACGGTTTCGTGCGCGCTCTCCGGGAACTTCGACGCCCAATCCATCATCAGGCCCAGCAGAGCGACTGAGACGGCCAAACGGATCGAATTGCTCAGAGTTTGCGCCTGCTTCGGTTCCGTTTTGGCGTCCGTTCGGATCGCCATTGCCCTGCTCGCCATTACGGGCAGCCTCTTCCGCAAGCGCCTGAGCACCTTCACGCAAGCGGTCCAAAGCGCGAGCCTGCCGGTCGATAGCGCTGTTTAGGTCGCCATCACCGATGCTGTCGCGGGCCTCGCCCATCTCACGTTCAGCATCCCCAAGCGCGTCACGCGCACCGGGAGCATCCATACCGCCAAGCATTCCGTCGAGTTCGCCGCGTAGACCCTCTTGGCGTCCGCGTAGTGTTCCCTCGCCGCCACGACCGCTCTGACCGCCTTCGCGGCCTCTGCCGCCTTGACCTTGGCCGAATTGCTGGCCTTGGCCTTGTCCAGGTTGACCTTCTTGACCTTGGCCTTGCTGTTGGCCTTGGCCGTTCTGACCTTGCCCTTGCTGACCATTTTGCCCCTGTTGGCCTTGCTGTCCTTGTTGCCCGTTCTGACCTTGCTGGCCGGGGCGTTGGTCTTGCGAGCCGTTTTGACCGTTCTGCAAGTCTTGGAAAGTCTCGTCGGCCAGTTCTTGCTGACGGCGCATCATGTCTTGCAGTGCTTGTTCCTGCTGGCTGCTCTGGCCTTCACCTTGGCCTTGCGACATCTGGAGGTTTTCGAGCATTTGGCTAAGCGCAGAGAGCATCTGTTCGGCTTGATCGCGCGAACCATCTTTGGCGGTCTGTTCCAGTTGATCCAACAGCTTTTCGAGATCTTCGCGGGTCATACTCTGCTGGTTTTGGCTTTGCTGTCCTTGTTGCGGTTGTTGGCCGTTTTGCTGATCCCGCATTGCCTGACGCGCCATCTCGTCAAGGTATTCGTTCATTTTATTGCGCAGTTCAGCCATCAACTGTTCAAGTTCTTCGTCAGAGGCTCCGCGCTCCAGCGCGTCCTGCAACCGGCGTTGAGCCGCCCGCAATTGCTCAAGCGCATTATCCAAATCGCCTTCTTCCAGACGAAGCGCGGCTTGCCACAGAAGGTCGAGAACATCCGTGCGTTCTTCGAGAAAACGGTCTTCATTGACAGCGTAAGTAAGGCGCTTTTTCGCCGTCGATGTCGCTAAAAAGGCCGTAGAGTCGTTAAAATAATCATCAGGATAATCGGTAAACGCCTCAATCATATCGAGGGCGTCCCAAGCAACCCGATAATCCCATGCAAGATCTCGGCGCTGCTCGACCAGCGCTTTTGCCATAGGCTCCGTAAAGATACGCCCCGGCAGGATAAACGACACCGGATCGGACTCCGTGACGTGTCCCGCTGCATCTTCGGCAAAAAGCGTCATGGTAACAGGCGATCCAACCCATGGATGCTCCGCAAAGTCCTGTTCGACGGTTTGTTCGATAACCTCGTCCGCAAGCGCCGATGGTGGAGTCAGCGGCATCTCGATCGGCTCGTCAATCTCATCAGGCGCATCGGTCATGCCCGAGCGGTCCGCAACAATGACAGCACGCGCCGAAACGACGCCATAATCGTCTTCTGCAGTGAAAGCGAAGCCAAGTCCACGGGTGGCTGTCGGAGCGGGTGGCGTCGTAACACCAATCTCCGGCGCGTTATCAGGAATGACTGTCATCGCCCAGTCGCCGAGCGAGTCTTCCCCATAAGTCACGTTTAGCTCGGTATCTTCGGTGATTGTCGCGGTCAGACCAAAGACGCCACCGGCATCTTCGATAAATCCATCTCCGACTCCGTTCGCGCTTGGCGCTTCAACAACACCACTTGCTCGGATTGTCACCACTGATCCGGTTGGGATCGCCAGTGCTTCACCAGCCTTTTCCGTCATATAGATCGGCGCGACACCCGTATAAGGAGGCGGCGCAACCCATGCTTCTAATGCCGGCGTTAAAGGCGCAATTTCCGCAACAGCCGCTGTTGGGCTAAGCAAAGACGCAACCCGATCTGCACCGCCAATCCGCGAATACGCGATGGAGACGACCAACAACAGCGCCGCGATAAATCGCAAACCCCATGTGTCAAAAGCGGAAAGCCGTGTGTCAGGAGCCGGAACCCGCGCATCCTCGACTTCGCGCATGAGGCGTTCGCGGTGCGCTTCCCACATCCTGCGTGTATCAGAATTCTCATGACCGACGGCTATGTCTTCATCAAGCATCGACGCGGCGCGATCATTCAAGCCCTCGTCCAGCGAGCGCAGTACCTCGCCACGACTAGGTGCTTTCAACTGCACGACACCGCGTATCAGCGCAGCAAGACCTAAAGCCCCGAGAATTCCGGTGATGATGAGAGGCCAATACCCAGGAGCAGAAGCAAACACACCCAAAAACCAAAGCGCAGCCGCAATACACGCAACAACCCATAACGGCCAGAAAGCCCGTAAAAGCCGCCCAATCCAGAGCGACCGTTTCGCGGCGCGTGCTTTTGATTGCAGCGCCTTTGGCAATCTTGGGGCCATCGGAGTCGTCATACGGTGTCTCCTAAGCAGTATCCGTAGGCGGTTGAGGCGTCTCATCCTCCTCGAACCACTCAGGTATGCAGTCTTTTCCTAACATATCGTCATATGTGAGGCGCGGTCGAGCAATTACAAAGCGATCTTTGCTCACAATTACCTCAGGTGCAGGCGGGCGGGTGTTGTATTCGGACGCCATTACAGCGCCATAAGCACCTGCGGAACGGAAAAACACGAGATCATTTTGCTCGATTTTAGGCATAAGCCTTTGTTTTGCAAAAGTATCACCACTTTCACAGATAGGTCCAACGACATCATAGGTCTGTTTGGTGTCGTTAGCGGACGCTTCGTTAACAGGGTCAATATCGTGCCATGCGTCATAAAGCGCAGGGCGCACCAAATCATTCATGGCCGCATCAAGGATCAAAAACTGCCGCCCGGCATTTTCTTTTACATAGACTGTCTTAGCGACAAGAATACCCGCATTGGCTGCAATCAAACGGCCCGGTTCAATTTCAAATTCGCGATCATGCATTCCGGCAAAGACCCGCCGGACCATCGCACCATAATCAAACGGCAAAGGAGGCGGCTGATTATCGCGTGTATAGGGCACACCAAGGCCGCCCCCCAAATCAATCCGGGGAATTGGAATACCGTCCGCTTCCAACCGTTCGATCAAGTCCCGCATCAACGAGTACGCTTGCTCATAGGGTTCTAAATCTGTGAGCTGCGAGCCGATATGCATGTCGACGCCAACAACTCTGATCCCCTGCATTTCCGCTGCTTTGCGGTAAAGGCGCGGCGCATCTTCATAGGCAATACCGAATTTATTCTCGGCTTTTCCGGTTGAGATTTTCTCGTGAGTTTTCGCATCGACATCAGGGTTCACCCGCATCGACACAGGCGCAACGGCATTCAGACTTAGAGCAACTTCATTGAGCAATTCTAATTCAGGCTCAGATTCAACATTGATCTGCCTAACATCATTATTAAGAGCGAATTCAAGCTCTTGCCGTGTTTTACCCACGCCGGAAAAGATAACCCTCTCACCCGGAATTCCAGCCGCAAGTGCACGCCGAAATTCACCTTCAGAAACGACATCCGCCCCGGAGCCGAGCCGCCCCAGTGTTTTTAGAACAGCGAGATTAGAATTGGCCTTAACCGCATAACAAATAAGGCAATCCAAGCCCTCAAGCGCTTCATCAAACAAACGATAATGCCGCTCAAGAGTCGCTGTTGAATAACAGTAAAAAGGCGTCCCAACAGCTTCTGCAATTTCCGCTACAGCGACATCTTCGGCATATAGCGCGCCGTTCCGGTAGAGAAAGTGGTCCAAACCCGCGCTCCGCTTCGATGTAATTCGTCTAAAAGTTTTTCCAGAAAGCCGTCACGTAACTTTTCAAAATAAAGTTTCGCGGGGTTTTGAAGGCGCTCTACTTCCCTTTTGGATGGAAGAAGTCGCCACAACAGGCGGTTCCACACCAGACTCGCGGACAGGGTCACCCTTGACCCCGCAAGACGAAAGCACACCGACTGCTACGGCGGATAAAACTAAGTATTTCATGGGTTGAACTTCATCACATCATCCAAACCACATCAAGCATCAGCTCGATGACATTCCCAATGCGTGCATATAAAGATCGAGCATTGCTTCTTCTTCGGATCGCTCAGACGGGTCTTTTTTTCGCAAAGCAACGATTTTTCTCAGGGTTTTGGTGTCGAAACCATTCCCTTTTGCCTCGGCATAAACTTCTTTGATTTGTTCAGCGACTTCGCGTTTTTCTTCGTCTAACCGCTCAATGCGCTCGACAATCGTGCGAAGCTGATCCGCAGCAACCTGCACAGTCGAAAAATCGTCGTCGTCAGCCATAATCTAAAGTTCCCACCGTTCTGCAATCTTATTCGCGAGGCGCTTGGATAAGGCCAAGCAGCCATTGCCGCAAGCTCGTTATCCGCCCATACCGATCCGCATCGCAAATTGCTTCGCGGGTGCTGTTCGCCCAAGCACACCTAGCCCTGCTCGTCTAATGTCCCGCACAAAGCCCACGGAACTAAGAACAGATCGATTCAGCAGGTCGACACCGACGGTTCTGGCAAGAATATCGGGCATCCGCTGGCGTGCATATCGTTTGAGTATATCCGCCGAACCGGGGTCATCCGCTTGCTCTGCCAACCCCGCCAAAGTCTCAACATCACGCAGCGAAGTATTAAACCCTTGCGCGCCAATGGGCGGAAATGCATGAGCCGCTTCTGCGATTAGAGCGATGCGCGGGGCGGTCAGCCCTTTTGCAACGCAGATAGCTGAGGTCCAGACCGCCCGGTCTTGGACAGTTTCGATCTGACCAAGGACATTTTGGCTGTGATCCTGCAATTCTTCGCGGAAGGCATCATCATCAAGATCAATAAGCCTATCGGCTTCCGCGTCCGGGTTCATCCAGACCACCCCAGATGAATTTCCGGGCAAGGGCGCAAAAGTCAGCGGCCCGCCAACATGATGCATCTCGGTGGAAATTCCGTCATGCGCTTGAGAGTGACTGACTCGGCACGCGATGATTTTCTGGCCAAACTCCCAATCGCGATGGCCAATATTAGCCGTCTCGCGGATAAACGAGTTCCTACCATCCGCCGCAATCAACAATTTAGCACGAAGGGAAGCGCCGTTGCTCAGAGTGACGAAAATCGCATCCCGCCGTGTCATGAAATGCGTTATTTTTGCTTGGCAGATCAGCTCGGCTTTATCGAGCGCATCAATCCTATCCGCCAATGCGAGACGCCCTTTACCGTTTTCGACATTCCAGCCAAACGGCCCATCGCCAAGTTCAGCCGCTTCGAATAATACATCCTCGCGAATATCGGGTGTCTTGCCTCCGCAATCCAGTATACGCAGTCCCATCATCGGTTGAGCATCGGCGGCAATAGCATCCCATGCCCCGGCTTTGCGCAAAGTCTCGACGCCGGGCATTAAAACCGCGGTAGTCCTTTTGTCTCGTTCAGCGGTTTCTGCGCTTGGTCTGGGTCCAGCCTCGACACAAACGGTCGAGAACCCAGCCGCCGTAAGGCGAGTCGTCATCGCCAAACCCGCAAGCCCGCCCCCAACGACGACAACATCAACGGTAAACCGCTCACCCATCAGTCCGCTCTCCTCTGTGCAATCGCCTGCACAAACTTGGTCAAGTCTTCCGCAACAAAATGGACATATTCGTCATCAGAACCAAGCGACGCCCAGTCGCAGGACGTGGGCACAAAGACGCAGCGCATTCCAAGCGCGTGAGGAACCACCAGATTATGCGCCATATCCTCAAACATAGCGGCACAGGTTGGCTCGCCTCCGGTTTCTTCCAGCACGCGGTCATAAGCTGATTGCGCGGGCTTCGGAATATAGCGGGATGTGCGAATATCGTAGATGTCGTCAAAAGCCTCAGCGATCCCGATACGGCCAAGCACATTATGCGCATGTTCCCGGTTGGCGTTGCTGTGAATGACTTTACGTCCAGGTAATTTCGCAATCGCAGCACCTAACGCTGGGTTAGGCTGGATTTCCGAGATATCGACATCATGGACATAAGCGTTAAAAGCATCCGGCTCGACACCGTGATGCAGCATCAACCCCCGCATCGTCAGGCCATATTTTTGAAAATACTCGGTCTGTAATGACGCCGCTTCAGGCCGCTCTACACCAAGCAAATCAATGATATAACCCTGCATTTTATCGTGAACTTGCTGCCACATCGTCTCAGGGCGCGGATAAAGCGTGTTGTCCAGATCAAAAATCCAGAGATCAACATCATCAAACGCAGTCAGGTCAGCGGCAATCACTCTTCAGGCTCGAACCGCAGTGCAACACCGTTCATGCAATAGCGCATTCCCGTCGGTGCAGGACCATCATTGAAAACATGCCCTAAATGCCCGTCACAGCGCGCGCATACCACCTCGGTTCTGCGCATGAAAAAGCCATTGTCGGCGTGTTCTTCAACTGCTTCAGGTTCAATCGGTTGATAGAAACTCGGCCATCCGGTTCCCGAATCAAACTTTGTTGCGGCCTCAAACAAAGGCGCGTCACACCCCGCACAGAGAAATGTCCCATCGGCTTTTGGAAAATTATCGTTGGTAAATGCGCGCTCAGTGCCTTTTTTTCGCAGCACACGATACGCTTCAGAAGACAGCATTTCAAGCCATTCTTTTTCTGATTTCAGTACCTTATCAACCATTGCCTTGTCCTTTATGCCGCGCGAATAGATCTGAGTGCTGTCATCACCGGATCACACTCCCCATGTAGTGTGCAGCAAAAGGAAGTAGAATCTAAATTCGTCCAAAATACCGATAAGGTATCAGCAGGAGTGGATGCCATGCGATTTCCCTTCAAAGGCCGATATACGGTACGCCTCGCCATCAACGGTGATGACGTGCGCAAAGCCCAAGCTCTCCGCCATCTAACATTCATCGATGGAACAGGTGCAGCCACGCGCAGTACAGCAATAGATACAGACGATTATGATGCCATTTGCGATCATATTTTGATCGAAGACGCGAAGACAGGTGATCTTGCCTGTTGTTTTCGTCTGCTTCCGCTTGAAAACGGTGCTGAGATAGACGCCAGTTATTCCTCGCAATTCTACGATCTGGAAGCCCTCCGTTCGTTCCCTGATCGCGTTGTGGAAATGGGCCGATTTTGTACGCATCCAGATCATCGAACAGGCGAAGTGTTGCGGATCGCGTGGAGCGCTATGACTCGGTACGTTGATGCGCGCGAAATCAAGTTAATGATTGGTTGTTCCAGTTTTCACGGTGTCGATGCGGAAACCTACAAAGATGCTTTTGCACTGCTCAAAGACAACCACCTTGCACCAACTTGTTGGCTTCCGCGTCCAAAAGCAGCGAATATCTTTGAGTTTGCGAGAAAACTTAGCCTCAGACGGCCCGACAAAAGGCAAGGTATGCGATTAATGCCGCCCCTGTTGCGCGGTTATTTATCGATGGGCGGTTGGGTCAGCGATCATGCTGTCATTGATCACGATATGAACACGTTGCATGTCTTTACCGGCCTTGAAATTAGCCGCGTACCTGATCGCATTAGCAAAGCATTGCGGAGGATATAACTTAATCAACTCGCCTATAGATTAAGGCGGAATGTTGTTCTTCTTAACATCAATGAAAGATTACATCGTATATATTACAGCATAATTAGCATCAATGTCAGTACGCCTTATTTTGGAGAAAGCTGATGAAAAGAAAATTTACTGTATTTATACTCGCTGTCACAAGCGCTTCTCTTTGGTCAATTCCCGCCGTTTCAACGGATTTCTACAATGGCCAATCGGCGGCTTCCAACTACTATGGCGGATATTATGATCCTGCCGGATATTGGCCACAGATTGCCCATGAACCGGCAATCACGAAAACCTTGAGCGCAATGCCAAACATTTCGGTCCAGCAAGCTCCTAGCTCTGGCCATAGCTACGATTGGCAAAACCAGCCCGCTCTAACAGCGCCCACACTTGCACTGCCCCAATTTTCGTATCCGCAGCAAGGTTATTATCCCCGCGAAGAAATCCAACCTCAAATCGCACCAGGTTATGAGTATGATTTCGGAGGCGGAAGCTCCTATCCGCCCGCCTACCCCATTGAGGGCGCTAAATGGAAAGCGCCGAGAACGGTTGGTTTTGGCGGCGCTGCGCAAATCACCCAAGAAGAATACGCGCACTGCCCTCTTTAGTCTTCAGGGCAATCCATTTACCCATCATCTCCACTAGCTTTTTGGGGCAGCAAGAACCCATCAGTCGTGTGAATAATACCGTTTTTCGCTATGGCATCTCTTTGCACCACTGAAACCGTTCTTCCTTGCAGGTCGACTAAACGGGGCGACCTCGGAGAACCTTCGACTTGAATCACTTGTTTGTTCAATGCGAATATTTTTGTTCTGCCGTTTAACTGCGGAAAGACAGTGAGCAAATCTTCCGTTGTTAAACGAGCGGGTATAATCAGGCCGGACAAAACCTCTTTCAGATAAGCTTGATCTTGCCCGATCTGCGCTTTTGCAGACTCTGGCATCAATGCTTCAAAGGCCGCATCCGTGGGCGCAAAAACAGTCAAAGGCCCGATGCCATCCAACTCATCATCCAATCCGGTCGCTTCCAACGCAGCAACCAATCGGCGGTGATCGTTAGAGGCCCGTAGACCCGTCATAATGGATTGATCTTTCGCCACGGGCGAGCCGCCAATAACGACAGGCGGCAACTCACTATAAAAGCGACATCCGGCAAGAACCATGCATCCAAAAAGCGAATAAAGTGCTGTTCGTCGTGATACGCTCATTCCGTTCTCCGCCCTACCCGCGACTTCGCACCCAACAATCTGGAGCGCGCGCGCCAACGAAACAGGCCACGCGGCTTTTCTACGATAGGTCCGTCACCAGCGCGCCCTTGTGGAACCGGTTTGCGCCGACCTGCTCCCCATCGCAACGAGTTAAGACTCCAATCGCGGCGTTCCCGCAAGATCTTACTATAGAATTGCATATAGGGAGGCCACGTAAACGCAGCCCAATGATCCCAAGCAGCGCTACGCCATGTCGGACGAAAATCCAATGGCGGATCAAGACGGCTCGCCCAATTCGCAAGCGCAGGCAAGTCGAGATGCAAGTCCATCCATGCAGCAAACTTTGCACCCGCAGGCTTTCCGTGCAAGCCGATCACCTTGCCGCCAACGAACAGTGCCCAAATGCGATCACGAAACCGGGGCCGTTCTTCCATACGCCCGGCAAAGGCGGCAAAGCGCCGACCCCAGCGATTCAGAGTCGCGTCACGCGATACAATGACGTTGAAAATCTGCGGTTTGCTACGGCTATGCCTACGTAGCGCTCGGAGAGCCAGCCGCGCATCCAACCAATGTGGCGCACCGGACAGCAAGATAACACGCCCCACGCGATTCAATGCCGCAACCCTGTTTTCCTCGGCAAGTCGCCGCAAGGCAAACAAAGCCACCCTCGCCCCAAGACTATGAGCAAAAAGGTCGATACGGCGGTTCGGGAAAACCTCCGCCAGAGCAATTATTGTTTTCGCTAAACCACCAGCGGCAATAGGAGCCGTTCTATAGGCCGTGGCGTAGTAAGTTTCCGCGCCTGCATCAGACCAGCGAAGCGTCGACAGCCAATCTCGCCAATCTCCGCGCACATAAGTCGGGTCGCTCGCCCAACCAAAGCCAACAGCAACGCCGCTTTCGCCTTCATCATCCTCATAGCCGAGTCTTTTCGGCCATGGGGTAGCATGACTATTGCGCTCAACTTCCAAATCATCTTCTACGAAATGAAAAATCTGTGAATGGGGATTTGCGGCACGGCCACGATCCTCACTGACAGGAGCACGGGGATCGTACTGAAATCCGTGAATCATGATGCAAATCGGGCCGTCTGAACCAAGCTCCGGTAGATTAAGGGATCTTGCGCGCTGAAGATGATCGACTAAGGGTTTGTGCACGTCACCGCTTAGTTCAGACAACATGCCACACCGACGATAAGGATCGTAATTCCCCGGAATCCAAGCTCCGTCGGTATCAGGCGCGAACAAGGCCCAGTCAGCATAAGCGCTTTGTTCAGGCGATCCATTCGGGCAGCATGTTAGTCTAATTAGTGCCATGCACTCTCTTTCTCGTGGCACACCCTCTGGTGCTTTCTGAGCAAACTCTTATAGTCTCGGCAAATCAATCGTCATGTCCGTTGAGGCTTACTATGGCAAACTACGAATATAAAACAGTCGCGCTTCCACGTTCTGTCGCAAAAAGGCGCAGACGCAGGCAAACCGAAGCTGATTTAGTCGCAGAGCAGCTCGGAAAAACCTTAAACGACGAGGCAATCGACGGCTGGGAATATGTTCGCGCTGAGACTCTCACGACTCCCGGACAGCGCGGATTGATGAAACAAGCCATTCCTGCGGCTTATGTCGTTTTAATCTTCAAACGGGCAAGAGAAACTGTGTGGCAGCGCCATGCGGACGCGGCAAGTCAGCCTGCTCAGGAACCTGTTGCACCGCAGGCGCAGCCAGCGCCGCCACCGCAACCCGCACAAACCGCGCCCGTCGCGGCGCCTCCGAGCCAACCGGAAGTTCAGTTTGCAACGACAAGCGTTCAAATTGTTTCCAATGCAGACGGCGGCACGGTGACACCAATGCGCCCGCCTCTCGGGTCAGCTCAGGATTAAGCCAATGGATTTTGCGCTCGACGAAGACCAAACAGCGATACAAGACATGGCGAGCGGTTTTGCCGCTGATCGTCTCGCACCAAACGCCGCTGAATGGGATGCAACGGCGCATTTTCCAAAAGACATCTACCGCGAGGCCGCAGCACTTGGCCTTGCCGCAATGTACACCGGCGAAGAGCATGGCGGCTCAGCCTTGGGCCGGATGGAAGCCGCTTTGGTCTTTGAGGCTCTCGCAGAAGGATGCGTAACGACCTCAGCATACCTATCAATTCACAACATGGTCGCGTGGATGATCGACAGCTTTGGCTCGGACGAAACCCGTGCCGAATTTCTGCCTTCACTTTGCACGATGGACCTCTTTGCCTCTTACTGTCTGACAGAACCGGGATCAGGCTCCGATGCGGCGAGCCTGAAAACCAGCGCAACCACCCACGGCAATGCCGATTACAAACTAAACGGGGGGAAAGCCTTTATTTCGGGCGGCGGCACATCGGATGTTTACTTGGTCATGGCGCGCACCTCAGAAGACGGACCAAAGGGCGTGAGCACGTTTCTTGTTCCAAAAGACGCAAAAGGCATCAGCTTCGGCAAAACCGAAGATAAAATGGGATGGAACAGCCAACCGACAGCGCAAGTCATATTCGACGACTGCATTATTCCTGCCCGAAATCGCCTCGGCAATGAAGGCGAGGGCTTCACCTTCGCCATGAAAGGGCTGGACGGAGGCCGCATCAACATCGCGGCTTGCTCTCTGGGCGGGGCAAAAGCAGCCATGAAAGCGGCGGCGAATTACAGTGTTGAGCGCAAGCAATTCGGCAAACCAATTGCCGATTTTCAAGCGACCCAAATGAAACTGGCGGATATGGCCACAGATTTCGCGGCGTGCCAGCTCATGACGTATCGCGCGGCACATGCCCACGACACCGGCGACCCCCGCGTGCGGGAAAAATCAGCTCAAGCAAAACGCTTTGTAACGGATGCCTGCTGGCACATTGTAGATGAAGCCCTGCAATTACACGGCGGATATGGCTACATCAAAGACTACGGCATCGAGCGAATACTCCGCGATTTACGGGTTCACCGTATCCTTGAGGGCACAAATGAAATCATGCGGACAATCATCGCCCGCCGCATCCTCAAAGACGTAAAAGACGCAACCCTCGACGAAGCCTTCTCAGTGTAGCGGCGCGAGAAACAACGCCGCTGTTTAGGTCTGTTTTTTGGTTTCCACTGCGCGCATCGCCTGGGCAAGAGCATCTGAGCCTTGTGTTTTCAGTGCTTCAGTCACTCCCATAAAATCAGCCGCATTTTTATTCTGGCTGAGTTTCGCAGTGGCTTCCAATGTATCGACGACCATCCTGAAAGCAACGATACCGCGCAGCATCGAGGCGGTATAGCTTGCGGGAGCATCGGCGACTTTCCACGGGTCATCGCGCGGTTGCTCCATCGCATCGGTCAGCAGATCAACAGCTTCGTGGCTATCTTCGGTCTCAGTCAGAATTTGCGGAATACCGCGCGCATGAACGGCGATGTAATTCCAAGTCGGAACAACCTTTCCAGTCTCCTGTTTGGTCGCATACCAATTTGGCGAGACATATCCTTGCGGCCCACGAAAGACGGCGATGGCCCTGACAGACTCGCCAAGCTCTTTCCAATGAGGATTAGCCCGCGCAAAATGGCCATAGAGAACCAGACCATCTTCTACATCGCGCACAATCAGCGGCAAGTGACTGACATGCGGACCATCAGGTCCATTCGTGGCGAAGCTCGCAAGCGGATATGCTGTTAAAACACGTCTGATCTCAGTCGGATCATTCAGCTGAAATGCATCTGGAACGTACATAGAGCGCCCTCACATTTCAGACTGGATTATATCCGTCAATCCTCACGCCCATAGCGGTGCAGCTCTAGGCCCTCAGTGCTGAACCAATCCGTCCAGTCCTTGTAGTCAGGGACGAGTTCTTCAACCAGCGCCCAAAACTTTGGTCCGTGATTCATCTCGTGCAAATGCGATACTTCATGCGCAGCGAGATAATTCAGCGCCCCTTCCGGCGCGAGAATGACGCGCCAACTATAGGAAAGCGTCCCACTCGAAGAACAGGAACCCCAACGGCTTTTAGTGTCACGAATCGCGATGCGTTTAAATTTCGCTCCTATAGCGTCCGCATGGGTATTCGATCTCTCAATCAAAGCTGCACGGGCTTCGCGTTTCAACCAACGGTCAAGCATTCCGGGAAGCATTTCAGGGTCGCAGCCAACACGGATTACCCCACGATCCACCTCAACTCTACGGCGTTTGCCGGGATGAACACGGTGATATCGGCCACGATAAGGGAGCATCATCCCAAATTCGAAAGGAATAGCGGCTGGCGCGGCTTCGATTCGTGCCTCCAGCCACTCACGATTCGCCTCAGCAAACCGCACAGCGTCATCCAGACGAAACCGCACAGGAAGAGTCATACCGATAGCACCCGTCGCGCGGCTGACACTCAATGTCACACGCTTCGCAGTTCTCCGTCTTCGCACAGTGATCGGAGCATCAATTCCGGCAATGTTGAGACTTGTAACGGGCTGCATAGACTACTTTCTGTTACCTTTAATGAATTTTGCGACTTTTGGTTGAATTACTTCGCGCCATCGCCTTCCATTGAACTGACCATAATGCCCGACATCTGGGTTTGTGTATTCTATCTTCATATCATCTGTCAGGCCACTGCAAAGACCATGCGCAGCATGGGTTTGTCCGGCTCCGGTGATATCGTCTTTACCACCCTCAATCGTCATCAAAGGAATGTCCGTAATCAAGGATGGATCAACTTTACGGCCACGTACAGTCATTTCACCTTTAGCAAGCAATTGACGTTGGAAAACAACATCAATCGTCTGCAGATAAAACTCGGCGGTCAGATCCATAACCGCCAGATATTCATCATAAAATTTGCGATGAGCAGCTTCAGCATCATCATCGCCTTTCACCAGATTTTCGAACTGACTAAATGCCGCAGTCATATGCCGATCCATGTTCATCGACATGAAGCCCGTAAGCTGTAAAAAGCCGGGATATACGCGGCGCATAGCACCCGCATGGGGCATCGGAACCAAGGCAATCATGTTCGATTCAAACCATGCCAGCGACCGTTGATCGGCGAGCTTAGTTGGCTCGGTCGGGCTGATCCGCGTATCGATGGGACTTCCAGTCAATATAAGGGATGCCGGACGGCACGGATCATTATCCTCAGCCATCAATGCTGCCGCAGCCAAAGCCGGAACCCCGGGCTGGCAAACGCCCATCACATGAGTGTCAGGGCCGAGTTCCTGTAAAAATTCAATGAGGTAATGGACATAATCTTCAAGATCGAATGATCCTTCGACCAACGGAACATTCCGCGCATCCCGCCAATCGGTCACATAGACATCGTGACCCGGCAGCATCGCCATGACCGTACCACGCAGAAGTGTCGCAAAATGCCCTGACATTGGCGCGATCAACAAGACTTTAGGGTCTTTCCCGTCAACGACACCATTTCCAAAACGGCGAAACCGCTTCAACCGCCCAAAAGGCTTATCGCACAGAATTTCTTCACGAATCGCCCAGGTGTTTCCATCGACCTCAATCAGATCAATTCCGAATTCGGGGCGGCCATAGCGTGACGTAGCGTTATCAAACATCTCGAACGCCGCCGCAGTTGTCCGAGCACCATATGATTCTGCCCAAGGATTTCGCGGATCACGCAACGCATCCGTTCCCATCTTAGCGAATTGACGCCACGGAGTAATCGCAGCATGGGTCCATTCGTAGGCGTGATACAACATAGTCGTTCGACTTTCGTTCGCAGCGATTGCTGAATTCCGTCCTTAGGCTGCACTGTTTTGGGACGGCTGACCAATGGTTTCTGCACTGATCAATAAGACTCTTATTATTGCACTGCAATATGAATACCACTCCAATAAGGAATAGCGGCTTTGACATAGATGAAAACCTGTGGCATTCCGCGCGCCTCACCAGATATTGAGGGACGCTTTCCATGGTCAAACCCGAGTGGGGTGTTAAACGGTTATGTATGAACTGCAGCGTGCGGTTCTATGACCTTCATAACGACCCGATTATTTGCCCTGCGTGCGAAACAGTTCTCGATCTTGTCGCGATGAACAAACCGCGCCGAGGCACGAAAGCCGCTACTGCCAAGAAAGCTGCCGAGAAAAAGCCCATCGCTGTTGTCGAAGATGACGATCCTTTGGTCGAACTCGAAGTCCCGGATGAGGATGCCGAGATCGATGAAGAAGACGACACAACGGTTCTGTCGATGGATGACGACGATGACGACCCGACAGAACCTGTCGTAGCCAAAGGCAAAGGCGCTTCTGACGATGAAGATGACTCTTCAGATTTTGTAGCGGAAGGCGATTTGCTGGACGATACGGATGACGAAGAAGATGAAGACGACGAAGATGAAGGCGTCTCCACCGGTAAAAAGAAAAAGAAAGCCATCATTGATGATGACGATGATGAAGACGAGGACGAGGACGACGACGAAGATGAGGACGATGACGACTAATACGTCAGACTTTTCCTAAAACGTCAGCTTTAGAGTTGATTTCGAAGGTGCACCCGCATAGAGATTGTGCACCTTCTTGGGGCCTTAGCTCAGCTGGGAGAGCGCCTGCATGGCATGCAGGAGGTCAGCGGTTCGATCCCGCTAGGCTCCACCAATTTCCCTACACAATGTAAGTCTTGTGGATTGGCAGTTCACATTCGAATTGCGTCCGACTTACGCATCCGCGACGAAAAGCATCAATCAAATGTCGCGAAGGGGCTTCGCATCTGTGACGCTCTCCCGTAAGCAAGACAGATGAACACAATGCCGACCTTGCCCGCGAACACCGACTGGCCTGTTATGCAGCCGGGATGGGTTTGGCTTGTGGGGGCAGGACCGGGCGATGCAGGGTTGCTCACGCTACATGGGCTAAACGCAATCCAACAAGCTGATGTGATTGTCTATGACGCTCTTGTGGGTGAAGACATTCTGAAATGGGCCAAGCCGGACACGCAAATCGACTATGCTGGCAAACGGGGCGGCAAGCCCTCCCCTAAACAACGCGACATTTCGCTAAAGCTGATCGAATACGCCAAGGCTGGAAAGCGTGTGCTTCGTCTAAAGGGCGGTGATCCTTTCGTCTTCGGACGCGGCGGAGAAGAGGCGCAAACTCTTGTCGAAGCCGGTGTTAATTTCCGCATCGTTCCGGGGATCAGTGCCGGTATTGGCGGACTTGCCTATGCAGGGATTCCGGTGACTCACCGCGATGTGAATCAAGCGGTCACGTTCGTCACAGGCCATGATGCCAGCGGCAACGCACCCAGCGCAGTGAACTGGCGCGCCTTGGCTGAATCGTCCCCGGTGATCGTCTGCTATATGTCGATGAAGACACTCCCGACAATCGTAGCGAGCTTGATTGAAGGGGGCCGCGACGGAGCGGAACCAGTCGCCATCGTCACAAACGCGACTCGCTCGAACCAAAACGTCCTTGAGACAACCCTCGCCTGCGCCGTTGAAGACGCAGCAGCCGCAACGCTCGCTCCGCCAGCAATTATCTGCATTGGCCGTGTGACGCTCATGCGCCAGACTTTAGACTGGATGTCGCAGATGACAGGCGAAGCGCCTCGCAGTCTCGATCCGCTCGGCGTCCGCGACGGCGATATCCGAGACGTGTCTTAGCGGGTTTGATATAACTTCCAGGTTTCTGAAGACGATGCGAAACGGTCCACCAAAAGGGTTCATTATCTCAGCGCCTTCATCCGGTGCAGGAAAGACGACCGTAACGCTGGGTTTGCTCGCCGCCTTGAAAAAGGACGGCGCGGAACCTTCCTCGGCCAAGACCGGACCGGACTACATCGACCCGGCCTTTCATGCGGCGGCAACCGGACATCCCTGCATCACTCTTGATCCTTGGTGCGCCTCACCCGATCAACTTCGCGCCAGAGTAACAGCGACTGAAACACCGCTGCTTGTTGTAGAGGGAGCGATGGGCCTTTTCGATGGCGCTCCCTCCGATCAACCGATGGGCCATGGCTCGACCGCAGATGTAGCGCAAACGCTGAACGTGCCGGTTATCCTCGTGATTGATGCTGCGCGCCGCGCACAAACCGCAGCAGCCATCGTTCATGGGCTAGCGACGTTTCGCCCGGATATCAAAATTGCCGGTGTCATTCTGAACCGCATCGGCAGTCCGCGACACGAGATGATGATGCGAAATGCCGTTGAGACTGTTGTACCTGTCCTCGGCGCAATTCCGCGTGACCCGTCGCTCAACGTCCCATCGCGGCATCTCGGTTTACAACAGGCGAGCGAGCTTCAAGACTTGGATGAATTGCTCGCCAAGCTAGGCAAAACCATCACAGCCCATTGCGACCTGAACGCTATCCGCGCCATCGCATCACCCGTTGCACAAGGCGATACTCCAAAGCGCCTTACCCCGCTCGGCCAACGCATCGCCATCGCCCGCGACGATGCTTTCGGGTTTGCCTATGCGCATATGATCGAGGACTGGCGCGCACAAGGCGCGGAAATTTCATTCTTCTCACCGCTCGCAAATCAAGGCCCGAACACCAATTGCGACGCGGTTTTCCTCCCCGGCGGTTATCCCGAACTCTACGGGGGGCAGATTTCAACTGCCCGCCAATTTCGGGCCGGAATGGTCAAAGCGAAAAGCCGCGATGCAATAATTTACGGCGAGTGCGGCGGCTACATGGTCCTCGGCCAAGGCTTAATCGACAGCTTTGAGCAACGCCACCAGATGCTCGGATTCCTCGATCTTGAAACCAGCTTTGCCGTGCGCAAATTATCACTCGGGTATCGTGACCTTACTCCGCTTTCAGACATGCCATGGTCAACGTCCTTAAAGGGACACGAATTTCATTACTCCACCATTGTCAAAGCAGAAGGTACTCCGCTCTTTAACGCCTCCCCTGCGGCATCGGACACGGCGACTCCGATCGGTCTGCGCGCGGGTAAAATCATGGGCAGCTACGCGCATGTTGTCGAGGCCGGATAGGAAAAACATCAGCCGGGATTACGCCCTCCAACTGCGGGAGTCGCGCCAACCTGACGCCCGCGCAACGCCAAATACATCCCGGCTCCGACGATCATAATCACCCCGATAATTGCCTCAGGAGGCGGCACTTCTGACCACAGAAAATAGGCAAAAATACTCGCACCGATTACATGCGTATAATCGAACAAAGTCAGAAAGCTCGACTCTGCCAGTTGATACGCCCGCGTCAAACCACCAACCCCGATCACAGCCCCCAGCGCCAAACCCGCCATCGTCCCAACGACTTCGAGCGACGGCATTGACCATCCGCCAAAGATAAACGGCGCAGTCTCCAGCCGGTTTACGTCGACCGGAAAAACCGTCAGGGCAACAGCACCGATCAACCCCATCAAACCAAAAGCAAAGAAGTTCGCAAATAACAGCGCGAAAGGAGATTCATCGCGGCATTTCTGGCGTGTAATAATTACACAAAACGCATAGAAAGCACCGGCAATCAGCGGCATGATCGACAACCATTGAATGCCCCCCTGAAAGGGCTGCAAAATCACCAGCGCACCGGCAAAGCCAACCAGCACCGCACAGGCACGGCGCCATCCGACTTGCTCGCCTAAAAACAGCGCAGCAAACGACAACACAAACAGCGGCGCAGTGAACAAACCCGCCGTCGCTTGCGCCATAGGCATCATCGGAATCGACCCGAAGAAAAACAGCATAGAAACCGCCATCATAGCCGCACGCAGGCACACCCAAAACGGCCTTTTCTGGTGCAGCGTTCCTCCTTTGACGATCACAGCGGCGACGGCAATGATCGGAAGCGCGAAGAACGCACGGATCAAATGGAATTGCCAAACAGTAATATCGTCACTCACCGCCCGCACGAGATTGTCGATAAAGCTCATAAGGAACATGCTCGCCGACAATAAAGCGGCGGCAAAAACGGGGCGATCAGCAGTCATTGAGGCTCCTTAGGCGGGATCGGCGTTTCACTATCATCGGACCACGGGATCTCGCCATAGTTTTGAGGCCGCGCCCGCGCAGGCCGTCCTTCGCGCCAAGCCACAAATCCGCCGGATGCCGCAATCAGCACCATGCCTAAAACGGTCATTGATGAGGGAAGCGTTTGCCACACGGCAAAATCCAAGACCGGAATGATGGCTAGATAAGCATATTCAAACGGCGCAATCCGGCTGGCATCGGCCAATTGATAGGCTCGCACACTCGACTGCATGCCGATGATATGTGTCACGGAAGTCACGAACAGCAACCCGATAACCAGCCACGAAACCTCCGCCCATCCTGTTGTCAATGCGGCGTAATTCTCCCGTGTTTCAGCTTCAAAGGGAATTGAATCGATAATCAAAACAGCCAAAATCGCAACCACGACGTAAACGCCATTATGCATCATGGATAATGCAAAAGCCGGATCAGCACGGCAACGCCAACGGGTCACAACAACACCCATCGCGTAACACATCGCCGCGCCCACAGGCATCAGTGCCGCAAGCTGCATATCGCCGCCCGGCTGCACAATACAGAGCACCCCGGCAAAACCGCCAATGATTGCCACGATGCGGCGGGGACCGATTGGCTCGTGTAGGATAACAGCGGCAAACAACGTGATCAGCATTGGCCCGATAAAGAAAGACGCACTGGCTTGAGATAAAGACAAAAACGGCAGCGACGCATAAAACAAGATATACGCGCCGCACATAAACCCGCCGCGCAACACAGGCCAGAGCCATTGAGTCGGGCGCAGCTCTCGGCGCTTGCCCAGACTTTCAGCAATCAGCCACAGCAAGATCAAAACGAAGATCGAGCGGATCAACTGCGCCTGCCAAACCGAAGCCGTTTCAACGATCTTTTTGACAATCGCATCTTGAATACAAAATGCCACCATAGCCGTCAGGATTAAAGTAATCGCCCGCCGGTCGCTGCCACCATCATCAATGGTATTGAAACTTTGCTCCGGCGCAGCCATCGTCCCCTCCGCATAGTATAGTTTTGAAAGTCCACATCATCAGCGTGGAGGAACCCATGGATTCAATCGACGCCTTTCGCGACCTCCTCATGTCGCTCGCGGATGTTTATGCCCAAGAAGACCGCGAAGGCGCGCGTGTTCTGGTTGATGTATATCGCGCGGCAGCACAGGATACGGCCCCGACACCCAGCCCGCCATACCAACCGATGAATGCCGCTATTTTGGCCTCCACCGAAACAGCAAAGACAGCGGCGGCAAAAGCGGCACGCGCTGCACATTCTGTTTTGCCTTGGGCGCGAACTGGAAAGCTGGACGAGCAAATTACCAAAGAAGTCTCCGATGTTTTTTCAGTCGCGATATTGGTCGGTCCCGGCGCGCTCATTCACAACGAGACTGTAATGGGAGGGTTATTCGTTCAGCGCTCCGGCGCGCTCTATCCTGCCCATGCTCATGCCGCCGAGGAAACCTACGCCATGATCGCGGGCACGGCAGAATGGCAAAAAGATTTCGGTGAATGGGAAGAACATAAAGCCGGTGAACTCATCCACCATCCCACAAATATTCCCCACGCGACCCGCACCAGATCAATGCCCATTATGGCTGCGTGGCGCTGGAGCGGCGATATCAGACCCTCAACATATCGCATGTGTGAAGCCCCGGAATCTCAAAGCATTTAAGCATACAGAAACACCGCCTTCCCTCGACGAAAGACGTTGGAATAACCAACATTTTCAGTGGCTAACCATCTGGTGGAGGCCATCTGGTGCGCGCCATCAGATCACATTCGGACAACAACTCATCCACCTCTCGCACAGGCACATCCCTGAAACCGGGCGGCGCACCGGGGCGCAAAGGGCCATAGCGTCCGGGTCCGGCTGGAGCCGTCTTCCTGCGCTCCATCACACGCAACAACCGCCGCGCTTGCGCAGGCATATCGTCCAAAGCCCTCAAGAGCGCTTGCATCCGCCTACACACACGCCGCGCTCGCGCAGCCTCTTGTATAGCGTCTTGAACATCCTGAGGAACCGGCTCCGGTCGGGGCGTACGTCCCCGCTCGTCAAAAAACCTTATGGCAGGACCGGAACCCTTAGGAACGCGCTGTCCATTTGAAAGCTCAGTGAAAAATTTCCGGCGATCAAACAGCCAAAAGACCGGCGCAGGATCTTTCTGCTCTTGCCGGATGCCTGCCTTCTCGCGCACCCTTCTGCGACCATGTTTTCTTCCATCAGGTGCAGGCACGAAGTGCATCCGCCTCGCCAAAAAGAAAACCAACCGCCGCGTCGCAGATTCCGCAGGCAGCAAATCACGCAAAACCATGTTTCTTAGAAAAGACGGCAAGAGCGACGGCGCGTCCCTATCAGGCGCAAAACCAATCAACGCAAACAACCCCGTCAGCAAACGCAACAGAGCCGCCCGATGATAAGAAATCGTCCGCTCCGCCTCCATATTTGCTCCATGGTTTCATTAAACGAAATTGGAACATATATAGAACTTACGAAATTTGCAACCCTCAGACTTTTGGAAGAATACTGTAGAAAGCAAATCCACTTCACACCCCATCACATCCCGCCAACCCGCCTTGCATCCTTCAAAAAATATGGTAGCATTGCTGCCATAAATCGGGAGGCAGATTGATGGATGCTCGAACCGTTTCGCTTGATGACCGTTATGAGCTGGACCATGGCCGCGTCTTCATGAACGGGCTACACGCGCTGACCCGCCTTCCCCTCGTTCAGATGAAGCGTGATCGGGCTGCGGGTTTAAACACCGGAACCTTTATCTCTGGCTACCGAGGCTCACCGCTTGGCGGATATGATCAAGTCCTCATGCGCGAAGAAAAGCGCCTGCGCGAGAACAACATCGTCTTCCAACCCGGCGTCAACGAAGACCTCGCGGCAACGGCAATTTGGGGCGCACAGCAAGCCCATATGTCGCCGGGCGCGAAACATGACGGCGTTGTCGGCATCTGGTATGGCAAGGGTCCGGGAGTCGCGCGCACCGGCGATGTTTTCCAACACGCGAACGCGGCTGGCACGGCCCCTCATGGCGGCGTCCTAGCGCTCGCGGGCGACGATCACGCGGCGAAATCTTCGACCGTCCCGCATCAGTCAGAACATTTCCTGTCTGCATCAGTGATCCCGACACTCTACCCTTCCTCGATCCATGAATTTATTGAGATGGGTTTGCTCGGCATTGCAATGTCGCGCTATTCCGGCTGTTGGGTCGGCATGAAAGTCATCGCAGACACCATCGAGACGACGGCAACAGTCGATATCCGCAACGAAGATCGAGTCTTCACCACTCCGACAGATTTCGAGATGCCCCCCGGTGGCCTGAACATCCGCTGGCCCGATGATCGCTGGGAACAAGACCACCGTTTACAGACCTATAAGGGCTATGCGGCGATTGCTTTTGGCCGCGCAAATGGCGTCGATAAGATCGTCATGGATACGCCGAAAGCCCGCTTCGGCATTATCACCTCGGGCAAAGCCTATGAAGATACCCGCGAAGCCCTGCGTCAACTCGGGATTGGCGAGGCCGAAGCCTCCGCGATTGGCCTGCGCGTTTATAAAGTCGGGATGCCGTGGCCGCTGGAACCCGAAGGCGTGCGAAATTTTGCCGAAGGTCTGGAAGAAGTCCTCGTCATCGAAGAACGCCGCGAGATCATCGAATTTCAGATCAAACAGCAACTCTTCAACTGGCGCGCCGATGTCCGGCCTCGCATTATCGGCAAGTTCGATCACGAAGATAAACCGAACCTGCCGCTGGATGTCGAGCTGACAACAGGCAAAGTCGCCCGCGCCATTGCCGATAGGCTCATGGCTCTCGACCTCGAAACGGGGTTGCGTCAGCGCATCGAAGAAAAACTCCGCTGGTTCGAAGACCGCGCCAAGCTGCGTGAACAGCACACCCCGCCCATCATCCGAATGCCGTATTTCTGCGCGGGTTGTCCGCACAACACCTCAACCAATGTGCCCGAAGGCTCGCGCGTGGGGGCGGGCATCGGCTGTCACTTCATGGTGACATGGATGGACCGCAACGATGCCGGTTTCTCGCAAATGGGCGGCGAAGGTGCGCAATGGCAAGGCATGGCGCATTTCACCGATGAGGCGCATCAATTCATCAATATCGGCGACGGCACGTATTTCCATTCAGGAATGCTCGCAATCCGCCAAGGCGTCGCCTCGGGTGTCAATCACACCTACAAAGTCCTCTATAACGATGCCGTCGCGATGACCGGAGGACAAAAAGTCGATGGCCCGCTCTCGCCTCAACACGTCGTGCGCCAGATGCACGCCGAGGGCGTCACCCCGATTGTCCTTGTTACAGACGAGCCGGAAACCTACAGCGCCAGCGAACTCCCCGCCGGGACCACAATCCGCCACCGCGACGAGCTGGAGACCGTGCAAAAAGAGATGCGCGAGATCAAAGGCTGCTCCGGCATTGTCTTTGTCCAAACCTGCGCCGCCGAAAAACGCCGCCGCCGCAAGCGTGGCACATTCCCCGATCCGTCCAAGCGCGTGTTCATCAATCCCGAAGTCTGCGAAGGCTGCGGCGATTGTTCGGTGCAATCCAACTGCGTCGCCGTCGAACCTCTCGAAACCGCTTTGGGTCGCAAGCGCAAGATCAACCAATCCGCCTGCAACAAAGATTTCTCCTGCCTCAAAGGATTCTGCCCCAGCTTTGTCACCATCGAAGGAGTCGAGCCGCGCAAAGCCGCCGCCAAAGAAATCGACCCGGACTCGATCCCTGCACCGATGCAAGCCCGCGCTCTCAACGACGCCTATAACATCGCGATAACAGGCGTCGGTGGCACGGGTGTTTTGACCATCGGGTCGGTGATGGGCATGGCGGCGCATATCGAAGGCAAAGCGTCGATGATCCTCGACATGGCGGGCCTCGCGCAAAAGGGAGGCGCGGTCTTCTCATATCTGCGCCTCGCGGACGATCCCGATAAAATCACCAGTCCGCGCATTGTCACCGGCGGCGCGGATTTGCTGCTCGCCGCTGATGCCGTGGTCGCCGCGTCAAAAGACGGCGTGATCCTCTGCGATCCAACGCGCACCCAAGGCGTCGTCAACACCCACCTTACGCCAGTCGCAGGCTTCATCAAAAACCGCGATATAGATTTCCAAACCGACCTGACCCGTGAGAAAATCGCCCGCACGGTTGAACATGACGAAGGCTTCCATGATTTCACCGCGCTGGCCGAACGCGCACTCGGCGATGCGATCATGGGTAATATGATGATGATGGGCTATGCGCTGCAAAAGGGTCTGCTCCCCGTCGGCCTGCACGCGATCCTGCAAGCCATCGGCTTGAACGGCGTTGCGGTTGAGAAAAACATCCAAGCCCTGCACTGGGGCCGCAAGCTCGCCGCTGATCCGGTTTCCGTCAGCGAGCTGCTGGGCGAAATCAAAGCCGAGCCGATGCCGCAAACCCTTGATGAGATCATCGCCCATCGCGAGCACCACCTGACCGGCTACCAAAACAAACGCCTCGCCAAACGCTATCGCAAACTGGTCGATGAAGTAAGAAACAGCAATGAAGCATTGGCTGACCCCATCGCCCGAAACTACGCGAAACTGCTTTCCTACAAAGACGAATACGAAGTCGCGCGCCTCTACACCGATGGCCGGTTCGAGAAACGCATCGCCGAGGCTTTCGACGATGGCGGCACAATCAGTTTCCACCTCGCCCCGCCTTTTATGAGCGGTACAGATGCCAGCGGTCGCCCGAAGAAACGCAGATTCAGCAAGCGCATGATGAGCGGCTTTCGTATTCTGACAAAGCTAAAGGGTCTGCGCGGCACATGGTTCGACCCCTTCGGACGCACCGAGGAGCGCCGCGCCGAACGCCAACT
This sequence comes from uncultured Neomegalonema sp., assembly GCA_937990185.1. Taxonomy (GTDB): domain Bacteria; phylum Pseudomonadota; class Alphaproteobacteria; order Rhodobacterales; family Rhodobacteraceae; genus JAHDDY01. Next base: position 75,592 of record CALKBI010000041.1, on the reverse strand, counting down.
TATCAAGGATTACGAGGGCGACATAAAACGCGCCCTATCCGCGCCTAACCGCGAGGCAGCACTAGCCCTTGTGAACTTGCCGGATCAAATCCGGGGCTATGGCCCGGTCAAACTGGAATCCATGAAAGACGCCGCCCTCCGCCGCACGGAACTCCTAGCCGCCCTCGACACAACCGCCGAGGCAACAAACATCGCAGCGGAGTAGCGCAGGAAAGACCCGACGATACACTAGAGATTATCTACGTCTTGGTTCCCACGGTTGGAACAATTCGATTCTTTGACGGCGAATGGAACAGAGAACACCCTCAATATAGCAGCAAAACGATCCGAACCCGTGGTGCCCATCTCACAATTCGGGAAAAAAGCCATTCGATGAACGACCAGTCATTCGCCACAGGTTGCTGAACCTTGGTTTTCTCATTTATTGAAAAAATTGATGTTTTCTCGATATGGCAAGACCAATAAACGTTACGCTTAACTGGGATGTGGAACCACAATCATGACTCTAACCTTTGAAGCAAGTGCCTCCGACAATGAAAAGATTGAGATACATGCAGATCTTGAAGGTCTAAAGAACCTGAGGAATTACATCGACCACCTTATCTTGACTGACTTAGACGATGGAATTCAGATCAATGCTCACCTCATGGTCCCAGAGTGGGGTGGGTCTGAATTGACCGGAGTCCAGGTTGGCATGAGAAACAAACTCATAAAACACGTCAAAATCTTCAAGTGGACGGATGAGTTCTTTGACGTAGCAACAACATAAGTTCACCCATCGGCCAGCCCCGCAAACAACGAGATGGTTTCTCCAAAGACTTTTACAGAGTAATCAAGCCTATACTGCCCCGATGACGGAGACACCGATTATGCCAATAGAGTCTCAAGAAAGTCCAATCCAACTGCTCGGCTTGCCGCAGGATAACAACGCGAGTTACCTGTCCGGTCCGTCAATGGCTCCGGCCCGTATCCGTGAGGCTTTCTTCTGCGACTCGGCTAATCTGTGGACGGAAACGGGGTTTGACCTGTCAGATCAAAAGCTATGGCAGGATGCGGGCGATGTTGCGCTTTATGGCAAGGCGCGGTCAGACGCATTTGAGCTAATCCATTCCACAATCACAAAGCTGATAAAATCCGGCCATCAGGTCTTAAGCCTCGGCGGAGATCACTCCGTTTCCTTTCCTGCCATCAGTGCCCATGCCGAAAACCATGAAGGGCTGAGCATCTTGCACATTGATGCCCATCCGGACCTCTATGATGATATGCAGGGCAACCCGCACAGTCATGCCTCGCCGTTTGCGCGCCTCATGGAAAGCGGGCGTATTGATCGTCTTGTCCAAGTCGGTATTCGCACTTTAAATGGTCATCAACGCGAACAAGCCGCGCGTTTCGGTGTCGAAATCCATGAAATGCGTGACCTATCCGGGGTAGCGAGCATCCGCTTTGATGGCCCTGTTTATCTGTCGCTCGATATCGACGCCCTCGATCCAGCTTTTGCCCCCGGCGTGTCACATTATGAGCCCGGCGGACTTTCGACACGCGCGGTTCTCGACATCATTCATAATTTCGACGGCCAGTTAATCGGCGCGGATATTGTCGAACTCAACCCGCACCGCGATCCCGGGAATATCACCGCGATGGTCGCCGCGAAGTTCACCAAAGAGATTATGGGCCGCCTGCTGATGGATAGAAAATAACTGTCCATGAAACTTCCTTCTCTCCTCGCGAGAGGGTTAAGATAAGAGGCGACATGTTCGATCAACGAAAGTCCCACGCCCATGCAACGCATTTTCGACGGCCATAACGACACGATCAATCATTTGCAGCGGATCGGCGACACCACCGGCGAAGGCTTTTTTGAGGGAGGCGTCCTTGCGCATCTTGACCTTCCCCGTGCGCGCGAGGGCGGTTTTGCGGGTGGGTTTTTCGCGCTGTGGTCCCCTGCTCCAAACACACCGATGGACGAGTTCACCGCCGGTGACGGGACGGTCATGCATGAAGACCCGATTGACGCCGTGCCGCCCGAATTCGCGCGGGATACATTGTTCGCGCAAGCCGATCTTGCCCTCACAATGGCCGAGCAAGACAGCTTTCGCCTTTGCACGAATGCGGCGGGTATCGAAGACGCCGCAGATGATGACGCCATCGCCGCGCTCCTCCATTTAGAGGGCGCGGAAGGGATCGGCGAAGACTTGGCCGAACTCGACGCGCTCTATGATAAGGGCCTGCGTTCCGTCGGCCCTGTCTGGTCACGCCCGAATATCTTCGGCCACGGCGTCCCATTCCATTTCGACAAATCGCCCGATACTGGCCCCGGTCTCACCGATGCGGGAGAGCGCTTGGTCAAACGATGCGCTGAGAAAAATATGATTGTCGATCTCGCCCATATGAACGAGGCCGGTTTTTGGGGCATAGCGAAAATCTATGACGGACCGCTGCTCTCAACGCATTCCGGCGTTCACGCTCTTTGTCCTGCAACACGGAACCTAACGGCAAAACAGCTCGCTGCTATCGCAGAGCGCGGCGGCATTGTCGGCCTGAACTACCATTGTTCGTTTCTCCGCAAAGACGGCAAACAGGATTCCGATACGGATTTAGAAATTATGATCCGTCATCTCGACGCCCTTATCAACGCACTGGGCGAAGACGGCGTAGCGCTCGGGTCAGATTTCGACGGCGCTTTGATGCCGAATGCGCTCCGCGATGCCAGCAAACTGCCTGCCCTCATTGCCGAGATGGAAAGCGCGGGTTTTGGCAAAAAATTGATCGAAAAAATCTGCTGGTCAAACTGGATCAACATGATCCGGCGTATTATTGGATAAAAATCAACCCCAGAAACAATATATGAACAAATAACTCTTGCGCAGTTTAGGTGAGGCGTTCACTCTTGCAACACCTCGTCGTGAGCATCATTGTTCCTGTCGCCTCGATAGGTATTGTAGCTTTTGCATATAAGTGGTTCAGAGGAGCAATTTCTCCATGGCGGAACAGAACGAAGTTCAAGAGGGCATAACGCCTCTTTTCCCTCGGCTGTGGCGGTATTGTTTAGTATTAACCAGTAACCATGATCGCGCAAACGACCTTGCACAAGCATCCTGTCTGCGCGCGATTGAAAAAGCACATCAGTTCGAAAGGGGAACAAACTTAGATCGTTGGCTGTTTCGAATTGCTCAACGACTTTGGTTTAATGAGTTGCGCTCCGAAGCCGTCAGGCGGGGTGGAGGACTTGCAACATTAGATGAAATTGAAATTCCTGACCCTAAATCTGATACTGAATCGAATTTATATGCTCGTGAGGTGTTATTGTCAGTGATGGGCTTACCAGAGGCGCAACGCATTACAATGCTCTTAGTTTACCTAGAAGGGTATAGCTATCGCGAGGCTGCGAGCGAACTGGACATTCCTATCGGTACGGTAATGAGTAGGCTATCGGCGGCACGGACTAAACTAACGGGTGACGCATCCTTTAAAAAGTTGAAACACGGATGAGTGAGCAATTGAAATTTTCGGATGACGAGCTGACGGCGTGGTTGGACGGTGAAACCGAACACACTCGTGCGGACCTCATTGAAAACGCCATAGAAAGCGATCCGGAACTCCGTGCGCGCGTCGAACACCTGTCCATAGATGTCGATGCAATGCGGGGCGCATTTGATGCTTTGTTAACCAAAGCGCCTGCACCGCCTGTTTTTGATCGCTCACAATCAATGCCTAAACCTGCGAACACATGGTCCGGCTGGCGTTCAGCGGCGGCGGCGGTGGCTATCATAGCCGCGGGTGCAATCGGCTATATGTCGGCGAATACCCAAGACACCAGTTGGCGCGGGTACGTGGCGGCCTATCAGGCGCTCTATATCAACGAGACTCTTGCCTCAATAGACCGCCCGAATGAGGCTCTTGGTGAAGAATTATCAAGAATTTCAAATGCAATAGCGAAATCCATTGACCTGCCAGCGCTTCAAGCTGTTGACGAGCTGAAATATAAAAGAGCGCAGGTTCTGGGCTTCGAAGGGCGTCCTCTCATCCAACTCGCATTCTTAACAGATAAAGGCGATCCGGTTGCCCTCTGCATCATTCGCACAGAAGACGGTGCAAAGATGTCGACCGTTCTTGAAGAAATGGAAGGCATGAGCAGTGCGTCTTGGGCCGATGAAAACTTCGAATATCTGCTGATTGGCAGCGGCGATGATGCGCTGATAAAAAAAGCGGCGAAGGCATTTTCTTCTACAATCTGACGCCAGAACAGCACACCTGAAAGTCCAGCGCACGAATCCGCTGGACCTACCTGCATCCAATATGCGTCCCTGCATTCGATTCGAGAATTTAGGGGACTTCACCGATGCTAAAAACGCCATATTTGCTCTTTTTAGGCGATGCCCACGACCAACTCTCCGTCAAAGTTGCGCAGGGTATCGTTGATTGGCGTCCCGATAATGCATTGGGCCAGATGCGCCTTACCGGTTGTAAAGCCGATGTTGGCATAGCTGATATGACAATCGAAGAAGCCGTCGCTAAAGGCGCGGGCACACTGGTCGTCGGCGTGGCAAACCGGGGTGGCTTTATCGCCGACGCGTGGATCGACGAGTTGGTCAAAGCACTTGAGTCCGGTTTGGACATCGCAGCGGGCCTTCACAACAAACTCGCTGATATTCCAATTCTCGTCGATACCGCCGCCAAACATGGCCGCAAGCTGTTTGACGTTCGCCACGCGACCGAAAGCTATCCGGTCGGCAGCGGAGCAAAAAGAACCGGCAAACGCCTCCTACCGGTTGGGACGGACTGCTCATGCGGAAAGATGTACACAGCGTTGGCCATTGAAAAGGAAATGCGCGCACGGGGCTGGAATGCCGATTTCCGCGCCACGGGGCAGACGGGAATTTTGATCACTGGCTCAGGCGTTCCGCTGGATGCCGTGATCTCAGATTTTATTGCCGGAGCCATTGAAACACTCGCTCCTGAAAACGACGCGGATCATTGGGATTTGATTGAGGGCCAAGGCTCCCTCTTCCACCCTGCTTACGCTGGTGTAACGACTGGTCTCATTCACGGCTCACAAGCCGACGCGCTCGTCATGTGCCATGAACCGACAAGAACCCACATGCGCGCCCTGCCAGATTACCCCGTGCGCGATATGGCGGATCTCATGCCGTATGCCCTACAAATGGCACAGCTTACAAACCCGGATGTGAAATTCGTCGGCATCGCTATAAACACCAAAAATCTCAACGAAGACGAGGCAATGGCTTACCTCGCCAGCACCGAAGAACGCTTTGGCCTGCCCACCGTAGACCCCGTACGCACCGGCGTTGGCCGCATTGTCGATACGCTCGCATGATCAGCGTTTCAGCAAAAATAGAGCGCTTCAAACTGCGCGAGGTCTTTACGATCTCGCGCGGATCACGCACCGAAGCCGAAGTCGTTACGGTCATCGCCCAAGACGCGGCGCATAAGGGCTGGGGCGAAGCCGTTCCCTATAAACACTACGGCGAGACCCCCGAAAGCGTTCTGGCACAAATCAAACAGATGACTGATGCTATCGCAGAGGAGGCAGACCCCATTGCCGCCCTGCAATCCCACCCTGCAGGCGCAGCGCGCAATGCACTCGATTGCGCATTATGGGACTTGCGCGCAAAATCAACGGGCCGTCCGGTTTGGGATTTACTTGGCCTGACAGCCCCCAAGACTGTCACCACTGCCTTTACGCTTTCACTGGAAACCCCGGACGTCATGCGCGAGAAAGCGGCAAGAGAATCCGCGCGGCCTCTTCTGAAAATCAAACTCGGCGGTGAAGGCGACCTCGCACGACTGGAGGCAGTCCGCGAAGGCGCACCAAATTCCGACATTGTGGTCGATGCAAATGAAGGTTGGACCGTAGAGAGCTATACCGAAATCGCGCCCACCCTCCTTCGTCTTGGGGTCAAGATGGTCGAACAACCTCTTCCCGCCGGTGAGGATGCCGCCCTTGCCGGGATCGAACGCCCTTTACCGGTTTGTGCCGACGAGTCGTGCCATACCAGCGCGTCATTGCCCGACCTCAAAGGCAAGTATGACATGATCAATATCAAGCTCGACAAAACAGGCGGCCTGACCGAAGCCCTCAAACTGCGCGACGATGCCCGTGCCGCCGGGTTTCAGGTTATGATGGGCTGTATGGTCGGCACATCACTGGCAATGGCTCCCGCTGTACTCGTCGCTCAGGGCGCGGAAGTCATTGACCTCGATGGCCCCCTCCTCCTCGGCGAAGACCGCGATCCGCCGATAACCTTCGAGGGCAGTTTAATGTCCGCACCATCACCAGAGCTATGGGGATAGCATAGCACTATGAGACGAGCGCTGCTTGCGGCGCGTCGTTGGTCACCGGCTCACCATCGAGCAACGCATTCCAAACCGAAACCGCCTTCGCATTTTCTTGTTTAGCGTTTTGCTTCGCCTGCTCTGCACGAGCGGCATCCCATGTTTTTTCGGGCGGATGAGCAAAGAGCTTCACCCACGGAGCAAGGCTGCGATCAACTACCATCCCGCCCTCTTGGGTCACCTGTTCCGGCAAGCCATCCACATCACTCACGATCACTGGGCGGCCTGCGGCTCTGGCCTCCACACAGCTCAAGCCGTACGGCTCCCAACGCGACGGCAAAATGGCAACGTCAATCGCTTCATACGCCTCGGCGGGATCGTCAGTCCGCCCGTGAAACGTCACATTCGACGTATCATATGCCTGTGCTTCTAAGGCTTCACGCTTTGGACCATCACCAAATATTTCGAGCGTCGCGTTTTTGGGTGCAATAAGTTTCCAAGCCTCAACAACGACATCCAAACCCTTTTGTTCATCAAGCCGTCCTACAAAACCATACCGGATAGTCTTGGTGGGTTTGGCCGGAGCAATGGCCAGAAAAGGCGCAAGATCAACCAACGGCGTCGCGACAATCGTTTTACCCTCAGGGGCAACACCAATCGAATGCATCCAACCCGCTTGACCTTTCGAAACGCAAACCACCTGATCAAACAAGGCGTAAACCGTGCGCAGCAACGTATGGAACCTGTTTTTATTCGGAACCCGATGCTCTTCGAACCCGGCGGAATAACTATGCTCCACATGGATTAAGCGCGCCGAAGGATTACACGCGCGCAGGGCAATCAACATCGGCAGACTGCGCCAAGAAATCGCGAGATGCGAGACAATCGTAGCCGCCGAATATTTCCGCGCACGCATCGAGTGGCGCTGAACATGGAAGACCTCATCGCACGGACGCAACTCGGCAAGGCAATCGAGAAACCGCGTAACACCGCCCATTCTGCGGTCATCAACGAGGTGGGCGACTTTATCAGAAAATTGACAATCCATGATCTTATCCCCCGGCCTTCATTGGAAAGGACCGCAGTCCAGACAGCAATAATCCTTCAATCGCTGCATAGATACGCGCGCCTGTCACACGTAATACTGTCGCGGCTCCGAAAGTCGTAATCGTCTTCATCGGTTGATCGAAAAAGATACGTGGCGAGCTTGTGAAAGACGCTTTTGCAAACGCCCAAGCGAGGCCCGGCTGACGCAGACTAATGGCGCGCCGCGCGAGATAACGCAACTGGCAAGCCTTTGCGAGCGCACCGTGCTCTGCGATAAACTCCGGGGCATACGCAGCCGTCTTTTGCACCATCTGCAACCACGTATCGTATTGCCGCAATACATTCGCGGACAAGCCAGCCGGATTAACGCGATAGCCGGTCAGTTGTTCATCAATCCCTTCAATCTTCCACGATGTTTGCAGCGAAAGACGAATCCAGCATTCAATATCGGTGCTTTGACGCAGCTCCTCATCGAACCAGCAGGTATGCCCTTCAATGGGATGAGGATGCGCGATTTCATCCAACATCTCGCGTCGCATAACAGGGGTCGAACCATTGCCAACGGGATTCCGGTACAGCAAATCTGCGGGCGTAATATTTTTCGTTTGCGGCGTCTGGCGCAATCCGGTTGGATTACTCTCCAGATCAATCATCCAGCTTCCGGCAAACGACAAACCAACCCCCGGGTCGCTTTGCAGATGCTCGATTTGTTTTTCCAGCTTTGTCGGCTCCCAGACATCATCAGCATCCAGCAACCCGATCAAATTGCCGCGCGCCATTCGAATGCCGGTATTACGGGCATTGTTCAGACCACCGTTTTTCTGCTGGACCATCAACAGCCGCTCGTCATTATACGAATGAACAATACCGACGGAATTGTCAGTTGAACCGTCATCGACAACCAGCACTTCAAACGCGCCGTAAGATTGAGCCAATGCAGAGTCGATAGCCTCGCGCAGCGTCGCTTCACCATTGTAGACGGGTATTACGATTGTTGCGAATTCCATGAGAATAATCCTTGCTTTAACGGTTTGAGAGCGCAGAGCGCATTTTGTTCGGAGCAATAGTGCTAGCGAGCGCCGCCCCTATGGTCAGTGCGCCGCGTTTTCGGTCATCAAAAAATCCGCGCGGAGACGTCATCACACCGCGCAATGCCAGCTTTGCCGAAACTGTAGGCGGCAACCCCAGACGCAAAGACCGACGCGCCAAATATCGCAGGTAACTTGCCTCGGCTTCTTTTAGTGGCCCCGGCAAAGGCAATGCGCCTAGTTTCTGCGCGGTGGCAACGCTCTCACGCCACCCGCCAAGCATCTTCGTCAAATCAGATGAAAGACCGCCAAGTGATGTTCGGTAATGCAATAGCGTAAGACGCAAGCCTAGGATTGGATGCCCCAACGCGGCGGCACGAACCAGCCATTCGCGATCTTCGCCGTGAGTCATGTCTTCGCGAAACGGACCAATGGAATTCCAAGCCGCCTTACGCACAATCACGTTCGACATTGTTCCCACCAAATTCTCTTTCAACAGATCGACCACACCAAGCGGCGTCTCTGGAACCGTTGAAGCAGTCAGAGAATCTCCCGGCTTTTGATTGAAGAATGCAAATCGGGAAAACGCGATATCGATCTCTGGATTTTCATTCAGAAACCACACCATCGAAGACAGGCGCGACGTGGCCCAAACATCATCCGAATCCAAAAAGGCAATCAACTCAGACCTTGCACAGCGAACGCCCCGGTTCCTCGCGGCGCTTGCGCCTTTCGATGCGCCCGAGACAACACGAACTCGCGCATCCGTCCTTGCGATTGCGGCCAACAACTCTGGCGTTTCGTCGCTCGACCCATCATCAACGACGATGGCTTCCCAGTCTCTAAAAGATTGAGCAATCAAACTGCCAAGCGTCGATGCGAGCGTTTCAGCGCTGTTACGGCAAGGAATAATCACCGAGATACGAGGCATAGAATATCCTTTCAAGACTTAGACTTGAGAATGAAAACCGTCGCGCCAATCTGAGCGACGAACGATGCGATAAGGTAGGTGTAGACCGATGCGGTCAGACCGAAATGCGCCGCGACTCCAAGACCGGAAATCGTAACCACCGTGATGATGATGGAGGCAACAAGATCGGTGTTGGCGCGATCTTCTGCGCGCAACCATTGGCTTGTCGCGGTCCAAATAACCGCAGGCGCAGCAGCAAGGCAAAGCACACTCACAAGGTCGCTCACTTCGGCCCAACGATCTCCGAAAATGATCGGCACATAAACCGGCGTAAGAGCAGATTGGAGCAAAATAATAGGCACAATCACACACAGCGCCAACCGTAGAGCGCCCGTCAGAGCTTCGCGTCGATCCGCATGATCACGGTGCGCACAAAGATGCGGAAATAAGGCGATGCCGAATGCCGTCGCGAAAGACGTGGCCAGACCAAGACCTGCATTGAAAGCGAAAAACCACACGCCCAATGCTTCTAATCCAAGCACGGAACCAATGATGAGTTTATCAGCTTGCATCCGCAGGGCTTTGACAAGCTCGACACCAAGTACGGCAAGTCCAAAAGTCATAAAGGGACGCAGCGGCGCATAACCGGCTTCACGTTGCGGCTTCCACGGCGATAAACGGCGCATTGCAATCGCCCAGAAAGGAGCCGTCAAAGCACGGGGTAAAATCATTGCGGCGGCGACAGGCCAAAAGAACAACAACACTACGGCCAGCATAGCACTGGCCACAATCTGCCCTCCCGCAATCGCCGCAACCGCACGTGTTTGTCCATTACGCATCGCGCGGAAGCACGAAACCAACCCGAATGGCATGAACAAAAATTGCACGGCAAAGACGACGATCAGAACGGCTGTTTCGCGGGCTTCACCGAAATAATCAAAGCAAAGCGCAACTCCGCATGACAGCAGAAACAACCCGCTACACAGCACCCAAAAAATGCGGGACGCTGTGTTACATGTTGCTTCAAGATCTTCGTCACTGGCGGCGATAATCCGCTGACCAACACCATTCTCCGACAACGCCTTTAAAATCTCGCCCGTCGCCAGAACCAAAGCAACGATGCCAAGCTCTGCGGGAAAGAGAACGCGCGCCGCCATCATCGTCGCCCCAATGCGCGCAATCTTCGCAATGGCTTCGGACGCAGCCCAAACTGCAATCGTGCCCAATAGCGAGGAACGGGGTATGTCGACGGTAAGTGTCACGGCGGGCGGCTCCGATAATCATTGATCTCGAAGCCTCCTGTCTCAAGTGTTGCGCCAAGTCTCGGTCCACACAATCACAATACGAAATATTTCAGCAAAAACAGCAAGGTAGAAAAATATTTCACACTATAAAAACTAATAATTTATCCGAAAAATTCGATCTATTTCGCGTAACGCAAAACGATTTCGCCACTTCGCATTGCGTTATGCAGAAACCGTGTAAATTTAATGTCGATATTGCAAAGCACGACAATAATTATCGTTTAATATCAATGTAATAACAAGTTCACAGCAGTTGGCGCGCCCTTCGCAATGCATCTCCGCAACGCACAAGACGGAGACATGCGATGACATACTCAAGCAACCTACCGGCACATTCACTCTTCTCCATGAACCTCCTCAACGCGGAGCAAACCGAGGCGGTGTCGATGTTGCTCGACGGTGCGAAAAAGCGTGTTGCGTTTATCAACGCAGATTGCGTCAACCAAGCCGCCACCAATGAAGGCTATCGGGCAGCCTTATCTAAGATGGATGTGTTATTACCCGATGGATCGGGTCTTGCGCTCGCGGCCCGCATGATCGGTAAGCGCTTCACGAGCAATCTAAACGGCACGGACCTTTTCCCAGTGATCTGCGAAGAGGCACGCCGCACCGGAAAATCAATCTTCTTCCTGGGCGGCAAACCCGGCATCGCACAAGCCGCAGCACAAGCAACGCAAGACAAATATCCCGGTCTCATCATCGCCGGATTTGAGCACGGCTATTTCGACACGCAAAGCGAAGCGGCTGTCGTCGCGCGCATCAATGCAAGCAAGGCCGACATCCTCTTGGTCGCCATGGGAGTTCCAGCGCAAGAATCTTTTATCAACCGCCACTCCGATGCCTTGACGCCCTCTGTTTGCATGGGCGTCGGTGGTTTGCTTGACTTTGTGTCGAACAGCGTCCCACGCGCCCCTAAAGCCGTTCGTGCATGGGGCATGGAATGGGCATGGCGTTTGGCCTGTGAGCCACGCCGATTGGCAAAACGGTACCTGATAGGCAATCCGCTTTTCATTTTTCGCGCCGCCCGTAATGCCATGCCGCCAAAAATTAGCGCCTACAGGATCAGCAAACGCGCCCTTGACCTGTTGATCTCCGGCACAGCTCTCGCACTCCTATCGCCTTTCTTTTTTGCCGCCTCCCTCGCGATCCGCGCGGAAAGCAAAGGCGATGCATTCTTCACACAAACCCGCATTGGTGAAAACGGCCAACCTTTCAAAATGATCAAGTTCCGCTCAATGCATACGGACGCAGAAGCAAGGCTCGCTCAAATCCGTAAAGACAGCGACCGCGACGATGTGTGTTTTAAAATGACAAACGATCCGCGTGTCACCCGCATGGGTAAAATCCTTCGCACAACATCCATGGACGAGCTTCCGCAACTGATCAATGTCCTCAAAGGGGAGATGTCATTAGTCGGCCCCCGCCCCGCACTTCCGGCAGAAGTAAACCGTTACTCCGAACGCGAGAATGAACGGTTAAAAGGCGCACCCGGCATTACGTGCCTTTGGCAGATTTCTGGCCGTGCAGACCTCAAGTTCAACAAACAAGTTGATCTCGATGTCGCTTACCTGCGGTCCCGGTCGCTACTCCTCGACATCGCAATCATCTTGCTGACACCCCTCGCAATCATCTCAAGGCGCGGCGCATATTAGAACGATTTGCATCCCGCCGAGAGCTTCCAAAGTGGGATTTCGCGCGACCCCTGGCGTGAAATTCCGCTGCACCAAGATCTGAAATATTCAAGAAAATAGGCTATCCACCATGCAAAACCCTCTCAAAACTGTCGTCTTCCCCGTTGCAGGTCAAGGCACGCGCTTTCGCCCGGCCACGCTTGCAACGCCAAAAGAACTGCTTCCCGTCATCGAGAAGCCTTTGCTCCAATTTGCCATAGAAGAAGCCGTAAATGCGGGTGCAGAAAATCTTGTCTTCATCAGCAGTGAAGACAAACCCGGCATCGCAACCTATGTCGGCTTGCCCGGTGTGGCCGCAGATTGCCACGTCACCGTGGTCAACCAACCGGAAGCGCTCGGCCTTGGACATGCGGTTCTCTGCGCGCGTGATTACGTCCGTGATCAGGAATTTGGCGTCATCCTCCCGGATGATCTTATCTTCGGTTCAACAGGGTGCTTACCTCAGATGGCCAACGCCCGAGAGCGTAATGGCCCGAACCTCATCGCCGTCGAAAATGTCGCCCTTGAAGATACCAGTCGATACGGCGTTATTGATCCTCATCACACCGAAGGATCAAAAATATCGGCAAAAGGCATCGTAGAAAAACCCGACCCGAAAGATGCCCCGTCACAGCTTGCTGTGGTTGGTCGGTATATTCTTAACACCAGTATCTTCGATAGACTTGCGACCCAAGAACGCGGCAACGGCGGAGAGATCCAACTAACAGACGCCCTCGCAGGTGACATTAATCGCCAAGGTCTGACAGGGTATCGTTTTGGTGGTGATCGCTATGATTGCGGCAATCCCGGCGGCATGTTGGAGGCAACAATCGCTTATGCGCGCCAACGCGCGGATCTTTCAGAGACAATAACGCGGTGTCTGAAAACCGCTGCGTAAGTTAATAACTTCTAAAAATTAACCGCTAACTCTCTTGTTCTTCCTCGGGTGAAATTCCATAAAACCCAACGCATTATTCGTTGCAAAATGCAAATTTGACTCAATTTTCTTCGCATTTCGCAACGAATTATTTGCAATTTGCAATGAAACTCATGGGCGTATTTTTTGCTGTGTATCATTGACGGTCGCACGAAACTGGCGGCTTTCAATGAGGAGAACCCCTGATGCGTCAAGTACAGCGATATATGCGGGATAAGGTCATGTGGCGCGTGCGGCCAGTTAGGTCGGGCGAACAATGAAATCCTTGCCTTTTGGAGTTGGCCTCGCCCTCGCCGCACTTATCAGCGCTGTCGTTCTCGGCGTGATATCGACACGCGCAGATCTCAAGACATTGCAGGCTGCGTCACAGGAAAATCTGTTCTGGCCTCGTGTTCAGATCGAACGCGAATTTAGCGCCCTTCAAGTTGATATCGCCCAACATTTCTTACAACCCGGAACCAGAACCGAAGAGATCAAAAACCGCTTCAAGAAATTGAAAGCCAAAACTAAAAATGCCAATCTTCCCGGGTTAACGGACGAGATATATCATTCAAATCTGTCGACGTTGCTATCGAACATCCAACCCACCATCGACAACCTTTCTGACAGTTCGCTTGCAAAGCTCTTAGAAGTGTCAAAAGCCTTGCGAGGCTTCGAAAACGAATTGCGCGAGACAACCACACAAACCCTTGCGAATGACCAAAAGCGCATTGCCGGCATACGGAATTCGATACGCCAGAGCCTCATGCTAACCACAGCCGCCCTCATACTTTCTCTCATTGTCGCGATGGCGTTGACTTTTCTTTCAACGCGGCAGGCAAAGATAAACACCGCACTTATACAAGACGCAAAATCTGCTGCATCGAGCCGCAAAAAGTTTTTTGAAATGATGAGTCACGAAGTTCGCACGCCGCTCAACGGTGTGTTGGGTTCCATCGCATTATTACGGGAAGAGACAGATCATAAAACTCGCACGTCTCTGATTGACGAAGCACAAGCATCCGCCCATCGTCTTTCAAATCTTGTCAGTGATGCAGTTGATCTCAACGCTGATGAAAAACTTGAAATCAAACCAACACTGTTTCGCCTCGAAGATTTCGTCGAAGCGATTGAGAAAACGCTGGCTCCGCAGATTAAACGCCATCAAGCAGACTTACGGTTCTCGGGTCAGTTGCAGAGTGATTTTTTCCTCAGGTGTGATTATGAGCGCATAACAAACGCGCTTTCATACACGATAGGAAATGCATTACAGCGTGGCGGCGCTAAGCTTGTTCATTTAACAATCTCCCTAAACGAAGACTTGCTCTCGATAGGCATCGAGACTGACGTTATTTTACCTCATGATGCCTTTGGCGAAACGCTTGCACGAGGAATCCTCGAACGTCTCGGCGGAAAAGTCATACCGTGGGAAACAAAGCGGATCGTGACTATACCGGTCGAGATCGTTAAGCTCTCCGCTAAACTGTCTTTTAGTTCCAAAGCACTCCGTCATATGTACGAGGCGCTTTTGAAGACGAATGGCATCACCGTTGTCGATAACACCACGTCCTCTGTTAACCTCATTCTTGCTGAGGTCTCTCAAGATTCCAAGACATTCTTAAAGCTCTCGAATGAGCACCCCGAAGCAGCCCTCATCGCTTGTGGGATTGGTCCAAGTTCCAATCTAGTCGATGAGAATGCAGCGACACCCGATGATATTATGCGAGCCGTATATTCGGCGCTCGCCAAAGACCCCAGCGATATGGAAATTGCCGCATGACAAGTCTGCTTCACTCTCAAGACAAATCCATGATTGAAGCGATCTGTTGCACGGCGCTAGACGCTGTGGTCGCCGTCAATCATGAAGGTACAGTTGTCGCCTTTAACGAGCGTGCGGAAGAACTGTTCGGCTATTCTGTAACGTATGCTATCGGGCGGCCAATGGTCGAACTGATTGTCCCCGAACGTTACAGAGACGCACACACCGCTGGAATGAAGCGTTATATCGACACCGGAGTAAGGACTTTAATTGGCGGCAAAGTAGAAATTGATGGGCTCCATGCGGATGGTCATGAAATCCCCGTAGAGCTGGGCCTTTCAATACTTAAAACCAGCGACGGTGAGGTATTCCTCTCATTCTTGCGTGATCTCACCGAGCGCAATCAACGCGACGCCGAAATCAAAGAAGCACGCGAAAAAGCTGAGCGCGCTAATGTTGCCAAATCTTTTGTCATCTCAATGTTGGCACATGACATGCGCACCGCCGTCGGCGGGGTCACAGCATCGGTTGCACTGCTCGACCGCGAAGGGATGCCGGAACGCGAAAGCGAACTTGTTGAGGCAATAAATTCATCGGCGCATCAACTTAGGCGATTGTTAAATGACACGCTCGATTTTGCGCGACTTGAGTCAGGTGAGATCGAGATTGCGAAAGCCCCTGTAAGGGTCGCAGAAATCGCCAGTGAAATCACCCAATCTTGGGCTGCACGTTTCGAAAACGAAGCGATGAATTTTTCAGTCACTGTTGAAGAAACAGCCCCATCCACCGTTAGCATCGACATGGCAAGGCTCCGGCAAGTCCTGGGCAATCTACTCGCAAATGCAATGAAGTACGCGCCCGGTGCAAATGTCGCGATACAAATTGCCGGGGACCGTAAGGATGACCTCAAAATCATTGTGTCTGACACGGGGAAAGGTTTTCTACCCGAAGCCCTATCAACCGCATTCGAGCCGTTTGTTCGACCCGATGGACAAAGTTCAGACGGCGCAGGGCTTGGCCTGACAATTGTTAAAACACTCGTTGAAAAACTCAACGGCACAGTTGCTCTCAGCGCATCTCCTGAAGGCGGGGCTCATATTGAGGTGACATTCTTTGAATGTCGCACCGACGATGAACCCATTCATTCGGATGTGAGTGAGTCTCATTTAAAATTTGACGGGAAAAGCGCTCTCTTGGTCGAAGACAACGCTACGAACCAACTCATTGCAACGCGTTTTTTGGAACAATTGGGTTGCGACGTGACGGTTTGCTCCGACGGTGAAAGCGGCCTTCACACCGCAGAAAGCATCGGGTTCGACGTGATCTTCATGGATATCGACTTGCCTAAAATGAATGGCAAAGACGCCATGCGCGCTATTCGCTCGGGACATGGGCCAAACAAAGACACGCCGCTGATTGGTTTCACCGCCTTTGCGATCCGTTCGCAGAAAGATGAAATCATGGCTGCCGGAGCTAATACGATCCTCGCCAAACCGATTTCCGGACGAGGAGACTTTGAAGTCGTTCTCAAGTCCGTTCTCAGCGCGGAGCCATCCGGCGAAATCCAACAAGATAAAAATCAGACCGACGCAGCGATTGATCCTCAACGCCTCACTTCATTACGGGAAACGCTTGGAGATAAAGATTTTCGCGATCTCGCAGCGGAATTCGTGAAAGACATAACATCGCTGAGGCAAGCTCTTTCCAAGCCGAAGCGCGATGCGGAACTCATCCGCAAAACGACACATATCGCGATCAGCGTCACAGGAGCAATCGGCGCGCATAAAGCGCAATCTTATGCCGAGTCTCTGAATACCCGCGCACATTCATCGACACAAGACGGATTGGCACAAGGCGTCATCGATTTGGACAGCGCATTGGGCGAGACAATGACAGCCCTCGACCAGTTTCTGGAGGCCTCCTAATGAGCAAGAAGTTCAGCGCCCTCTTGGTGGAAGACACCCGGTCGATGGCAATGATGTATCAAAAATTGCTGGAACGGGACGGGTTCGACGTCACTGTTGCGGGAACCGCTACTGAAGGTCGCGCCGAAATAGAGCGTGGCAAACATGACGTCTTATTGCTCGATTTAATGCTCCCGGATGGCAGCGGCCTTGATTTACTAGAGTACGCCAGCAAGCAAACGCCGGATACGTTTTCTGTGGTCATGACCGCTGATGGATCAATCAATCGCGCCGTTGAAGCCATGCGCCTCGGTGCTTTTGATTTCATGGTAAAACCGTTTTCGGAATCTGCTTTTGTCGCCTCTGCGCGCAATGCAGCCGAAACCAAGCAAAACGCTGTTTCTCGCAAACCGGAACCGGCCAATAGCAAAACAGAAGCTCCGGCATTCAACGGGTTTATCGGCGCATCCCCTGCCATGAAATCTGTCTATGAGCGCATCGAGCAAGTTGGGCGATCCACCGCAACGGTCTTTATCACCGGCGAAAGCGGCACGGGCAAAGAAGTTTGTGCTCAGGCGATTCACCGCGTTAGTGGTCGGGCAAATAAACCGTTCATCGCCCTGAACTGCGGTGCAATACCATCTGAATTGCTCGAGTCGGAAGTCTTTGGTCACCTGAAAGGATCATTCTCCGGCGCAATTTCAGATCAATTAGGCGCAGCCCGCGCCGCGCATGGCGGAACTTTGTTTCTTGACGAGCTTTGCGAGATGGATTTGTCACTACAAACAAAGCTCCTCAGGTTTTTACAGACATCGACCGTTACCCCGGTCGGTGCAACGCGTCCTGTTCCCGTCGATGTACGCATCATCTGCGCAACCAACCGTGACCCGGCGATTGAAGTCCGGGCAAAACGATTCAGAGAAGACCTTTTCTTCCGGTTATATGTCGTACCTATTCACCTGCCCCCATTGCGGGATCGTGGAACGGATATCATGGTACTGGCTCGGCACTTCCTAAAAAAATTCTCGAAAGATGAAGGCAAAGACCTTGCTGATTTTGACTCCTTGGCGACGGCGAATCTCATGGGGATGCGTTGGCCCGGAAATGTACGCCAGCTTGAAAATCTAATGCGGATGATTGCAGCGGTACATGAAGGCCCGCTTGTCACCAACGCTATGCTGCCCAACGAGCTTGATACATCTTTTGCTGAAACCCCTACGCCATCCTCTAGCACACCTATTCCTGCGGACACGCAACCAGATGACAACATTGCTAGTTTGGAAAAACGGATCACAGCACTCGTCGGAGAAGAGCTAGCGGTGATCGAACGCGCCTTGATCGAAGCAACCATTGCGTCCTGCGGAGGCAGCATCCCCAAAGCATCCAGAATTCTTGGTGTCAGCCCCTCGACGATATACCGCCGCAGAGAAGCGTGGGAGGCGGCAACAGACGTTGCGTAATGCAAAACAGCCGCGCATAACGCATTCGCAATTCGCAAAGCATCACGGTTAACACTTACATAAATCCATATAAAACAGATAGATAAGTTTTGGTTCGCGGTTTGCGAAGCACCTAAGCGTAAATCAACTCGCTTTGGAGCTTCCCATGCCCATGATCCTGTTCGGCATCATCCTCACGCTCTCCCTTTGCCCTCAAGGTTTCTTTAACCTTGGACTACCGGACGGGATCGCCCATGCCGGTGCATACGGCGCATTGATGATCTTCGCGGCGCGGCGTTTGGATGGGCGGTTGATTGATATCGCTATTGCAGTCTTCAGCCTCGGCGTAGCGTTGGAATACCTGCAAGCCTTAACCCCGGATCGTTCGACATCCTTCGACGATCTTCTCGCAAACGCGATAGGCATCACAATCGGCTGCCTGTTCCTCATGCAACGGCCTGCATTCATTGTGATGGGTGGCTTAATGGCCGTGGGGTGTGCTGCAATTGAAGCACCCCGCAATGACACGCCAATAACCTCAGTCGGTGGCTTTCAGCAAACTCAGCGTGCTTTCCCCGAACGTGAAGCGGCTACCAACAGTACCGAATCCTTACTCCAAAAATGCAAACCGAATGTTCAATTTGATAACATCCCTTTGCTGCCCCGCCTTTCCGGTGAGAACGTCATTTCGCGCGGCGACCTGCTCCGCGTCGTGATCAACGACGATGCATTATTGTCCGGTGATTACGAGCTGGAAGACGATGGCGCGTTGCGCTTACCCCGCCTTCAGCCTCTTAAAGCACATGGCATCACGGCAGACGCTCTTACAGAAAATCTCGCCGAAGCCTTAATGACAGAAAAACTCTATCGCGCATCCCCCAGCGTCAGTGTCAAAATTCTGGAACGTGCAGGCGTTCGTGTTCATCTTGATGGCGCGGTCTTCGAGCCGGGAACCACCGAGATTGGCATACGTTCCGCTGAAAGCCGCGATCTGGCAAGGCAAGACGCATTCGGTGATCCTACATATGGACGCGGCATTATTGCCGCACTTCAAGGGGCAGCAGGTCTGCGCCCCGACGCGGATACGCAACGCATTCTGTTAAAGCGCGCCGGTAAGACATGGCGGATCGATCTGCGTCCTGCCGCTATCAACAAAAGTTTCTATGACCCGATGTTGCTCGCCGGTGATCAGATCAGCATCCCGTCGCTCTATTGCTTTCAACCCGGTTTAGCCCGCCCAACTGCCGTCACTCGTAAAGGCATCAAAATCCATGTCTCGAACCTGACAGTTCCAGCACAAAGCAACGCACAATCTGCCAATGATTCTGATGTTCGCGAGGTCAAATACGGGACTCGGATGTTGCAAGCTCTTGTACGCATGAACTGCGTCGGCGGTACACAGCTTACAAATGCCGACCGCTGGGCTGTGCTTATATCCCAGAATCCGGAAACGGGTCGTTCCGAGGTCATCGAGCGTCAAATCGAAAACCTTGTTCGCCGTGCTGACCGGGACAATCATGATCCTGTGTTGATGCCCGGTGATGCGCTGGCTTGCTATGACAGCAACGTCACAAATGCCCGCGATGTCGTCCGCTCATTCATCGAAGTTATTGCGCCCGCACCTCTGTTACTGGGAGTTCTCTAATGTGGATCTTCAAGAACTGGGCACAATGGAGAGGCCTGCGTTACCTCCTCACCACTTTAATTTCCATCGCACCAATTTGGTTTCTCGCCATCTCATACATCGCGCTTTCACCGAAACAATACGCGGCTGGTATGACGATCATTTTGCCCGGCGATGGCCCGAATGCATCTGTTAATCTCGAGCAGGTCGGCCAAGCAACATCAACGGCCTCCTCTCCTTGGGCCAGCAGTCGCCTCAGCCCGGTTGAGAGCTATCGCAAGCTGATGATGACAGATACCGTTTTGAGAGCCTCCGCTGAGGCCCGCGATTTGGAACCCAATGATTTTCCGAAGCCAAAGATCAAGTTGGTCGATCAAACCAACCTGATCATGGTGTCAATCCGTGGCATGAGTCCGGAGGGCGCAACCGCGAACGCCCAAGCTTTCCTCGACTCGTTCTCTGATGAACTTGACCGGTTGCGTAAAGATTATGCCGAGCGCCGCGAGGGGGCCAACCGGTCTGCACTCAAGCAGTATCAGGATAACGTCGCTGCCGCTCAGCTAGAAATTTTGAATTTTCAAGCGGAAACCGGCTTGGCCAGCGCCACGCAATACTCGGAGACACTGGCTCTCGTAGACACCCTCGGACGCCGTTTACAAAATGTCGATGCCGAAATCAGCCGCCGTAATGGCGAAGTTAAAGCGTTAGAATCTTCACTTCGTGTCAGTGCAAGCCGTGCTGCTGCAGCCCTTAAATTACGCGCAGATCCGGTCTTTCAAGCCTTGTTGGAAGAAACAACCGCAACGAAGATCATCTTCGAAAAAGCCAAACGAAATTATGGCGACCGTCACCCGGAATACCAGACTGCAAAGCGCCGCTATCTCAGCGCTGCGTTACCAATGCTGCAACGAGGCGAAAAACTCACCAATCTCGACCGCAAATCTTTTCGGGCTTTGGGCGATTTATCCGCGCACAGTGCTCGCGAGACGATGCTAAGCACGCTGGTTGACCATGCCGCCGCCCGTGATGGTCTTATAGCAGAGCGCATAGAACTGGACGCACAATACAAAGAGGCGAAATCAGAAGTGCAGCGCCTGTCAAAACCAGCGGCTGAACTCGATAGATTGCTGCGTGAGCATCAGGTCGCTGAAGCGGTTTTCATCTCGGCCATCGCACGGGCTGATACGACAAAAACGGACCTCTTCGCATCGTATCCTCTGGCGCAAGTCATAGAACAACCTTACGCATCTGACGAGCCGGTATCGCCGAGTACAAAGATCGGGTTGATCGCCGCCATCGCAGGAACCTTTTTCGTTGCATGTGGCTTAACACTCGCTTGGGCGCGCAATTCTATTCTGCGCTGGCTTGGCAGATTGTTCTCGCACCCCTCAGCCGAGATTGCAGCGGCGAGCCAAGAAGCCAAAGCAGATTCAGGCCGCGCACCGCAAAGCATTAAAACCCAACAGCTTGAACCGATCAGTTCCATTTTAACCGAGCCAATTCCACTCGATGACGAACCGCTCATCGAAATTCCGAACCAGAGCTTGTTTGGCAATCTGGAGGTCAGTTATGACGCATATCGTAAATAACATGACCCCACCTGAACGGGTGCTCTATCGCATCATAACGCTGACATGGCTGTTCTATGGGCTTGGTGCGCTTTACGTCATCGGGCCGGTTCTGGGGTGGAGCATTGCCGGATTCACCGCTGTTTCCTTATTCCTAACACCGCTGATGAAACCCGAATTTCGCGCCTCTGCACCTCCCGCCACCGTTTGGGTATGGATCATTTGCATGTTGGGGATGCTCGTCGTTCTGTGGGTCGGTCATTTCGATAATTCGCTCGGCACAGGGAAGACGATCAAATCAAGCATTGGATGGGCCAAAGGCTGGGCGCTGTTTGCCTTGTTCATCATGGTCGGTGCGTCTTTGAACATTCGCCCCAAGTTCATCATCCGCGCTCAATGTGTCTTGGGCTTACAGACAGTATTGCTCTTGCCGCTCTTCATCATGGCACCGAAAATCGGTCTACCCGAAAAGCTCTTCGTCTCCCCTATCAGAGCTGTCGGTGGTCCGGGACCAGAATATTTCTCAGTCTACCTTTACACCATTGACCCCTCAAACGGCGCGGCAAGGTGGCAGTTTTATACACCTTGGTCACCTTTTGCCGGTTTGGTCGGCGTGATCGTAACGCTTTGTGCGCTGGAAGAAAAAAATAAATTCTGGAAAACCTGTGGCCTTATCGCGGGACTCGCAATTGTCTTGATGACAAAATCACGCATGAGCCTGATGGGAGTCGTTATATGCGGCTCGCTGCCACGCTTACTTCCATTGATCCTTAAATCATGGGTCTGGTTCGCCCTAACAGCAATCGCCAGCGTCATGGTGGTTTTTGGCGGGAGATTTATTTCTGCTTTATCCGATGCGGTTTATGCGTTTAGAGCCATGCGCGCAGACTCAACCCGCGTCCGCGACGCCTTACAAAGCATCGCCGGAGAAAGATGGAGAACCGAAGCGCCATGGTTCGGGCATGGCATCGTTGAACCGGGCGCGCATGTTACAGAATACATGCTGATCGGAACCCATCACACATGGTACGGCCTTTTATTTGTAAAAGGAACGGTCGGGGCCATCATGCTCGCGATACCGATGATATGGACTTTGTTGGTTCTGTCGAAACAGACAATTATGACGAAAGAAGCACGCTTGCCCCTTGGATTAATCCTCGCGCTTCTCTTGTTTTCATTCGGCGAGAACATGGAGGTCCAGCTTTATATCCTCTGGCCCGCTCTCATATTGATCGGAACGTCACTGAATACAAAGCCGCACCAGCTTGAAACGGTGACCGCCCCGCCGGTCAAAAATATCCCGAGAATGCGGCAGACCGTCACCTATTCTATGGCAGTACCCTAGAGCATCGCGCGCCATCTCTTGATCTGCTCGCGCACACGATCCGGGGCCGTTCCGCCATAACTCGTGCGCGAGCGGGTCGAGCTCTCGACACTCAGAACATCGAAAACAGCAGCGCTGATTTTTGCCTCAACGCTTTGCATGTCTTCAAGAGACAAAGCCTCCAGCGCGACGCCTTTGTCTTCCGCCATTTTCACCAGCGATCCGGTAACATGATGGGCATCCCGGAAAGGCATGTTCAGCTCGCGCACCAACCAGTCGGCGAGATCCGTGGCCGTCGAATACCCATGCCCTGCGGCGTCGCGTAGTTTCTCGATATTCGGCTCCATGTCCTGCACCATCCCCGTCATAGCAGAGAGGGCGAGGCCAAGAGAATCCGCCGCATCGAAAACCGGTTCTTTGTCTTCTTGCATATCTTTGGAATACGCCAAGGGCAGACCCTTCATGACCGTCAACAACCCAACCATAGACCCCATAATCCGGCCAACCTTTGCGCGGCAAAGTTCTGCGGCGTCGGGGTTTCGTTTTTGCGGCATGATCGAAGAGCCGGTCGTGAACTTGTCTGATAGCCTGACAAAATCGAATTGTGCCGATGACCAAATCACCAACTCTTCCGATAATCGGCTCAGGTGGGTCGCACAGATCGACGCCGCACTCAGAAATTCCAGTGCGAAATCCCGATCTGAGACTGCATCCAGCGAATTGGCTGCGGGGCGATCAAAACCAAGAGCTTTAGCCGTTTGTTCGCGATCAATAGGAAATCCCGTTCCGGCAAGCGCCGCCGCACCAAGCGGAGATTCGTTCATTCGTGCCCGGGCATCGGCAAACCGTGACAGATCCCGCGCAAACATTTCAACATATGCCATCATATGATGGCCCCATGTTACAGGCTGTGCAGTTTGCAGATGCGTAAATCCCGGCATGACAACATCTGCACCGCGTTCGGCTTGATCGAGAAATGCCGCAATTAAGCCTTTCAAAGCACCGTCTACATCATCAAGGCGATCACGGACCCATAGCTTAAAATCAGTGGCTACTTGGTCATTTCGGGACCGCGCGGTATGAAGCCGCCCCGCCGCATCCCCGATTTTCTCACGAAGCCGCGCCTCGATATTCATGTGAATATCTTCGAGTGTACGGGAAAACGGAAAGTCTCCCGCCGCGATTTCCGTTTCAATCTCGTCAAGTCCTTGTGAAATCGCGTCAACATCTTGCCGTGTTAGGATGCCAACATCTACAAGCATGGCAGCATGAGCTTTGGAGCCGCGAATATCCTGCACCGCGAGTCGCTGGTCGAACCCGATAGATGCGTTGATCTCTTCCATGATCGCATCGGGAGCCATCGCAAAGCGACCGCCCCACATGGAATTCGCTGTTTTCTTGCTACTTGTTGTCATAACCGTCGAACCTTCGAGGAGCCTAATTTAATGACGTCCAAGCTGAAAGCCATGATCGCCGCCTTTGCGGTTCTATACGGTGCTGAGGCCCTCGCCGACAACACCTCACCTTCACTGTTGTCCGATAAAGAGCGTGCAACTCTGGAAACACTGATGCCAGAGGACTTTGATAACTTTAAAATTCACGACGAACCACGCCCGTTCCGCGAGAAAACTTTCTTGAATGGATCAGGCGAAGAGATCGATTTGCACACCTTCGATGGCAGCATAACGATGGTTAATTTCTGGGCGACGTGGTGTCCTCCATGCCTGAAAGAGCTTCCGGGCATGGATAAGCTGCAAGCTGATTTGGCAGATGATGGTCTTGATGTAGTTGCGATTTCGATTGATCGCGGTGGTCTCAGAAAGGCTTCCGGTTTTTGGAAGCGCGCAAAAATGACAATGGGTCTTTACGCCGACCCAGATAAAGACCTCGCACTAGAGATGGGCGTCATTGGTCTGCCTGTCACCGCAATTTTGGGACCGGATGGTCGTGAAATCGGTCGACTGATCGGGGAAGCCGAGTGGCACACAGACGAAGTAAAGGAAATGCTGCAGTTTTTGATGGAGGCAACAGCCTCTAGCGATCCCGACCAAAAGGAAGCATCCGCGTCAAAATCGGATCGCGCAGGATAAAATGATGCTTAAACGCGGCGGCAACATGCACAAACAACAGTGCCGCCAAAGCATACCCTGCATATCGATGCACAGCGCCTAACATCTTCGATAAATCAGCATCGCCGGGCGAAATCGGGTCCGGCATTTCAAAAAGACCGAACACCATATTCGGAATATAAACATACGAATCCACATCGTTGAGCGGAGACGCGCTGGACATAAGCCATCCGGTGAGCGGAATCGTAAACATCAAAATATACATACCGACATGAGTCGCACTCGATACAAAGCGCTCCCAAGGTTTCGATGTTTCGAGATGTTGAGGCGCTGGCCCGCCAAACTTGCGCCAAACCACCCGAATGACCGCCAACCAAAAAACAACGAAGCCGAACGACTTATGAATTTGGGTCAGCTCTAGGCGCTCAAGACCCAATTCAAGACTTGTCATGTACGTGCCAAGGGCCAGAAGACCGAAAATCAGCATAGCAAGGACCCAATGGAGCAGCTTTGCCATCCATCCCCAGCGGGTCGCAGTATTGTGCAAGCCCATCGTCAGTCCTTCACGTGCTAATATCAATCACTCAGGAAAACCGAGCGCTGCGCGCTTACTGTCACTGTTTTCCTATCTTGGCAATCAAATCGAATCCAATCGAAACGGTCTCACCGACAGAGACGATTGATTCAAGCAGAGCATCACGCAGCCTAAAATCGCGACGGTCGATTTCCAGAACGCCTTTCGCTCTCGCATCGCCGTCTTCAAGCACAAGACTGACCTTAACTTGCACAGGTAATTCAGTCTTTTTGATCCTGAGCATACCATCAGCGACATAAGTGCCACCCGGCGCTGGAGAAAGATCAGTCAATCTGAACTCAGCTTTTGGATAACGTTCGCTGTCAAACCAAGGCACGCTAGCAAGCACGCCCTCACGCATGGCATCGTTTAAATCTATGCTCGCGGTATCCACCACAAACGAGGCCGATGCCTCCTTTGGTAACGCGGGATCAAAAACGATCGACGCTACAAAGGTATCGAAAGCCCCGGATTTTACCTTACCGCTTTCCACATACTCGAACGAAACAGAGCTTTTCCCTGTATCTACAACCCAGGCAGGTTGAGCCGATGCCGAGAGCGGTTGAACCATCCCGAGCAAACAGCACGCAATAAACTGGCGCATTATTGGTCCTTAACGATCTCTAGATCGACGCGCACGGGAACATCATTGCCTATCGCACCAGCGCCATAGGAAATTCCATATTTTGTACGGTCAATATTTCCTTCGGCTATAAACCCAGCCGTTAGTAGTTTTTTGCCAAAGGGAGACGGCTCCATTTTTCGGAGCGTCACATCGAAAGTCTCTTCATTCGACGTGCCATTCATTGTGAGCAACCCGACCATTTCTGCGGTATCATCCCCGGTTTTTTTGATCGATGTCGATTTGAAAACTATTTCGGGATTTTTCACGACATTTAGAAAATCAGGCCCTCGGACATGCTCGTCGCGCTTTTCCCAACCCGTATCGATGCTCGGCGCATTGATGGTAAACACCACGCTCGACTTTGACGGCTCCTCGACATCAAAATCAATTTCTGCGTCAAACTCGCTAAAGCGACCATGAACCATCGAAAATCCAAGATGATCGATCTGGAAAGTTATTGCCGCATGCGATTTATCAAGCACATAGGGTTCAGCGAAACTGGCGTTAGCTCCTGTCATCAGAGCAAGAGCCACCGCAAAAGATGGTAGAGTAAGACGCATTTGAGAACTCCATCAGATCGACCGACATCAAAAACGTAACCTTCCTAAGGAGGATAGGATCGCACTGATTATGGAGCGAATCAAAACTCTGTCGAGGATTGAGAGCTAAGGATAACGCTTGCGTTACAAAGGTTTCAGGACTGGAACCAATACGGGATTTACAAAACTCTATCTGGTCGGAACCGGCTGATCACCGCGATAATCGTAAAAACCGCGCCCAGCCTTACGGCCAAGCCAACCTGCCTCAACGTATTTCACCAAAAGAGGGCAAGGCCGATATTTCGTATCGGCCAAGCCATCATGCAGCACGTTCATAATCGCGAGGCATGTGTCCAATCCGATGAAATCAGCCAGCTCAAGTGGCCCCATCGGATGGTTCGCGCCCAGCTTCATGGCTTTGTCGATACTTTTAACCGTGCCGACGCCTTCATACAGAGTGTAGACGGCCTCGTTGATCATCGGAACCAACACACGATTCACGATAAAGGCGGGAAAGTCTTCCGCACTCGCGGCTTCTTTGCCAAGTGATTTCACCACATTTTTCATCGTGGCATAGGTTTCTTCGTCTGTGGCTATGCCCCGAATCAACTCGACCAGACGCATCACTGGCACAGGATTCATGAAGTGAAGACCCATGAACTTTTCGGGGCGATCCGTAGACGATGCTAGCCGCGTAATCGAAATTGACGATGTGTTGGACGTCAAAATTGCTTTCTCAGGTACGATAGGAAGCAAGTTCGAAAAAATGCTCTTCTTGAGGTCTTCACGCTCTGCTGCCGCCTCAACTACAAGGCCAGCATCACCAAAAGCGTCCAAATCCGTCACACAAAGGATACGCGCAAGCGTTGCTTCGCTTTCCGCTTCGGTAATCATCTCTTTTCGGATTTGGCGGCCAAGATTGCCCCGGATCGTCTCCATCGCCGCGTCAAGTTTAGGCTGTTCGAGATCGCTCATCACAACGTCATAGCCATGCAACGCAAAAACATGTGCGATGCCATTGCCCATCTGACCAGCGCCCACGACGCCGACTTTTTGGATTTGGGGGACTGGGCTGGACATGGAGACTCCGAAAATGGTGCAGTGCAAGAAAACTATATGCACCGTATCTCGACGGGCGCAAGGGCCATCCGAATTGACGTCACAAGTTCGCATCTACATTGTCGTAAGGTCATCTACAAAAAGAGGCGAGTATGTCTAAGCGCTATAACCGGATCTTATTGACAGGCGCAGCCGGAAACTTGGGCAAAGTCTTGCGCGAGTCTTTGCCCGCACATTGCGAAGTTCTTCGCATCTCAGACAAAGATCAGCTGGAAGACATCGCCGCACATGAAGAGGCAATCGTCTGCGACCTCGCCGATGCCGATGCGTGTTTAGCCCTTACCAAAGATATCGACATGATCGTCCATATGGGTGGTCAGAGCATCGAGAACACATGGGATAGCGTCCTGAACTCTAACATTATCGGTTTTTATAATATCTATGAGGGATGCCGGAAAAACGGTGTTCGCAGGCTGATATGGGGGTCATCAAACCACGCCATCGGCTTTTACCCCCGCACCCAAGTGATAGATGCATCGGTCTATCCCCGCCCCGATACAAATTATGGCGTATCCAAAGTGTTCGGCGAAGCCGTCGCGCAATATTACTGGGACAAATATCACTTCGAAAGCGTATCAATGCGGATCGGCTCTTGCTTTCCAGAACCTTTGGATAGACGAATGCTCGCAACTTGGATGAGCTATCGGGATTTCCAACACCTCGTGGACCGTTGCCTGATCGCCCCGCGTGTTGAGCATACGATTGTCTATGGAGTTTCTGATAATGACGAAAAACTCTGGGATAACAGAATGGCCTCACATCTTGGTTTTCAGCCTCAAGACAATGCTGAAATCTACCGCGAAAAAATAGAGGCGGCATCGAGCCAAAAGGGGATTGACGTTCCCATGTTCAAATATCATGGCGGCGGGTTTGCTGGCCAACCACACTTTGATGACGGTCAATGATGATGAAAGTTTACTCCCTGAAGAACTGCGATACCTGCAAAAAAGCACTGAAATGGCTTACGGATGCAGAGATTTCATTCGAAAACCACGATGTGCGCGCCGATGGAGTCGATGCAAGTTGGGTCGGCTCTGTTGTTGATGCTTTGGGTTGGGAAGTCGCACTCAATCGGCGCAGCACGACATGGCGCGGACTATCGGATGCAGACAAACAGGGCATCGACAACGCTAAAGCGGTCGCGTTGATCCTCGAACATCCAACTCTGATGAAGCGCCCCGTTTTTGTCTCAGGCGATACTGTAATCTGTGGTTTCGACGCCAAAGCACAAGCAGCATTGACTGCCCTCTGAAGGGCGAACGCCCTAGATTATCATTTAGTTACTACCTCGACCGCTGTGTTAGCCTTCGGTGGAATTGTACCAACATCTTTTAAATGCGCCTCGACAACATCCCATATCGGTGGACCCACGGTGTCTTCATTAACACTGCCCCACCCCGCCACAGTGTAATCGCGGCTCGGATCAATAGGTTTGCCCGTCGCGAGATGCGTCATATTTGAAATGCGTTCGCCCGCCACAGCATCCACATCAACGCGATACCCCAAACCGCCAACCCGGACCATATCGCCGCCCTGTTGATAGTAAGGGTCAGGATTGAAGAGATTATCGCAAACATCTTCGAGGATAACTTTGAGAGACTGTCCGCTCATCTGCCTCCGGTACGCCGCCGGATAGGTCATAGCCGTAACGTTATGCAGATCCTCAACGCAAATGTCCTGCCCCGGCAAAAGACTTGGCCCCCAGCGAAAACCGGGCGACAAAGCAATCTCCGCGTCGCGCTCCGCCAAAAGCGCATCGCATATTAGGTCATCCCATGTTCCGTTAAAATTTCCTCGGCGATATAGCGTCCCGTCCGTTTGCCCGATAACGCGGCGCAGTTCCGCCGCATAAGGCGCGCGCATCTCGTCAATCAATGCAGACACTTCGGGATCAGGTGCAATGACGTCGGAGAAAACCGGAATGAGGCGATAGCCGAAATCCCTTATTTTCCCGTCCCGAACATCCAGATCAAGCCGCGAGACAAACTTACCATTCGAGCCGGAGGCAATCAGCATCGTCTCGTCAACCTGAACCGGCTCTGGCAATGCATCATGACTATGACCTGTCAGGATCACATCAATGCCTTTCACACGGGTCGCCAATTTTCGGTCAACGTCAAAACCGTTATGTGACAGCAAGACAACCAAATCAGCGCCCTTTTCCCGAGCGCCGTCAACGAGTTCCTGCAAACGCTGTTCGCGAATGCCGAAGCTCAGATCAGGGAACATCCAGCTCGGATTAGAGATCGGCAGATACGGAAAAGCCTGCCCGATAACAGCAATCTGAACACCGCCCCGTTCAAACATCTGCATTGGTTTGAAAGCTGGTTCATCCCATTCCTTGTCATAAATATTCGCCCCAAGAAAAGGAAACGGCAGGTCTTCGATCACCTCTTTGATGTAATCGCCACCGTAAGTGAATTCCCAGTGAGACGTCATCGCATCGGGCTTCAGAGCATTCATGACCGCGATCATGTCCTGCCCTTTGGTCTGGTTCGCCGTATAACTACCTTGCCAAGTATCGCCGCCATCAAGCAACAAAGCGTGCGGCCTCTCGGCGCGGATACGCTTTAGAACCGTCGCCACACGATCAAGGCCACCCATCTTTCCGTAATCCTTCGCCAATGCCGCGAAATCCGTTGAGGTCAGTGCATAGGCATGAGGGCTGCCCGGCTCCAAACCGAACATCTTTAGAAAATCACCGCCGGTAACATGCGGCGGTTTGCCTGCCGCATCGCCTGCACCAAGATTGATTGAAGGTTCGCGAAAATATATCGGCTTGAGCTGTGCATGAATGTCCGTGACATGCATCAATGTAACATTGCCAACGCTTGGCATGTCGATGAGCATGTCTTCGGTCAGAGTTTGTCTTGCCGCCGCGCGTGACCAACCGCCACCAAAGCCGGTGACAGCGGTTGCCGCGACAGAAGCTTGTAAAAATTCTCGCCGTGGGATCATCGCATCGCTCCACCAAGGCGCAGGCCGTCCATCACATTATTCCATGATAAAGATCAGACGACTTTAATCTCTCTCTCGAGATTGAAATCGCCATCATTCTCGGTCTTCCAATGAAAAGAAACCGTACCGCTCTCAGGGACTTTCAAATCGAACTCAATATAAGGATTCGCCGAAACCGCTGGCTCCACATCGACTTCAAAAAATTTCTCTCCGTTAAAGCTGGCAGAGAAATAATTCATAATGTCCTGAGGAACAAATTCTCCGGTCTCATTGTCTATACGATGGCCGTTTTCCATTGGGTGCGACAGAAGCGTTTTTATTCGAACGATTTCTCCAAGCGCAGCCTTCTTTGGTACTTTTGCCCGAGGTCTTATCTTCGCCATCTCGTTACCCCCCACATCCGCCGACAGTGACTTTGACCAATCGGGAAGTCCGGCGGATCGAGCCGTCCTTCATTCGAGCCAGAGCAATAACGTCTTGTGTCTGAGCCAACCGCATACGGGTCGACGCCCGCGCTTTACCCGAAAGTTCACTAAACTTAAAAGCCGCCACGCCGGGGTTTGGATTGGCGGTTGTCAGGATGACGATTTCTTCTACGAGATCATCGCCCTCCATCGCACTTTCCGCATTAACTTCGACTGGCACAGAGCTTCCGTTCTCAGCAATCTCCGGTATGCGCAGATCCAGTTTATCATCCGACACCTCGGCATCACCGATAAACGCCGCAATGGATTCTTCAGTGTCTAACTCTTTGGCTAATGCCGCGAGGCCGAACGAGACGCTTCCCACGCCCACGACACCGAATATCAGTACATTACGGCGAGTGTATCCGATTGCCATTCGATCCTCCTAATCCGGGGTCCGGATTTAACAGGCTCTATAAATCCACGGAACCCCATGAAATGCAAGCCGCCATGCAGAAATCAATAATCATACAAAATCGCAAAAAATGATTACGCAACAAAAGACTAGCGCACTCAACACTCTTCAATCTTTGACAAAACCGTTACCTTCGAAAGCGCTTATGAAGGACGCACGAGAGAGAACGTATCAAAAACCGTTGAGTAATCATGATACCCAAGCCGTGCGAGCGGATTATATGCCGTGACATCCAATTTGCCGTCTTTGATCGCGGCATCGGCGATATGCACCCCGATCACTTCACCATAAATTACTGTATAACCGGCGCCGCCGTCTGGTCCGGGCAGATCAAGAGAGTCGTGGAGCTTACACTCCATCGCCACCGGTGCGTCGGCAATCCTCGGCGGCTTGATCAGCGTCGAAGGCGCTTTCGTGAGGCCCGCTGCCTCGAACTCATCAACCTCCGGCGGATACCCTGCAGAAGACGTGTTCATTGCATCCCGCATTTCATGTGCAACGACGTGAATGACAAATTCTTTCGTCGCGAGACAATTCGCGCGGGTGTCTTTGTTGAGCGACGGGCTGGGCGGCGCACAGGAAAACATCACAATAGGCGGAACGTCACTCACGCCATTGAAGAACGAGAACGGCGCAAGATTAGGGACACCCTCTTCGCTCAGCGTCGACACCCATGCGATAGGCCGAGGCGCAACGATGGCTTTGAAAGGATTATAAGGAAGGCCATGGCCTTCTTTTGGTTCATAGAACATGGGCAACAACTCCATCCCGGCCAGTCACCGAGCGCCTCGCTATGTTAAATTCGCTCAGGACAGAGCAATCTTTCTCACGTCTATCCGCCACTCAATCAGACAAACAAGTCCTTGTGTTCATCACGCAGCACATTCTTTTGTACTTTACCCATCGTATTGCGGGGCAGAGCATCGATAAAGAAAACCCGTTTCGGCTGTTTAAACTTGGCGAGTTTATCAGCGAGCGCAGAGAGGATTGCGTCTTCATCGCCCTCCCCGACTACAACAGCAACAACCCCTTCACCGAAATCAGGATGCGGTGCGCCGATGACAGCGGACTCGGTCACGCCGGGGAGGTCATCAATCACGCCCTCGATTTCTTTCGGATAGACGTTAAAGCCGCCGGTAATGATCAGGTCTTTTCCGCGCCCGACAATAACGACATAGCCGTCTTCGTCTTCCATCCCAAGATCGCCGGTAATGAAGAAACCGTCCTCGCGCATTTCTTCCTTTGTCTTCTCCGGCATCTGCCAATAACCTTGGCAAACATTGTCACCGCGCACTTCAATGGTTCCGATTTCGCCTTGCGTAACGGGCTGCGCGTTTTCGTCCACAATACGCAACGCGACCCCCGGCAATGGAAAGCCAACCGTACCGGCGCGGCGCTCTCCATCATAAGGATTAGAGGTATTCATATTCGTCTCGGTCATGCCGTAACGCTCAAGGATGCGATGCCCTGTCCGCGCTTCAAATTCGCGATGCGTTTCCGCCAGTAATGGCGCAGACCCCGACGTGAACAACCGCATATGCTCAGTGACTTGTTTGGTGAAGCCATAATGCGCCAGCAAGCGCGTATAAAAGGTCGGCACCCCCATCATCGAGGTCGCATTGGGTAAGTTCTTCACAACCGCATCTGCGTCGAATTTGGACATAAAAATCATCTGCCCGCCGGTTTTCATCAACGTGTTGCTCGCCACGAACAACCCATGCGTATGATAGATTGGCAAAGCATGAAGCAGCACATCATCTTCGGTAAAGCGCCACTCCCGTGCCAGCGTCTCCGCATTCGAGAGCAAATTTTTATGCGACAGCATCGCGCCTTTGGAGCGCCCTGTTGTGCCTGACGTATAGAGGATTGCTGCTAAATCTTCAGGGTCGCGCGGCACGGTGTCAAAAGTACCAGCTTGCGTTTCCGCAAAATCAAAGAAGGTTCCCGCACTCACCTCGGGGGAGCGCCAAACACCAAAACTGTCGAGATGCACACGGTATTTTTCCGCAATCCCGATATACCCGTCGAGGGATTTCGGATCGCACAGGAACAGCTTCGGCTCCGCATCACCGATAAAATAATCGACCTCAGCCGCAGTATAGGCTGTGTTCAAGGGAAGAAAGATCGCTCCGGCCCGCACCGTCGCGAGATAGAGCATAAGCGCTTCGATGGATTTCGGGATTTGCGCCGCGACACGATCCCCCGGCTTGACCCCGCGCGCCGCCAAAGTTGCGGCAAAGCGCGCCGTAACCTGTTCAATATGCGCATACGTATACCAGCGCGAGGGCACATCGCCCTCCCCCGGTATCTCGGCAAAAGCCCGCTCTGGTTTCACATCTGCAAAAAGACCATCAAACAGAGTGTTCGTCATCCGATAACCTTACCCATAACCACTTCAGGCAACCATGTCGCAATCTGCGGGAAGATACACAAGATGATAATCGCCAACACCATACAGCCGACATAAGGCAATGACCCGAGCAGGATTGTCTTCAGCTTAATGTCCGGTGCAATACCATTGATGACGTAAAGATTCAGGCCCACGGGCGGCGAGATCAAGCCTATCTCCATATTGATCGTCAGCACGACTGCGAACCAATACGCATCATAGGGATCGCCCTCCGCGCCAAAGCCCGCTTTCAACAAGATCGGCAACAGGATCGGAGCTGCCATCACGATGACAGCAACGGGCGGTAAAAAGAATCCTGCGACTAACAGGAACAAATTCACCGCCAGCATCAAGGTCCAGCGATTGATGTCGAGCGTGCCTATCCACTCCGCAATACTTTGAGTGACTTGCAGCGAAGACAGCATGTAGGCAAACACACCCGCCGCGCCGATGATGAATAAGATCATCACGCTTTCACGGGTAGAATCTCTCAGCACGACCCAAATTTCTTGCGGGTTCCACATGCGATAAATGACGACCGCAAGAACCATACAGAGCAACGCACCTATGGCAGCCGTCTCCGATGGTGTCGCGATACCGCCATACATGCTGTAAAGCACGCCGAGGATCACCAGCAAGAACGGAACCACACGAGGCAAGACTTCAAACTTTTGCTTCCACGAAAAGGACCGCCCGGCCAACGCATCCCCCGACCCGCTGCGCGCTGTGGAATAGATCGACCACGCCATGAACAATGCGACAAGCAACAGACCCGGAAAAACTCCGGCTAAAAACAGACGACCAATCGATGTCTCCGTCGCGATACCGTAAACGATCATCGTCACGGAGGGCGGGATCAGAATGCCGAGCGTACCGCCCGCAGCAATAGATCCGGCGGCAACACCATCAGGAAACCCGCGCTTGCGCATCTCTGGGATGCCCATCTTGCCGATGGCTGCACAAGTTGCGGGGCTGGACCCGGACATCGCTGCAAAAAGCGCACAGGCCCCGAGGTTTGAAATGACAAGACCACCGGGAATACGGGTGAGCCAACGGTCCAACGCCTCATACAAATCCGCACCGGCTCGTGTTGATGCAATGGCTGCTCCCATAATAATAAACATGGGGATCGAGAGCAGCGCGAAATTATCGAGCTTTCCGAAAAACAACTCTGGGATCAGTTCCAAATCGCGCGGATTGAAAAAGAACAGAAACCCCGCCGACACCATCAGCAACCCAATGGCGACAGAAACACCTGAAAAGAGAATGAGGATCGTAAAGATCCCGATCAGCGCACCAAGAATAAGCGGGTCCATCAGCCCTCTCCTCCACTCGTTTCAGCTTCGAGGGAAAAGGGTTCTTCGATGTCTTTGATGGTTCCGACCAAATCAGCAACGAGTTGAAGCATCAACAACCCCAACCCTACCGGAACCGTCAGATAGATTGGCCACAGTTTTGGCCCCCAGACCGAGTCCGAAGTCCAGTTACGCGCATATGCGGTGTGGAACATATCCCACCCGTACCAAACCATCATCCCGATGATCGCTACGGATGCCGCCAACACGACAATCGCGAGCAGCTTACGCAGGCCGCGCGGTAACATCAGCGGGATCAAATCAACATTCACATGCCCGCGCAGACGTTGGACATAAGGCAACCCGATCAATGTCGCCCCGACCATCATGAAGGTGACTGTCTCCGTCTGCCAGATCGTTGACTCACCAAGCCAAAACCGGATGTAGAGCATCTGACAGGTCAACCCGATGGCCCCGACAATCAGAAAGGCGGCAATGATACCGCACAGCGTCGAAAGCCAGCCGACAGCGCGAAGAAACAGATTGCCGCCATCTTTGGCGACTTTCAATACGGTGGGTGCAGACATGAATGTCCCGATCTATCGGATATTTAAATATTTGCGTCATCCCCACACGAGCGAGGCTAGTTGCAGGTAAAAATAGACGCTTGTTCTTCACGAAAAAAGGGATGCCCGCGGTTGCGGACATACCCAAATTCAACTTACGACCTCAAGGTCGCCACCCGATCACTCGACCTCAAGGGCAAGATCAATCAGCTTTTGACCGTCAGGATTGCCTTCAAGGAAGTTCTTGTAAGAAGTTTCCTTGGCAAGATCGCGCCATGCGTTGAAATCTTCTTCAGTCATGTTTGCGATCTCAACCCCGTTCTCTTTGAAAACAGCGGTGGACTTCGCATCGGCCTCTTTACCTTGTTGCAGATAAAAGGCTTCCGCCGCACGGCCCGCTGCTTTCAAGGCAGCCTGCTGCGCTGGGGTCAAATCGTCAAATGTCGCTTTGTTCATCAGCAACGGTTGATACATGAACCACAAGGCAACATCAGAGGCTGGTGTATAGCACTTGACCTGTTCAAAGATACGGAAGCTGACAAAACTGGAAGACGAGGTATTCGCGCCTTGTAGAACCCCGGTTTGGATCGCGTTATAAAGCTCGGACGATGCCATCGACGCAATAGACGCGCCCGCGCCTGCCAACATTTGCTCAAACGCTTTACCCGCCGCGCGCATCTGCAAGCCTTTAGCGTGTTCAGGCTTTGTGATGCAGCCATCTTTGCCAACAAAGCCGCCAGCAAGATACCCGTGAACGAGAACCATCACGTCATCTTCAGCCATTTGCTCCTGTAGAGCTTCCATGAATGGCGAATAGTTCAATCGCGCAGCGTGGTCGTGGTTTTTCACCAATCCCGGCATCAGCGTCAGGTTATAGGCTGGCCGCTGCCCCGCTGCATACGCGAGTGGAAAGACAGACATATCAAGCTGACCACGCGATAGTGGCTTATATTGCTCGCGCGGCTTGAACAGCGATTTTGACGGAAAAATCTTGATCGTCAGATCAACATCAGCGGCCTCAACCGCATCAGCGACGATTTGTGCTACTTGGTGGCGGACATCTTTTGTGGACCATTGGTGAGACAGGCGAAGCTCTTTCGCACTTGCGGTCGATGCAACAGTCATGGCCGCACAAAGCGCAATCGCCGAAGTCAAACGTGACAGCATGGTATTCCTCCCATTGAGCACCGCCTTTTTGACGGTTGCTTTCTCGTATAACGGTATAGCGGAAAACCTCTGAGTCAACGGTATGGCAGCCCTCAGGCACAGCATAGTTGCGAATCTGGTATTCAGCGTTAGTGATGAAAGACATCACAGGGACGAAACAAATGATTCGAGTTGAAGGAGTGTCGAAGTATTTCGGCGGCGTTCATGCGGTTGATGACTGCACGCTCGAAATCGCGCGCGGCTCGATTACAGGTTTAATCGGACCTAATGGAGCCGGAAAAACCACACTTTTCAACATTATAGCTGGCCTTTTTCCTCCGACACATGGGCGTATTACGCTGGATGATGAGGATGTCACCGGCCTGACCCCGCATGAGCTGTTCCATAAGGGATTGCTCCGCACTTTTCAGATCGCTCATGAATTTTCGACCATGACGGTGCTGGAAAACCTGATGATGGTTCCTGCAAGACAGCACGGAGAAACCTTGATCAACGCTTGGATCGGGCGGGGCAAAGTGCGTGAGCAAGAACGCCAAATCCGCGCCAAAGCCGAAGACGTCATCGATTTTCTCAAGATCACGCACCTAACTCATGAGCGCGCGGGCAATCTGTCGGGCGGACAGAAAAAACTGCTCGAGCTGGGCCGCACGATGATGGTGGACGCCAAAGTTGTCTTGCTCGATGAAGTCGGTGCTGGCGTGAACCGAACATTGCTTGCGGAAATCGGCGACGCGATTATCAAGCTCAATCAGGAGCGTGGATATACCTTCTGCATGATCGAGCATGACATGGATTTCATCTCTCGCCTTTGCAATCCGGTAATTGTCATGGCCGAGGGTACAGTGCTGGCGCAAGGAACCGCCGCTGAGGTCCGCGCGAATGAGACAGTAATCGAAGCCTATCTCGGGCGCGGCGTGACAAAAAAGCGGGTCATAGCCTAATGCTGCTGAGTGGTGAGAACATGACCGGCGGCTATGGCGGGGCCGATATCCTCAAAAGCTGCTCCATCGGCGTTGAACGTGGCGAGATTGCAGTGATCGTCGGCCCGAACGGTGCAGGTAAATCGACGGCAATGAAGGCGCTCCTCGGAATGCTCGATCTGCGCGAAGGCTCTGTCAGGCTCGACGGCAAAGACATCTCCAGCCTATCGCCGCAAGCCCGCATCGCAGAGGGCATCGGCTTTGTCCCGCAAACAGAAAACGTCTTCACCGGCATGACCGTTGAAGAAAATCTGGAGATGGGGGCTTATCTGCGCGGCGACGACATCGCGGAAACCATAGAACAAATCTATGGCCTCTTTCCCATTCTAAAGGAAAAGCGCAGACAGGCGGCGGGCGAATTATCGGGCGGCCAAAGACAACAAGTCGCTGTGGGCCGCGCGATGATGACCCGTCCTTCAGTGCTCATGCTGGACGAGCCAACAGCGGGCGTTTCCCCTATTGTCATGGACGAGCTGTTTGACCGCATTATCGAGGTTCGCAATACCGGCGTTGCAGTTCTGATGGTCGAGCAAAATGCCCGGCAAGCCCTAGAAATCGCCGACCGGGGATATGTATTGGTGACAGGCGAAAACAGATTCACCGACACTGGCGAGGCACTGCTCGCCGACGCAGAAGTTCGCAAGAGTTTCTTGGGGGGATGATGGCTCAAGAATTAACTCCGCCCCGGGCGATGGTAAGCATCCCATGACTGAGTGGCTCAATCCCCTCGTCTTAATGGCGAATTTTGTGCTGGTTCCGGGACTGGTCTACGGAGCGCAACTCGCACTCGGCGCGTTAGGGATCACATTGGTGTTCGGCATCCTGAGGTTCTCGAATTTCGCCCATGGCGACACAATGGCCTTCGGGACCATGATTACGATCTTGATGACATGGTTATTGCAAAGCTGGGGTGTCAGCCTCGGGCCTTTGCCCACCGCCTTGCTTGCACTGCCTATCGGAATTTTCCTGACGATATTGTTCTTACTTGCAACGGATCGACTGGTTTACCGGCATTACCGCGACGTGAGAGCCAAGCCGATAACCTTCCTGATGGCATCGATTGGGATCATGTTCATGATGAACGGATTGATCCGCTTTATCATCGGACCAGGAGAACAGATCTTCCTCGACGGGGACCGCTTTTTAATGAAAGCGCGGGAGTTCAAGAAACTCACCGGATTAGACGAAGGCTTAGGCATCCGAACTTCGCAAGTGCTTACCGTCGTGGTCGCGGTTGTCCTAGTTATCTTGCTGTTCTGGTTCCTGCAACGCACGAAAACCGGCAAAGCCATGCGTGCCTATTCGGATAACGAAACACTCGCTCGACTCTCAGGGATCGACCCGGAGCGCGTAGTGAAGATCACATGGATCATAGCGGCAGGTCTGGCGGCCATCGCCGGTGTTCTCTACGGATTAGACAAGAGCTTTAAACCCTTCACCTATTTCCAACTGTTGTTGCCAATGTTCGCCGCCGCCATTGTCGGAGGCTTGGGCAAACCTATCGGGGCGATTGTCGGGGGCTTCATTATCGCGTTTTCCGAAGTCATGCTGACCTATGCCTATAAGAAAGTCGGGCGCTATCTCTTGCCGGAAGAATGGCAACCGGACGGCCTGCTCCAATTGCTCTCAACGGATTATAAATTCGCCATTTCTTTCGTGATCCTCGTGGTCGTTCTGCTGGTCAGACCAACGGGAATATTCAAAGGGAAAGTCGTCTGATGCGCGCGTTCATTGCCTTTGTGATCATGGCCGCGCTGCTGGCCGCTGTCTGGCACATCCAATCGCCGACCGTTGCGCTGGGAATGCTGAACCTATGCTTGATTTCCGCAGTCATGGCGTTGGGGGTCAATATTCAATGGGGATATGCAGGACTGTTCAACGTCGGAATTATGGGTTTTGCGGCGCTGGGCGGAGTCGCCGCTGTGCTGGTCTCCAAAGCCCCGGTCGCGGAAGCATGGAGCGCGGGTGGCTCTCAAATCGGCCTAACAGCGCTTTGCTTTTTGGGAACGATCACCGCCACCACTTTCGCGCATCGAAAAACCAAAGGGCGGCGAGGACATTTCCTGATCGTTATGCTTGTCGCCGTGATCGGATATATCGCAACGCGGCACTTTTATGGACCTGCAGTCGATGCGATTGAATCAGTAGACCCCGGTAAAACTGGCTATCTTGGGGGTCTCGGCTTGCCGATTATGGTTTCGTGGATTGTGGGAGGACTATTCGCCGCCGGAGCCGCTTGGCTGGTCGGTCAAATCGCCTTGGGGCTGCGTGCAGATTACCTCGCGATTGCAACGCTCGGCATTTCAGAGATCATTGTCGCGGTGTTGAAAAACGAAGACTGGCTGACGCGCGGCGTAAAAAATGTCACCGGCCTACCTCGCCCTGTTCCTTACGAAGTCGACCTGCAACAAAGCGCGTGGTTTCGGGAAAAGGTCGAGGCTTTCGCCGCCGAAAAACTGACCAGCTTAAGCGGTGCAGCGCGTGAAGAAGCACTCGCAGGATTGATCACCGAGTATTCCGGGTTGTTCGTAAAACTGTGTTACGCAGGGCTTTTTGCCATCGTCTTAATCGTCATTCTGACCTTATGTGTCTTGGCGCTTAACTCCCCTTGGGGCCGGATGATCCGCGCTATTCGCGACAACGAGATCGCCGCCGAAGCAATGGGCAAGGATGTCAAAGGCCGCCATTTGCAAATCTTTGTCCTCGGTTCTGCCGTGGTTGGAATTGCCGGAGCCATGCTCGCGACGTTAGACGGCCAATTCACACCGGGAACCTATCAGCCGTTACGCTTCACCTTTCTAATCTGGGTGATGGTCGTGGTCGGCGGATCGGGCAATAATCTTGGCGCAGTGATCGGTGGATTTTTCATCTGGTTCCTCTGGGTCGAGGCGGAACCGGCGGGAACTTGGCTCATCAACCTGCTCACATCGGGGATGGCAGAAACCAACTGGCTACGCCTACACCTGATCGACAATGCACAGCACATGCGGGTCTTCGTAATGGGATTGGTGCTTTTGCTGGTCATGCGCTTCACCCCCGGAGGCATCTTGCCGGAACGGGTAAAGGCGCGCTAAGGCTTCAGTCCCTGTCCGGGAGGCTTCGCTGTGTATGAAATTCTAACACTGATCCTGCCGTTATTCGGGCTGATCGTAATTGGTTTTGTCACGGCACGGCTGACAAAGCGCCCTGTTGAGCAAATGGGGTGGCTGAACACCTTCATCATCTACATCGCCCTGCCCGCTTTGTTTTTCAAACTGTTGTCAAAAACACCCGTTGAAGAACTGGCAAGCTGGAGCTTTATCCTCACAAATATCGGCGTGACATTCGCCGTGTTTTTGATCGCACTCTTCCTCGGGTATGTGACGAGCAAACGGCATCTCGGCAATGCCACCATGCAAGGACTAGCCGCAGCCTATGGCAATATCGGCTATATGGGACCGGCGCTGGCAATCCTCGCTTTCGGAGAGAAAGCCGCCGTTCCGGTTGCTCTGATATTTTGCTTTGAAAATGTACTGCATTTCGCCAATGCACCTGCATTGATGGCGCTATCGGGAGAACGAAAGGGAGGGATTGTTACGCTCATTATCGGTGTCATCCGCAGCATCGTGTTTCACCCCTTTATCATAGCGACGGTCATCGGGGTTGCCTTTGCAATTCTTGGGGCTGCTCCCCCTGCGCCCATAGAAAGTCTGATCGCGTATCTGGCACAGGCCGCCGCGCCATGTGCTCTGTTCGCGATGGGTGTGACATTGGCGCTGCGCCCCCTCAATCGCGTTCCATTGGAATTGGGGTATCTGGTTCCCATCAAGCTGATTGTGCATCCCGCATTGATGTATCTCGCGCTCAGCTACGTTGGTTCTTTCGATCCAATCTGGGTCTTTACCGCTGTTTTGATGGCGGCGCTGCCCACCGCAACGAATGTTTTTGTCATTGCGCAACAATACGGCGTTTGGGTGGAAAGGGTCTCAGCAACCATACTGCTGACCACGATCCTTTCAGTTTTCTCGGTATCCGCACTGCTTTATTCAATAAAAACAGGCGCTTTGCCGCCTGACATGTTTCCATAAAATACCGTTTTCAAGTACGGAACACTGACATAAGCTGGATGTAGAAATCAGGGAGGTTCCAATGAAAAATGTACTTATCGCGACTGCTATGGTCGCCGCTATGACAGCGAATGCCGCTGCCGAAGATATCAAAATCGGTTTGATCCTAGGGTTTACCGGCCCGATTGAATCGCTGACACCGGGTATGGCCGATGGCGCTGAACTCGCATGGAAAGAAGTATCCGACTCCGGCCTCTTATTGGACGGATCAAAAATCGTATCGGTTCGTGCAGATTCAACGTGCATTGATGCCGCGGCTGCAACCACTGCTGCTGAACGTCTTATCACCTCTGACAAAGTGGTCGCGATCATGGGCGCGGATTGCTCTGGTGTAACAACCGCCATCGCCAATAACGCGGCTGTACCGAATGGCGTCGTCATGGTGTCGCCTTCGGCAACCTCGCCCGCATTATCAACGATAGATGACAAAGATCACTTCTTCCGCACAGCGCCTTCCGATGCACGGCAAGGCGAAGTTCTCGCCGATGTCGTTATGGGTAAAGGGATCAAAGAAGTCGCCGTGACATACACGAACAACGATTACGGCAAGGGTCTGGCCGAATCTTTCGCATCATCCTACGAAAAACTGGGCGGCGAAATCTCTATCAGTGCAGCCCATGAAGACGGCAAAGCCGATTATTCCGCCGAAGTCGCGGCGCTTGACGCAGCGGGCGGTGACGCACTCGTTGTCCTCGGTTATCTCGATCAAGGCGGCAAAGGCATTATCCAAGGCGCGATTGACGCAGGTTCATACGAACAATTCGTCCTCGCAGACGGCATGATCGGGCAGTCTCTAATTGACGCGATTGGTGAAGACCTCGAAGGAACAATCGGCACATTACCCGGCAGCGAAAGCGATAGCGCCCGCAACTTCATAACCTACGGACAATCCGCTGGCGTCGATGTAGACGGGCCTTTCCGCCCTGAAAGTTATGATGCAGGAGCTTTGATTGCTTTGGCTATGCAGGCGGCAGGTTCAACAGACCGCGCAGCTATCCAAGCTAACATGATCGACGTAGCAAACGCGCCGGGTGTCGAAATCCACGCCGGTCAACTCGATTATGGTCTGTTTTTGCTGAAAAACGGCGTTGGCATCAACTACGTTGGCGCAACCAATGTCGAATTCCTACCGAACGGCGACATTCCCGGCTCCTACAAGGAGTTGGTTGTGGAAGGCGGTAAATTTGAAACCGTGACTGTACGGTAATTATATTAGGGCCTTATTGTTGCGAGGTGTGGTGAACGTTTAAACGCACCTCGCGCATGCCCAACATTGCTGAATCTTATCGCCGAGCGGGAAAACTAAACGACGGAAGCTTTGATAGCTGACAGAACATCAGAGAATTCTAGTTATTGGCGTCATTCAGCGTGGTAGCCGTTGTCTCGAAAGGTACTGCCACTTCTACGCCCACAACGCGGACAGAACCAATGATTCCGATCGCTATAAAAGCAGCAATCAAACCATATTCCACGCCAGTCGAACCTCTTTCACAAGCCTGAAAGCGTTTTATTATCAATTTGCTGGCTTCAATCATTTCCACTTCCCGATTTGAATTCCATTAAAGTTTTAATGA
Source organism: uncultured Neomegalonema sp. (assembly GCA_937990185.1). Lineage (GTDB taxonomy): Bacteria > Pseudomonadota > Alphaproteobacteria > Rhodobacterales > Rhodobacteraceae > JAHDDY01. The sequence goes on along the minus strand of CALKBI010000041.1, from coordinate 31,965 downwards.
TTCCGTCCTAACAAAAAATTAGGTTCACTGTACGACTAAAAGACTGCATAAATGCTGCAGTTGCAGAGCATTAGGGTGGTTTGGTCGTTAAACGTCGACATTTCTTGTGCTTTGCGCTACTCAGCGCGCCTGATGAGGCCGCGTTTCTCTGACGCACCAATGAAAAACCGAGTAAGACCCTATGGAACAAGCCATTCTTCTGCTGCACCTTGCGCTCGTAATCTTTTTGATCGTGTTGGTTTTGTTACAACGATCAGAGGGCGGCGCTTTAGGGATGGGCGGCGGTGGCGGCGGTGTTGTTACCGGACGTGGTGCAGCAACCGCATTGCAAAAGTTCACATGGTATCTGGCGGCGGGTTTCCTCACTACCAGCTTGATATTAAATGTTATTGCACAATCGGATCGCCAAGGCGGATCAGTTTTAGACCGTATCTCGGTTGAAGAGGCGCTTCCGGGCGTTGGCTCTGACTCGGACGGCGACTCTGGTGTCCTTGATGGGCTGACACCGCCAACGATTGGCGGCGGCGATGACGGATTACCATCGGTTCCGGCTGAGTAAACCCTTGTCCTAAGAAGTGCTTTCGTTGACCGTTTTGACAGACAACGAAAGTTTTTATGAGCGATTCTCTTAAACCAGCAACGAGACGGGGTAGATCGTCGCGCGTTGCGGCGCGTGCGATTGCGGCAACACCTGAAAACCCGGCAGCCCCCGGACAAGTTGGCGGGCAATATCGCCCACTCACTGACAATCAATGCCGCCAGATATATGATTCCGCGCTGAATTTATTAAACGACTTGGGTATGGGCGAAGCACCGCCTGTTCTGACGGAGGCCGCTTGCGCGCGTGGCGCTTTCGTCAATGACCTTGGGCGGCTCTGCTTTCCCCCTGCGATGGTTGCGGACATTATTGACGGAGCCTGTAAATCGTTCATCTATTATGGCCGGGACCAAAAGCATGACTTTGAAGTAGGCGGCGAACGGGTTTATTTCGGAACCGGCGGCGCAGCGGTCCAAACACTAGATATCGATAGCGGAAAATACCGTTCTTCGACCCTGCGAGATCTTTATGATTTTACGCGGCTGCAAGACACCTTGACCAATGTAAGTTGGTTTACCCGTTGCTGTGTCGCGACTGATGTTCCTGATCTCGTCGATCTCGATATCAACACGGCTTACGCATTACTGCGCGGAACCACAAAGCCGGTTGGAACGAGTTTTACAATTTGGGAAACGGTCGATCCAATTATCGACCTGTTCGATCATGCTCTCGGCGGAGAAGGCCGCTTTGCAGAGCGCCCCTTTTGCAAAGCCCATATTTCGCCGGTTATTTCCCCAATGCGTTATGGTGAAGACGCCGTTGATGTGACTGTGGCTTGCGTCAAACGCAATGTGCCAATCAATGCGATTATAGCCGCACAGTCCGGCGCAACCGCACCAGCAACTCCCGCAGGCTTTCTAGTGCAATCAACAGCCGAGACGCTCGCTGGTCTGATCCTCGTCAATGTCTTTGCGCCGGGATATCCCGTGATTTTCTCAAACTGGCCCTTGGTCATTGATTTACGCTCCGGCGCGTTTTCGGGCGGCGGTGGAGAGAGCAGCATTCTCAACGCCGCCGCTGCACAAGTGTCAAACTGGCTTGGCCTACCATCGGGTGTTGCCTCATCAATGGCCGATGCCAAAGCGGTCGACGCACAGATGGGTGCAGAAAAAGCCATGTCTGCACTCGCCTGCGGCTTGGCCGGTGCAAACATGGTCTATGAAAGCGCAGGCATGACCGCCAGCCTGCTAGGTGCGAGTTTTGAAGCCTTCATTCTTGATGATGAAATGCTCGGTCACGTTCATCGTGCTATTCGAGGCATCGAAGTGACCGACAAAACATTAGCCGAAGCCGCAATCCGCGAAGCCGTTCTCGGCGAAGGCCACTTCCTCGGTGGAGATGACACCATGGTGTCTATGAGCCGGGATTATTTCTACCCTACGCTCGCCGATCGAAATCCACCCGTAACTTGGGAAGAAAATGGTTCGCAAGATGCGTGGGACGTTGCCCGCGAAAAAGCCCGCGAAATCCTCGCGCGACCCGATCCCGGTTATCTCGATGCAAAAACAGACGCTTGGGCGCGCGAACGCTTCAACATCCTGCTGCCGTAACGTCGCCCGATTGTGATGATGCAATCAGGACAGCTTAAGCCATCATCGGCAAAACGCTATCCGAGGATTCTTTATGAAAATCGCCCTTGCCGCCCTCTTCTGCCTCCTCCTGCCTATAAGCTCCGCTTTCGCCTGTGGACCAAAAAGTGACTGCGTTATTGGCGAGCGGATTTACCGCATTAAGATGCCGAGCGGCCATGACGGAACCACGCCAATCGGCGCAATTATTCACGCCCACGGATATCGCGGAACCGCAAAAGGTGTGATCAGCAACAAGGCTTTGTCACGCATGGCGTCTCGCCTCGGAGTCGCCCTCATCGCTCCGAAAAGCGCAGGCGCGGATTGGGTCATTCCCGGCGCTCCAAGAAAACGCGGCGTCGATGGCTCGATAGAGTTTGAGTATTTTGATGCGCTTATCGCTGATGCAACGAAACGTTTCCCGATTGACCGCAACAGGTTGATGGTTAGCGGGTTTTCAGCGGGCGGCATGATGGTTTGGAATCTTGCCTGTCATCGCGGGAGCAGCTTTGCCGCTTTTGCCCCGGTTGCAGGTACATTTTGGGAAACCTTGCCGACCTCATGCCCCAGCGCCCCTGTCAACCTGATCCACACCCACGGCACAACTGACACTGTGGTCCCCCTAGCGGGTCGAAGGATTGCCGATACGAAACAAGGCTCTGTCAATGAAGCGCTATCGCTGTTCGCAAGGAAAGGCAGCTTTGGTCGATCAACCAACAGCTCGGATGGCGATCTGGATTGTAAAAGACAACTAAACGCCAGTGGTAAGGTCTTAGAGTTCTGCACTCATTCCGGCGGTCATTCAATCAAATCGAAATGGTTAGAGCGAGCATGGAACGAATTCGTCGCATTAGGCGCACTGCGATAAAGGTTGGTTTTTCTATTATTTTGAGCAACATCAAGCGACATTGATTGCGATGCTCCAAGTGCTGTCATTCAAGCTTTAAGAGCACTGCAAGAGCCGAAAAAATCTAACCTCCGGCGGTCCAGTGCTGTAGAGCAATAACTGTCTCTAGTCGGATACGACTTCGAGCCGGACTGTTAGTGAGGTTCTTGAGGCCATCACAAAGATCCTCTCATCCAAAGCCTTTTTCCTAGCCCAATTCAATAGCCCTTGGCGGAGCAACGGTAATGGGCGAGTCAATTAATAAATCTAATTGATTTATTAATTTATGGTGGCAGAGTGCTACTCGATTAGGGGATTCGTTTGGCTGTTATTGACGAAAAATTAGTCGGCGCGCGGATTTTGGACCCCAGCAGCGGGGCCAGTCAGACCGGCCTGCGCGCACATAACGAGCGGTTGGTACTTTCCCTTATCAGACGGCATGAGAGTCTCTCGAAAGCGGATATTGCGCGACGGACACGCCTCTCACCTCAAACAGTTTCTGTTATCATGCGCGCGTTGGAAAAAGATGACCTTTTGCAACGGTGTGCTCCGGTGCGTGGGAAGGTTGGCCAGCCATCAATTCCAATGGCACTCAATCCAAATGGTGTTTTCTCCGTTGGCTTGAAGATTGGTCGGCGCAGTGCTGATCTAGTCTTGATGGATTTTGTTGGGCGGGTTCGAAAAAAACTGAACTTCGCTTATCCCTACCCTCTGCCTGAGGCTTTGATGGGTTTTGTCGAGAAAGGACTAAACACGATCTACAACACGCTCGACGCTGATGATAGAGACCGTATCGTTGGCATCGGGATAGGTGCGCCCTTCGAATTGTGGAGCTGGCTCGACCAAGTTGGCGCTCCGAAGGATAAGATGGAAGCATGGCGCGGCTTCAATTTTGCGGATGCAATAGCCATTTTCTCCGATTTGCCTGTCTTCGTCGAAAATGATGCGACTGCAGCTTGCAGTGCTGAGCATGTCTTCGGGCGGGGCCGCGAGTTTGCTGATTACGTGTATTTCTTCGTCGGATATTTCATCGGCGGCGGGATCGTTCTCAATCACTCGATTCATACTGGACGCACCGGGAATGCTGGCGCATTTGGATCTATGCCAATGCAGGTTGGAAACAAAGGCGGACGGCAATTGATCGATTGCGCGTCAATCGTTGTACTCGAAGAAAGACTCAAGGCCGCTGGTCTTGATCCAGATGTCTTAATCAAGGATCCGCAAAGCTGGAACGGCTTCGACAAGCAACTCAAAGCCTGGATTGACCTAACGGCAAAGAGTTTGGCCAACGCCAGTGTGTCTGCATGCTCGGTCTTTGATTTTCAAGCCGTGATGATTGATGGCAGGTTTCCAATCGAGATTAAAAAGCGACTTGTTGGTGAGACTCGTAAGAAGATGCAAAAGCTTGATTTGCGCGGCATTGAGCCACCGCAGGTAATCGAAGCAAGTATCGGTCACGATGCACGCGCGGTCGGAGCTGCAAGCCTACCGCTTCTGTCACGATACCTGTTGGAGCAGAACGCACATGCGTGAATGAGACGTATTCTTCGAATGCGAATATGAGAATTTAAATACTACTGGGCCGGTTTCGTACCCAGCAACCAAGATAAACGGATGCTCGTTACGAGCAAAAAGGAGGAAAAGAAATGAAACTTGCTAAGGCCATATTTGGTGCAACAGCTATGTCGCTTGCTGCGACGGTTGCCTTTGCAGAAAGCTTGACCATCGCTACCGTAAATAATGGTGACATGATCCGAATGCAAAAACTGACGGATGATTTTACCAAGCAGACCGGCCATTCGGTTGAGTGGGTAACGCTGGAAGAGAACGTACTGCGCCAGCGGGTTACGACCGACATTACAACAAAGGGCGGCCAGTTCGACATCATGACCATCGGTATGTATGAGACGCCGATTTGGGGTAAAAACGGCTGGCTTGTGCCGCTGGATGATTTGTCCGCAGACTACAACGCCGATGACATCCTGCCTGCTATGAAAGGCGGTTTGTCTTACGATGGGACCATGTTCGCCTCTCCGTTCTATGGCGAGTCTTCAATGATCATGTACCGAACAGATCTGATGGAAAAAGCCGGGATGGAAATGCCCGAAGCGCCGTCATGGTCTTTCATTGCCAAGGCGGCACGGTCGATGACCGACCGTGACAATGAGATCAACGGTATTTGCTTACGCGGAAAAGCAGGTTGGGGTGAGGGTGGCGCTTTTATTACAGCGATGTCTAACTCGTTTGGTGCGCGTTGGTTCGATGAAGATTGGAATGCCCAATTCGATACGCGCGAATGGTCTGATACGCTGAACTTCTTTGTAAATATGATGAATGATGCAGGTCCTCCAGGCTACGCAACCAATGGCTTCAACGAAAATCTGTCGCTGTTCCAACAGGGCAAATGCGGAATGTGGATCGACGCAACTGTTGCGGCATCTTTCGTGACCAACCCAGACGACTCGACCGTCGCTGATAAGGTCGGCTTCTCTTTGGCCCCGGATAACGGCATGGGGGTTCGTTCAAACTGGCTATGGGCTTGGGCGCTCGCGATCCCAGCTGGTACGAAGAAGGAAGCTGCTGCTAAAGAGTTCATCGAATGGGCGACCTCGAACAGTTACATTGAGCTGGTCGCCGAGAAAGAAGGCTGGGCAAATGTTCCTCCGGGTGCGCGGACCTCGCTCTATGAAAACCCAGAGTATAAAGACATTCCATTTGCCAAGATGACCTTGGATTCGATCCTTTCGGCGGACCCAAATAATTCGACCGTGGACCCGAGTCCGTATGTGGGCGTTCAGTTTGCGGCTATCCCTGAATTTGCAGGTATTGCGACGGAAGTAAGTCAAGAGTTCTCGGCCGCCTATGCAGGTCAACAAACTGTCGCAGAAGCACTGGCCAAGGCCCAAGCGCTCACGAATGACGCGATGGAAGCTGCAGGCTACAGGTAAACCGATCTAAGCTGGGGGCAGTTTCGATTGCCTCCAGCGTCACTTACCGGACATGCAACTTGGCGAAACGCTGCGTACATCGCAGTAAAGACATCGAGTCCATTTCATCGCAAGGAGGGGTAATGGCGACACAGCAATCTCGTTCCGCGGCCCGTCTCATGATGGCTCCGGCGGTTGTCTTGTTACTTGGCTGGATGCTTGTGCCGCTCTCGATGACTCTTTATTTCTCGTTCAAGAAATACCTACCCCTCCGTGGTGGGGACCTTGGGTGGGTCGGGTTCGAGAATTATTCCCGCTTTGTAAGCTCCAGTGCGTTTTGGCCGAGCGTGCAGACGACTCTTATCATCGTTGGCAGCGTTTTGCTGATAACCGTAATATTCGGAGTGTTACTTGCCCTGTTGCTTGATCAACCGATGTGGGGACAGGGCATTGTTCGAATTCTCGTCATTGCGCCTTTCTTTGTCATGCCAACCGTTTCTGCGCTCGTATGGAAAAATATTTTCATGGACCCCGTGAACGGCCTTTTTGCACATCTTTGGAGGGTTTTTGGTGCAGAGCCTGTTCAATGGCTCAGTCAAGCGTCTCTGCCATCGCTTATCATGATTGTATCTTGGCAATGGTTGCCATTTGCTACGCTTATTTTGCTCACTGCAATTCAGTCGTTAGACAGCGAACAGTTGGAAGCCGCCGAAATGGATGGCGCGTCACCCCTCAAACGGTTTTGGTATATTATTCTCCCGCATCTTGGTCGTGCGATCACCATCGTAATTCTGATCCAGACCATCTTCCTGCTGGCCGTCTTTGCCGAAATTTTTGTCACCACCGGGGGCGCATTCGGAACCAAGACACTCACTTACTTGATCTTCCAGCGCGTTTTGGAAAGTCAGAACGTGGGCCTGGGATCGGCAGGCGGCGTCTATGCAATTATTCTCGCCAACATCATCGCGCTCTTTCTGATGCGCATCGTCGGCAAGAATCTGGACGCGTAGGGGGATAGATCATGGCTCGCGCCGTTACACAGCAACGCAAGATCATCAATACTGTCCTCGCATGGGTGATTGGTCTTCTAATCTTCTTTCCTATCCTCTGGACATTCTTGACCAGCTTTAAGACAGAGGCGACGGCGATTGCTGACCCACCCGTCTTCCTGTTCTTCGATTGGACATTGGAGAATTACACTGAGGTTCAAAATCGCTCAGATTATTTAAAGCACTTTACGAACTCGGTTATCATCGCAGTCGGGTCAACGATCCTTGGCGTTTTGATCGCAATACCCGCTGCGTGGTCGATGGCATTTGTGCCATCCAAACGTACGAAAGACATTCTTCTGTGGATGCTATCCACCAAAATGCTGCCTGCGGTTGGAGTGCTTTATCCGATCTATTTGATCTTTATCGAGTTAAGGCTCCTCGACTCTAAAATCGGCCTGACCATCATTCTGATGTTGATCAATCTACCGATCATCGTTTGGATGCTCTACACGTACTTCAAGGAAATCCCTAATGAGATCCTCGAAGCTGCGCGTATGGACGGTGCAACGCTTAAATCAGAAATCTTCTACGTGTTGACGCCAATGGCAGTGCCGGGGATCGCTTCAACAGTGCTGTTAAATGTCATCCTCGCCTGGAACGAGGCGTTCTGGACGCTCAATTTGACGGCAGCTAAAGCCGCGCCGTTAACCGCATTCATCGCAAGTTATTCCAGTCCCGAGGGGCTGTTCTACGCCAAACTCTCAGCCGCATCGACTATGGCCATTGCCCCGATCTTGATCATGGGATGGTTTAGTCAAAAGCAACTTGTGCGCGGCCTTACATTCGGAGCAGTGAAGTAGATGGGAGGCATTACCCTTTCGCAAGTCTCGAAAAGATTCGGCACGACCGAGGTTATCCGACCGCTTGACCTTGAAATCAACGACGGCGAGTTCGTTGTATTTGTCGGTCCGTCAGGATGTGGCAAGTCAACCTTACTTCGCTTGATCGCGGGATTGGAAGATGTGTCCGGCGGTGCAATCCTGATCGATGGCAACGACGTGAGTAATACGCCGCCCGCCAAACGCGGCCTCGCAATGGTGTTTCAGTCTTATGCGCTTTATCCACACATGAGTGTGCGCAAGAACATTGCTTTTCCGTTAAAGATGGCGGGGATGAATAAAGCCGAAATTGCGAAACGGGTCGACCATGCCGCCCACATTCTTAGTCTGACCGATTACCTCGACCGCCGCCCCGGACAGCTTTCAGGTGGACAGCGCCAGCGCGTAGCAATCGGGCGCTCTATAGTGCGAGAACCACAGGCGTTTTTGTTTGACGAACCGCTCTCCAATCTCGACGCGGCCCTACGTGGTAACATGCGGCTGGAGATATCAGAGCTGCACCAAAATCTTAAAACTACGATGATCTATGTCACCCATGATCAAGTCGAGGCAATGACAATGGCTTATAAGATCGTGGTGTTGCAAAACGGTGTGATTGAACAGGTTGGCACGCCATTAGAGCTGTATCGTAATCCGGCGAACCTGTTCGTTGCGGGCTTTATCGGATCGCCATCCATGAACTTTGCAACAGGTTTAGCGGCGGAAAAATATGATGCGACAACAATCGGATTTCGGCCTGAGCACCTGAAACTGTTCGCAGAGGGTGGCGATTGGCACGGTACAGTTGGTGTGTCTGAGCGCCTTGGGTCTGATACTTTTCTGCACGTCAATATTGACGGAATTGGTCAAGTGACGGTGCGCTCTGATGGTGACATCGATATACGTTACGGAGATACAGTATCTGTCACGCCTGACCCCGCCCGTATTCATCGTTTTGATGCCTCGGGAGTCGCGCTGCAATGACGTTGAAGTTGTCTGATCACTCCCTATCGCAGCTACCCGAAACGGTTGGCCAGCCTAAATACGATCGCAGCAAGCTGTCACCGGGCATCATCCACATCGGCGTTGGCAATTTTCACCGCGCGCATCAGGCGATTTATTTGGATGAGCTGTTCTCAGAGGGTAGTTCGTATGATTGGGCGGTGATCGGTGGAGGCGTGCGCATTACAGACAGGGCGATGCGTGACGACCTTGCTGCACAAGATTATTTAACAACAGTGGTTGAACTTGATCCTACAGGATTAAAAGCGCGCGTGTGCGGTTCGATGATTGGGTTCGTCGAACCGGAGAGTTCATCGCTGATCGAGGCGTTGGCCGCACCTCACATTCGTATCGTTTCGCTCACAATAACAGAAGGCGGATACTACATTGATGCGAAAACGGGCGACTTTGATGTCGGTCATGCGGATGTCATTGCAGACATTGAAAACCCTAATACACCGGCGACCGTCTTCGGGATAATTGTCGCTGCGCTTGCGCGCAGGCGCGAAATGGGAGCGGGTGCTTTTACCGTCATGTCATGCGATAACCTGCCTGGTAACGGTCATGCCGCTCAGAATGCCGTGGTCGGAGTCGCGAAAGCAATCTCCCCTGATTTGGGTGCATGGATTGAGGAGAATGTCAGCTTTCCAAATGGTATGGTCGACTGCATCACACCCGCAACAAGCGACCGCGAACGCAAGCTTGTCTCTGAGACTTTTGGCATCGAGGACACGCGCCCCGTAATTTGCGAACCGTTTCGGCAATGGGTGCTTGAAGATAAATTTGTGGCAGGACGTCCTGCGCTGGAAAAGGTTGGCGTCGAGTTCATCCCCGATGTAGCGCCATACGAGTTGATGAAACTCAGGATTTTGAATGGCGGTCATGCGGCGATTGCGTATCCGGCTGCATTGCTCGGGATCGATTTGGTCCACGATTCGATGAGTGATCCAGAGGTATGCGGTTATTTGAAAAAGCTTGAATATGACGAAATCATTCCTGCTGTGCCGGAAATCTCTGGTGTCGATTTTTCGCAGTATTTCTCTTTGGTAGAGAAGCGCTTTTCCAATAGTGCTGTCGGCGATACAATCCCTCGCTTGTGTCAGGATGGTTCGAACCGTCAACCGAAGTTCATCTTGCCAATTATTTCGGATAGAATTGCAGCTGGACACTCAATTCAAGGTTTGGCGTTAGAGGTCGCGTTCTGGTGCCGATATTGTGCAGGAACGAATGAGGCTGGGCACTCGATCGAAATCGATGATCCAATCGCGAGTGACCTGATGGAGCATGCCCTTCGAGCGCGTATCAATCCAACTGCCTTTCTTGAACTTGACTCAGTGTTCGGACCACTCGGACAGAATGATACATTCCGTGAGGCTTTTACCTCTGCACTTGCACGCGTCTGGTCCGATGGCGTTCGGGCGACGCTGAACGCATATTTGGATAATTCATAATGTTTTTGGTTTGTGGTGAAGCCCTGTTCGATGTGTTCGTCAAAGACGAAGGTGATGCCGCTTCGTTCGATTTGAATGCACAGGTTGGTGGTTCTCCTTTTAACGTCGCAATCGGTATGAGCCGCCTTGGTGTACCTTGCGCGCTGTTTACCGGTGTCTCAAACGACCTTTTTGGAACGCGTCTTAACGCGGTCCTTGCTGCCGAAGGCGTCGACCGGCGATATGTGGTGCAGACAGGGCGACGCACGACACTGAGCATTGTTGGCCTGAATGAAACCGGGTCGCCGTCTTACTCATTCTACGGCGTTGGTTCAGCCGATTGTAGCCTGACTGTGCAAGATTTGCCCATTATCGACGATTCAATCTCCGGGCTGCATTTCGGGTCATACTCTATCGCGGTTTCACCAGTCGCTGATGCGCTCGCCACACTCGCGTTGCGCCAGAAAGATCAATTTATCTCGCTCGACCCAAATGTTAGGCCAACGGTTGAACCTGATATGACGGTCTGGCGCAGGCGTGTCGATGCGCTGCGCGAGGTGGCAAGTTTGATCAAAGTAAGCGATGAAGATCTGTCGTATCTCTATCCGGAAAGTGACCCTATCGATGTAATTCGACAATGGTCTTCGGCGAAGTTGGTGGTGATGACACGAGGATCGAATGATGTCATCGCCGTTCGCGGCGACCAGCAAATTCAAGTCTCACCCCCTCCTGTAACAGTCGTCGATACTGTCGGAGCAGGAGACGCTTTTCAAGCATCGCTGCTTGCCGGGTTCAGTCAAAAAGATTTCGATTTCAGTGCGCTGTCTGCCAAGGAACTTGAGGCGTTGATTACTAATGCTGCACGAGCTGCTTCAATTACCTGTACGCGCCGCGGAGCTGACTTACCTTCGAGTCTTGAGATAGCGTGATGATCTTATGAGTTTTCTGTGCGCATGTAGCCACCGCTGCCTTTGTAGATGCGAACGGATCGTTATAATTAGTACCAGATTTTCAGACGGTCGAATGATGGCGGACGACAGGATCGCAACTGAAAAACTTATTCCGCATTAAAGCCTACTTTGAATCGAGGCCAAAGTCCCAAATTTAGTATGCATCTTACTGAGACTAATTCATCTTAGGAAATCTACGCTCTGTTTCGAACGCACGATAAATGCTTGTGCATTTGCACTTCGATTAATCCGTATTTCTCAAGCGGCTTTCCAGTAGTTCTCCGCGATCCACCAATAGCGGGTACGCGAATTGAGCGGCGAGTGAGTTGATTTCTTTGAGCGCCCGAACCGCTTCTAGGTGGATGTCACTGGTCTCGACACTTTCTCTCGTGCCGCTTTGCAATCGCTGCAAATGAGCCTCATGACTATCGCGCGCGATCTCACGCATTTTCTTTTTCTCAGCGACAAGTTCACGGGCTGACTCAATATCTCCCGACACCAGGACGTTCATCGCAAGGCGCAAATTCGTGAGGACCCGTTCATGCATCTTATCCAATTCTTCACGACCCTCAGGCGAAAACTCAACCGATTTCGCGTGACACTTTTCAGCCAGTCCATAGAGCTCTTTGGAAATCAAATCTCCGATGTGTTCGAGGTTAATTGCATGACCGATTAACTCCATTGAACGCTTGGATTCCTGATCTGACAACGACCGTCGATTCATCTCTGCGAGGTACATCTTCACCCGCCTATGCGCGTCGTCTATGATATCATCTAGGCGCCGCAAGGCTTCCATTTTCACCTTGTTGGGTTCTTCAAAGAACTCCATTGCTGGTATCAGCAAGGCATCGGCCACTTCGCCGATATGCAACAATTCCCGTGAAGCACTCGCAAGTGCCAATCGGGGGGTATCCAGCGCAGCCTGATCGAGTGCAGTTTCTCGCCGTGCCAGAGGATGATCGAGCGTCTCGCTCATATTTCTGTCTGGAAGCAACCGTTGAACCAGTGCTGCCACACTTCCCGTCAAAGGTAATCCAATCAACGCCAACGCAATGTTGAAGCCAACGTGTAATGCAATGACTTGAGTGGCCGGACCCCAGCCAAACACGTCGAGAGAAGCCGGAAAATAATACAATAGTGCCATGGCAATCAGGGCGCCACTGCCACGAAAGATCATATTACCAACCGGTAATCTTCTCCCTTGAGATTGTGTATCGCGCGTTAGGCCCAATGCGATCAGACCACTGCCAAGGTTCGCTCCCAGAACCAACGGAACTGCCGCTTGGAATGGCAGGATACCCTGTGCTGCGAGAGCCGCAAACAGAAGAACGGCAGCTACGCTCGAATGGATCATCCATGTAAAGAGAGCACCTATAACAAAGACAATGGGCGTTTCATCGACCAGAAATTGAACGACCTGCGGTAATACATCGCTGTCCCTCAGGGGTATCGTCGCCTCTCCCATCATGCGCAGCGATACAAGAATGAAGGCAATGCCCATCAAGATGCGGCCAACTTGTTTTGGACGCCGGGAGCTTGCTTTGAGAAACAGCAAGCCTCCGACAACCAGCAACAGCGGGGTCAACCAACTCAGATCAAAAGTGAAAAATGCGACCACAAGAGCCGAACCAACATCAGCGCCCAACATCAGTGCTAGCCCCGCAGAACCACTGATTAGCGCGCTCGCAGAAAAGCCGGAGACAAGAAGCGCAACCGCGGTCGAGCTTTGCATCGTCACCGCCGCAATCGTTCCAACTGATGCGATTCTCGTTCGGCTGTCTGCTGCGCGAGAGATCAAACGTTTCAATTCCGGTCCAAACGCACGTTCGACCCCAGTCCGGACATGCCGGACAGCCCATACAAGCAACGTGATCGCCCCAACAAAATGCAATAGCAGCGCCACTGAATTCATAAGGCTAGACCAGACGATTGGTTGAAAGTTTGCATCGCTCTACAATTCCTCTAATTCGACGATCCAAACAGGAGGATCAGCTATATCGGAAAAACTACAATGAATCCCGCAATCGGTTAAGCATCTGTCGAAAACGGATATGGGCCTTCAAAATCTCTAATATGAATGCCATGCGAGGCGAAGGCCTCTCGCCATTCGTGAAGTATAAAACCACTTGGCTCCATCGTCAGCTAGTTTTCCGCTTCGAAGCATTGCTCAAGTGTAACAGGACGTGAACTTCCCGGTGCGATCAGGCACATGACGTTGCCAAATAACTTCGCAGGGCGTCGGTGACGCATGGCCGCATACTAATCTAACCTAACCAGAATGAGCGTTGAACAAATCCCGCAACGCATCTGTCTCTCGCAAACCTTGAACGTCCATGCCATGGATGCCGGTCAAAATTAGGGGTGATGCCAAGGACAGGCCGAGCACCCAGCACCGGAAAGGCATAGGTTTCAAGCGTCGTCAGCCATTGCGCAACATGCTTTCCGTTCTTCGCGTTGGGCGTAATTTGCTCTGCATGAACTTTGCGGGTTGCATCCTCAAACGAAAGAGATTGTCGCTTACCTTTGTCACGTTCAGTAATCAGATCACCGCCATAACGCGCAATCTTGCGAAGTCAGCGGGTTTGCTCCCACGCATCACCAAGAGACAGCAACGAGACAAGCCCAATTTCCCACCGCCGTCAGCATACATTCCTGAGCCAATTTTACGCACCATCGCGGCTGTTAGCTTGTTTTTCGGACGCGCTTTGCGTTCATTTGCCATGAAATTCCTCACAATCACCCAACATCAGTTCTGCAGCTCGATGGGACAAGGAGCAGCTGAATAATTCACAAAAGACACAAAACCCAGATAAAGTAAGGGTTTTTGCGGCGTGATGATTTTAAATGAAAAGAGAACTGGCGGAGAGGGTGGGATTCGAACCCACGGTACGGTCTCCCGCACGCTGGTTTTCAAGACCAGTGCCTTAAACCACTCGGCCACCTCTCCGCTGCGCTTTTCCTAGCGATGACGGACGCATCCGTCTAGAGAGAGAAGAACAAAATTTTCGATGATAAAATCAGGGACATCAGAAATGCTCGATCTGACTCACTATATTAACGGCGATCACCAACAAGGCGAGAGTGGTCGGTTTGCAGATGTCTTCAATCCTGCGACCGGTGAAGTAGAAAAGCGCACTCCTTTGGCGACAGTCGCCGAAATGGACAAAGCTGTCGCCGTCGCGAAGGCTGCACAACCAGCATGGGCCGCTCAAAACCCGCAGAAACGCGCACGAGTCTTCATGAAAATGGCGATGCTGCTAGAAGAACATAAACCGGCAATGGCTGAAGCTCTCAGCCGCGAGCACGGAAAAACCATCGAAGATTCGCTTGGCGATATCCAGCGTGGGCTTGAAGTTGTCGAGTTCGTCATGGGCGCGCCTCATTTGCTAAAAGGTGAGTTCACCGAGGGCGCAGGTCCGGGAATCGATATGTATTCAATGCGCCAGCCTGTCGGAATCGGCGCAGGAATCACCCCTTTCAACTTCCCGGCGATGATTCCCCTCTGGATGGCTGCGCCTGCGATTGCTTGCGGAAATGCCTTTATCCTGAAACCGTCTGAGCGTGATCCATCGGTTCCGCTCCGGATTGCCGAACTCTTTGAAGAGGCTGGTCTGCCAAAAGGGATTTTTCAGGTTGTTCAAGGCGATAAAGAAGCCGTTGACGCAATCTGTGCGCATCCTGACATTGGTGCGATCAGCTTTGTCGGGTCAACGCCGATTGCGCAATACGTCTATCAAACGGCCACCGCGCATGGAAAACGCGCACAATGCTTTGGCGGCGCGAAAAATCACATGATCATCATGCCGGATGCCGATCTTGATCAAGCCGCAGATGCTCTGATTGGTGCAGGCTATGGCTCGGCGGGCGAGCGCTGTATGGCGATCTCTGTCGCGGTTCCTGTAGGGCGTGAGACCGGCGATAAGCTGATTGAAAAACTGAAACCCCGCATCGAAGAGCTGCATGTCGGCCCTTACACCGATGAGAAAGCCGATTTTGGTCCGGTTGTGACCAAAGCGGCTCAAGAGAAAATTCTTGGCCTGATCGAAACCGGCGTCTCTGAAGGCGCTAAGCTCGTTGTTGATGGACGCGGCTTCTCACATCAGGGTTATGAAAACGGCTTCTTCGTTGGGGGTTGCCTGTTTGATGACGTCACGCCGGACATGGACATCTACAAAACAGAGATTTTTGGACCTGTGCTATCGGTCGTACGCGCCAATACTTATGAAGAAGCGCTCGACCTGCCTATGAAGCACGAATACGGCAACGGTGTTGCCATCTATACCCGTGACGGAGACGCGGCACGTGATTTTGCCAGCCGGATCAATATCGGCATGGTTGGCATAAACGTCCCTATTCCGGTTCCGCTTGCCTATCACTCGTTTGGTGGTTGGAAGTCCTCCAGCTTCGGGGATTTGAATCAGCACGGTACAGATTCGATCAAGTTCTGGACACGAACGAAAACAATCACCTCACGCTGGCCTTCGGGCGTGAAAGATGGGGCGGAGTTCTCCATTCCAGTGATGAACTAAACTTCAGGAGCTGTCCTGCAGGGGCAGTTTCTTTACACGCTATTCGGTACAAATATTATGCTCCCTTCCAATAAATGGTCGGGGGCATTTTTTATATGCGGGTCCAGTGAGGTTTGGTTCGAAGATACCGGATCACACGTCTGCTGGTTACGAAGTGTTAAGGTCATTCAACGAAGACTTCGGGACAAAATACCTCACTCACGCAGCGAATTATCGGCAATCAGAACACGCAAAATAGCATCATTAAAAATCATATTTTTGACTGATTACAATTTATTATGCTAGGTAGTTAATACAAAGCATCAACAGGGTAATATTAGATGTTTCGTTTCACGAGTCTCTTAATCGCCGGATGTGTCGGTGCAATGATCGCCTCGCAAGCACCTGAGTTTATGCAGCAGTATAAACAACGACTGGGTGGTGCGATTGATGAGTTGGCCACGGTCGTCAGGCATTTTGACCGCGATGCGAACTCGGCGGGCATGGACCGCGCGTCGGCCATCGAACGCTACACACGTTCCGGGGACTCGTTCTTTGTGAGGCGCGGTACATCAATGCAGACAACGATAGACCGTTGGCACGACATGTCTGATCACTGGCGCTCGATAAGCGGAGCAAGTATCTTTTCCCGCCTGCCTGTATTCATTTCGGGGGCGGACAGCCAGCTTCTGAAACGCACTTGGAATACATACAAACCTGCTATCCCCACAACGCTTGAGGGATTAGCGTATAGCGCCGCTGGCTTTTTAGTTAGCCACACAATCTTCGGTGTAATTCTCTCGCTATTCAGAAGACGCAGACCAAGGTATCATGCACCGCGTGAGCGTTATGCCGAGGATCGGATTCGCAGCAGACCCAGAGAACGCGCAAGTTAACGCCCCAGCGATGCGCTTCTAATTCAAATCGAGGGTCAAGCCGGTATTCAATGAATGACTACGTATAGAATTTGCCGATAGAGCGTTTGCTTTCGGCGCAACCGCAAAACCATATTCAAAGAAAACCCCCAAGCCTTCTTCTAGTGCCATCTCAGTGCCAAGCACGCCTTTGAAGGCAACTGCATCCTCTTCTACCTCCGAAGAGGTATCAACCAAGCTTTCGGCATATCCGACGCCTGCACCAAAATACGGGATCACATCATCACCAGCAAAACGGTGTTGGAGTGTCACGAATACAGGCCTTGACCAGCCATCTTCATCGCCGGAGGCAAATTGCTGAGCAATTTGAACAGATTGGGCCACAATGCCGTACTCAATGCTGGCACGCCACGCATTCGCGACAGCAAAGGTTGTTTCAACTTTTTCGACTTTTTCGACTTTTAAGGGTTGGATTTGAACGTCTTTAGGTTGCCAAGACCCAGCATAGGCCGACTTCGTGCCGGCAACCATCGTCGCTATAACAACAATCTTCCAAACACCATTCATACCCCCGCGCGAAGCAAAATCTGGGCCGGATTATACAACTGATAAGATGACGGTGGCCGCGAGGGTCAGAGGGGAGTGTTCGCGGGGCCACCGCCAGCGCGCCAAACAGAGGGGAGCGCACCCTCACACAATTCATAGATTTCCGACAGTAATTAGACAATAATTGCCGTGTTTCGCCTAAATTGGAGATCTCTCATTACTGTTACGACCTGTGAAAAGATCGAATACGGTTAATTTTTCTTCATGGTCAAAAATCAAATCTACTGGGATCGGCCAAATTTTACCACGCGTGTACTCTGGTAATTTCACCATATCTTTTTCTGTAGTGACGATCATCAGGTCTTGGGCTTCTGCCCGCGCCATCAATCTGTCGATGATCGGGCGGTTATAAACCTGATGATCAGAAAAGACTTCCCTGTCTTCGATGATAGCGCCTTGCGCTGCCACGGTTTCAAAGAACTTTTCCGGGCGACCAATCCCCGCGAAAGCCAACACCCTAGCGCCGTCCAACGACATCCCGGAGAAGCGGGGGTGCAGCGCAGCGCGCAGAACTGGTTTTCCATGGAACGTCTCGGGCCACGGGGTTTTCGGCTCGCCGATAAGCACGACAACATCAGCGCGGTTCATCCCTGCGCTGATCGCCTCCCGCAAGGGACCAGCAGGCAAAACACGTTCATTCCCGAACCCATAAGCCGCATCCACGACGATGATCGACAGGTCTTTAGCAACAGAAGCGTTTTGATGGCCATCATCTAGCACAATGATATCAGCGCCCGCATTGACTGCCGCCCGAACTCCAGCGGCACGATCACGCGCTACCCATATCGGCGCATAAGACGCAATTAGTAGCGGCTCGTCGCCAACTTCTTCCGCCGTATGCGGACCTATCTCGACGAGCGTTGGGCCTGTTTCAGTTCCACCATATCCGCGCGACACGGCATGGACTGTCGCGCCCTGCTCTGTCAGGCGTTTTATCAATGCAATAACTGTGGGGGTCTTGCCGGTTCCACCCACCGTCAGATTACCAACGCAAATCACCGGCACAGGCGCACGGTAAGGCGTTTTACGTCCTTGGACCCATTTGCTCGCCGCATTATAAAGCCAGCTCGGAGGTAAAAGAACTGTCGAGAACCAGTTCTGTTTATCCCAGAAGGCAGGCGCTTTCATCGGAATGCCTGCTCGGTCAAAGGACGCAAACTTTCCAATGTGCGCGTAAGGGGTCCGGGGTCGGGGGCCGAGGCCGCTTGCCCCGCTTTTGCCATCGCAAGCGTTTGGGCGGTGGGCTTGCCGCTATCGTCCGTTAAAGTCTGTAGCGCAGCGGTAAGGTCTTTGGCATCCGAAACAAACAGAACGGCCTCAGCCCGTTGCAGATTGTCATAAGCCGCTTGGGATGCATGGACATTTGGCCCGCTCAGTATCGCAGAGCCAAGCTGCGCAGCCTCCAGAGGGTTATGCCCGCCGCTTTCTCCCCAGCCAGCACCAATGAAGGTAATCGGAGCCACAGAGTACCAGAGCGGCATTTCACCTGTTGTATCCGCCAAATAAATAGCGGCGCCTTTCGGAGATTGGCCCTTACTGCGACGATGCACCGTCAAGCCCCGCGCCATAAGCATGGCTTCGATCTCATCCCCTCGAACTGCGTGACGGGGAGCAATAATCGTCAGATAATCCGGTACACGAACGCTTTGCGCTTCGTGGGCGTCTGCCACCGCTTCTTCTTCGCCCGGATGTGTGCTGGCCGCGAGAAATACCGGCCTTGATCCGATTTGCTCGCGCAGCGCGGATAAAGCCGCAGGCTGTGGATATTGTATTGCGCGAGATCCTTTTAGATCGCCAGTAACGGAAACTTTGTCCGCAGAAACGCCCAAAGCGACCATCCTGTCTTTGATCTCATCCGTCTTCACAAGACAAGCGGACATCCGGGACATTAAATCGCGAAAACTACCGCTCGCAAATCGCCACCCCCGAAAGCTGCCTTTCGAAAGATGGCCATTCACCTGAGCCATAGGAATCCCGCGCTCGGACGTTTGCATAATCAGGTTCGGCCAGAACTCGGATTCGACAAATAAAGCTAGATCAGGATGCCAATGAGTCAGAAATGCCCGGATCGCAGCGGGGTCTTCGGACGGTTTATATTGATGCGTAACATGCGGTGCTTGCTTGCTGATCAATTCAGCTCCGGTGACCGTAAAGGTCGTGACCAAAACTAGCAGGTTCGGCGTTTCGGCTCGCAGCGCATCAATCAAAGGCAGAGCCGCTAATGCTTCGCCATTGCTGGCCGCATGAACCCAGAGCAGCGGCCCTTCAGAGCGGGATACGGTTGCCCTGCCATACCGTTCACACAGCCGCTCTGGTTGCTCTTTACCTTTTGCGACACGGCGGTGCAGATGACGAGAGCGGATCGGCTCGCTCATCGACATGAGACCACGCCAAGACTTTAACAACAGCGTCATGCTCTTGTATCCTGTCGCCCCACAATCATATCAGCCCTGTGCATCAAAGACGTCAGGGTGTCCTCCAGATTTACTCTGTGCTCCTCAAGCGCCGCCTCATCATCTGCCTCCGGTGGTAGGATAGGATGGCCAACGACAAAGGCACCGCGCCCGAAAGGCAACGCAAACAAAAAACGATCCCAACTTGAAAGCGTTTTGGCAAAATTTGTTGAGTAGGATAGCGGAATAATTGGAACGCCAGACTGCGCAGATAGCATCGTCGCCCCTGTCTGCGCAACGCAACACGGGCCGCGCGGACCATCAGGCGTAATTGCCCCCGAGCCTCCGCTCCGCAAATGGCGCAACATCTCCAGCACAGCGGGTCCACTGCCCTTGTCTTTGGTTTTATTAGGATTTCGAGTCGAGCCACGGATCGTATCCTGCCCAAACCGACGCACAACATTCGAGATTACCTCGCCATCGCGGTTCTGCGAGACAAGCACGCGGATCGGCAGCGGGCTTTCTTCCATACGCGGGCACATCATCAAAAGACGGCTATGCCAAAACGCAAAAATCACCGGCGTTTTATCGTCGATCACCTTTTGCAAATGCTCACGCCCTTCCCACCGCCAGCGCGTTGTGCGGTGAGTGAAGCGAATGAAAGCTGTCCCGAGACTGGGCGCAACCCATTCAAACACTTTCGAAATCGGAGTGCGCAAAAAGCGTGGCGTCTTCACGGTATTTAGGAAGGTTCAGCGCTCGACTCACGCTCTTCATCACGAAGGCGATGTAAATGCGCAATGTAATAACGCATATGGGCATTATCGACGGTGCGTTGCGCCGCCTCTTTCCACGCTTCATGCGCAGTCGCATAGCTAGGAAAGACACCAACCATATCAATTTCTTCGTAGTTGCGAAATTCGTTACGGCTCGGGTCTATGAGTTCACCGCCAAAAACGATGTGTAGCTTAGCCATATGACATTCCTTATCGGTTCGGCGCTGTATATTGCCTCAACGCTTGGCGGGTCAATGCAATGACGTATTTTTAAAGGCTAAAGAGAGAAACATTATCCCGCGCCACACTCAATGCGCGATATTCCAAAACTCTCCAATACCATCGAGAACAAATTGTACTGCAAGTGCGCCGAGCAAGGTTCCAAACAGGCGCGTCAGCACTTTAATGCCCGTAGGGCCAATCATCCGCTCAATCATGCCGGTCGCCATAAAAGCTATCACACAAATTGCGAGAACCGAGGCCATCCCAAGGTACACCATGATTTGCCCGCTGGTATCTCCGGGGTGCTCGGAAATCAGCAAAATCATTGTCGCCATAGCGCCGGGGCCAGCGATCAGCGGCGTTGCGAGAGGAAAGACCGATGGGTCATTCGGTTGGTCTTCCTCAGCGCTTTTCTCTCGCCTTTCCGTTCGTTTTTCAAACAGCATATCCACTGCCAACAAAAACAACATGATCCCGCCGGAAATTCGAAACGCAGGGAGTGAAATACCGACAGATTTGAGTAACGCATCCCCCGCCAAACCAAATACGGTCAGGATAACCGCCGCCACCAATACAGCGCGCAACGCAATCCCTATGCGCCTTTTTTGATCTGTTCCTGCAGTCAAAGCCGCAAAAAGCGGCGTCAGACCGATGGGATCGATCATGACAAAGAGAATAGCAAATGCTGTTAGAAAATCAGCACTCATCAACTTGCGCCGGTGCATTTGGGGATCAAATCGCGGCGAATATCCGCGTGCAGTGCTGGTCCGGCTGCAATCATTCCGTCAATCACAGGCAGGGCCGCGTTATACCTGATAACCTCCCCCATTTGATCAGTAAGCACACATCCCGACTCGGTGAGGATCAACCCTGCCGCTGCAATATCCCATTCATGCAAACCACTCACCGAGATCGCAGCATCCCATTTGCCCATCGCAACAAGGCAAAGCTGATATGCAAGCGAGCCAACATAATCAGGCTTTGCTACGGGTGGTGATTGACGCCAATGATCCGGCTTCATGACATTCCGGCGACCTAAATACCGAGCTTCGGTCAATGCACTCGGTTTGGGTTCTTCAAGGCGCTCACCATTGAGCCAAGCACCGCCGCCCAAAACCGCCGTAAACGTCTGCTTATGAACCGGATTGACGATTACACCCGCAACCGCCTGCCCCTCACGCACCAGACCAGCACAGACAGTAAAGTCCGGCTTACCCTGCAAGAACGCATTGGTTCCGTCGATGGGGTCCACCACCCAAACAGACTCGCATGAAAGACGATCCTGATTATCTTCTGTTTCCTCGGACAACCAACCATAGTCGGGGCGGTCCTTTAACAGCATGTCATTGAGCAATTTATCTGAGGCAAGATCAGCCTCGGAAACCGGCGAAACATCGTTCTTTTTCCAAGATTTAGGGTCACGCTGGTAATACCCCATGACCAACTCTGCCGCCGCCGTTACGGCAGCGTGCAACAAGTCTAAATCATCCTGAAGCGCGATGGGGTTATTCACCAGAAATCTGCAATCCCGTCACGAGGACACTCGGCGAGGCAACGCCCCGATCAAGCGGAAGATCATCAGCAGGTTCAAGATTGGCGAATATCTCAATCAGGTTTCCTGCGACTGTGGCCTCTGTGACCGGATAGGCGATTTCGCCATTCTCGATCCAGTATCCGCTGGCCCCGCGACTATAATCGCCGGTCGTTGCATTGATGCTTGCGCCGAGCATTTCCGTGATCAAAAAGCCCTCTTCAAGTCCCGCAATCATCTCGGCGCGGGTACGCTTTCCGGGGGCTAACGTCACATTTGATGAGCTTGGGCGCGGCGGTGATCCGACCGAGAATGAGGCCGAACCTGTGGAGTCCATCGATAACTGGCGCGCCGTTGCCGTATCGAGAATCCATGTTGTGAGAACGCCATCCTCGATCAAATTCAGCTTTCGTGTCGGCAATCCCTCGCCGTCAAAGGGCCGCGATACCTGACCGCGTTTGCGGTGAGGATCGTCGATGACCGAGATACCTTTGGCGAAGACTTGCTCGCCGAGCTTGTCTTTGAGGTAACTCGACCCGCGCGTCACGGACGCGCCGTTGATTGCTCCCAAGAAATTGCCCAGCAATGACGCCGCGAGCCGTTGATCGTAAATCACCGGTACGGCACAGCTTTTAGCCTTTCGCGGGTTTAGTCTGGCAACTGTCCGCTCTCCAGCTTCGCGGCCCACATCGGCAGCATCGCGCAGGTCTTCTCGAAAGCGCCCGCTGCTCCAATCGTAATCGCGTTCCATGCCCAGTCCTTCGCCCGCAATCGCGGTGCAGGACACACTCCAAAAACTGCCTTGTCTCTCGGCTGAGAACCCATTCGACATAACAAGCGCAGCACGGCGGCGGGTCCAAGTCGCACCCGAACCATCCGTTTTACCAATACCCTCTACATCGCGCGCAGCTTGATCCGCCTCCAGCGCCAGATCCCGCAACGCATCGGCATCCGTTTCTGTGCTGTCAAACAAGTCGCAATCAGGGAAGTCTTTTGCCACAGCCGAGGCATCAGGCAGACCGCAATACGGATCGTCCGGCGTCTCCCGAGCCATAGCAACAGCCCGTTCTGCCAATTCGCGCAGCACATCAGGCTTATCACTCGAAGAGGACACACATGCCTGCTTTTCGCCAATGATGACCCGAACACCGATATCAAGGCTTTCCGAGCGACCAATCTCTTCGATAACCCCATCCCGCGCAGAGGCTTCGATACCGTCATTCCATGCGGAACTGGCCGAGGCTTGCTCGGCCCCCGCTTTCATGGCGAGGTCAAGAAGTTGGGCGGCGGAATCGGTAAGGTTGGTCACGCTGATCTGTCCTGCTTGAATTTTGGCTGGACAATAGCGCTGAGCGGCGGAATGTCGATGCAGCTTTTGCGCGCGGAGGACGAGAAAAAGCTAAAACTACCGATAATCAATCGGCGCAAGCACCCCTTCGCGCCTGTCTTTATAGCGATGCCACAGCTCGAAGGCCCGCATTCCCCAAGGCATGAGGCTTTGCGGAGGCCATCGTCTAAACGTGGTTACATCAAGAGGCGAAGCCGCATCTGACGTTTTTGCGATCTTCTGAGCAATCCGCCATCCCAAATAAGGAGCCATTGCCACACCAGCGCCGAGCATTCCGAAAGTCGAAGCGAACGGGTGCGCGCAATGAGCGGTTCAGTCGGACAAACGCAGTGCACGTTGAATTTCGATCAGCAGATCGAATTCCCCCTCGTGTTGCTCGCCGTCTGTGTTCGCGATACGCGCGAGCGAGCGCATAATCCGTTTTTTGCTTTGAACAGGTTGTGTGGACAACTTTTTCGCAGCGTTGATTGCATCTTGGGCGGTGATTTTGATGCGGCGAATTCGCGCGCGAAGGGCTTCGATCTCGGGGTCTTTGCAAAACAAGCCATCGCGCTCCGCATGATCCAGCATCGCAACACACACCGCTTCGACTTCTTCCTCGTGCATGAACCCGTCGGAATGACCCATGGCGCAAAAGATGACGAGTCTGCGCCAAAAGATTTCCCAAACGGGCGGGCGCTGTTTTGTCTCGCCTTGAATGTGCGGACCATTCGGCCCGCCAAGAAGCGAGAAAAAGTCCGGCGGGGAAAACACCTGTCCATCCAAATCGATAAAACAATTGATCCGATCGATTCGAAAGCTGCGGGGGGCTGCACGTTCGAGGCAATACGCAGAAATCGTTCCGGTCGTTTCGTTGACACGGCTGAAAGAAATCCGTCGCCGCGTCTTGAAGTTGTTCGCATCGGTATACTCGATTCCGACAACCATACCGATCTCGGTTTCGGTCTCGAAATTCTCCTCGGCATCGATGTCGCCAAGGATTGGCTTGAAGCCCGGAATGCTGGGGTAGGCCATGTTCTATATCCTCGGCTCGATGCGCTCTTTGGTTTCTTGCTTGGCTCCAAGCGGCGCGGGTTTTTTGTTGTCCTGCAAATCCTTCAAAATACGCGCGTTTTGCTCCAGCACGGTCGAGAGGCCAAGCGATGCGAAACCCACCGTAACCAGCAACAGGCCGTTCGACAGCATTGCGCTGCCCATAAACCGGCGCAAACCGCCCGCGATGCTGCGTTCGCTGGCAATGCCATCGGTCAAGGCGTTCCAGCCGTCGCCCAGCATAATGCCACCTGCAACGATGCAGATCAGGCCGAGAATCGTCAGAATAATTTTCATAAAGCCTCACTTGTTCCGCGCGAAGCGTTGCATCGCTACACGCAAAACTCAAGGCGAGCAGAGGTCGGGGTGCGGGTTTCTCTACGGCCCGCCTCCCGCATGATCGGACGGGTTGCGCGCCCCCCTTTTCTGGCCCGTCCGGTCGCAAGAATTCCTGCCCCAACTGAGCCGGGGTTCCCGCCCCGGCTCAGTTCAAGAAGTTGGGCGGCGGAGTCGGTAAGGTTGGTCACGCTGATCTGTCCTGCTTGGATTTTGGCTGGACAATAGCGCTGAGCGGCGGAATTTCGATGCAGCTTTTGCGCGCGGAGGACGAGAAAAAGCTAAAACTACCGATAATCAATCGGCGCAAGCACCCCTTCGCGCCTGTCTTTATAGCGATGCCACAGTTCGAAGGCCCGCATTCCCCAAGGCATGAGGCTTTGCGGAGGCCATCGTCTAAACGTGGTTACATCAAGAGGCGAAGCCGCATCTGAGGTTTTTGCGATCTTCTGAGCAATCCGCCATCCCAAATAAGGGGCCATTGCCACACCCGATCCGCAATAACCCCCTGCATACCAAATGCCATTCAGCTGACCGATTTGAGCGATCCCATCTCGGGTATAGGCAATACGGCCCGTCCAGCTTGTTTCGATCTTTGTATCTGACAGCGAAGGAAAAATACTGGTCATATGCTGACGAAGGCGGCGGGTCGCCTGCTCCTCGTTCAGCGGCAATAAAGATGCACGGCCACCCCACAAAATACGCTCTCCATCCGGCGAGGGGCGGAAATACGAATGGGATGAGCGCGTATCCACATACATGCGGCCACCGGGCATCAATGCTTTAACTTGGTTTTCACCAAGGCGCTCAGTTCCGATAATAAAACTTGGCAGCGGCAACAAGCTGTTTGCAAACGGTTTCAGCGCTTTCGAGAACTGCGCGGCATATCCATTCGCCGCAAAGACCACCTCGCGGGCTTCAACCATCCCACGCGCGGTTGTCACGTGCCAACCATCATCACTGCGCTCTAAGTGAGTAACGGCTGCATTCCCCTCAACACGCGCACCGGCTTTGCGCGTCGCCGCCAATAATCCTTTATGGAAAAGGCCGGGATGCAACCCGCAATGGTCGTCGAATACCACTCCGCCGCAATACACTTCCGAAGCAATCTCGTCGCCTTGGTCTTCTGGTTCTACGATCCGGCAAGAAACGCCGAACGGTTTGAAAATCGTTTCAACTTCATGTTTGAGCTGTTCAAAATGTTTGGGCGACGCAGCGGTGACAAAGCGCCCAGTATTTTTAACTTCGCACTCAATGCCCTCCCGCTTGATGAGATCGAGCACAAAGGCAAGCGAGTTCGGACCTTCCATCATGATCCCGCGCGCGGCGTCTGCGCCATAGCTTTTCGTCAACTTGGCAAAGCTGGCGCGGTGGCCCCATCCGGCCATGCCTCCATTGCGGCTGGATGCGCCATATCCCGGCTCTTTCGCATCAAGCACCAGCGCATCACGGCCCAATCTGGCAAGTTCGAGCGCACAGCTTAGGCCGGTAAATCCGCCGCCGATCATCACAACATCGGCCTTTTTCGGCAAAGCCTCGTTTTCCCGGCGATCAAGCGGCGCGGCTTGATGCCAAAAAGGAGCGTCTTTGTCGAAATGCAAAATCATGGCGCAAGTTTTCCATAACTTCCGCCGTAATAAATCAACGGCCCGGCATCCTCGCGATACCCTACCTGAACAACACGCCCCAGCAGGATCACATGATCACCGCCGCCATAGGTATCCAGCAAAATGCAATCCGCCACCGACAGAGCATTCCGAAATATCGGTGCACCGCTTTCCCATGTCTCGGTTGGATCACTTTCGGGAATAACGTGGTCTCCGGCATACCTGTTCGACACGTCGGCTTGTTCTTCCGCCAAAATATTCAACGCAAAATGGCCTGCACGTAAAAACTGAGCAAGAGCAACAGCGCGATCATCAAGACAAAACATCGCCAGTGCCGGGTCTAGTGATACAGAGGAAAGCGAATTAATCGTAACCCCTATCGGCTCTACCCCTTCAGGCGCGCACGTTACGACGGAAACCCCCGTAGCGAATCGTCCAAAAGCTGCTTTGAAGGCCGCAGGATCATCCGCGTTACGGCGATTATCAATAAAGCTCACGTAGTTCCTCCTGCGGCAGCACTCGCTGCGAGTGACCGCATATGACCGAAAACGCTCTGCGCTTCAATGAACACACGTTGAACTTGTGGATATTCCGCCTTGATTTTCGCTTCCAGCTCGGAAATCGCCTCTTCGACGTCGCGGGAGGTTTCATCATCGCGGAAATCAACCGACAAAGCACAGAAGATATCTTCCGGTCCCATATGCATCGTGAGAATCTCATTCACCGCGCTAATCCCGTCATCGGTCCTAATAATCGCCTCGATACCTTGTTGAACCTCCGGGTCGGCAGCTTCGCCGATGAGCAGCCCTTTTGTCTCAATCGCCAAGATAATCGCGGCTCCTGCCAGCAAAAACCCGATCAACAGCGAAGCAACGCCATCAAGTACCGGCATATCGAAAATAAGCGCCCCGGCCAATGCCAGACCCGCAATTGCAAGGCCGAGCAGCGCTCCGGTATCTTCCAGTAAAACAACGAAAAGCGGCGCATCTTTGGAGCGTTTGACATAAGTGAAGAACGAATCTTTACCCCGCGCAGCATTCACGGCCTTTACCGCCGCCGCCAGTGCATAGCTTTCGAACACAATCGCCAGACCGATCACGACGAAGTTAACCCAAGGCTTTTCGATGGGATGCGGGTGCAGGATTTTCTCGTATCCGTGAACCATCGACACGCCCGCACCGATAGAAAACAACAGGATCGCGACTACAAAGCTCCAAAAATAAACTTCTTTGCCGTATCCGAAAGGATGTTTGTCATCTGCGGGGCGTTTGGCTCGCTTCATGCCGTACAGCAACAGTAATTGGTTGCCGGAATCCACGAGTGAGTGGATGCCTTCGGCAAACATCGCGGAAGACCCTGTAAAGAACGCCGCCACAAACTTGGACACTGCAATCAGCGCATTCCCGACGAATGCCACGAACACGACGTATGTCGATCCACCCGCTGCCATCTTTTCACTCCTCGTTCAGTCCGCTATCACGTACTCGATTGCGGGCATGTCCTGCAATGGTCGCAGCAAAAGGCAATTAAATGGATATAAGAGTAGTCACTGATGCGACTGAGATTTCTGAATGTTTACGGCTGCGCGCCGAAGTTTTCATCGACGAGCAAGATGTCTCAGAAGACGAAGAGCGCGACGGGCTTGACGATCAATGCGTGCATTTTCTCGCACATGACGCGGGCATTCCGATAGGTGCGGCAAGGTTGAATTACCTCAATGACGGATACGCGAAGATCCAACGGGTTTGCGTCGTTAAAAAAGCGCGCGGAACTGGAGCAGGCGCAAAAATCATGCACGCGATCATCGCCAAAGTCCGCGAAGATCAAATACGCGACACAATCCGCCTTGGCGCACAGACACATGCTTTGGCTTTTTATGAAAAACTAGGGTTTACCGCCTTCGGGGACGAATATCTGGATGCGGGCATTCCTCATTTTGATATGGAACTACGGGTTTAACGCCCCCTAAGCCACAGCGGTTCACATATTCCTCATTAGTGATTTTCGTCCCTGCGGATCAAAAAACAGTCCGGCTTGATATTCATCCGGCTTGATATTCACAGGGGCGGTCATTTCATCCCCAAAGCTTGGATTAATACGCAATTACGCGATTTACTGGCGCGGTGACTCCATCAAACTGCTGCGCGACAACGTAAGACCCGATCTGCTACGGTACTCTCATTCGAATATATGAGAGCCGTTTGAATGACCTCCAGCGCCACAGAATTCAGCCACGCCATTACACGCCTGCCATCGCAAAGTGTCACCGCAGGGCTGCGCGCCTCGGATGAAGGCAATCCTGACGCCGCAAAGTTTTCCGCCGATCATGAACTCTATATCGCAGCTTTGCGTGCGACGGGTGCAGAGGTGGCTGTGTTGCCAGCATTGGAAACCTACCCCGACAGTTGTTTCGTGGAGGATGCCGCCTTGTGTCTACCGCAAGGGGCGATCCTTATGAGGCCCGGCGCTCCGTCGCGTTTGGGTGAGGCAACTGAGATCGCTCCTGCCCTTAAAGAATTTTACAGCGATGTGCGCGCCATCGAAGACGGACATATCGAGGGCGGCGATATTTTGGTGACCGAGCGCGAAATTCTCGTTGGTTTATCCGCGCGCACTGATGCTGCGGGCGTTGCGAATTTACGCAATCTCGTTGCCGATTGGAATTGGACCGTACGCGAGCTGCAAACTCCGCCCGATGTCTTACACTTCAAAACCGATTGCGGGTTGCTCGATGCAGATACGGTCCTCGCGACCTCGCGCTTGGCACAAAGCGGATGCTTCAACGGATACCGCGTTATCGAAGTCGCAGACGGCGAGGAGGCTTGCGCGAATTGTGTCAGGTTCAACGACGTCGTGCTCTTTCCTGCGGGCTTTCCCAAAACAGCGTCATTGCTGCGGCGCGAGGGATATACGCTTGCCGAATTGCCGAATGAGCAAGCCGCGTTGATTGACGGGGGCATGTCCTGCCTGAGCCTGCGTTTCACGCCTGATAAGAAATAAAAGGTGGACGCTTTCAGGTCTGAAAAAACGCTAAAAATTCATCGGCAACATCGTTTGGCAGTTCTTCCGCCAGATAATGTCCGCCGGGTAAGGTATGCCCGCGCACATCGCTCGCCCGCTCTTGCCATAGGGCCATACAATCGAAATGGCGTTCGATTGCGCCGTTTTCTGCCCAAAGAACCAACAACGGACAGTCCAGCTTTCGCCCCAAATCTTCATCGTCATGCCGGATGTCTATAGAGGCAGCGGCGCGGTAATCTTCGCAGCTCGCGCGGATTGTCTCGGGGTCACGAAACGCTTCAAGATACGCCTCCAGCGCTTTGGGCGCGAAAACATCGAGGCTGCGTTTAGGGGGCCTCGCACATTTCCATATCCAAAATCCGTCCGGGTCTGCGGCCATCATTTGCTCGGGCAGTGGCGCAGGTTGGATCATGAAATACCAATGCCAGTAATCGCGCGCAAAACCGTCCGTCGCATGTGCGTACATCTCACGGGTCGGTGCTATATCGAGCAACGCCATACGCTCAACACGGTCCGGCCAGTCCAAACCGAGCCGATGCGCCACCCGCGCACCCCGATCATGCGCGCCAATCTGAAAGCGGGTATGGCCCAGCGCTTCCATGACTTTGACCATATCTGCGGCCATCGCCCGTTTGGAATAATTGGCGTGATCGGCCACGCTGGGCGGCTTTGATGATTTGCCATATCCGCGCAAATCGCAGGCGACGATAGTGAAATGTTCGGCAAGAGCCGGCGCAACTTTGTGCCACATCGCATGAGTTTGCGGATTGCCGTGTAGCAACAACAACGGTGGCCCGGACCCGCCTGTCACACCATGAATGGTTGCTCCGTCTCCGGGTAGATCGAACGTCTCAAATCCCTCGAACATCAACGCTCCTGACAACTTGATGCCTTAACGCAAAGTCACAGCGTAATGCAGATCACCTGTTAGATACCGGCTGAGCCGCAACTCGACGATACGGTCGGAAATATCCGTCGCCGTTCGGCGCACTTCGATCAAGGGTGATCCGATAGGGACATTCATCATCGCAACATCATCTTCAGTTGCGAGCACCGCATGAAGCTGTTCATCCGCTTCGGCGATAACAATGCCATAAGATTGCTGATAGAGCGCATAAAGCGCATTCGGCAAAGGCGATCTGTCCACCAACCCCGGGAAAAGACTGGTTGGAACAGCAGAAATCTCGCGCACGATGGTTTTGCCGTCGATGCTGCGCCCGCGCAGAATTTCGAAAACTTCCCCCTCAGAGAATTTCTCTTTTTCATACGCTGTAGCAGCACGGCGCGTTACCGTTTCGCTCTCCAGCGTTGGGGTTGCTTCGCTGCCATCGGCACGGCGCAAGCGAAAGAAGTGAAAATGATCGCTTTCGGGCGTTGTGGTGGCGACAAAAGTGCCCCTACCCTGCCGCCGCTGTAAAATTCCGCGTTGTTCCAGTGCAGACAAGGCTTTGCGTGCTGTCCCCTGACTGACCCCAAGCTCCCGCCCCAGATCAATTTCGCTCGGAAGCATTGCACCGGGACCAAGATCACCGCTGACAATACGGGCAATGATCGTATCATAGACGTGCTGATAGAGTGGAACAGTCATACTCAAAACTTAACCATATGCGTTCATTACGACAATACTTATATAGTAGAGGTCTTGTATAAGATAGACGTCCCTGCTACGCCACGGTATCTAAGATTCCATACACATCATAGGGGGACATCATGAGCAAACCGCATCTGCTGGTCCACGAATCAAAAGACAATGTTGGCGTTGTCGTCATCGAAGGACTGACCGCAGGCACAGAAATGCTTTGCGTCGTTACGCATGACAATTCAGATTTTAAACTCACCGCAAAACACGACATCCCGATTGGGCATAAAGTGGCACTGACTGACCTCGCCGATGGTGAGACGATCATCAAATACGGTGAAGATATCGGCAAGATGGTTGCCGCCGCCGGACAGGGCGAGCATGTCCATACGCACAACATGAAAACGAAGCGCTGGTAAGGGGGCTGATCACATGAGCTATACGAACAGAACCGTCAAAGCATGGCGTCGCGAAAATGGCCGCGTCGGTGTTCGCAACCACGTCGTTATTCTGCCGGTCGATGATATCTCGAACGCGGCTTGTGAAGCCGTTGCGAACAACATCAAAGGCACGATGGCAATCCCACACGCGTATGGGCGTTTGCAGTTTGGTGCTGACCTGGATTTGCACTTCCGCACGATGATCGGCACAGGGTCGAATCCGAACGTAGCCGCAGTTGTCGTTATCGGCATCGAGCCGGGCTGGACCAAGATCATCGCAGACGGCATCCGCGAAACCGGTAAGCCAGTCGCTGAATTTTCCATCGAGCAAAACGGCGATATCAAAACAATCGCTGATGCGTCGTGGAAAGCCAAAGAGTTCGTTCACTGGGCGACTGAGCTGCAAAAAGAAGACTGCCCGCTGACCGATCTTTGGGTGTCGACCAAATGCGGCGAGTCG
>CALKBI010000040.1 GCA_937990185.1 uncultured Neomegalonema sp. | reverse complement strand
GACGGTCCCAAACTTTACGCCCGTCGATCCGGCGCGGCTTCGGCATGCGACCATCATCAACCATTAGGTCGAACTTTGTCACCCCCACTCCGACAAATTCTGCGGCTAGTACTCGAGATAATCCGAGCGGAGGGAGACTGAGAGGAAGTGTGCTGATCTTGAGCCATCGTTTCTCCATCTCGTCTCGCATCATAACCGTCCCCCAAGCAATTCGACAGATTGCATCACATAAGAACAAAATAGGTACATACAAGATCACGAGCGAAATAAATTTCACCAAGGCCACAAAGCGCGAAGCGCCTGCGAGAGGATCACCAAGTATCCGGAAGCTGGCGCGGCTCGATTTCGGACGCACCATCGACCCGAATGACCGCGATGTCCTGAACTTATAAATCGGAAAAAATGGGGCGAGAAAATGCGGTGGGTGGATCAGTTTTTATGGCCTGAAGCAGGCCTCAGGATTTTTGTATCTCAAAAAGCCTTATCCAGCCATTGATCCCATTGATCCACCCCCCCTCATCAAAGAGATTTCAATACCAATAGATCGAAATGCAGATTTTCCAATCGAAACGGATAGATTCAGATTTGAACGGATATAAACGGATATTTTTCAATCGAAATGGATACGTACGTGCAGTTTCGTGCACGAATGGATAGCTTTCGAGACAAGAGCCGTGCAACGACGTGCGCCTTCACGCGAAATCTTGCAAATTGTGCAAGCGCAGCGAAGTTCGGGCAATCGCAAGCATGTTCCAGCGCATTCGGGCAACAACCACTTCAAAGCACGTAGTTTGAGGGTAAAAACGGCCTTGGCGGGATAAGGCATCTTGTGGTGCAAAATGCCATTTGGCCTCCCGGAGGCTCACAGCAAAAAAGCCGGAAAATCTAACCTCCGGCGGTCCAGGAATGGGGCTCACTGCACGGACCCTACAAAACCAGAAAAACTTGAGGTCGAAATTCAAAGTAAGACACTGCCTCGATTCTTTGATCGATAGAGTTTTCAACACAATCGGACAAAAGCGGGACTCTATGATAGCACTTCCTAAGCGGCGGCGGTCTTGCTCGAAATACCCGTAGGTAAAGTGAGCGTGACACAAGCGCCGTAATCCTCACGATTGGTGATTTCAAGCGTGCCGTTGTGCAGCTCAGCTATCGATTTTGCCACGGTCAACCCGAGGCCGAGGCCTGTCGAAGATCGTGTCAATCCCGAGTCACCTTGCAAGAATGGCACGAAGAGTTTTCCGACTTGCGTCTCGTCGACTCCCTCGCCCTCGTCCTCAATCTTTAGGCAAACAGAGTCGTCAGCGCTATCTAGCGAAAGCGTCACGACTATCGTCGAAGATTCGGGGCTAAACTTGATCGCGTTTTCGAGCAGATGTGAAATACAGATGAGCAACCGCTCTTCATCACATTCCACTTCCGGCAACTTTTGTTCGGAAGCAATCAACCGTATTGAGACGCCTCGTTCGTTGGCAAGACCGAGACAATTATCTATCGCTCTGCTGACAATCCTCTGCACGGAAGTAAATTCTCGCCGTAGGTGGAAGTCACCTGACAATATTTCTGAATACAAAAATAGCTTGTTCATCTTCTCGGAGATCGATTCTACAGCTTCCGTAATCAGATTAAGTGACATTCGGTCGCTGTCGTTCAAACGATTTCCAAGACTCTCTGTTAAAAGGCTGGAGAACCCTTTGATCACGTGAAGAGGAGATCGCAGTTCGTGCTGCAATGTCATCATCACCGTGTCTTTGATACGCGATTGTCTTGCCGTCATTTCAAGGTTTTTGCGAAGCGCAAGCGCATCGTCACTGGCCTTGAGTGTGAACGCAATTTGATGCGCCATGTTCAACCAGCTCACGGGTTTTGCGATGTACGATGTTGCCCCGAAATCGTAACATTCTTTGATGTCTGTCTCGGAACGTCGACCCGTCAGCATAATTACCGGCATCACTGAAATTTGCCCATCCAGCGACGTCCTGATTTTTCTCAGTACAGACAATCCGTCCATGTGAGGCATGTCAATGTCCAGCACTGCGAGATCAGCGGGCTCGCGATTCAGCTGCGCAAGCGCTTCTGCCCCGTTGTTCACGGCCGTGACGACGTAACCTTCTGCCCGAAAACTCTCCGATCCCATCTCCAATAGGACCGGATCGTCATCCGCGATGAGAATTCGGCGCACGCTCATTCAAATAGTCTTCCAATTTCAAACTCAATGGATTGCTAACGCCATTTTCACAAACATTAGCTTAGAAAGGGTGAAGTTAACCATTTGGAATTTTAATAATGGCACTAGAACGGGGCAGCAACAGACGCCTTGGTGCAACTAGATCCCTCTCTGTTCGATTGGGCGTAACAGTTGCGATCGGAATTCTCATCACATCTTTGCTGGTTACAACGGGCGTTATTTGGAGAGCATTCGAACAAGAAGTTGAGGATCGCAGCCTCGAAATTCAGACGATGGCACAAGTCCTCGCATCGAGCATTTCAGAAGCTGTTTCCGTCGAAGATCGCGTTCGGATTTTAGAAACAATCCGTACGATCAGCTATTCGGATAGGATAACATTCGCATCCGTTGTCACATTGGACGGACGACGCCTCGCCCAAGCGGGGCATCAGACCGCGCTAATTCCTGATAAAGTTCAAGTCGACTGGACCTCTAGGCTGCGCCGTTTTCTCAACCCGGCGGGGATCATCGAGAGCGTGGACATTCGTCACAACGGTGCGGTTGTCGGAACGCTGCGCCTTGGCGGGCAAACTCGGGGTGCCAAGGGCCCGCTTATCGTCGAACTAAAGAACGCGACTTGGTGGGCACTCTTCGCAATCTTAATCGGACTTGTAATCGCTTATTTGATGCAGCGGCGGATAACCCGACCGATCAACAAGCTAACAGACGTGATGGCGGAGGTTACCCCTGCTGGCAATTTGCCCCCTTCTTTGGATGTTGATGCCCGAGGAGAAGTTCGTATTCTGATCGACTCCTACAACACAATGATTGAACAGATAACCAACCGCGATGCCGTCATCGCGAAACATCAAGACCATCTCGAACAAACTGTCGATGAACGCACGCGTGACCTGCGTATCGCACGCGATCAGGCAGAGCAGGCGGCGGAAGCAAAATCACGATTTCTCGCAACCATGAGCCATGAAATCCGCACCCCGATGAGCGGAGTGCTCGTGATGGCTGAACTCTTGGCGCGGTCCGACTTACGTTCGGAGCAAAAGGGTTTTGCCGATGTGATCGCGCGGTCCGGTCAGGCGCTGATGAGCTTGCTCAATGATGTTCTCGACATCTCAAAGCTCGACGCCGAGCACGCGACACTCGAGAAGATTGCCGTTCCGATAGACGAGCTTGTCAACGATGTCGTGATGCTGTTCTGGGAGCAAGCGCGTAGTAGGGGCGTCGAGCTGGTCGCTCGCGTCAATGCAAATGTACCAGCTGGAGTCACTTGCGACCCGACACGGCTTCGACAATGCCTCGCAAATCTAATCGGCAATGCCTTGAAGTTTACAGAGATAGGCCATGTCTCTGTCGAAGTGACCCATGACGGCCTTGGCATGCTGCGGATAGCGGTTCGCGACACCGGTGTTGGTATCCCCAAAGATCGACAAGACGCGATCTTCAACGTGTTTGAACAAGCAGATAATTCGACGATGCGGAACTACGGTGGGACCGGCCTCGGTCTTGCTATCGTCTCGCGCCTGGTTGAGGCGATGGATGGTGAGGTCAAACTCGAGAGCGAGGTTGGAATGGGAAGCACGTTCGAATTGTTAATTCCGATTAACAAACCGACACCATTGCGACAGTTAGTCTCACCAATTGAAGTACGGCTTGCTTTGGTGGGCAATGATAGTCCGGAACTGCATCGCGCGCTCGGAAAAATGCTTAATGAAAGGGGTGCCGTCCTGGTCTCTCTTGAAGACGCCCCGGATTGCGTATTGGCGGATTTGATAACGGTGTCCGATATCGAAACCAATGTTCCTGTTGTCGGACTATGGCCGCTCGGCATGTCCGAACCGAGGGAAGCACTCGAAACGCAAATGCTGGCCGATGTACTGCCGATCCCTTGCATGCGTGAAGCGATCGACGAATTGTTGGAGCGGATCGCCACGAAAAACTATCGTGGTTTGGCCGCGCTCGAAACGGTAGAAAACACGGTTGATGACGCTGATTATTCTAGTTTACGCGTTCTTGTTGTCGATGATGGGGAAGTTAATCTGCAAGTTTTCGAGGACGCATTGGCTTCGTTCTCAATTGCACCAAATCTGGTAGCAAGCGGTGATGAAGCGCTTACTCAAGTCCATAACCAAACCTACGATCTGATCTTTATCGATAAGAATATGCCGGGCAAAGATGGATTTGAAACCGCCCGTCAAGTTCGTGCCATCGAGAGCGCTCAAGGCTGGGAGCGAGCGAGCTTATTTCTTATCACCGCGTCTTTGGCGAACGAATACGAGGATGACCTCGAGGAAGCAGGTTTCGACGGCTTTCTACCGAAGCCTTTCAAGCTCAGCGAGCTCCAGCGCCTCCTCGCTGCTTGCATCGATTGTTACGGCTCGGGTGAAAGTCACATCCCGGCTAAGGAAGAAGACCGAACGTTGCGACGATCTGACGATATCTTCGATGAAGCGGTGCTCGCCGAACTTCGATCTCTCGATGCGAAACGTCCGGGCGCGATGGCGCGCGTGCTGGACATTTTTCTTGAAACCGCACCAGGGGCGGTTAGGGAACTCGTATCGGCGTTGCGGCAGGATGAGCCGGAGCTTGCCAGAAAAGCTGCTCACGCACTCAAATCTATTTCGGGCAGCGTAGGTGCAAACCGCATCGCCGAATTTTCGGCTGACCTCGAAACCCGCGCCGTCGAAGCCGCAGCGCTTGCTTCGAAATTCACCGCTACTGAGCCTGAAATCGAAGAACTCAACCAATTGCTCACGGATGCTGAGACAGCAGCGCACGCGCTAATTAAAGATGCTTGTCGTTTGGTAGGTTAAAATTCGTATAATGTAATATATTGATATTTATTATTTTTTTGCAATTTGGGTAAATAGTTTCAAGACGAGCAATTTGAACCGA
Source organism: uncultured Neomegalonema sp. (assembly GCA_937990185.1). Taxonomy (GTDB): domain Bacteria; phylum Pseudomonadota; class Alphaproteobacteria; order Rhodobacterales; family Rhodobacteraceae; genus JAHDDY01. The sequence continues at coordinate 14,164 of CALKBI010000040.1, read as the reverse complement.
CAGGTATCTTTTCGATGGTTGAATTTGGAAGTTCATGGCTTGAGAAATTCGTTCGCTCGACGAGCGGCAGTATTGCTCTGAAATCAGGCCTCTTGTTTGCGACGATGACGGGTGGCTCTTTGTTTGCCGTTGATTTTTATCAGGCGACGAGAGCCAGTGCTGCTGTACAGGCGGCAGCCGATGCAGGTGCAATTGCCTCAGCACGTCAACTTCCCTTCATCTTGGTTGATCAATCGAGCGGGCAGCAGTCAAGCCGCTCATTGACCGCCATTGCGTCTGGAATGGTCGAAGACTCTCTCAAAGCTTTTGATCTTGACCATAATGCCAGCGCGAAAATTGTTGAAGGCTCTCAGGTCCGTGTCGATGTGAAAGCAGAATACAAGAGCCTTTTTTCCCATTTCACCGGCGTTGAAAAAATGGGACTCTCGGCGACTGCAACTGCAGAGTCGTTCGGCGGAGACAACATCTGTGTCGTGTCCATTGATACCAGCAAGAAACGACCCGGGATTGAGGTTCTCGACAATGCGAAGCTTCTCGGCGAGAACTGCGGTATCTACAGCAATTCGGGAGAGCGGCACTCCATCACGGCGGGCGGGAGCGCCTACATCGAAGCGAGCTTTCTTTGCTCTGCCGGTGGATATGTTGGCAAGGATCGAAACTTTTCGACCGGTGTGACAACCGATTGCCCTCAGGTCGGTGACCTCTTATCGGATCGACCGCCGCTTGAACCAAGTGGTACATGCAAAGCGACCAACCTCGTTCTTGAGGGAGGTAATCATCATCTTGAGGCCGGCACCTACTGCGGCGGAGTTACAATTCGCGGCACCGCCGATGTGTCTCTGGCCTCGGGTGAGTATGTCTTCACCAAAGGACCATTGATTGTCGAAGGCGACTCCCGTTTACGTGGTACTGAAGTCGGGCTGTTCTTCGACGACAAAAAGTCATTCTTTGAATTCAAGGATCGTGCGGAAATCAATATCGGGGCCCCACTTTCCGGCGCTATGGCAGGAATGCTGATTGGATCACGGAAACTATGCGGAGAGAGTACGAAATGCGAATCTGTTCGGCGGTTTTCGATAACGAGTTCCCGAGTAACTTCTCTCCTAGGGACTCTCTATATCCCGCTCGATGAGATTTCGATCGACACGACAATGCCGGTTTCCAGCGAGGCTGCGTTTACGATAATTGTGGTTGGCAACATGTTTCTGAAGCAATCGCCAACACTCGTTCTCAACACGAATTACGATGCCACCGACGTTCCGGTTCCCGCAGGCTTCACGGGACCTCAGCAAATTCGGATCGTCCAGTAGGTTGGCCAACATCATAGACGACGTCAGATTCGAGGACGGTTACGCGCCTTTTAATCTAGTTTCGGTTCGACACTAACTTCGAAATGATAAGATACTCAGCGGTGGTTTTAGGGACGGTTAGACACTTTAAGCCCTTATTCTGGCTCGTTTTCGTCCGGCCCTCCGAGCCTACCAAAGACTTAGATCGCATTGAAATAAATATTATATTTCAATGCGATAAAGCAAAGAGGTCCCACATGAAACGTTAGTGAAACTAGCGTGGTACACCTTGCAGTTTTTGCTTTATCTTGCGAGCAAGATTTTCCGCATCAACATTGCCGTTGGTGAGTGGTTCGCGACCGTGATTTTGCTTAAACGATGAGGCTGAAGAATCGCCATGAGCGGTCGTCGAAGGATATTTCGATAGCCAACCGTTCAGACATGCCAATCATGCATGATGGTGAATGGCTCACCACACTTAGGGAAAATTAAACACCTCCCCATTCCAGTTCGCTGGGAAGGGGACGGTGTCAAATCACATCAAGACTAATTCAGTTCAGATGATCCGCAAAGTACAACTCGGTTCAACCAACTCTGGATTCCTTCAATTTGCCGAGCTCCTGAATAATTGCGTCCAACCAAAGCGATAACTTCAACTCCATCCAAACCTTGTGACAGAACCACTAATCCACGTTATTCAAAATATTCCGCATGCATTCGCCTTACCTCAGCGATAGTATCATCAAGGCGCCCCATATGCCGTCGGACGATAGCCGTACTGTTTGCTACGGAGCCTTCCTTAAGGGCGTGCGCGAGTTCACGGTGATCTTTTAATAATGTTGCTGCCTCTCGGCCTCGACCAAGGCTGAGCATACAAAGACGATCAACTTTCTGCTTACATTCTTCGATTGTCTTCACGGCCAGTGGACAGCCGCCTAGCTCACAAATCAACTTGTGAAACTCGCGATCCAGCGCATGGAATGTTTCAAGTTCAGCGCTTTCAATCGCTTGCTGTTGTAATTCCAGATTGAGTTCAACTACCTCTGCCCTACGATCATCCCATACCGAACAGGCATGCCAGATAACTTCCAACTCGACAGCCAATCGAACAAACCGCGCATGGGCAATGCGGTCCATCGAAAATCCGCGTACTTCGGTGGCCTTTTGCGGACGAATCAACATTAAGTCCAGATTCGCAAGACGATTGAAAGCATCGCGAACCGGTTGACGCGAAACCCCAAAGCTTCGCGAAACCTCGGCTTCGGACAGCTTCGAACCCGGCAGTAATTTCAGCGTCACAATATCTTCGTGCAGCGAGTCGAAAACCAAATCTGTTGTCGTGCGTCGTTCCAGTAAGTCTAAGGTTTCCAGCATCTCGCGCCTTCATTGTTCAGCCATGCATATCGTGTGTTCGGTATCATGACTTATAGGCTCTCGCAGCAGTTCCACACTCAAAATGTTTAGTGCGATCTCCAGTTGACAATACTAACATACTAGTCTTCTTTTCAAGTTGAATGATGGGAACAGCATTCGCCGAATTTTCTGAGACAGCATGTGCCGCCCGAACAAAACTAAAAGGAAATAAGATGGTTGAAGCAGCCGCACGCAAGGATGCTCCCGAAAATACGTTAGCCGGAAAAGTCGCAATCGTGACCGGAGGCGGACGTGACATTGGTCGGGCTTGCGCCATGCGGTTGGCGGCTTCCGGTGCTTCGGTTGCAATCAATTATCATAGCTCTGCAGCGGGTGCTGACAGTGCGGTAGACGAAATCACAGCAGCAGGCGGTCAGGCTCTCGCGATGCAAGGCGACATGACATCAGCTCAAGACACCTCTGCACTCGTCGATGCAAGCCGCGCCAAATTGGGCGACAAGATAGACATCCTCGTTCATGTCACTGGAGGTCTGGTCGCGCGCAAGACCATTGCCGAAATGGATATCGAACATTGGCACAAGGTGATGAACTTAAACGCCACCTCTTTTGTACATATGATTAAAGCAGTCCTTCCACATATGAGCAGTGGCGGTTCAATAGTGGGATTAGCCAGTCAAGCCGGACGCGACGGCGGTGGACCCGGTTCGCTCGCTTACGCCGCGTCAAAAGGTGCGGTGATGACAATGACTCGCGGACTTGCGAAAGAATTAGGCCCCGAGATTCGGGTCAATTCGGTCTGCCCCGGTATGATCGACACGGATTTCCATAACACCTTTTCCAAACCAGAAGTGCGGGCTCATGTCGCAAATATCACGCCGCTCAAGCGTGAGGGAAGCTCGGAGGATGTGGCTAATCTCGTCACCTATCTGGCATCGGATGAGGCCGCGTTCATTACAGGTGCAAATATCGACATCAACGGAGGCCTGCTCTTCTCGTAGGCGCCGCTCAGATACAACAAATTCGACAATCCTTGGGAGGAAATTATGAAACGCACTCTTCAAACATCACTTATCGCCGCCGTCGCAGCCACGACAATGATGGCAACCGCAGTTTCGGCCGAAACATGGCGCGCATGGAACATCCACTCTGATGGTCATCCCAACACGGCGGCGATGGATCTCTTTGCAGAGATGGTTGATGCGACGACCAATGGCGAAGTCAAAGTGGATGTCTTCCACGGCGGCGTTCTCGGTTCTCAACCAGATGCCCTAGAGCAAGTTAGCATTGGTGCGATTGAACTGGGTAACTTCAACCTCGGCCCGATCGGCCCGATGGTGAAAGAAGCCAACCTTGTGTCGCTACCCTTTATCTTCAAAAGCGTCCCGCACATGTTCCGCGTGCTCGATGGCGAGGCGGGAGAGATTATGGCGAAGGGAATGGCCGATGCTGGCGTGATGCCTATCGCGTGGTTTGATGCGGGTGCACGGTCCTTCTACAGTCAAAAACCAATCGAAACGCCCGATGATGTTAAAGGCCTAAAAATTCGGGTCATGAACAACAACCTTTATACGGCAATGATCTCAGCTATGGGCGGCAACCCGTCTCCAATGGCGTTTGCCGAAGTTCAACAAGCGCTGAAAACAGGCGTCGTAGACGGGGCCGAAAACAACTTTCCGTCGTTCAAGAACGTCGGCCACTATGAAGTGACCACGCACTATTCGCTCAGCGAGCACCTGATCATTCCAGAGTGTATCTGCGTGAACACCAAGAAGTTCGAAGCCCTTTCGCCAGAACTTCAAAGCCAAGTGCGGGCCGCTGCTAAGGGCGCAGCGCTATATCAACGTGCACTTTGGGAAGTTCAATCGGGCCAAGCACGTACAGAGGTCGAAGCGGCTGGTATCAAGGTCAATGAAATCGAAGACAAGAGCCCATTCCAAGACGCGATGGATTCGGTGTACGCCGAGTACCTCAAAGCCAATCCTGACATGAAGAAGCTCGTGGACCTCGCAAAATCCACGAAGTAAGCTTCTCGTCAGTCAGCACCCGAGAGCGCTCGGCTCCATCTGCGGATGCCGGGCGTTTTCTTCGCGGGGAACCCGATGAAAGATCCTGAGACGCGACCTGAGTTTCTAAAACGCATAGATAGCGCATACGACTTGATCTCGAAGGTTTGCCTGTTTCTGGCCGGCTTATCCCTTGTCGTAATGACGATAATTTTTGCGTGGCTGGTTTATGGGCGCTACGTCTTGAATGACACACCAACATGGGTTGAGCAGGTTTCGCTACTACTCATTATGGTGATTTCGTTCTTGGGCGCATCGGTTGGCGTGCATCAACATACTCACCTGTCTGTCGTCGTATTCCGCAATATTGTTCCGTCTTGGTTGCGCACATTCTTTGTGATCGTGACCGACCTTTTGATGGCGACCTTTGGCGGATTAATGTGTTGGTATGGGGCTGAGTTGACCATCATTAAATGGGGGAGAATGATTCCGCTGATTGATGTGACAGAGGGCCTCCGTTCACTTCCACTAACGATTGCCGGTGCACTGATCTTTCTTTTCTCGACAGGCCACCTTATTCGCGTCTTCCTGGGATATGACAGACGCCTAGACAATATCGACCAAGGATAAAAATGGGTCTCATGCTTCTCTTGGGGGTTTTTGCCCTTTGTGTCGTTATCGGAATGCCCGTTGCATTCGCGCTTGGAATTGCTGCCTTCTCTGCAGTCTTCTACGAGGGTTTACCGCTGCTGCTTCCATTTCAGCGCATCATAGCGGGTGTAAACGTTTTTCCGCTGATGGCGATTCCGTTCTTTATTTTTGCTGGTGATCTGATGTTCCACGGCGGAATTGCGATGCGATTGGTTCGCTTTGCACAATCCGCAGTTGGTGCCGTTCGCGGCGGTCTTGGTGTCGTGAATGTCTTCTCGTCAATGTTGTTCGGGGGGATATCTGGATCGGCGATTGCCGACATCTCCGCACTCGGATCGATCCTTGTCCCGGTCATGAAAGAAAAGGGATACGACGCCGACTATGCAGTCAACGTAACAGTGACATCTTCCATCGCGGGCATCATCATTCCACCCAGTCACAACATGATCATTTACTCCCTCGCGGCAGGCGCAGGAGTTGCGGGAACCGTTTCGATTTCCAAGCTGTTCCTCGCAGGTGTCGTGCCTGGCGTACTCATGTGTCTTTGCTTAGCGATCACCGCTTATATTATCGCGATCAAACGAGGTTATCAGGCTGAGAAGTTTCCTGGCTGGACGGTGCTAGCGATCCATTTTGCGAGTGCCGTTCCCGGATTGCTGACGGCTGTGATTATTGTTGGCGGCGTTCTTTCAGGTGTCTTCACCGTCACCGAGTCAGGCGCTTTCGGCGCGGCCTACGCATTCGTGGTCACCTGTTTAGTATATCGCAGCATTACTTGGGCAAACTTTAAAATAGCCGTAGTGAGTTCAGTTCGAACGACCTCAATGGTGATGATCCTGATCGCTTGCGCGAGTGCGTTTGCCTACATGCTAACATTTTACCGCGTCCCAAGCAGAACAATCGATCTACTGACCGGGATTACAGAGAATCCGATCCTGATCCTTTTGATGATCAATGCCGTGCTGCTTTTGCTCGGGATGATCATGGATATGGCAGCGCTAATCCTGATCTGTACGCCAATCTTTCTGCCTGTGGCCTATAGCTTGGGTATGGACCCGCTTCAGTTCGGGATTATGATGTTAGTGAATTTGGGTTTGGGTCTTTGCACACCGCCGGTCGGAACGTGCCTTTTTGTCGGATGCGCGGTCGGCAAACTTCCCATTGAAAAGGCGGTGCGTACGATCTGGCCATTCTACATGGCAATCTTCGTCGCATTGATGCTGATCACATTCATTCCAGCGATCTCGTTAACGCTCCCGACGCTGCTGTCCGGGTAAGTTTCGTCAAATTACGACCCCCAAATATTGGTCCCACACGATCAGGAAAATTTCTTATGCAGCCTCCTTCGCAACTATTTCCAGCCGGCAGCGAAATTCCATCAATGGTTTTCAAAAGTGTCAGTGGCGAGACGGTTTCGATTGGTGGACAGAAAGATCGCTGGACGTTGTTTGTCGTCTATCGGGGCAAACATTGCGGACGGTGCAAGCCTTATCTGAGTAAACTAGAAGGAATGCAGGCGGCTTGGGACGAAGCCGGATTCGATATCGTCGTTGTCTCTGCCGACCCGATAGAGAAGGCACGAGCTGACGTTGAGGAGTACGGTTGGACATTTCCCGTTGGATACGGGCTAGATGAAAAACAAATGCGAACGCTCGGGCTATACATTAGTTCACCTCTGGATGCGACTGAGACAGACCGGAATTTCGCTGAACCGGGTGTATACTGCATTCGTCCGGATGGAACCGCGTTGATCATTGCAGTTTCGAATGGTCCGTCGGCACGGCCTGATCTTGATCAACTCCTCGATGGGATGATCTTTACGATCAAAAATGACCGTCCACCTCGCGGAACATATTAAATCTGACTTTATTGACCAAACCGCGCGATGTCATTCAAAGGCGGCAGAGCCTTTCAGGGGCGTTGCACTGTATGGGGTTCCTGCTATGTTGACCGCCAAACGGGCTTCACTCTCAATCGGGCTTTGGAGATGCGCGATCGCGATTGGTCTATTGATGCGATAACCGAATGACGCTGAGGTGATCTGTCCTATGATCTCGTTGTTCAGATAGACTGGTTCATGGCCGAGCGGAACCGCATTCTCGTCATCAAAGACTAGCAAAATAACACGCGATTTGGCTCCGGCCGCCATCTGTTTTTGCAAGGCATTAAAACCAATAAACCCGCCAGATTTTCGGGTCATCCTTTGAAGCCCGACATCTATCGGGGTAACATCGCCATCAAGTTCATGCCCCATCGCGCGGAAGCCTTTCTCTATCCTCATCGAAGTCTGAGCATAAAGACCTGCAGGGCGCGCACCCGCTTCGCGTAAGGCTGCATAGATCGCGGCGACATTTTCGGACTTGCAAGTGATTTCCCACCCTGCTTCGCCAACATAAGACATGCTAGCAGCGCGAATATGTTTTCCGGCGATATGCCCGCCATCCTGTTTGAAATAGGCGATCTCGTTTAGATGCGATGCGCCGACGTCATTGGCAACCCGTTCAGCCTGTGGGCCCATAAGGCCGAGAACGGCATAGTCTTCCGTACTGTCCCGTAAAGCCACATCGAAACTTTCTGCGTGACGGCGCAACCACGCGAGATCTCGGCGGATAGCGTTTGTGCCGGTAAAAATGCGGTAGTGCGTCTCCAACAAACGTTGTGCTGTGACATCACTCTCATAAGTACCTCGCTCATTGAGAATTGCCGTGTAGATCACCGAGCCGGGTGCACGCGCTACGTATCCAGCGCAGACGTGGAGCATAAAAGCTTCGGCGTCGGGCCCCTCGACCTCAATCTTACCGAAGGACGAGATATCAAAGATCGCGACCTCTTCATGAGCTGTTTTAACTTCTGCACGAACATTTTCAAACCAATCGGGCCGATCAAATGTCAACCGTGGTTCAGAGGTTTTGCCGAAATAAAGCGGGCGTTCCCAACCATAGAACTGCCCAAAGTGCGCCCCAGCTTTTAGGTATGCAGCATGGAGTGGCAGCAGGCGCAGATTGCGTGATGTTTCAAGCTGCTTACCCGGATAGGAAATGTCGTAATGGGTTCCGAGGATTTCCGGCGCACGTTCCATCAGGTGTTCTATGGAGTTGAAGACGGGAGCGAAACGCTTGGCGTCTGCTTCGCCAAGATCATAGGCTGTATGGCCGTGCACAATACAATGAGCGAGGTTCATGCCTGCCCCGCCGCCCGAGGCCATACCGACAGAATTCATGCCACACCCGAAGAACAGTCCGCGTGTCTCAGCGGCCTCGCCCAGCATGAAAGAACCATCTGCGGTGAAACTCTCAGGACCGTTCAACAGCATTTTGACTTCTGCGGATTCCAGTACCGGCAATCGATGCAGGGCGTTGTGCATCATAGGCTCGAAGTGATCCCAGTCTTCAGGCAAAAGACCAAAGGCGAAGTCTTCGTTCAGAGTGCCGGGAGCAATCGGTTTGCCTGATGGCTCGAAACATCCGACCAACAAGCCGGCGCTATCATCCCGAATGTAGAGCCTGCCATCATGATCCGAGAGCGTCGGCATGTTACCTGTGATGCCCTCAATCGGTTTTGTCAGCAGGTAAAAGTGTTCACAAGCCAATAGAGGTGCATCTGCTCCAGCCATTGCCGCCAAATCGCGAGACCACAGACCCGCACAGATGGCAACCGCATCGCAAGTAATTTCTCCGACGGGAGTTACGACGCCTTGTATCTTACCGTTTTTGGTCAAAATTCCAGTAACACTTGTATGCTCAAAAATCCGTGCGCCTTTGGAGCGGGCACTTTTGGCCAAGGCTGCGCATACATCAGATGGGCTGACGCGGCCATCATCTGGAGAGAAGACTGCACCGAGAATGTCATCACCGCGCATGAGGGGCCAGATTTCTTGAGTCTCTTCACCACTGATGAAAGACGCTTCAACACCGTAAGCATGAGCCAGCGCCTCTTGGCGACGCACATGGGTCAGGCGATCCGGGGTCGTGGCGATGGAGAGCGAACCTTTTTGTATCCAACCTACATTTTGTCCCGTCTCTTTTTCCAATCGCGCATAGAGATCGACCGAATATTGAATCATGCGCGTCAGATTACGAGACGACCGTAACGCCCGCACCTGTGCCGCTGAATGCCATGTTGTGCCGGAGGTCAGTTTATTCCGCTCCAACAAGATTGCGTCGCTTACCCCCATCTCTGCAAGGTGATAGAGCGTAGAGCACCCCATAATTCCGCCGCCGATCACAACGACTAAAGCATGGTCCGGCAGTACGGGGTCGGTCATATCTTACATCCCTAACGAAATGCGGCTTTCATCGCCGAATTGGCAAATTGCCGGTCGGGGGCAGAATCAGCCTTAATGATGTTGGAAGACATCCTTCACGACGACAATGTTCTGTCACTATCACAAAACCCCTATGCCCAGTCCAATTTGGCGTTCGCTCGTATGGTGCGACTGTCATCACGGTTACACACGCTAACGCCGCCCTGATTGTAGGCTTTGCGAACGAGACATTGGCGTTTCCGGCAGATAGAACGTATTTCTTCGTCTTTCATGTAGTAACAGTCTTGTTATTCCAGACATTGCTCAGCATGATGGTGCAACGTGCGGGTCAAGATGCGCAAAGACGTATCGCCGCAACCAAAAGCGAAAATCACCGTTCTGGTGAATACTGGGGGCTAAATGCCCACTTTGAAATAGGGAGGAGAAAACCATGAGAGTTTTCAAAACACTCGCGAGTGCCTTAGCACTGGCAACGATATCGACTGCTACTCTAGCGGCATCCTGTACCAACGATACTTGGAACAAGGTCATGGAGCGCGGCAAGCTCGTGGTGGGCGTGAAGGCCGACTATAAACCTTGGGGATATCGGAACAGCGATGGTGAGCTGGTCGGCATGGAAATCGACATGGCCAAAGATGTCGCAAAAAAAATGGGCGTCGATGTTGAATTGGTTCCTGTGCAATCCTCAAATCGCATGCAATTCCTTGAAGGCGGCAAGATTGATCTGATGATCGCAACCATGTCTGATCGTGCCGATCGCCGCGAAATCGTCGGCATTGTCGGCCCGAACTACTACACGTCCGGTACGAACGTTATGTCTCCAAAAGCGGTCAAAATCCTTAAGTGGGAAGACCTGCGCGACAAGCCTGTTTGCGGCAAACAAGGCGCTTTCTACAACAAAATCGTAGAAGAACGTTATGGCGCTAAAGTTATTGCTTTCACTGGGAACGCAGAAGCAAAGCAAGCGCTTCGAGATAAGAAATGCATGGCTTGGGTCTATGATGATTCATCAATCGGCTCCGATTTGTCATCCGGTGATTGGCCAGAATTTGAAATGCCGCTCAACTCCGAAGATGATAACCCTTGGGCACTTGCGGTTCCTTTAGCCGAGAAAAATTGTGTCTTCGGGCGCTTTATGTCCGGGATGCAGTACCATTGGCTGCAATCGGGAGAGCTGATCGAACTGGAGAAAAAACACGGCATTCAGCCAACAGTTTTCCTTCAGGTTCAACAAGAGCGCCTGAAAGATTGGCTGGCAGAGTGATCGTCAATACATGGCCCCCGATTAAGATCGGGGGCTATTTTATTCACTCAACAAGCCGCAGAAACTTCCGGCAAAAACCGGAGGCTGTCTCCTAGTGGAATGGATCGCAGATCTCGCGCGCAATCTCGCTGAAATTGCGCCGCGGTGGAATTTCATTTGGCTCTATGATCCGGTAACGGGTGGAAAAATTCTGTCCGGTATTTGGATGACGATCAAGCTGGCGATAGCTTGCCTGATTTTCTCGATGATTATCGGGGTAATCGGCGCGTGGCTGCAAGGCTCGCCAAGCCGTATTTTACGGGCCTTCGTGAACGGTTACATTCAGTTCTTCCGCAACACACCTCCATTCGTGCAGTTGTTGTTCTTTTATTTTGCGCTCGGGCAATTGACACCCGTTGTGACCGCGCCAGATGGATGGACAGTGCAACCAATCATCACGAATGTAGGTTGGGCAATTATCTCTCTGTCCTTCTTTGCGGGCGCATTTAATGTCGAGATTTTTCGGGCCGGTATTGAGGCTGTTCCAGAATCGACACGCGAGGCGTCTGAAGCACTTGGGTTTACGCGAACACAGACATTTCGCTATATCGTTATGCCTCTGGCCATTCGGGTCTCCCTGCCCGCGCTAAACAACAACCTCGTTAATCTCGTAAAGACGACAACGCAGGCGTTCGGGATCGCCGTGCCTGAATTGCTCTATCAGTCCGTAACGATTTGGAATGATTATCCAAGCGCGCAATATCCGACGATGCTGTTGCTGTTTGTCGTCTATATTCTGCTGGTTGGTGTCCTCGTCATGGGCATGAATAAATGGGAACGCCAAATGAAAATTCCGGGGTATGGCGCATGAAAACGATCCCCGGCGTAACGGCGCGCGCTAGCACTGACTTACCCGTTCTCAAGCCATTTGATGTGGCCGCGCATAGTCCTGATTCAATGATGATGACGCGTTGGGTGGCAGGGTTGCCATGGTGGTCTCCGGCGGCAATTTTAACGATCTCGCTTATCTGGCCTGCCATCGCCTATGCGCAATCGAGTTATAGTATTGGTCAGGCCACTGAAGCCCTGTGGCGATGGATGCCATTTTTGCTCCGTGAAGGGTTTTTGCTAAACGTATTGATTTCGATTTTCGCAATGTTGATTGGAACGCTTGCGGGGGCAGCTCTGGGCCTCGGGCAAATTTCAATCAATAAATGGGTACGCCGGTTTGCGTGGTTTGCGACTCAATTGTTTCGGAACTCACCTTGGTTGGTGATCCTATTTATCGTCTTATTGGCGTTGCCTTTCGAGGTGCGGATTTTTGGGACTATCATGACTTTTCCCGACTGGTGGAAAGCTGTGATCGGCCTATCGCTTCCCGTGATGGCCAACATTTCAGAGATCGTGCGCGGGGCGGTGGCTTCAGTCCCAACGGCACAATGGGAAGCCTCGGAGAGTCTCGCATTCTCGCGGCGACAAACATTGTGGCGCATTATTCTACCGCAGTGTTTCAAGCGGATGATTCCGCCATGGATGAACTGGTACGCGATCCTCACTATGGCGACGCCGCTGTGTTCGCTATTAGGTGTGCAAGAGTTGATCACGCTGTCGCGTCAAGCAATGGAAAGTGAAAACAACCACCCCGAGTTGCTAATGCCTTTCTATGGTTTCGCGCTGCTGATGTTCTTTATCTACTGCTACCCTATCGCCCGCGCGACCATCGCGTTGGAACGTCGTTTTTCTGTGAAGCTGTGAGGCGCACATGACTTGGACCCCCGACCAACCGATTATCTCGATCAAAGATGTGCATAAATCTTTTGGCGATCTCGAAGTTCTCAAGGGTGTGTCACTTGATGTGATGAAGGGTGAAGTGATTTGCATTATTGGCCCGTCAGGGTCAGGCAAATCCACGCTGATCCGATGCATTAACGGCCTCAATGACGTGCAAGGAGGCTCTATCACCGTCGAGGGCATAGAAGTCCATGACCCTGATTTGGACAAACTCGCCTTGCGCAAAAAAGTGGGTATGGTCTTTCAGCAATATAACCTCTTCCCTCATAAAACTGCGCTTGAAAACGTGATGATGGCGCCCTTGTTGGTGTTAAAGCGGGATAAGGCGCAAGTGGAAGAAGAGGCCCGTGCACTAATCAAAAAAGTACGTCTTGAAGGCAAAGAAAACTCTTATCCCGGCGAATTGTCGGGAGGGCAACAACAGCGCACCGCGATTGCACGCAGTCTTGCGATGAACCCTGATGTGATGCTGTTTGACGAGGTAACGGCGGCGCTTGATCCCGAGACAGTGAAAGAGGTTTTGGTCACAATTAAAGATCTCGCCGCTGAGGGAATGACCTGTATTCTGGTGACACATGAGATGGGCTTCGCTAAGGAAATCGCAGATCATATCTACTTCACCGACCGGGGTGTAATCGTCGAACATGGTCCGCCGTCAACGTTTTTTGAACGCGCAAGCGATCCCCGAACCCGCGAGTTCTTGAGCCAGATATTGTAGGAATATCAGCACGACGCTAATCGGCGTCAAAATTCGCTTTAAAATAAGAACAATACTCTTTGAGAAACCAATTTTGCGATAGCACTATCACAAGGGGGTCGAGCTGATCTGCCAACTATAGTGAATAGGACAAGCTACGGGTTGGGAGAAGTCATGAAGCGAGACATTGCAATTATTGGCGGTGGCATTATCGGGTCGGCGGCGGCGTATTTTCTGGCGCGGTCAGGACAAGCCGGTGATGTCGTCGTTATCGAGCCGGACCCATCCTATGAATTTGCCACGACACCTCAAGGTGCTGGTGGTGTACGCCAGCAGTTCAGTGTGCACGAAAACATTGAAATGTCTAAGTTCAGTCTGGGATTCTTCAAGGAATTCGCAGATCACCTTTCCGATATTTCCGACGTCCCGAACATTCAGTTCAAAGAACAGGGCTATCTTTTCCTTGTCACCAAGGATGGTGAAGAGACATTGCGTCAGAACCAAACGCAACAAGCGTCGCTTGGCGTCAACGCGGAACTGATTGAATACCCCGAAATACGGCATAGATTTCCATCCATCGAGCGAAGCGACATCGTTCTTGGGTGCTTCACACCGGATGATGGATGGATCGATCCAAACAGTGCGCTCTGGGGGTTTCGTCGCGCTGCTGAGCAACTCGGAGCACAGTATGTTCGTGCCCGTGTCACTAGTTGTCAATGCCGAAACAAATTTCCTCAAAAGCGCCGAAGTAAAAATCCCCAGTTGGCGAATTTTCGGTGATGAGCCGGTTTATGCATCGAGTGATTTTTCCTTGGGTGGTCTGCCGCGTCGTTTTGGTAGGGGCGGAGGGTT
>CALKBI010000039.1 GCA_937990185.1 uncultured Neomegalonema sp. | reverse complement strand
TTGGGGTTTTGTCATGCCGCAAATATCGAAGAAGACAGGTAAGCCGATTCAGCCGAAAGCAGTGAACAATGCCCGCGATAACAAGGTGCAATCCTCCCGGTTCTGGTCGGCTTCATTTCGGGAGCGTCGATGTCTGGTTCCAGCGTCGTCGTTTTGCGAAACCAAAGGCCGTAATCCGGCAACCTATTATTGGTTTGGTTTGCAGGGCGATGAGGATCGTCCGCCGTTTGCCTTTGCAGGCATGTGGCGAAATTATAAAGGTAAGTACCGCACAAAGGATGGTGAGCAGGACGTGGACATAATCACGTCAACCATTGTGACCTCTACACAGAACGTTTTGGTAGAGCCCGTCCATCCCGATCGAATGGCCGTGATCCTCGATCCTGCCGATTATGAACAATGGCTTCATGGAACGGAAGCTGATGCAATGGCGTTATGTAAGCCCTATCCAGCTGATCAGATGAAGCTCTTCAAATCGGGGGAAGGCGCGGCGTCGGATGCATCATGATAGAGGATGTTGAAAGCGGTATAGGGTCTTCAATCCGATTGGAAGGGCTGGTCGCAAAGTTTTATCGAGGAGAATATTATTCTCCAAGAATTCTGATTTTGTGATTGATAAGTTCACTATGACCATAAAATCGAAGCAAACTTAGGAAGATCAAACACCCGCACTGATCAGTAGCGGATCAAAATTCCTGTTATTTGCAGCCCCATCAAACTTTGCGACAAGCCCCGTATGCCTGCTTAGAACGCAAAGAATGGAACGAGGAGATAAATTTACAGCGTCAAACGGTTCTTAACAATACACGGCTATGGTGATGCGTATTGTGAATACAATCATGGTCTCTAATGCCTGCGAACGATCTCAGCTCGCGAGTCTCTGAGCTTAATGCAACAGCAGTCGATTTAGATGGGCTGCTCAAAGTCCTTGGCGACAACCTATACTCATCGCCGTCAGTTGCTATTCGTGAGTTGATCCAAAATGCCCACGATGGCTGCATTCGTCGTCAAATCGAGGACTCTGCAGAGTTTGAACCGGAAGTTCGACTCATCTGCAATCCAAACGCACAAACGTTAGCTTTTGAAGATAATGGTTCGGGCCTTACGCGCAAGGAAATCAGAGATTTCTTAGCGACAATTGGAACGGGTTACACTTCTAAGCTGCGAGATTGCAAAGCAAACGAAGAAGCAATTGGCTATTTTGGTTTAGGCTTTCTGTCAGCTTATGTAATCGCAGAAACAGTTGAGTTGACCACAACCTCTTATCAATCGCCTGACGAGACATGGCGCTTCTCGTCGAGTGGCGGTCGCCGGTTTACATTGGAACAGACCACCGCTCACCCGGTCGGCACCCGTGTACTGTTGCGCTTAAAAGCAAAACACAGTGCGTTCGCTTCACCGATTGCGGTCTCTGAGCTGGTCGCAAAGCATTGTGCATTGCTGCCAATCCCAATCCTGCTCAACGGCATCGATCAACCGATAAACGATGTGACACTGCCCTGGAATCTCGCTGCCGACACTCCGACCATTCGTAAGAACAAGGTTAGCCAGGACTTTGCTGAGACCTTTGACAATGTGTTCTCGCCGCTCTGCAGCTGGGATCTCCAATCGGAAAATCCAGATCTGCAGGGAGTCCTCTGGATCCAGGATGGACGAAGTTACGCGAGCGCGGATCTGCGATCTGTCTCAATCTTTGTGCGAAACATGCTTATCACAGAGACGTGTCGGGAGTTGTTGCCCAGTTGGGCTGGGTTTATGGGCTGCGTCATCAACACGCGCGGCCTCACACCGACGGCCAGCCGTGAAGATGTGCAGCGTGATGCCGCATTCGATACACTCAGAGAATCTGTTCATTCCTCAGTCTTGAATGGATTGCGAGAGATGCCGCGCACTCAGTCGGAAAATTGGAGGCGCGTTCTTAGACGCCACAATGAAGCGTTGCGGGGTGCGGCAATCGCGGACCCGCAGCTGTTCGAGTTACTGAAAACTGACCTACAGATTCCGACGAGTCTCGGCGATTTGACGTTGGATAGGATATTAGAACTCTCTGACGGAAAACTGCTTATTCGGTCAGACGAAAGTAACACGCATGAAGCGATGTTGTTCAAGGCGCGCGGAGTTCCGGTTATCCTCGGGTATCGGTATGCGACATTGTCATTTTGCCAAGCTTATGCCGAACAGCTTGGCCTTCAGGTTATTGAGCTTGGGTCTATGGCAGCGAACGCGACGCTGTTTCCGAAAAGCGACCTAGATGAAGCGGGGCGGTGTCGGCTCGCTGAATACCTGCTCGGTCCAGAAGAGCGTCTCGTCGTTTCCAAATTTGAGCCGAGCAACATACCGTTTCTTTTCGTCACGGATGAAGAAGCAAGGCTCAAGCGCAAAATTGATGCCGACAATGCGGATGAACGTATTGGAGCTGCTGCTCTAAGTCTTGCACGGCTTCATCTTAAAGATGTCGAAGCCGAAAAGATCCGAGACCTCGTCGTTAATCTTAACAGCCCGTTCATCCGTCAACTCGCATGTGCTGATCAGTTGAACACGCGCCGCAAACAGGCTGTACGAGCGATGCGCGCCTACCTTCTTACGCTCAGTGTGGATGTGACGGAGGACGGCGTCGATTTGTCTGCCGAACTGAGTAATTTTTTCGATAGCCTGACACTTATTTTTGAGGATAACTGACATGGATCTTTGGGGCTGGGTTTCATCGGTCGAAGCTGAACTCGTCGATGCGGGAGAGCACCGGCTCGCGCATCTGATGAGGATGTTACCCAATCGATGTTGCGACGGAGACCATGCTTTCGTCGATGCGGTTTACCCTGAAGCGCTATCTCTTGCCAGAGCCTATGGAAACTCTTGGATCGAGGTATTTGTTCGGCATTGGTATTTGCAATCGCAAGTCCTTAAACGCGGGCGAGGCAAAAGCAACCTGTCTGAGGCTGTGTCGCTGTTGGAATTCTCAACACGGGAGGATTGCCGCGACTGTCCGCAGAGCATTTGCGCAGTACAGGATCTGGCGAGTTGCTACGGTTGTACTGATGGCCCTGGCTATGCAGAAGAGCGGATCACTGTAGCAAAAGAGACTCTTGAGAGGATCGATCCTTCCTGGGGCTGCTGGCACTGCATTTCCAAAGAGTATTTCGACGCGCTTGTCGATGCGGGCAAGCTTCCGGAAGAGCGCGCAGCCCGCAAGCGTTTGCGTGAGGAGCTTGCTTCCGTCGGTAAAGAACCCGACGGAAAGGTGCTGCTTGGTGAGGCCGGTATGGAAATGAGAGCTGGCAATCTCGAACTGGCGGAACAGCTCGCGTGCGAAGCCCAGGATGATGGCTCGTTTGGTGAAGCTTGGCAGATATCAAAACATATTACTCTTGCCGAAATCCTCGCACGTCAGGCAAGATCCGAAGAAGCTTTAGCTCTTCTTCCTGAGCCAACGGAACTTATTAAAAGCCCGAGTGATAGCGCACAATGGGTAGCCGCGCTCGGAGCGATTATCGCATCAAAAGCCGATGAAAACACGTCAGATCGACGAAACTTGCTCTGGGCGCTTGCTCAAGACCGCCAACAAGAGGGATGCATTCGCGACGCAATCAGTATCTTCGCAATTTACGCCGATCTCTCAATGAAAGCGAGTGCCATTCTTTGCACGGAAGAAGCCCTAGATCGAATAGACGCCCTTGTCCCAAAGCTCGCGCGCGATCTCGGTGCGAGCGATGATCAGCTCGAAAGACGTGGCCGGTTGGCGAGAATGCAGACTGCTTCCGAGAAATCGGTCACTGATCACGTTTATCTAATGCGGAAAATTGAGGAAGGCGACGATAAAGCCAATATCGATGAATTGCGTTTTGCTGCAGATCGTTGGCCAGAAGATGGAAAAATTGGAGCTGCTTTCGGACGCGCGTTGCTCATGGCTGGTTTCTCGGAGCGGGCATGTGACATCCTGCGCAGGGCCCGCGACGCAGATATCAACAATTCAGTGGTTTGGGAGCTCTATGGTGCGGCTCTGCTTGATGCCGGACAGTTGGATGTATTCAACCGAGAGATTAGAAATTACGATACATCTGCCCTCGGAGATGCGGCGCGGAACGGCATTGATTGGATCGTTGCCATGCAGTTGAGCGAAGATGATCTTCCGAGTTCACTTGAGCGCTTGGATGCATTGCTCGCTCGTGAAGGGGATACAATTCAGGTTCTTCGCGCAATCGCAGAAATCGCAAGATCGACCGAAGATCACGAGCGGGAAATCGATTGTTGGTCTCGTGCAATTGCGCTTGAGAGCAATCAGGATGCACATTGGAACCGTATTCTGGCAGCAACGCTAGCAGACGATTGGGCGACCGTGCGGAGTTCTGCCTGTGCGCTAGAAATAGATCTCCAAACGAAGGTGGGACCTATCGCTGAGGACTGGGGCATCGTTCGTGTGAGCGTGCGGGATCAGGATGGTCAGAAGACCCAATGGTTCGCACGCCGGACTGGCCCTGTGTCGGCAACAATTATTCAGCTGGCACCGCCTCAAGTACGGCAATTGTTTGGAGCACAAATTATCTTTGATCCAACGCCGCTGAACGAACTCGATCAACAAGATGAGGAGGGCGAATCTTGCGATAGGGAAGGCTCCAATACTTACCTTTTCGAAGCCGTTCGTATTGGCAACCCGGCGTCGATCACAGTTTTTGACATCGATGGGGTCCATCCTGGGAAAGATACTTGGGCGAATCTTGAAGCAGCGCTTGAGAAGGTAAGCGTACATGTGGAGCATCGTTCGAACGACGATTATGTCGTATGGGATCTTCAAGAAGATACTGGCGTTCCAGGCCTCTACGCGCTCGTCGGTGTGCCTGATAGCGTAGAACTCAGCGAGGTATCCAAGGTTTTAAACTCTATTCTAGGTCCAGATGCACAGATGATCTGGCCAGTGCTACTGGAAGCATTAGCGGATGAAGCAGGGTTGGCGGCTCAAAGCGCGGTTGAGCTTCGGTATGCAATGTGAAAAATTTCCGGTCGCCATGAGCAGCATCGCGACCGTCATTCCACTTGTCTTCTGTGTTTGACAGTGTTGTCGTCGATAAGACGTTTAAGGGTTCTCGAAAACTGGTGTCATTCTGGGGCGATCATAGTTTAGCAGCCAATCATTATATTCGTCGTAAGTGGGTTTCAAAGTTTCCCTGTCCATCGCAACCAAGTCCATCCCACGATCATCGTAGGCGTGCAGAAATAGCTTCCGCTCAAAGTCCACAAGGTAGCTGAAATGCCCCAAACTCGACGGCGAAATCCCCATTTCGTGTGCGATGTCGAGCCACAGGAGCTCTTTGATTTGAATTGGATCAGAGATCGGTATCACATGCCAAAATTCGCGCCGCTCAGGATCGTCTTCCCGGTCTGATCCAGGAAGGTCAAAGGCATAGTTCTGTTGAGTGACATTAGGCAGGACGGTCATCAAACGGCTAAAACCTGTGTTAATTCCGCGCTCGTCCCCAAAGCTTAGAACAAGCGCATGCACCTGAACACTTTGTGCAAAGACAAATTCGGCAACGGCACAGGCTCGGCCATGAGCCTGCAAGAATCGCCGAATGGGCTTATCCGTGCCCCAGACCTCTCCGCCTAGTTCAAAGCGCAGCCAATAGTCAAATTCGCTAGCCCAGTCACCGGGTTTTTTGTCATCCCCAAATGTCCTGCGAAATGTCTTTAGCCAATCCGTCACATGGGTTCCTTTCGGCTTCTCTTTGCAATGTCGAGGGCGGGATTTTTGCTGATATGGAGGTCGCGTGCGATTTATCTATAGGAAGGGCCCTCTTCAAACATGGCGATCAACGCCATCAACATCCCTATTCCACTTCAATTATGGGGGTTGTTCTCTTCCTCAGAGTTTGACGCCTTTTTCATGGCGCTTCACAATCAGCTTTTGGTGTTAGCGCTGACATCCGAGAAAAAGCGCTCCAATAGCCTTCTTCATCCATCAACAGCTCGGTTGCGAGAATTTTGCCAGATTGGTCGATCATAAAGCGTGCCGGAAAGCCTGCCGGCGCGATGCGCCGGGACACAGCGTCCTCTTCATCCCAGATAATTGAGAATGGTAATCCGAGGCGTGCAGCATGGTCCTCGCAGTCGCGGCGGTGATCAGGGTCGAGCGCGTAGGTTCCCGCGACGATCACATGGACGCCAGCAATGGTGCCTGGAAAGGCATGATGTAGATCGGCCAATCTTGCAAGGTCGCGATTATAGTAATAGTTCGAGCGGTAACCGCCCATTACCATGATAATCAGTAATTCCTGATCACCGAGGGACGCGATTGCCTTGCTCAAGCTGACATTGGCGAAAGGGCTGTTTCGTTCTTGAATTGGATCGAAAGCCGGCAGTCTGTAATCAACAGGGAAATTATCCAACGTCCACGGAGGCATGTCAGTCGATAGTGGTTGCTCGGTTAGCTCGCTTACTCGACTACGGATTGCCATTACTTCAGGTGTCATGACGGACGCCTGCTGTATCGCCGCCATAGCTTCTTGTCGGTCGCCGCGTGCCTCATAGATGAGGCTCTCCGTATAGAGACCGAGGCTGTAAAAGATTGGGGCATAGCTGCCTTGATCTGCGCGATCCGCCGACTCGTATGCGGCATTTACGTAGAATGCGGCGGCGTCGAAGTTCCTGTCGAGCGCATTGGCGAGGCCAAGAACCATCATCGCGGTGAAGTCGTGATGCTTCGCAATGCGTTCGTGAACAGCGTTTCTTCGAGCCAAAAGACCCGCGAGCCCCGGCGATACCGACAGATAGGTCATCAACGGTTCGATCAAATCACTGTATGGCCAGAAGATTCCTTCCCTCCAGAAACTCAGCAGATCTTCCAAGTCAAAATCTGCCGACGCGACCCTTTCATGTAATGACTGTCCGGGCCAAGGCACGGCGACCATGCCGAAAGGCCATTTCTGGTCTTCGAGTGCGAAACAGCGCGATCCCCCAGCATCGGCGAACAGAAAGGAAGACTCTTTCATTTCTGCCGCTCGGATTATGTGCTCGCTCGGCCCTTCTCCGTTTATGCTTAATAATCGCCAACCCACATCTAGTCCGAGGGTATGAGCGGGACTACCTGAGTAAACGCGCAGTATCATCCTCGCGTTGTCGTTCAACGGAACAACAGGACAAGGGCGCAGGCCTCCCTCTGGACCGGAATCGGCGAGAGTTTTGGTAACAGTGTTGAGTCGAGGCGCTCTCTTTCCAAACATTGGAGGCTCCAGTTGCATTCAATCCATAACTCTCGTCGGTTAAGGATAATAAACTGGAAAGATTGGACGCGATAACCTCAAACTAACGCGCCTTGGGCATAACTTCGACGTCAGTTTTAATTTCCTTACTTCGGGATTTAATCCACCGGCTTCGAACCGGTCAGCTTCAGCAGACCTCGCTCCCTAAAATTGGCCCGCTCACAGGGTGAAAGGTAAATTTAGGGAACAAGATCATGAGTGGAGTTGTCACGTTAACGGCGTTACTGTTGTCAATGTGCTACCGATTGGGTAGCTGGTGTCCATGATCCGAATTGCCCTCAGCTACAAACGCCACCGGTTCTCGCCCGAGATCATTGTTCTCTCAGTCTGGCTCTACCATCACCTCCAAGCTTTCGACGCTTGGCGGGCCGCTGCCAGTATTGCATGACGTCTCCACATTTCTGCAATCGTTGAGCGCTAACCCAGTTAACGTGACAACGCCGTTTAAGCTGTCCAGACCAAGATCGCGATGGACCGGAAGTTTGCAACGATCATGTCGTTGACGGCTTAGGTTCGACATCCGATGATGGTTCAATGTGCAATCTTTACTCAAATACATTGTCTCAGGATGTTATGCGAGCCAGATTTGGCATCGCTCGCGGATCTGACAAGATTGGAAACTATGAGCCGCAATCCGCAATCTTTCCCAAATATACATCTCCGATTGTTCGCCTTGGCACCAATGGTGCTCGCGAATTGATTGGCGCCCATTGGGGTTTTGTCATGCCGCAAATATCGAAGAAG
>CALKBI010000038.1 GCA_937990185.1 uncultured Neomegalonema sp. | reverse complement strand
GAAGCTTTCGACTTGGTTCGTGCAGGCGTAGCCGTCACTATACATCTCAGAGTGATTGATGCGGGTGGTGGTGTAATAAGCGTGTAGCTTGTCCCAGTGCGAAGCTTCGTCAGCGTGCATGACGCTGTTAGGCTCTACACGGGCAATAGCGTGCTGTACGCCTTCCGCTTCGGTTTTCTCAACAAAGGTCAGCGTGCGGCCTTGGCGCTCACGCATGGCGATTACAACACGGCGGTCAGCGTCTTTGTTTGCAGCTAAACGGCGGTCTTTCCGGTCTTCCTTGCGGTTCTCAGGGCGAACGTGACCGCCAACATGACAGCCATCAATCTCAACGTCACCGGATAGGGTTACATCGTCGTTGCCCATGCCCATTGCTTCGCGGAGTTTGTGGCACATCACCCAAGCCGTCTTGTGCTGAACGTCCAGATCGCGAGCCATTTGCAGGGCGCTGATACCCTTCGCAGCGTTTACGAAAAGAGCAATCGCGGCAAGAATATCAGTGAAGTCCAGCTTGCGGCTGGCGAAGATCGTGCCGGACGTGACGCTGAATTGCTTGTGACAGCCACGGCATTTCCACTTGCGACGGGTGGTTAGAAAGTAAGGCTCTACTGTGCCACATGCAGGGCAATAGGCTTCGCCGTTGTTGTCACCAAAGCGGATAGCAACAAACTGTTCCCAAGCCTTCTCTTCACCCATTTTGAAGATGTCTTTGATCTTCAAAGTGCGGGCTGCGGCGGTCAGAAGGAAGTTTGTCGAGCGTGGCATCTGCGGTATTCCCTATCTAAAGTGTCGATGCACTATAAATAGGGGTTACATACCTGCATTGCAAGGGTTATATCCCTTTAAATAGGGTTTTTATTTTGCAGGTGATGATATGCCGAAAGCCACGACAGACGCCGAATGGTCAGATAGGGCCAAGAACCTCCTCAGAAGCGAGTTAAAGCGGCGGGGCGTGACCTATGCCCAGCTAGCGGAAAAATTGGAAGCGATAGGTGTGTCTGAAAACGAAAAAAATATCGGCAACAAAATCAGTCGCGGGGTGTTCACGATGGCCTTTTTCATTCAGTGTATGGAAGCGATAGGGGTATCCGAGATTCGACTTTGAAGAGAAAACATCTTTCCATCTTGATTGTACTATTTCTCGGCGTCACAGTAGCCGTGATTGGTGGCCTTGCTGGTTATGGAGCCTCGTCTATTGCCAACAGTTTCCTATCCTCAGAAGAACCCGTTCATCCAAAGACTGCCGGTTATCAGTATTATGAGGCCAAGTGTCACGAGGCCCATTCCTACGGCTGGCTCATTACTCGCGATGAAAAATACCCCAAAAAAACGGGCAAGATAGCGACGAGGAGCACGAAGTTGCCCCATCTTTCAAGCCTCCTGATTATTGTGATGTGGCTGCGCAATACAGGGCCGCTGAGGCTGCTGAAGCTAGCAGCCGGACGGCTTGGAATACTTATATTTGGACTATATTCGGCGTAGTCCTTCTTTTTGGCACTCTTGGCCTGACCGCCTGGACTCTTAGCGAAACAAAAAATGCTACTACGGCAGCTTGGGGCGCGGCTAGGTCCGCGGAACGAGCCGCCTCCGATCAGGTTGCGCCTTTCATTGATATCAAGAACCTGCGTGCTAAAGGCAAAATCGGCAGAACTCCATTCTTTCCAGAGCCCAATGCTGTTTGTCGATACACCGCGACTTACGATCTGAAAAACGTGGGAAAATCCATTGCGCACAACGTTAGATGTCATGCTCGGGTCAAGGTTAAGGATATCTCTAATGGTCAATACTTCGACTCGTGGTGGTCTCTTGGGGAAATATCTGAGGGAGATTCCAAGTCTGAAAACTTTATATTGGCTGATTTTCCCAGCAACGCTGAGGTCGCGATTCCAGATGGCGTCGTGGTAATAATCACAATCCGATGCGTTTATTGCGACGTTTTTGGTGTTTGGAGATTTACAGAGGCGGACTTCTCCGATGTGGGACAGCCGGCCAAAAAGGAAATGCAATTCTTCCCCATCGGACTTAGAGTTGGCCGAGTTGAGGACGACGCAGGAACAGTAGAATATTATTGGAAGAACCCACCGGAAGCGAGAAAAGCCTAACCACCCCATCACTCACCTCCCACCGAGAGATGGTGATTTAGCGGGCGTTTTCATAGGCTTGGCGCTGGTGCGTTTGCTACGCAATGCCGTTTATCAAAACCAACGCACTAAGAAGCGTTGGCGGGTGGGACCCTTACAATGTTACCGAGGATGCAGATTTAGGATTGCGGCTCGCACGTCACGGGTGGCGTACCGAGATTATCGACTCAACGACTTGGGAAGAACCACCTGTTGAGTGGAAACAATGGAGGGGCCAGCGATCGCGATGGATCAAGGGCTTCATCGTCACGTGGCTGGTACACATGCGCTCACCACGCGATTTGTTTCGTCAACTCGGCTGGCGCAACGCTTTGGCCATTAACATCATGTTGCTCGACGGCTTCGTTGCCTTCCTGTTGCAGCCTTTGTTTTGGATCGCGATTGCTGCGTTGTTAATAACAGGAAGCACACCTTGGGCGATGCTTCTGACTCCAAGTGTTGCGATGGCGACCACTTGGATTTTTGCACTGGGACAAGCGTTTGTGCTCATTGCCGCCTTCACCGCCCTCCAAAGAAGATTTGGTTTCTCACGCGCTATCTGGAGTCCGGGTCTGTGGCTTTATTGGCAATGCGCGACACCACCCGCGTACCGGGCGGTACGGGAGATATTTGGCAAGCAGGCAGAATGGAATAAAACTCAACATTGCCTGAGCAGAGCAGCCATAGAACGGCGCGAGTCAGCCTTGCGCGATCATTAAGTCCTTAGACAACTTACCTCCGGCTGAGCAACTGGCGAAGCAGGCCCGACCGATGTAGGTAATAGATCAATGTCATGATCGAGGCGATGGCGGATGCCAGATAGGTTAGGAATGCGGCATTTAGAACTTTGTTTGCTCCGCTCGCTTCCTGTTGATTGACGAACCCTGCATTGACCATTGCGGTTTTAGCCCGCGCGCTCGCATCCCATTCGACGGGCAATGTTATAACCGAAAAGACAACCGCCGCCGCGAACAAAGCAACGCCCGCCAGAACAACCCATTGACCCAATACAGGCGCTAATGACAGCATCATCATACCAACCATAAGTACAGGCATCGACATCTTGCTGGCAATGTTCGTCACCGGAACCATACTAGAGCGCATTTGAAGCCATTTATATCCTTGAGCATGTTGCAGCGCATGCCCTGCTTCATGGCAAGCAACGCCAATCGCTGAAATCGAGCGCGCGTTATACACAGGTTCAGACAAGCGCAGCGTTCTATCACGGGGATCGTAGTGATCGCTCATTCGACCGGCAATTGGCTCGATCCGGCAATTCGTCACCCCTGCGCGCTCCAGCATCAGGCGAGCAGATTCGGCACCAGTGAGGCCGCTTTGCGTACCAATGCTCTCATATTTTTTGAAGGTACGCTTGACCATCCATGAGGCGCCGCCTGACAAGACCATGCCCGGAAGCACAACTAAAAGCATATAGGTCATATCAAAATACATGAAAAAGCCTCGTATCAAAATGTGTTTGCCGAAAGTTACACTCAGAGAGTTAGTCAATGCGTAACGCGATATCAAGCTACCGAAAAACCCGTACAAGTTTTATCCATATAAAAACAGTTGGTTACGCGGCTCATAATCCGTCTTCATATCAGCGCATGTAGTATAGAAACAGCGATTTAGCTCTTTCTTTCAAACATAAGCACCACAGCACCGACTATGTTTGAGACCTTGTAGCGAGTTTTCAAAAGATGATTTCACTGCACCAAATCTATTCTCCGCGAAGAGGAAAGAAGTAAGTCTTTTCTATACTCTCCGCTCTACAAGCCGATTTCGCAGAGATCACCGAAATCCCTTGCGTCAAGCGCTTGGCTATCACAGAACGCAGCCATGCCTGATCAAACTGCACCTGCCCCGCCAAAAATTGGAATGGTTAGCCTTGGCTGCCCAAAAGCGCTTGTCGATTCTGAGCGTATTCTCACGCGCTTGCGGGCCGAAGGATATGAGTTTTCCGCTGATTATAACGGGGCCGATGCGGTCATCGTCAATACATGCGGATTCCTAGACAGCGCAAAGGCGGAAAGCCTCGATGCGATTGGTGAAGCGCTTCGGGAAAATGGCAAAGTCATCGTCACCGGATGTCTTGGCGCTGAAGCAGAAACCATCAGCCAAGCACATCCATCGGTGCTGGCGATCACAGGGCCTCAGCAATACGAGCAGGTCATGGATGCCGTCCATGCGGTAACGCCGCCTCGTCCCAATCCTTTCACGGATTTATTGCCAGCGCCGAAAGACGGTGTGCGCTTGACCCCACGGCATTACGCCTATCTCAAGATTTCCGAAGGCTGCAATCACTCTTGCCGGTTCTGCATCATTCCGGACATGCGCGGCAAACTGGTTTCCCGCCCTATCCATGCAGTCCTTCAAGAAGCCGAACGACTGGTTGATGCGGGTGTCAAAGAACTTCTGGTGATTAGCCAGGACACATCCGCTTACGGCGTCGATTTGCGCGGCGATGCGAGGATAGGCAAAGAATGGCACGGGCAACAATTTGACCCAACCATGCTCGACCTTTGCACTGGCTTGGCCGAGTTAGGCGTCTGGGTCCGGCTGCATTACGTTTATCCCTATCCGAGCGTCGATAAAGTCATTCCGCTCATGGCCGAGGGGAAACTCCTTCCCTATCTCGATATACCGTTCCAACATGCTTCGCCTAAAGTGCTAAAAGCGATGCGTCGTCCGGCAGACCATGAGAAGGTATTGGAACGCATCAAGTCTTGGCGCGAGGTCTGTCCAGCTCTAACGATCCGCTCAACTTTCATCGTTGGCTTTCCAGGAGAAACCGAAGAGGACTTTCAGTTCTTGCTTAATTGGTTGAGCGAAGCTCAATTGAACCGCGTCGGGTGCTTCAAATACGAAAACGTCGCTGGCGCAGCAGCGAATGACCTGCCTGACCATGTAGATGAGGCGGTAAAACAAGAGCGGTGGGAGCGCCTGATGGCGCATCAACAGGCAATTAGCGCAGCACTCTTAGAGAACAAAGTTGGGCAGCGCATGACCGTCATTATCGATCAAATTGATGAGGACGGTGCCGAGTGCCGCTCTGCCGCAGATGCACCAGAGATTGACGGGAACGTCTTTATTGACGCCGATTTCGCTGACCTAAGCGTTGGCGATATGGTCGAGGTCGAAATAGACGAAGCAGGCGATTACGACCTCTGGGCACATCGCGTCCAGTAATCGTTCTATCGCCTATTCCGATGCCATCAGCATCAACGCCAGAGGCGCACGCCCTCTTTCTTGGCGAGCGTGTCGCTATAAAGGCTGGCAACATCTTCGCCATAACCATTGAATTTTACGGTAGGAATACGCTCGGTAGTACCAAGCACGCGCTCAGTTGCTTGGCTCCAGCGCGGATGCTTAACCTCAGGATTCACATTGGCCCAGAAACCATATTCGGTTTTGGCAATTTCTTCCCAAAAGCTGACAGGACGTTCATCAGTAAAGGTAATCCGGTTGATGGATTTCACTGACTTAAATCCGTATTTCCAAGGCACGTGCAGCCGCATCGGAGCGCCGAATTGTTTGTGCAGCACTTTACCGTAAGCACCCACAACCATGAGAGCGATAGGGTTCGTCGCTTCTTCGATGGTCAGCCCATCATTATAAGCCCAAGGATACCAGCCTTGACGTTGACCACTTGCGATTTTGGGGTCGAGGAATGTTTCAAAGCGAACATATTTCGCGTCGCTAGTCGGATTTGCAAATTTCACAAGGTCAGCCAATGGGAAACAAACCCAAGGGACAACCATTGACCATGCTTCTACACAGCGATGGCGCGTAACCCGTTCTTCAATCGACATCTTGGCAATGAGGTCTTCGGCATCGATAACCATTTCTTTTTCGACATGTCCGTCGATTTTGATGGTCCACCCTTCCGTATCAAGCGCCTGAGCCTTTTTAGAAATCTGTTTATGTGACCCGAATTCGTAGAAGTTGTTATAGGTCGTCGCAGCCTTCTCTTCAGTGATTTCCCTATCTTCACCGGCCTCAAAGAGTTCATTTCGCTCTGGGACGGGCTCAAAGTCATCACCGGGAACGGCAGCAGCATTCGCACGCCCTGCAACCAGAGCACTCGCCGCACCGCCTAATCCCATTGTCGCAAGCAATTGTCTGCGGTTAAAAAACGCGCTTTCAGCCGTCGCTTGCGCCTCAGGAATATGCCAAGTCGGTTTGCGGTGATAAATCATAAAAGAAAGCTCCGAAATCATGGATTTCGGAGACTATATCTCAGACTTAATGAACGCCGTGAAAATTCTCCGTTACAAATGTTTCAGAGTTTTTCAAGTTCCTCAGCAAGCAAAAACGCAACTTCCAGCGCTTGGCTGGCATTAAGACGTGGATCACAAGCTGTATGGTAACGGTCTGAAAGATCAGAATCTTTCAAGTCCTGCAATCCACCCGTACATTCCGTAACGTTCTTACCAGTCATTTCAAGGTGGATACCGCCGGGATAGACGCCTTCAGAGCGGCAAATCTGAGCGTATTCCTTAATTTCAGTCAGGATCGACTGGAATGGGCGCGTTTTATAGCCACCCTCAGCTTTTATCGTGTTTCCGTGCATTGGATCAGCGCACCAAACGACGTTAGCACCCGTTTCTTTAACAGCGCCGATAAGTTCGGGCAGGTGATCTGCAACCTTACCCGCACCAAAGCGGCCAATAAGAGTGATCCGTCCCGCTTCGTTCTCTGGATTCAGCTTATCTAGCAATACCTTAAGGTCATCGGTCGACATCGACGGCCCGCATTTAATGCCAATCGGATTCAGGACACCACGACAATACTCAACATGCGCTCCATCCGGTTGCCGGGTTCGATCTCCGATCCACAGCATATGCGCTGATCCAGCGAGCATTTCACCAGAGGTTGAATCTTCACGAGTTAACGCCTCCTCATACGGAAGCAACAGCGCCTCGTGCGAGGTGTAGTATTCAACTTGTTCCATAAGGTGCGTCGTGCCGGAATTCACACCGCAGGCATCCATAAACGCAAGAGATGCCGAGATTTTCTCAGCCATCTGCTTATATTCGTTGGCATTATCACCATCAGCAAAATCCAGATTCCACGATGCAACACGATCCAGATTTGCGTACCCTCCAGTGGCAAAGGCTCTTAGTAAGTTCAACGTCGCCGCCGAATGAAGGTAAGCCTCAAGCATCTTCGCCGGTTTTGGCGTGCGGGCCTCAACGGTAAAAGGCAAATCGTTAATGATGTCGCCACGGTAGCTTGGCAGTTCAACACCATCGATGGTTTCTGTCGGAGCAGAACGCGGCTTCGCAAACTGCCCTGCCATCCGGCCCACTTTGACGACAGGCTTTTTGGCTCCGAATGTCAGAACAATTGCCATTTGCAGCATCACACGGAACGTATCGCGGATATTGTCTGAGGAAAACTCTGCGAAACTCTCAGCACAATCGCCGCCTTGAAGCAGAAAAGCCTCGCCCCGCGAAACTGCAGCCAAACGATCTTTCAAAGAACGCGCTTCACCTGCAAAAACCAACAATGGATATGAAGACAGCTTATCAGTAGCTTGTTTTAATGCGGCTTCATCGGTGTACTCTGGTAATTGCAGAGCAGTCCGGTTGCGCCAACTGTCTGCGCTCCAGTTCATCGTCATGGAATTTTCCTGCGTTTCGCGTGATCTTCGAGAAGCTGTTTATACGCGCACCTCGTCTCGACTGTCCACAGGTCACATCATATGCTTGTCGAGATACCTGGAGGCTTGCATAAGATTGTCATCAGAACGCCTCTAAACTCTTCACCCATATCTCACTCTAAAGGATTTACGCAGTGAAATACCGTCCCGAAATTGACGGCTTACGGGCATTTGCTGTTGTTCCGGTTATCTTATTTCATGCCGGATTTAATTTATTTAGCGGCGGATTTGTTGGCGTTGATATCTTTTTTGTCATCAGCGGCTATCTTATAACAACTATTATTATCGAAGACCTTGAACGTAAAAAGTTTAGCCTTGCGCATTTTTACGAAAGACGCGCACGAAGGATATTACCAGCGCTTTTTTTCGTCATGTTCGCGTGTATTCCCTTTGCGTGGATGTGGACGATTCCGGTTCAAATGGAAGATTTTTCGAAAAGCATCATTTTCGTTATTTTCTTCTCATCAAACATTCTATTCGCTCAAAAAATTGATTATTTTGACCGGGACGCCGAAGAAAACCCACTGCTACATACTTGGAGCCTTGCGGTCGAGGAACAGTACTATTTTATATTTCCGATTATCCTCTTTCTATGTTGGCGCTTTGGCAAGGCCAAAGTATTTTGGATAATTGTCGTACTTGCAGGCGTCAGTCTGACACTGAGTGAATTAGGCTGGCGCTACAATACCAATGCAAATTTTTATTTTACTCCCTCCCGAGCATGGGAGTTATTTGTAGGATCAATTGCTGCCTTTATCGTACAGAAACGGGGCATAAAATCTAATAATACACTATCGGTATTCGGGTTGATCGCGATTTTGTATGCGATTTTGTATTACGATAAAACCACTCCGTTCCCGAGTGCCTATGCATTAGTTCCAGTCACCGGCATATTTTTGATTTTGCTTTATGCAGATACAGAAACATTTACGGCCAAGTTTCTAAGCTCTAAATTATTCATCAGCATCGGCTTGATCAGTTATTCAGCGTATTTATGGCATCAGCCGTTGCTAGCTTTTGCAAGAATACGACTTGAACAAGAACCTGACTCTAGCACAATTATCTTCATCCTCGTCGCCACAACAATTCTCTCATTATTTACATGGCGATATATTGAAAGACCATTCAGAGATCAGACAAAAATCAGCAAAAAAAGTTTGATCACTACCTTGTCCGTCTCAGTGCTATTGCTTCTCTCTTTTGCTTTAGTCGGCGATAGAACAAAAGGTTTTAGAAAAAACTCTAATTCCGAAATACCCCCACTTTCCGTGACCAAAAGCCGTGTGATCAATCAACAGCTTTTTGTCATAGGGGATTCACATGCGGAACACCTCATTCCCGGTTTAGAAAAGTTCAATGGTGGCCAGACCGTCGATATGACGAGCCCCGGCTGCATTCCGTTTCGAGATGTCGATCGGTATGACGACAGATTTGAACACGGTGAATGCGCGCGCATCATGAATAACAATATTGATACCCTCAACGCGATTGATAAACCATCGATCGTGGTCATTTCATCCATGGGTCCAGTATATCTCGACGGGACAGTCTTTAAGGGAAAAGACCCAGCGAGAGTGCAAGGACTTGGGGTTGAGCTTGTCAGCGACCCGACGGTGAAAGATCATTATAAAATATTTGAAATTGGCATGAGGCAAACTTTGTCAGAGCTGGCGAAGAACGATCATTTGAAAGTCATTTTCACAATAGATATTCCTGAGCTGGGCATTGAAAGCGGGTGCAACTACCCCAAGAAGGAAATTTCTGTTTTAGGATATAAACTGAGAGATCTCTTATCCAACCCACCGAAATCCGAATGTACAGTTTCTTTAAGGGACTACAATCTGCGTTCAGGAAGGTATAAAGACCTGATTTACCGGATCGCAAAAGATTACCCCTCCATTCACCTTTTTGATCCAACAGAACATTTCTGCGACGCACAATCTTGCAGTGGATATGCGGAAGATTTTGGTTATCTATATCACGACTTCGATCATTTAAGCGATAATGGCAGCTACTACTATGCATCCAAACTCATGGATGAAGTTTTTGCCAATGACTAAAGTGACTCAATCCCACATTTAATTATCTGTCGGTCGCAGCGCTATTCTTTATTTTACCGATAATGCAGCTTCTGATGATGCGAGCACTTTATCCAACCAAGTACTCTCCGATGCTTTCAACCGCGATTCTTCCGCCGCAATATAATCTCGCGTCAGTGGTACATCGTCGCGTTCTCTCGCGAGCTGCATCTGGAAAACATTGCTCGCACCGTAACGAAAAGCGCCCTCACAGGCCGCGAGATAAAACTCCCACATTCTGCCGAACTCTTCATCATACATTGCTTCAATTTCAGTGCGCTGCGCCTGAAATCTCTCACGCCAGATACGAAGAGTCTCTGCGTAATGGACGCGCCAAATCTCACAATCTGTCAGCCACAGTCCAGATTTTTCTACCGAGTCCATTGCCTCTGACATCGAAGGCGCATAACCGCCGGGAAAGATATACTTCCTGAGAAAAGGCCCCGTGACGCCCGGAGGCGCTTTTGAAGAAATTGAGTGGATCAGCGCGACACCGCCCGTTGCCAGCCGATCCCGAACATTCAGGTAATACGGCGTCAGTTGCGTAATGCCGACATGCTCCAACATCCCAACCGATACAACCCGATCAAAGGTCTCAGTGACATGCCGATAATCGCGCAACTCAAACTTCACCCGATCCGAAACACCAAGCGCTTCGGCTCGTGCTTGAGCCACTTTGAGCTGTTCTTCCGACAGCGTGACGCCGGTAACATGAACATCAGCGGCATGAGCAAGGTAGAGCGCCATACCGCCCCATCCGCACCCGATATCCAGCACACGCTGACCCGGCTTCAGGCAAAGTTTTGCAGCGATATGTCGCTTTTTCGCCGCCTGCGCTTGATCGAGACTTTCGTCACCAGTCTCAAAATACGCACAGGAATACTGAAGATCACGACAGAGGAACTTCTGATAAAGATCATTGCCCAGATCGTAATGCACTTTCACATTTTGCCGCGACCGTGCCACCGGATTATGTTGTGCGAAGCGCTTTGCTCGCCGCGCAACGCCCCTCCAGAAAATTTGACTGGGACTGAGATCAAAGGTGCGTTTGTTGACAAAAAAAACCTTGAGCAAATCCCAAGCGCCCGTCCCAGTCTCGGGGCTTTCCACGACCAAATCGCCAGACATAAAGGCTTCTGCCGCACGCAATTCCGGGTTGGAGAAAATCTTCCAGTCAAACGACGCATCATTGACGCGGATTGTTACATCCGGCCCCGGCTCTGTGCCGCCGAAAGTCTCGGAAAACCCGTCAGGACCGTTCAGGGTTAGCGTTCCTTTTCGGATCGCTTTACGAAGGAGCTTGGGTAAGTGCTTCATGATTTTATCTTCGACACATCGCGGGCTCGTGAATTCTCGGGCAAGATCGCCCATATGCCGGAAGATCGAAGCACCCGGCGTTCCCCCGAATAGAGATCACTCTCCATAAATATGAAATTCCGGGCTTTACGCGTGATTTTAGCCACCCCGTGAAGCACCTCACCGATCCGGCCCGCTGCTAGAAAATCACATTCAAAGTCAATCGTTGCCACTGCATTTTTAGCGGCGATGTAAGCACAAGAACCCATCGCGCTATCAGCGACACTCATCATCACCCCGCCGTGGCAAACGCCGTTTGCATTTGTGTGACGATCATCAAGCTCTAGGGCAAAAGGCAATGTTCCGTCTGGCATCTCGGCAATCTGA
This sequence comes from uncultured Neomegalonema sp., assembly GCA_937990185.1. Classification (GTDB taxonomy): domain Bacteria; phylum Pseudomonadota; class Alphaproteobacteria; order Rhodobacterales; family Rhodobacteraceae; genus JAHDDY01. Next base: position 46,833 of record CALKBI010000038.1, on the reverse strand, counting down.
ATCGGCCCAAGAAGGTTATGGAAGCCCTGCCCTTTGATATCGCGCCACGGTAAGGAAGGATCATATTTCACGTTTCAACTCCTCGACTAGCCCAGCGCGTTCTGGAGTCCGCTATACAATTTAGCAAGACAGAATTGCCTCTTTATCCGGCTTTACTCTCAAACCGGAAGATCGTGCCAGCCCATCGAGCATTATCACCCAGTATCTCGGTTAGGTCAGTAATTGACTCAGCTCGCAGCGCGGTGCGCCAAAAATTAACCGCAGGCACATTTTGTCCTCTCACTGCGACTTCCCATTGACCGGGCAGCGCCTCAAACAATCGACTTGCAGCCTCCCAGCCAACTCCTGACCGGCGGTAAGCGCGCAGAACAAAAAACTCTGCCAAGCCATGCGTTACGCCCTGCCCTGAGGGTGACCAATCATTGACGAAAGCAAATCCCGCAAGAGCATTATCCAGCCTAAAAATATGAACCGATCGCGCCGGATCATCCTTCCAGTAGCTTTCAAAATGTGAGTATGAGAACAGACCAGAATCATCAATGCCACCTTCCCCTTCGAACTCAGAGGAATCGTGAAGGTAGAGTTGAAGCAAATTGCCAACCGCATTGCGATTACTCGGCTGCGCTCGGGATACAGTCAATAAAGGTCGTGTTGCCATATACATCCAACTTTCAGCATTCATTCTTGCCAAATCGACCCTCTATGTCGAGCACGTTAACTCAAATTAACTTTTTCAACTTATTCAAAGCCCGCACTCTAGAACGGAGCCACTATGACCACGTTTCCAAAACCTTTGACGACCGTTTCCGAAAACACGCCGGAATTTCTGACATTACCAATGATTACACCAACCGGATTTCGGGAATATGACGCCCGTTGGCGGTTCCCGGAAGAAATCAATTTAGTTGGGATTCAAGCGGTCGGTCTTGGATTAGGCACAATGCTGCAAAAGATTGGTAAAGCACGCATTGTCGTTGGTTGTGACTACCGCGCCTATTCGTTGAGCGTGAAACAAGCCTTGACGCTTGGCCTTATGACCGCGGGCTGTGAGGTTCAAGATGTCGGAATTTGCCTATCACCTACGGTTTACTTCTCACAGTTTGATCTTGATATCCCAGCCGGAGCAATGGTTACGGCAAGCCACAATCCGAACGGCTGGACCGGGGTAAAAATCGGAGCAGATCGCCCGCTGACCTTTGGCCCTTCCGAGATGGCCGAACTTCGGGACACTGTACTAGAAGGTAAAGGTGTCGCGGCAGCTGGTGGCAGCTATCAAATGGTTCAGGGATTTGCTGACCGGTATCTTGATGATGTTGTCGGGGAGACAAAGCTGTCACGCAAACTCAAGGTGGTCTGCGCAACGGGCAACGGATCGGCCTCAATGTTTGCACCGCAAATGCTCGAGCGCATCGGAGCCGAGGTTATCCCTCTTCACACCACGCCCGACTACGATTTCCCGAATTACAACCCGAACCCCGAAGCCATGGAGATGCTGCATTCCATGCGCGACAAGGTTCTGGAAACAGGTGCAGATTTGGCCGTCGGATTTGACGGCGATGGTGACAGGTGCGGTGTCGTTGACGATGAAGGCGAAGAGATCTTCGCGGATAAAGTCGGCGTTATGCTGGCGCGGTCGTGGTCCAAAGATCATCCCGGAGCAACCATTGTTGCCGATGTGAAATCAACAGGGCTTTTCGCTTCCGATCCTGTGCTCAAAGAGGCTGGAATCGTCGCCGATTACTGGATGACAGGCCACAGCCACATGAAACGCCGCGTTCACGAGCTGGGCGCTTTGGCAGGTATCGAGAAATCCGGTCATTACTTCCTCGCGGGGGATTTAGGCCGCGGCTATGATGACGGCCTTGTTGTCGCCCGTGAGATATGCCTCATGTTGGACCGCGCTGGTGGTAAGATGAGCGACCTTCGCAAAGAGCTGCCTCCAGTATGGACGACACCAACGATGTCGCCTTACTGTTCGGACCTTGAGAAGTACGACACGATCAAGAAAATCGTCTCAGCCTTTGAAGAAATGGCCGCAAATGGCGCTTCCATTGCTGGCAGCAAGATCGTGAAAGTCACCACAATCAATGGTGCACGGGTGCAACTGGAGAATGGCGGGTGGACCTTGGTTCGTGCATCTTCAAACACACCAAACTTGGTCGTGGTATGTGAAAGCCCGAATTCCGAAGCGGAAATGCGCAAAATCTTCGAAGATACGCGCGCCTTCCTCGATGGGTATTCCGAAATCGGTGAGTATGATCAGACGCTTTGACGTCAGATAACCTCAACCCTCACACCATCCTTTGGCCCATCGACCCCGTTGATGGGCAACAAATCCATCGGACACGCAGAAAACACAACAAGTGCAGGGGCTAGGGCTTCTAACTCGACATAGGAACCCGGCTTTTTCGTCGGCACTTCTCTGCCAAGGCCATTCGACCCAACCGACGGAATATTCATCCAAAGGTTCAACGGACAAGGCGTCACCGCCGACGCCATGCCCTGCTCGCTTAACTCGCGATGCAGGTTTTCCTGGCAATTGGCATGCCCCTCTTCCGCTCCAAGCACCCGGTATCGGTCCGGGTTACAGCAGGCAATCACGGTGTCATGCTCACCCGCCGAAGTATCGGCAACCATCTTCAATAGCGGATTATGGCGATTGGTTACAAAGCTGTCACCGACTTCGGGGCGTAGTTTAAGCCACCAAGCCCGGCAATGCTCCATACCCATGAATTCAGTGGGGTCATTTGCATTGAAGGCCCAAGTATCAATCACCTGATCTCCCGGCCCATTGGTAATCCGCACAGTCTCGCCAACAGCGAGTCTGACCGAACACACATTACCCGCTTCAAGATTCATCGGATCACCTCAACATTGGCCACAGCGACGCAGCGAGAATCACGCCCATCGTGATGTTGAACCACTTTAACCGCGTTGGCTCAGACAAATATCCGCGTAGAGACGTCCCCATCCCGCACCACAGAACAGCACAGGGTGCTAGGACAAGCATAAATGCAGACGCGACCAACAAAACGGTAACCGAATAGTTCGCCGGGTCCGTATAAGCGGCCATCGCACCAATCCCGACCGCCCATGCCTTCGGGTTAACCCATTGAAAGCCGGCAGCTTGCAGCACAGTGAAAGGCTGCGCACCGCTCTCACGTGATCCGATAGCCCTCGCCGTCCCGATCTTCCATGCGAGCCAAAGCAGGTAGAGACCCGAAGCTATCTTCATGGCAAAATGCAAACCCGGCGATGCTTCGAGAATTTGTCCAAGGCCAAAGCCAGTCGCCAGTAACAGCGACCCGAACCCAAAGGCGATTCCAACCATATGCGGTATCGTGCGCGCCATACCGAAATTCACACCTGACGCCAAAAGCATCAATGTGTTAGGCCCCGGCGTAGCAGAGCCAACAAACGCGAACGACAACAAAGCAAGAAAAACTTCCCAGCTCAAAACTTGGCCCCATAAAACTTTGGTCGCTCGGATCGCATTATTTGCCCCTATTGTCAGGTCGAAATCATCGACCCCCTATTCAAACTATTACGATCTTAGTCATCAAGGCTCAGATGCCCCAATCGCGCCGTACCCATAACAGAAACGCACTGTTATTGACGCGAAAGCAAGCAGACCGTTACACCACATACAAATAGGCAGGGAATTTATGGACAAGATCGTCATCAAAGGTGGGAATCCACTCAACGGAACCATTCCGGTATCAGGATCAAAAAACGCCTGCTTGCCGCTGATGACCGCCGCCCTGCTCACGGATCAGCCGGTCACATTGACGAATGTTCCAAATCTCGCCGACATGAACACGATGGGCGAGTTACTGAATAGCTTGGGTGCCACCGTCGAACGCGATGCAGATACACATCGCATGACCTTACGCGCTGAGCGCATCCGGACGCCGCTAGCGCATTACGATATTGTTCGTAAAATGCGCGCCAGCATTCTTGTTCTCGGACCGATGCTCGCGAGAGACGGCGCTGGCACAGTATCACTACCCGGAGGCTGCGCCATCGGAGCGCGCCCGGTCGATTTGCACCTCAAAGGCTTAGAAGCGATGGGCGCGGTCCTTGATCTTCGGGATGGCTATGTTCACGCATCAGTCCCGCGTAGCCTGAACGGAGGCCGCTTACGCGGTGTCTCTTTCCGTTTCCCAGTTGTATCGGTCGGCGCTACCGAAAATTTGCTGATGGCGGCCACACTCGCAAAAGGCACAACCCGTCTTGTCAATGCAGCACAGGAACCAGAGATCACCGACCTCGCCGATTGCCTCATCTCGATGGGTGCACAAATCGAAGGGGCCGGAACAAGCACTATCGAAATTCAAGGCGTCGATGCGCTTTCGGGTACTGAGCATGCCGTGATCGCCGATCGGATTGAGCTTGGCAGCTTTATGATCGCGCCAGCCATAACCGGCGGCGATGTGACAATCACCGGCGGGAAAATGTTCCTCGTAGAGACACTCGCTGAAGCCCTTAGAGCTGCAGACATCTTAGTCGAGGAAACAAATGCAGGTATCCGCGTTACCCGCAACAATGGTTCAATCAAGCCTGTCAGCTTTACCACCGAACCCTTCCCCGGCTTTGCCACAGACCTGCAAGCGCAAATGATGGCACTGATGACAATAGCCGATGGGGTGTCGGTAATTGATGAGAACATTTTTGAAAACAGATTCATGCACGCGCCCGAGTTAACGCGGATGGGCGCGGACATCGCCGTCGATGGGGGCCGGGCGACTGTGACCGGCGTTTCGGGCCTTCGCGGTGCGCCTGTAATGGCTACGGACTTGCGCGCGTCGATTTCGTTGTTACTTGCAGGACTGGCCGCAGAAGGAGAAACCTCCGTCAGCCGCGTCTATCACCTCGACCGTGGATACGAACGGGTGGAAGATAAGCTGCGCGCTTGCGGCGCTAACATTGAACGGATCAAGGACGACGCATGACCGAAGACGCTTCCTTCGCAGACGGTGAACCGCCGAACCGCAATAAAGTCAAACTGATGGCGCGCGATGCACAGGATTTGTCGATCCTCTCGGCCTTGATGCAAGATGCAATCGGTAAGACCTCCGAGATCGCATGGCTTCCTGAAAAGCGAATTTTCGCCCTCGTCGTGAATCGCTTCCGCTGGGAAGACGCCGCCGATGCGGAAGCTCAATCGCGTTCCTATGAACGGGTCCGCGCAGGCCTGCATGTAGAAGACGTCGCCGACGCCAAATTCCGGGGCTTCGATGTTGCCAAAGGCCAAGAAGCGTTTGAGATTCTATCCATTACTTTCAACGAAGGTGAAGATGGAACCGGCCATGTGATAATTGATTGTGCCGGTGGTGCGGGATTTGATCTTACCGTTGAAGCGCTGGACGTCCGCATGTCAGATATGGATACGATCTGGCGAACCAAACACTTACCCAAACATGAGGATGATGCGTGACCCGCCGCCTCTCGACCCAAGATAAAAATTTCGACGCCGAGTTTGCAGAACTCCTCAACTTGAAACGTGAGACAAGCGCAGAAGTTGATGACGTCGTTGGGGCTATTCTCGTGGACGTTCAACAACGCGGCGATAAAGCGATCATAGAGTACACTTCACGTTTCGACCGTCAGGCGCTCACGCCAGAAACGCTTTCGGTATCAGCAGAAGAGATTGACGCAGCCGTTGCAACAACACCTTCGGATCAGCGCGCGGCCTTAGAGGTCGCCGCAGCACGGATCACCGCCTATCATGAACGGCAATTACCTGAAGACGCCGATTGGACTGACGAAAGTGGAGTTCGCCTCGGTTGGCGCTGGACGCCGGTCGATGCGGCAGGTCTTTACGCTCCCGGCGGTCTTGCAAGCTACCCCTCCTCCGTATTGATGAACGCAATACCAGCCAAAGCAGCCGGTGTTGAGCGTCTTGCGCTTTGTGTCCCGACACCGAATGGAGAGGTCAATCCGCTGGTCCTTTGCGCAGCGCGGCTTGCTGGCGTTACAGAAGTTTATCGCATTGGCGGAGCGCAAGCGATTGGCGCGATGGCTTATGGCACTGATACCATCGGTCCCGTCGATGTAATCGTCGGGCCTGGCAACGCTTACGTTGCCGCCGCCAAGCGCCAGGTATTCGGGCGTGTCGGTATCGACTCTATCGCTGGACCGTCGGAAATTCTGGTCATTGCAGATGGAGAGAATGACCCCGATTGGATTGCTCTCGACCTTCTTTCCCAAGCCGAGCATGATCAGAGCGCGCAATCTATTCTCATCACCACCGACGCCGCCTTTGGTGATGCGGTCGAAACCGCTGTTGCGAAAAGGCTAGAGACGCTTGAGCGACGCGACATAGCAAATGCAAGCTGGCAATCATCCGGGGCGATCATCACGGTTCCTGATCTCGACATTGCTGCCAACCTCGCCAACAAAATCGCTGCCGAGCATCTGGAGCTTTGCGTTGCCGAACCGCGTGCGCTCGCGGCAAAGATCAAACACGCTGGCGCGCTATTCCTCGGTCGATGGACACCCGAAGCGGTTGGCGATTATGTGGGCGGTCCCAACCACGTTTTACCGACAGCACGGTCTTCCCGCCATGCATCGGGCCTTTCGGTAATGAATTTCCTCAAACGCAGCACAATGCTCGAATGCACCCCCGGCGCGCTTGGCGCAGTGGGGGAAGCCGCAGAAACGCTCGCCAAAGCCGAAAGCCTCGAGGCTCATGGACTGAGCGTCCGTGCGCGACTCAACGCACTTAATGAGGATTGCCCATGAGTACAGATATCAACGCCTTTACGTTAGACGACAGTGCCCTACCCCCGCCGACACCGGAAATCGAACAAGAGCGCAATATAGCGATCTTCGATTTGCTCGACGCCAATGTTTTCCGCTTGGTTACCGGACCAGTCGGACCTTATGCGCTGACAATGGCATTGCGAGAGCGATTGTTGAGCTTTTCCGCAAAGACTGATGCGGGCGAAGTGTACGACTTCACCTTGCCATATTCACCGTTTCGCAAAGCGGCGCGATCCTATTACACCGTCTGCGAAAGCTATCTTGCGGCGGTTCGGAGCAAATCGCCCGAAGAAATCGCAAAACTGGATGAAGGCCGCAAAACCCTTCACAACGAGGGTGCAACCCTCGTCACAGAACGCCTCGCCGAGCATGTGGAGATTGATGATAACACTGCGAGGCGTTTGTTTACGTTGATTGGCAGTCTCTACATTCGATAATCTCGCATATGCATTTCATATAAGTTCTTTATATGTTCGCATAAAATAGCCCAATAAATTCAACCTTGAATTTCGATGTACTCTTTTTGGTTCATTGGACTAACAGCTTCGACGCTAATCTTGCTTCATCGGGCGACCTCAGATAAACCACGCGCACACGAGACGTAAGGGTTTCGTGGGAACTTCTGGAGCGGCTCCAATGTCCATTCTGGTCATGAAATTCGGTGGCACGTCTGTCGCCGACCCTGAACGTATTTTGAACGCCGCGCACAAAGTGAAGCGCGAGGTGGATGCTGGCTGGCATGTCGCGGTCGTCGTCTCAGCCATGTCAGGCGAAACAAATCGCCTTGTCGAACTGGTTCGCGGAATATCGCCTCTCTATGATGCGCGCGAATATGATGCTGTCGTGGCCTCTGGCGAGCAAGTTACCTCCGGTTTGATGGCTCTGACATTGCAATCTTTGGGCGTGCCTGCGCGCTCATGGCAAGGTTGGCAAATCGCCATGAAAACCGATGCAACGCATGGGGCTGCAAGGATCGATAGTATCGACACCGCACCCATGCTGGCGAAATTTGATGAAGGCCTACATGCGGTCTGCGCCGGATTTCAAGGCGTCTCACCCGAAGACAGGATCGCAACGCTTGGTCGCGGTGGGTCAGACACCAGCGCCGTTGCTTTGGCTGCCGCACTTAAGGCAGATCGCTGCGACATCTATACCGATGTTGATGGCGTTTACACAACCGATCCGCGTGTCGTGCCAGAGGCGCGCAAGATCGAAAAAATTGCCTTCGAAGAAATGCTCGAGCTTGCTTCTCAGGGTGCGAAAGTCTTGCAAACCCGTTCGGTGGAGCTGGCGATGCGATATAACGTACCGCTTCAAGTCCGGTCGAGCTTCTCTGACGAACCGGGAACCATTGTCTGCGATGAGGATGAGATTATGGAAAGCGATATCGTAACGGGTGTAGCGTTCTCACGCGACGAAGCGAAAATCACCCTTCAAGATGTTGACGACAGCCCCGGTGTTGCAGCCGCAATATTCGGCCCCCTTGCGGATGCCGCAGTCAATGTCGATATGATCGTACAGAATATCTCGGATGAAAACCGAACCGACATGACCTTTACGGTTCACCTTGACCAATTCGATCGTGCTCTTGCCACCATCGAAGCTGCTAAGGATCAGATCGGGTATAAGGGATTGGTCGCGGACAAAGATGTCGCGAAAGTTTCAGTCGTCGGCATCGGGATGCGCTCTCATACAGGCGTAGCCCAACGCATGTTCGCTGCCTTGGCCGAAGACGGTGTCAACATTCAGGTTATTACGACCTCAGAGATTAAAGTCAGCGTCCTTATTCAACGTCGTTATATGGAACTGGCAGTCCGATCTTTGCACACCGCATTTGGTTTGGAAGCTGCGTGACCGATACCCCCACCTCCGGGTGGGACGCTTCGCCGGGAAAAGCGAAACCGGGCGGGGCGGCTGCACCGCGCCTATTACTGCGTAGGCTGCGCGAAACATTGGCGGCCCCCGGAGAGGTCCCGGAACGCCTTGATCAAATCGTAAAACTCATCGCGACCAGCATGGTCGCTGAGGTCTGCTCGATCTATCTGCTACGGGGTCGAGACATGCTAGAGCTTTGGGCCACCGAAGGCCTGAAAGCTGAAGCGGTGCATAATGCACGCTTACGGATTGGTGAGGGCTTAGTCGGCGTGATTGCGCGCGATGGCGGCACGGTCAACACCTCAAATGCCCGCGAACATCCCGAGTTCAGATACCTTCCTGAGACGGGAGAAGAAATCTATCGCTCATTTCTTGGTGTCCCGATCCAGCGTCTTGGAAAGTTGATCGGCGTATTGGTCGTCCAAAACGAACGCCCGATCGTTTACAACGAAGAGGACGAGGAAGCCTTGCGCGTTGTGGCTATGGTCATCGCAGAAATCGCGGACGCAAAATCACTTCTGCCTCCCGATGGAGATGATGACGAAGATCGCGGCCCCTTTCATGCTGTCGGAACTGGCGCTGCTGATGGGGTCGCCATCGGCCAAGTCCACTTACACGAGCCGCGCTTGCTGTTACCCAATCCGATTGCGGATGATGTTACGCAAGAACGTATACGTTTGCGCGAAGCCATGGACCTTTTGCGCAGCGATATTGATGAGATGCTCGACTCGTCCTCAATGCCTGCCACTGGGGATCATCGCGACGTAATGGAAACGTATCGCCTATTTGCACACGACAGAGGATGGCTTCGCCGATTAGAAGCTGGCGTTGCGACCGGACTAAAAGCTGAAGCCGCAGTCGATGCAGCTCGCACGGAGACACGAACAAAAATTGACCGCGCCCGCGACCCCTATCTTCGCGAACGCCTCAATGACATGGACGATCTAGCCCAGCGACTCTTGCGCCGTCTAATGGCGCCGACGGCTGCCGATGAACCGATGCCACCGAATGCGATACTGATTGCGCGAACGATTGGTCCCGGCGAGTTGATGGACTACCCGCGCGGTGCTCTTGCCGGCATCGTCCTTGAAGAAGGCTCGCCCTCTTCCCATGCGACAATCGTTGCCAGAGCACTCGATATTCCTCTGGTCGTTCAGGCGGGTCGCTGCGCGCGTGAAGCCAATCAGGGTGATATCGCAATCGTCAACGGCGATCAGGGTCATGTCCATTTCAGGCCACGACACGATGTCGTTGCGGCCTACGAAGAAAAGCTCACGCTGCGCGTTCAAGAGAAGCAAGCCTTCGCAGCTTTGCGGGATGAGCCGGCGAAAACTACAGACGGCGAACACATTACCCTACTGATAAATGCCGGGCTTTCTGCGGATCTACCGAACCTGCCCGAAAGCGGTGCAGAGGGCGTTGGTCTCCTGAGGACGGAATTACACTTCATGCTCAATCGCCAAATGCCAACCCGCGAAGAGCAAACGCGATTCTACAGCTACATTCTTGGCAAAGCGGGTGACAAGCCTGTGACATTCAGAACTCTCGATGTGGGTTCCGATAAAGTCCTGCCTTTCCTGAAGCAAATGCCGGAAGAAAATCCCGCTCTCGGTTGGCGCGCGATACGCCTTGGTCTTGACCGCCCTGCCATTTTAAAAATGCAGGCGCAAAGCCTGCTCCGCGCTGCGCATGGCCGCCCTTTGCGAGTCATGTTCCCGATGGTCTCGAACCTGCATGAGTTCAAACGGGCGCGAGGGATTGTTCTTCAAGAAGCCGAACGCCTCAATACAAAGCGCCACACACCGCCGTCCCATCTGCAAATCGGTACGATGTTAGAAACGCCATCCCTGATCTTCGAGGATGACGAGTTTTACAAATTAACCGATTTCATTTCCATCGGTGGCAATGATTTGATGCAGTTCTTTTTTGCGGCGGACCGGATGAACGAATTAACGGCTGGCCGTTATGACATCACCAGTATTTCCTTTTTACGAATGCTGCGCGTCATCGTGCGCCGCTGTACCGAAAATGAAACCGAACTCAGCTTTTGTGGAGAGGCTGCGGGTAAGCCAATCGACGCGCTCGCACTTGCGGCAACGGGAATAACGTCCCTCTCAATGCGCCCCGCAGCGATTGGGCATGTAAAACGTGCCATTCGTGCGGCGAACCTTTCCGAGATACGGGCGATTATCGACAGTGCGGAAAAAAATCAAAAGCCGATCCGACAAACGCTCATCGAATATTGCACCGAAACAGGCATTCCAATTTAGAACGGCCACGCTTCACTTAAATACACCACTTATTACACTCCATTGTTGGGCGAGGATTTGATATTCTGGAGAATTGGACGTGTCCCGGGATTGTGCCGCTCCTTTGATCACATAACGTGCAGCAAAGGAGAATGGATATGGGCGCAATAGACCTCATATTTCATTGAATGCTCGAAGAAGAATACGCACAGCATTAATCATTCTTCGAACATATCAAGTCGTGATGAGATGAGCACCGAAATACATGGGTGCTGATGCTCCTACATGGCGGCCAGCAATGCATCTGCGTTGCTCTTAACTGCCTCGCCGGGGCTGTCTTCAATCAGCAAAGTTTTCACTGTGCCGTCTTCTACGAGCATCGCATACCGTTTTGAGCGAATACCAAGCCCTCGTTCGGTGAGATCAAGCTCCATTCCAACTGCTTTTGTAAAATCACCGCTTCCATCCGCGAGCATTTGAATGTCTCCGTCAGCGGTGGTTGCTTTTGACCAAGCATCAAGAACAAATGCATCATTCACAGAAATGCAGGCAATCTGATCCACGCCTTTACCGCGCAGCGCATCGGCTTGCGCCAAAAAGCTGGGTAAGTGATTCATATGACAGGTCGGCGTAAAGGCTCCGGGCACAGCAAAGACAGCGACAGTCTTGCCGCCGAAAACTTCATTAGTCGTGCTTGGTCCGGGCCCATCAGCGCCCATTACCGTAAAAGTTACCTCAGGCAGCGAGTCGCCTACTTTAATTTCAGCCATAGCAGTCCCCTTGTTGATCTATTCCGCTGCATGACATAGCGAGATTTGAGAGCAAGGCGAGGTATTATGACTAACGATACGCGAAATTTTGTCATCATCGGTGCTGGACACGCTTCTGCGCAGCTTTGCGAGAGCCTGCGACGCGGGGGGTTCAAAGGCCGAATTACGCTGATTGGTGAGGAAACTTGGCTCCCTTATCAACGCCCACCGCTTTCGAAAGCATACCTGTTAGGTGATTTTGCCCGCGAGCGTCTTTTCGTAAAGCCTCAGTCATTCTACGATGAGAACAATATAGAACTGCACCTCGGGCAATCTGCCACAGCGATCGACCGCACTGGGAAGACCGTTGCGGTTGGGAATGATCTCATTGCCTATGATCGTCTCGCGCTTTTGACTGGAACGCGCGTACGTAAACTTGATTGTCCGGGAGCACATCTATCCGGCGTGCATTATATGCGCGGAATTGATGACATTGACGGACTCGAGCCAGCTATTCCTTCTGCAAAGACTGCTGTTGTTATTGGCGGTGGGTATATCGGTTTGGAAGCGGCGGCTGTGCTGCGCAAAAAAGGCCTAGACGTAACGATACTTCACCGTTCGCCGCGTTTGCTATCGCGTGTTGCTAGCTCCGAAACAGCGGCTTTCATGCAAAAACTCCATGAAGAAGAAGGGGTTCATGTCCGGCTCAATCAAACCGTTCGTTCAATTGAAGGTGCAGGAAAGGTTGAGCGGGTGGAAATCGAGCGCGTTGTCGTTGACCATGTCGAGCATACTAACCGGATAGAAATCCCTGCCGATCTCGTCGTTGCCGGCATTGGTGTGTTGCCAAACCAACGCCTTGCCTCTGATTCCGGATTGGCGACCGAGAATGGTATTGTTGTCGATCAATTCTGTCGCACCGCTGATCCAGATATCTTTGCGGCAGGTGATGTCGCAGAACATCCACATCCCCCTTACGGAACGTTACGGCTAGAATCTGTACAAAACGCGCTGGATCAGGCGAAAACATGTGCGGCAGCAATGCTTGATGAAGCAACGCCCTATACAGCGACACCATGGTTTTGGTCGGATCAGTTTGACGTCAAGTTTCAATCTGCCGGATTACCGCAAGGTTATACTGCATCAGTTTGGCGTGCCGGAGATAAGCCGAGATCAGGATCGAATTGGTTATACAGCGGCCACCAATTAATCTGCGTTGAGGCAATCAACGATCCTCGGGCCTACATGATGGGAAAGCGATGGCTTGAAGGAGGCATGTCTCCGATTGCCGATGATGTCAGCAATCCCAAGATAGGTTTGAAAGAAGTCAGAACGTCGAATACCGGAGCAAAGCCGCAACACTAAGTATAAATGTATCATGTTGATACAATACGATCATCATGCTAGAATGGTTTATGATTTCTAGTTCTGCACACTCAATATCAGCATCTTCACTGACTGCGCCTACCAGTTCTTTCAGTGATTTTGGGCTTTCGATTTTTGGCGATGACCAATTATCAGGAGGCGGAGGCGGCCTTGGTGTCTCCACTGCCGCTGTACCGCTTATTTCAGCGCCGATTTCCCGGCAATCCCCTGAGTTTAAAGCCGCGATAGCGCCTCCGTCACGTCCAACGAACCCAGCTATCGCGCCTCCGACTATCGGTGGATACACTAATACGCTTGGCGGCAGTGGTGGCATGATAAACGGTGCAACGGCCCAGCTTGCGTACATAAGTGATTTTCGAACCTCAGGGGCCGACTCACAAAGAAATGAACCCTTTGGCGGAGCGAATGAATTTCTCTCATTTCTGAGCAAAGGCTATACTTCCCAACCATTTACGAGCCTTGGCTGACATCAGACGCCACGCCCATACTTTCCGAAGGCTTGCTTGAGCATTACGGCATGAACAATGCTTTGATCCGGGAAACGGCTACACAAATGCCTTGTCACCGTGTTCATTTACTTTGCTTACGCTCAGGAGATTTTGTTTTCACCCGTATAAAACTAAACCTTCGATAGACGAAAGCAGCTTGATTTTTAGAAAGTGTCTCGATGTCCCGCAAAAGCGTTGATACCAATCCACTCGATCTACCCTCAAAAGATGATCTTATCGACACACTGACAGCACATATATGCACGAAGAAATGTATGGGCCTAGATGGGAACGCTGGCGGTTGCTGTTCGATGGGCAAGCGCGATTATATTATTGGCCCTATCCCAGATGCGGCTGCAGTTTTGGCAAGATTAAGCAAACGCTATAAACGCGATGTCGCTTTTGACGAGGTATTCATTGGCTTTGAAGAAGGTCGAAAACTCTTTCCTGACTTAGAGTGTTGGCAGAGTGAAAGTTCTTTCCCGGCAATTCGGGTAAATATGAAAGAGCCTTCGCTTCCATGCCGCTTCCTTGACGACGACAACCTTTGTTCGATCCACGATATTCGATCAACAACCTGCCGCGAGTATTACTGCGACCATATTAACAACCTAAAACAGCAACTTTAGGCTTAGTCAGGTGTCGCCATCGCGGGTTCGTAAATTCGCTGTGGCGGTATATGGAGACGTACGTTTTCTCCAAGCGATATCGCCCCGATTTTTTCAACCCAAGCGGTGACACCGCGACGCCCTTTTGCAATTTTAGCAAAGCCTGCTCCCTTACCGGGGCGGTGCAAATCGATCTGCTCAGCCGCAAAACGGCAGGGTCCGTTTTCCATATCAACGACAAGCGACACCCCGCCGTCAAAGATTAACCGGCTGCTTGGCGGCAGTTGAGTGAGAATTGGAATGCCCTCAATAATCAGATTTGCGCCAATCCATTCAGGTTCAATCTCTTCCAACCCCATTTCATTGGCGACAGCATCTAGTTCTTCTTGGCTTAAAATCGAAATCTGACGGGTATTTCGGATTTCAGTTCCTTTTTTATACTGAAGTTTGACGCGAGAGCATGAATCGCGCGTGAGGCCGCCGTGATCTTCTCCATCAAATCCACCGTAGCTGACGTTGACTTGATCGAGAGAGCTGCTCTCGAGGTCAATGTCGCGACTGTTATTGACGTAAAGGCCCTTTACCTGACCAACGATTGCAGTTGGCGTCAATATTGGCATTTGGCCCTCCGTTTGCACAGCATCTTCATAAATCGGAAAGCATACCGGCTCAGTTATGTCCAGTGTCCCAGATTGATCCGGGATCTCGAAGATTGCTCTCCGAACGAAACTTAAGTGTCCTTGGAGGCCTTTCGAATGACTATCCGTTCTGTGACAACCATTAGCGCTTTGGCTCTTTTATCGGCTTGTTCCTCTCAGCCAGGGCCTTCAGCAGTCGATGCCAGCACACAGGCTTACAATGCTTTTCGCGCTGGTAATATTGCCGCAGCCGAGAAAGCATATGATACTGCTTTGATCGCTAATCCTAACGACGTGTCAGCGTTGGTTGGCTTGGGCGAGGTTTACGAAAAAACGGGACGCACATCGGAGGCGATTAAGCTTTACACCCAAGCGCAAAAGAAACGAAGCGGCACAATCCGCGTTTGGAATGATGGCCGCGTCATGCAAGACGGCCTAACGGAGCTTGCTAACCGCCGCCTGAGCGCATTGGGTCATCAAGAGCAAGCAATCGCCAAAGTTTCGCAACCCACAGCACCTGTGGCAAAAGCACCCGTGCAAACCGCAAGGCCATTGGGTCTAATCCCGCCACAACCGATCGCACCAGTGGTTGCCGCACCGCTACAACCCATTGTATCTGCAGCGCCACTCTACGGAAAACATGAAATCGTTGCGACACCGGCAATTGCCCCGCAAGCAACCCAGTATCAAACGGACAATTCTGGTTATGCCTTGGATTCTGAAGGCATTGTCTATTACGCTGAAGCAGAAACAACACAGCCGATCAGTACACATCACGGGAACGCCGTACCTTACGCCGAAGCACAGGTAACACAGGCATTCGCTACGCATTCCGGTGGTACGGTTTATTACGCAGACCCAGAGGCAACGCAGCCAATCACTGCACATTTGGGTGGCACTATTTATTACGCTGATCCAGAAGCGACACAGCCCATCACTGGACATGTATCAGAGCTTCCAATCGCATCGAGCCAGTCGTACTTGCCGCATAATGCATCAATACAACCAGCCTTGGCGACAACATCAATCGCACCGAGCGAAATTGCTCCATCGCCTGTTTATCAAACCACGACACCTCTTGCACCCGTCCATGTAGAAATCCCGGCTCAAACTGGCATTGCAACGTATCAAACGGACCCGATTGTCTATGAAACGGCCCCCGTTTCTAATCTGGTATCAAGAGTTCCAACGGTGAAGCCTTCGCCATCAGTCGCTGCACCTGCACCTTCAGTTGCGCGCAATTCAATTACGAGAACTCCATCTCAACCATTACCGCGTTCACAGCCCGGATACGCAGTGATTGAGGGGGACCTCGTTTACATTAGCGCAGAAGATATCGCTAATGGTGCTGTTGGCCGTCCGGTTGCAGACCCGGTTGAATTTGATCCACTGAACGGAACTAGCATTCCGAATTTGAATTAAACTGACGGGACATTTCCAACCCAGAATGGAATATTCAAACCAAAATATAACAAACCCCTTTAGTGATCTCTGATCGCTAAAAGGGTTTTCTAGTTTCTTTAAATTTTACTGAGCAAAACACCAAAGTCTCGGGTGTAAAGTCAGTCGCTACTTTTTCGTAAGCAAGACAATGGCATTACCGAATTTTGTCTTCGCCTTCACTTGCACTGGACGCCAACGGTTTGGCGCGATCTGTTTGAGTTCAGCCTTAAAAGTATAAGAACGGCGTTCCGGCGTCATATATTTATCTTTGAAACCAGCAAGGCGTTCATATCGACCAGAACATCTTACTTCTTCGGAGTTTTCTGACAACGGCTCCATTGTAACGCGATGTAGCTTACGACCGTCGAAAACTTTCATATCGACATTACACGCCTCATCTCTCGGCGCGGAAAGCATGGCGATAGCGGTGGCGGGATCAATCGCCCCCTTCACCTGATCAAGACTGAGATCATAGGAACGCTTGCGAAAAACGGGATTGGCAAGTACCTCCCTCGCGTTCCCCGCTACATCAAAGCGCATTTCCGTATTTCGCTGTTTCTTACCGTCTCTTACCCAATAATCGAACGATTGTGGTATCGCATCACCATCAGTGATCACACCGGACGAAGAAGCACGAGCATCTGTATCCAAGACCCATCGCAGCAGTGATGCAATATCGAAACGGGCGTTCGTGGCATAACGATCTTGGTTCATCGCGATACTGAGACTGAGGGTACCAAGCGGTAATCCGCCAATATAGGCGCGGTAAGCGAGCGACTCAGTAACCGGCTCAGACGCCAAGGACGCGGTTGGAAAAAGCGCGAGTGCTGCAACAAGGAAAGCATGTTTCTTCATTAGATTAAGTTATCTCTCGAAAACGGCGACCGAGTGGCAAAATTTAAGCTAGAAAATCCATTTTATGAGCCAATTTTACGTCCAACGCGCTTAAACCATCACAATCATGCGTAATCAGCGTTACATCGACACGATTGTAAACATTGCCCCATTCGGGATGGTGATTGAGTTTTTCCGCCCATAGCGCGACTTTCGTCATCCATCCAAAGGCTTCAACGAAGCTTTTGAACTTAAAAGATTTCTGAATAGCGTCACGTCCTTCAGTCGGCGTCCAACCCGTATCCTGCAGCGTTTCAAGAGCTTGAATACGTTCTTCGTCACTGAGTTTTACAGTCATTCCCAAACACTTCCTCAAAGGCTTCACGCAAGGCCATGTCAAGCTCCGGCATTGTGATCACGATTCCCAGCTCGGCGAGGCTCGTGACACCATGTTCAGCAATACCACATGGCACTATGCCTTCATAATGGCTTAAGTTCGGCTCCAGATTGATCGACAGGCCGTGCAACGTTACCCATCGGCGAATACGGACACCCAATGCCGCTATTTTATCCTCGCGATCCGGCGATCCAATATCCGTTCGCCGCACCCAAACACCCGGACGACCTTTTCGGCGCTCTCCAGTAACGTTGAAAATTGCGAGCGTTCGAATGATCCACTCTTCAAGTGAGTTCACGTAGCGCCGTACATCTTCACCACGGGTTTTGAGATCGAGCATCGCATAGCATATGCGTTGACCCGGCCCGTGATAGGTATATTCACCACCCCGACCGGCGGTATAAACCGGAAAACGACTGTCCAGTAAATCATCAGTATTCGCGCTGGTTCCAGCCGTATAAAGCGGGGGATGCTCTAACAGCCATACACATTCGGGCTCGCCTTCATCACGGATCGCCGCAGCACGCGTTTCCATGAAATTTAGTGCCTCGGTATAATCGACGGGGTGATCTTCAACACGCCATTCGAGGTTTTCTGCGCGAGTCATTCTATTCATCGCCCAGGCTTACTTCGTTATTATCCATTCACAAACACTCTAATCATTCATGTTTTGAATGGTTTGCGTCATTACTTTACCCGTCGTCGAAGGATCAGTCAGTTCTCCGTCAACAGCACGCAATCCGGTAAACTGCAATCTGGCAAGCCTTGCGTACAAGCCGCCTTCAGCAACAAGCGCATCGTGCGTGCCTTCAGCCACGATCTTTCCATCTTCAAGAACAATAATCCTGTCGGCTTTTTTTACCGTCGCGAGACGGTGTGCAATGACGATCGTGGTCCGTCCTTTTGCAAGAGCTTCGAATGCCTCTTGCACAGCACGTTCGCTCTCAGCGTCCAACGCAGAGGTTGCCTCATCAAGCAACAAAACAGGCGCATCACGCAGGATTGCCCGCGCAATCGCAACTCGCTGCTTTTGGCCACCTGACAACATAACACCGCGTTCGCCGACTTCTGTGGCATATCCATCGGGCAGCGCTTCGATAAAGCCGCTTGCAGCAGCAGCCTCGGCAGCACGCATCGCGTCAGCTTCAGAGGCTTCAGGACGTCCAAAAAGGATGTTGTCCGCGACGCTCGCTGCAAAGATCGCAGGTTCCTGTGGGACGACCGATAGTCGTGACCGAATTGCTTTCGGATCAGCATCCGGCAGAGCAACGCCGTCCAGTCGAATTGAACCTGCTGTCGGATCGTAAAACCTTTGTAACAAATTGAATACTGTCGTCTTTCCGGCCCCAGAGGGACCGACCAAAGCAACAGTCTCGCCCGGTTTTATATCGAAAGTTACACCATCGAGTGCTTTTTCATCGGGACGGCTCGGGAAACTGAAAGAAACATTCCGAAATGAAATCTCTCCGCGCGGTTCCGGTAGCGCAAGTGGATTTACCGGTGCTTCAATATCTGTTTCGCTGTCGAGAATTTCGACGAGACGCTCAGTAGCGCCCGCAGCTTGTTGTAGCTGCGTCCACATTTCAGACAGTGCAGCAAAAGCACCTGCAACGATCACAGCATAGAGAATAAACTGTCCCAGCTCTCCGGCGGTCATCCTGTTGTTGATTACGTCGGATGCTCCGATCCACATGACGCTGACAATGCCAGTAAACAGGAAAAAGATAACGATTGCAGTCAGCCGAGAGCGCGCGGCAATACGTTGATGCGAAGCAGCAAATGCGCCTTCAGCGGCGGCTCCAAATCTTGCCCGTGCCCCGGTTTCCTGAGTAAAACTCTGTACATCGCGCACGGAGCTGAGTGTTTCTCCAGCAATAGCAGAGGTTTCAGCGATCTTATCCTGCGCAAGTTTCGAGAATCCGCGCACGCGCCGACCCATCAGGATAATCGGAATCACAATCACAGGCACGATTAGAAGAACAAGTCCTGTTAGCTTCGCGCTGGTCAGGAGCAGCATAACGACGCCGCCAACAAGCAACAGAACGTTTCGTAACCCGATAGAGACCGTACTCGCGACAAGAGTCTGAACCAATGTCGTATCAGT
Organism: uncultured Neomegalonema sp.; assembly: GCA_937990185.1. Taxonomy (GTDB): domain Bacteria; phylum Pseudomonadota; class Alphaproteobacteria; order Rhodobacterales; family Rhodobacteraceae; genus JAHDDY01. Next base: position 27,297 of record CALKBI010000038.1, on the reverse strand, counting down.
ATTGATCCGCGAAAGTGTCTCACCCGTTCGAATGTTCTCAAAAAAGCGCGGACTCATGCCTATCGCATGATCATACGTTTCGCGCCGAATATCAGTGACAATCCGTTCGCCGAGTTTTGTCACAAAGTAGTAACGCAATGATGTTGCAATCGCGAGCGCTCCCGCAACACCAATCATAGCAAGGAAATAACGGTCTATATATTCTGCTTTTTCTTGATCAAACCCGAGGTCGATGACCCGGCGAAGCGCAACCGGCATTAACAATGTAAAGAACGCCGCCGACGTTAGGGCCAAACCCGCAGCAAATACCTGTGCTTTGTATGGCATAAAGAACGGCAAGAGCCGCTTTAACAGAGCTGGCTTGCCCTTTTTACGATCGGTCGCTGCAACCACAGTTCAATCCCCTAGCTAGATAAACCTAGCTATCAAACCCGAACCCGCGCCACAATCACTCGTAACAGCAGAGTGATTGTATTATCGTGGTAAAGAATAATCTTACGATCAGCAATTTTCCTTTGCAAAGTGCGACGGGGCTTGAACGCCCCGTAGCGGCACTTCAGAGTTGGGAAAACAGGAGGGAACTTAATGCCAATCTTGATGCGCGGTGATAACGGACTGCATTATAGCGACGAAGGCCCTCGGGATGGTTTGCCGGTTCTGTTCTCCAACTCGCTCGGGACGGATTTTCGGGCTTGGAATCCATTATTACCGCACTTACCAGACGGTCTGAGGATCATCCGTTATGACAAAGCCGGTCATGGCCTTAGCGATTTTGCGGGCGAGAGGTCTATTGAAACCCATGCCGAAGATGTATCAGCGCTTCTCGATCACCTGAAAATAGAAAAGGCGGTTATCATCGGTTTATCTGTTGGAGGCTTGATCGCTCAAGCCTTTGCCAGTGCAAATCCCGAAAAGGTATTGGCCCTTGTTCTTTGCGATACCGGCCACAAGATCGGAACGCCAGAGATTTGGAACCCTCGGTTTGCTGCTATTGAAAACGGCGGTATGGATGCTGTACTGGAACCAACGATGGAACGATGGTTCACGGCGGCATATCGCGAGAATAATCCTGACTTTGCGATGTGGTGCAATATGCTTACACGCACATTGGCTGAGGGGTATTGTTCGGTAGGTCGAGCCATCCGCGACGCAGATTTCACCGACAGAACAAGGGCGATAAAATCACCAACGCTGTGTGTTGTCGGCGCACAAGATGGTGCGACGCCTCCTGCGCTGGTGCGTGAACTTGCAGGTTTGATTGAGGGGGCAACCTTTATGGAGATTGAGCAATGTGGTCACTTGCCCTGCATCGAGCAACCCGAAGCTCTCGCGAAAGGGATTACGAATTTGCTCAAGGACAACGAACTTGTCTGACGCCTTTGATCTAGGGATGGCCACCCGTCGGAGTGTTTTGGGCGAAGAGCATGTAGACCAAGCCGAGGCGAATAAAACGCCGTTTGATGAAGACTTTCAAAAATTCATCACTGAAGGAGCTTGGGGGTCGGTTTGGTCTCGCCCGACCCTAACGCATCGCGAACGTAGTATGATTACGATTGCTTTGCTTGCCGCTCAGGGTCATGACGACGAAATTGCGATGCACATTCGTGCCACTGTAAATACCGGCGCGAGTATGGATGATGTAAAAGAGGCGTTGTTGCACGTCGCTGTTTATGCAGGGGTTCCCGCCGCAAACCGTGCGTTTAAAATAGCCAAGGCAGAATACGCCAAATTGGAGTCAGCATGACACCCGCCATCATTACCGTAGCGATTACCGGTTCGGTCCCTCGGAAAGAAGATAATCCTGCGGTTCCTATCACTGTTTCAGAACAGATAGAATCGACCCATGCCTCTTATGAAGCCGGTGCATCGCTCGCCCATTGTCATGTGCGTAATGATGATCAGACACCAACCTCAGACCCGGACCGTTTCGCAGCATTGAAAGAAGGGATCGAAAAGCATTGTCCGGGAATGATTGTGCAACTTTCAACCGGCGGGCGCTCTGGCAGTGGACGTGAGCGCGGTGGTATGATTCCGCTCAAGCCGGACATGTGCTCGCTGTCGGTCGGGTCTAATAACTTCCCGACGAGGGTTTATGAAAACCATCCAGAGTTGGTTGACTGGTTGGCATCTGAAATGTTGGAGCATAACGTAAAGCCGGAAATCGAAGCGTTCGATCTGAGTCATATTTTTCAAGCCGTAAAAATGCAAAAGGATGGCCGTTTGAAAGGGCCATTGCTGATCCAGTTCGTCATGGGCGTAAAGAACGCAATGCCGGTCGACCGCGAAACATTCGAGTTCTATGTCGCCACGGTTAAGCGTATCGCGCCGGACGCAGTTTGGACCGCTGCGGGCATTGCCGCAGGACAGCTTGAGGTGAACAAATGGTCGCTGGAACTTGGCGGACATTGCCGCACCGGGCTAGAGGATAATGTCCGTTGGGATAAGACCACCCTCGCGCCATCGAACGCGGCTTTGGTTGGTCGGGTTGCGGAACTATGCAGCGAGCATGATCGCCGCCCAGCGACTTGCGCTGAAGCACGTCAAATACTTGGTCTGCGCGCGGCATGAGTCCCTTGAGGTCAACGATTTACGATGGGCTTTATTCAGACCCCGAAGTCGCTGATTTATTTACCGACGAAGCCGAAATTGCGGCCATGCTTCGTTTTGAAGCCGCACTCGCACGCGTCCAGATTGCTCTTGGTATTATCCCCAACAGCGATTTGCCCACACTAATAGAGGGCGTCCAAGTTTCACCTGAAGATTTACGCGATGGCGTGGCAGAGTCAGGGATTCCTGTTCCCGCATTGATCAACGCATTGCGCGCTCAAATTGGAGAGACAGCCCAACATCTGCACTGGGGAGCCACGACGCAAGATGTCGTTGACACGGCATTGGTGCTTCGCCTCCGCGACGCGCTCGACGTAATGGAACAGCGACTAGACCACATCATTGCGCGCCTTGCAGAACTTACCGACAAGCATCGGAATACGGTGCAAGCCGGTCGCACTTGGATGCAACATTCTACGCCGACAACTTTCGGATTAAAATGCGCGGTATGGCTTGATCCACTTTTGCGGCAAAAAGAGCGGTTAGCCGAATTACGCCCCCGTATACTGGCTATTCAATCAGGCGGCGCTTCCGGGACGCTGGCCGCTGCACCGCACGGTGTGGAAACGATGGAGGCGCTTGCCGTCAAGTTGGGCTTAACCGCGGCCGCGCCTTGGCATGTTAGTCGAGACAGAGTGCTTGAATTCGCCGGATGGCTTGCCACAACAACGGCGGCACTCGGCAAAGTCGGCGCGGATTTGATTATTCTTGTCCAGACGGAAATTGCTGAGGTTACGCTTGGCAACACAGGCAGCTCATCAACGATGCCGCAAAAACAAAATCCGGTGGGACCTTCTGCACTGGTCGCTTTAACGCGCAGCAATGCGAGTGCCGTTGGAGAAATGCACCACGCCGCATTGCAAGTCATGGAGCGGGACGTCGCGCATTGGTCAGCGGAATGGTTTGTACTGCCCCGCATGGTATGCACGACTGGAGCCGCGCTGAAAATTGCAGAAGAGATACTGGCAGGCATCGAACCTAATCCACAAAAAATGCTTAGTAATCTCGCCCTGACCAATGGTGGGATTCTTGCAGAGGCGGCGAGCTTTGCGCTTGCAAATCATATGCCCCGCTCAGACGCACAGGCGATGGTCAAAGCAACGGCGAAAGAAGAAGGCTCGCTGATTGATGCGTTAAAAAAGCAGACGGATGCGCCAATAGACTGGGCCGCGCTTGACGACCCTGCACAACAAACCGGAGAAGCAGGTAAAATCATAGACATGATATTGGCGCGGATTACTGGCGGTTAGTAACCCGATGCCCTTAATCTTCCGCCGCTTGAGCGCGAGACTTACCTGAGACTTCTGCCGCTAACGCCGCCCCCATAAACGGGTCGAGATTGCCATCGAGAACGCCTTGTGTGTCAGATGTCTCTTCGCCTGTACGCAGGTCTTTGACCATCTGATACGGTTGCAGAACATAAGATCGGATCTGATGGCCCCAACCGATATCGGATTGTTCCGCGCGGTGTTCGCTTGCCGCCTCTTCGCGTTTGCTCATCTCAAGATCATAAAGACGCGAGCGCAGCATAGTCATACAATTCGCGCGGTTCTGGTGCTGTGATTTCTCAGAGGATGTCACCACAATACCCGATGGCATGTGGGTGATACGCACTGCAGAATCAGTCGTGTTGACGTGCTGTCCGCCTGCACCGGACGAGCGGTAGGTATCAACACGAATGTCTTTTTCCTGAATATCAATCTCGATGGTGTCATCAATTACCGGCGAGACTTGAACTGAGGAAAACGAGGTATGGCGGCGAGCATTGGAATCGAACGGTGAAATCCTTACGAGACGATGCACACCGGATTCGGCCTTGAGCCAACCGAAGGCATTATCCCCCTTGACCTGATACGTAACCGATTTAATGCCTGCCTCTTCACCGGCTGAATATTCCAGTGTTTCGACTTTGTAGCCGCGCTTTTCCGCCCAGCGCGTGTACATGCGAGCAAGCATGGAAGCCCAATCACTCGACTCTGTGCCCCCTGCTCCGGCATTTATTTCGATAAAGGCGTCCGTCCCATCCATTTCACCAGAAAGTAACGCCTCTAGCTCTGCCTGACCCGCCCGTTCCTTCAGGCGACCAAGAGCGGCCTCGGCCTCGGCAATGACTTCTTCGTCTTCTTCCATTTCACCGAGTTCAATCATCTCGATTTGATCAGTCATCTCAGTTTCTATGGCGCGGTAGGCATCCATGGAGTCAGAGAGTTTTTGGCGCTCGCGCATGACTTTTTGTGCGTTTTCGGGGTCATTCCAAAGCTCAGGATCTTCTGCACGCGCGTCAAATTCTTCCATTCGTGCCTCTGCTGTGTCCCAGTCGAGGCGTCGGCGTAACAGGGTTAATGATTCCTGAATGGCATTAACAAGGGATTGCGTCTCGGCGCGCATGAACGCAGCTCCAGATTACGAAGGAAACTTAGGTGAACTGATGTAGCGGGGAAGCTTAGGCGAGTAAAGGCTCTGCGCTGTCCGGCATGGCGTTCTGAAGTGCACTGACATTCAATCACTATTCGTTCACCGGCCTTTCATTGGTCATAGGACGGCGTGAAATCCTATTGTATCAGACGTAGGACAATTTCGAGGATCGTTTATGAAACGGCAAATGTGGGCCTTGGGTTTAGCGGCTTTAATCATGAGTTGCACACCGCAGCAGCAACAAAGCAATGCTATTCAACCGACCCTCACACCCTCCATCTGTGGCGGTAATACCTCCTGCAAAATCGGTGATCGGAGCTATGCGGCCCGCGCTCCCGACGGCTGGAATGGGACCGATCCTCTACCAGTTTTGATCCATTTTCACGGCTGGGGACGACAAGGACGCCACCCGACTCGCAGCAAGAGAGTCTTCGGAGCAACAAACGAAACTGGCGTGCTTTTGCTCGCCCCCGATGGCATCGATAAATCATGGGCATTCTGGCACTGGGAAGACCGCGATGTCCGCTTTACCGAAGCCGTACTTGCAGACGCCCAACGCCGCTGGCCCATCGACCGCAGTCGCGTGTATCTCTCAGGTTATTCTTTCGGTAGTCTCATGGCACTCGCCGTTGCTTGCGACAGTGGCGATCAATATACGGCAGTTCTCGGAATCGGCGGGTTGATTGATTACGCAAGTCCTTCGCGCTGTGACACGGGACCAGTCAGCATCCGAAATGTTCATGGGCTGCGCGATAACGTCATTGATCTGCCCACAAGAGATGATCCTGATCCAGCCTTGGGTATGCTGCCTTGGGTCGAAATCGGTGGATGCGATCCGGCAAAGCGCACGGCGACTCAAGTGGCAACAGTCGCCCCCATCCACGAATATACCGAGCATCGCTGGACCAATTGCGGGAATGGCAAAGAAGTGCAAATCGACATTCACAGCCGCGGGCACTTTATTCCAAAAGGCTGGGTTAAGCGGCAGTTAGAGGATTTATTGAGCCGGGGTTAAACGCAAGTTCTGCCATCCCGACCATTACCTTTACTCCCCAAACAAATCCGTTTGTTCGGGTGGTAATGTTTTAGGTTTCGGTAAGGGTTTGGCTTTGCGTTTTTTGGACTTTGGCGCAGGCGCGCCCTCGCCTGCTGTGGCAGCCACGGTGTTGCGCTCTTTGAATTCAATGGACAAGGCATCCCCCGCTGAGATCGTCTTTGCGTCAGCTATGATTGTGCCGTCGCCGCCTCGCACGACGGCAAAGCCGCGATCAAGCACCCGCAAATACGAAAGCGAATTCAGTGTGCGGGTAAGTGCACTCAACCTTTCACGTTTGCGCATGGCAATACGGGGCGCGGCAGCATGGAGACGTTTGGCCTGTGCTTGCGACGCTCCCTGTGCTTCGCGGATGCGGGCTTGCAGGGACACAGGCCGGAGCGACGCGCGCCTTGCGGTGAGTGCTGATTTCGTTTGCTCCATTCTGGCGGCAAAGGCGCGCGGCAATCGGTCTGCGATCAATCTCAGCACCTGAGTCTTTTCGCGCACCACACTTGCGGGACCACGCGGCAACCGCTCTGCAGCTAAATCAAGTTGTTGGCGTCTCTCGGCAAGCAATGCTTCTGGTTTAGGCAACACACGCGCGCTCTGAACTACGCGCTCTCGAGCATCGCGGAGGCTGCGTTGCATGGCTCGCAGACGGCGCGCCGAGAGCATGTCGACCTGTGCAATCAGATCCGCTCTGACAGGGACAGCTTTTTCGGCTGCTCCGGTCGGGGTTGGTGCGCGCAAGTCTGCTGCATGATCGATCAGCGTCGTATCCGTCTCATGGCCCACCGCAGAAATCAAAGGGATCGAACATTCGGCAGCAGCACGAACGACGATTTCTTCGTTAAAGCCCCAAAGGTCTTCGAGTGACCCGCCCCCTCTCGCAACGATCAGAACATCAGGACGGGGTATCGAACCGCTCGCAGCAATAGCATCGAATCCACGAATAGCAGCGGCAACTTCTGCGGCGCACTTCTCGCCTTGCACAGCGACCGGCCATACAAGCACATGGCAGGGAAAACGCTCGGACAGCCTATGAAGGATATCCCGGATTACCGCACCAGAGGGCGAGGTGACGACGCCAATCACTTGAGGAAGAGACGGTATCGCCCGCTTTCTTTCAGTATCAAACAGCCCTTCGGCGGTCAGCGCTTTGCGCCGCGCCTCCAACATCGCCATAAGAGCGCCCGCACCCGCAGGTTCCATCTTGTCGATGACGATCTGATACTTTGATTGGCCGGGGAAGGTGGTCAGCTTTCCGGTGACGACAACCTCAAGACCTTCTTCGGGTTGGATGCTTAAACGCGAGGCAACGCCCTTCCACATCACGCCGTCGATCACAGCTTTATCGTCTTTGAGGCTAAGATATACATGGCCAGAGCGAGGCCGCGAGACACGCCCGATCTCTGCCCGCACCCGCACGAGGCCGAAACGATCTTCAACAGTACGCTTCACCGCCGCCGACAATTCTGAAACGGTCAATTCCGTCTGGTTTGTCTTGGCTTTCGTTTGCGCGGACGGGCCATCGTCTTCATCATCTTCAAACAAGCTGCTCATGCCTCTGTCATAGCGGGGCAAGGCAGGCTATGAAAGCCCCGCGAAAACTCGGGGAGACGACACACGATGAAAGTTCTGGTTTTAGGCGGCGGTGGCCGCGAACATGCGTTGTGCTGGGCCATTGCGAAAAGCCCCGTACTGACAAAGCTATGGTGTGCACCGGGAAATGCCGGAATTTCTCAGGTCGCGGAATGCGTCAGCTTTGATATTCTCGATCCCGATGTTGTCGTCTCTGTCTGTAAAGACATGGAGATTGATTTGTTGGTAGTCGGGCCTGAAGCTCCACTGGAAACAGGTGTGTCCGATGCAGCGCGCACTGCGGGAATCAATGTCTTTGGCCCGAGCAAAGCCGCTGCGATGCTGGAGACATCGAAGACTTTCACCAAGCAAATATGCGATGCTTGCGGTGCGCCTACCGCGAAATATGCCAGCTTTGACGATGCTGACGCGGCCAAATCGTATATTCGCGACCAAGGCGCTCCGATTGTCGTTAAAGCCGACGGCCTCGCAGCAGGTAAAGGCGTGGTCGTTGCAACCAATGAAGACGAAGCATTAGACGCCGTAGATCTTATCTTCGATGGTCCCGGTGGTGGCTCGGTTGTGATTGAAGAGATGATGGAGGGGGAAGAAGCCTCTTTCTTTGTGGTTACGGATGGCGAAACGATCATTCCACTCGCAGGCGCTCAGGATCACAAACGCGCCCGCGATGGCGATAAAGGGCCGAATACAGGTGGCATGGGGGCTTATTCGCCAGCTCCGGCTTTCACCGCCGCATTGCAAACCCGCGCAACCGAAGAGATCGCCAAACCGATCCTCGCGGAGATGGCAAAGCGCGGGACGCCATATTCCGGCGTTCTTTATGTTGGGTTGATGCTAACCGAAGAAGGGCCAAAGCTGGTTGAGATCAACGCCCGCTTTGGTGATCCTGAATGCCAGTGCATTCTTCCGCGCCTCAAGACCGACCTGCTGCCTTTACTCACCGCTTGTGCAAAAGGGGATATCAGCGACGTTTCACTCGATTGGTCGGACGAAACTTGCCTCACGGTTGTCATGGCGGCCAAAGGCTATCCGGGCGATTATGAGAAAGATACCGTGATCGGATTCGTCGAACGTGCGGATGATATCAAAGGCGTCGAGGTTTTTCATGCTGGAACACGCATGGAACAAACAGTGCTTGTTTCAGCTGGAGGGCGTGTTCTGGGCATTACAGCGCTAGGCCGCGATGTAGAGCAAGCGCGCAACCGGGCGTATGATGCCGCAAGCCAAATTGAGTGGCCTGAAGGCTTTTATCGGTCAGATATTGGCTGGCGGGCACTATGAAACACGACTCAGCACTTGCGCCCCTCGCGCCCCTCGTCTAACCACGCGCGAGCGCCTTTTCAGGCAGAGAAACCTATGGAATCGGGAGCATACCATGCGCGTCTATTACGATCGCGACTGCGACATTAATCTTATCAAGGACAAAAAAGTCGCGATTGTCGGCTACGGCTCGCAAGGTCATGCCCATGCGCTGAACTTGCATGACAGCGGCGCTAAGAACCTCGTGGTCGCCTTGCGCCCCGGTTCGGCGTCGGCGAAAAAGGCTGAAGGCTCGGGGCTTACAGTCATGGGAATCCCAGAAGCTGCGGCTTGGTGCGATGTTATCATGATGTGTATGCCTGACGAATTGCAGGCAGAAACGTACTACGCACACATCCATGACAATCTGAAAGACGGCGCTGCGATTGCCTTTGCGCATGGTCTGAACGTACATTTCGGTCTGATCGAGCCGAAAGAAGGCGTCGATGTCATCATGATGGCGCCAAAAGGCCCCGGCCACACAGTTCGCGGCGAATTCTCGAAAGGTGGCGGTGTGCCTTGCCTTGTTGCTGTTCACCAGAACGCCACGGGCCGCGCACTGGAAATCGGCCTTTCCTATTGTTCCGCCATCGGCGGTGGTCGGTCAGGCATCATTGAGACGGACTTCAAAGAAGAGTGCGAGACGGATCTATTCGGCGAGCAAGCTGTTCTCTGCGGTGGCCTCGTTGAACTGATCCGCATGGGCTTTGAAACGCTGGTTGAGGCCGGTTACGCACCAGAAATGGCGTATTTCGAGTGTCTGCACGAAGTGAAGTTGATCGTCGACCTGATCTATGAAGGCGGCATCGCAAACATGAACTACTCGATCTCGAACACTGCTGAGTTCGGAGAGTACCATTCCGGCCCGCAAATCCTGCCTTACGACGAAACAAAAGCGCGGATGAAGAAAGTCCTCAAAGACATTCAGGACGGTGCTTTCGTTTCCGAATGGATGCGTGAGTACAAAGCCGGTGCGCCGATGTTCAAGGCCATCCGCCGCAACAATGACGCTCACCAGATCGAAGAAGTCGGTGCAAAATTGCGCGGCATGATGCCGTGGATCGAAGCGGGCAAAATGGTCGACAAAGAAAAGAACTAAGCTCAAGACTACGCTTAAACTATGCAAAACCCCGTCTTATGGCGGGGTTTTTCTTATTCGGGGTCCGTAGAGACATCCCGTTAATATTCGTCACCTATTGAAAATGAAATTCCGTGTGGAAACAGAGCCAGGCTGCAGCTTTCTTTTTGTGCTGCACTGCGGTAATTCTCGCGCGGACAATTCAAAGGAGAGACCCGCATGAGCGCCATCATCGACATTACAGGCCGTGAAATACTGGATAGCCGGGGCAACCCTACTGTCGAGGTCGAAGTGTTGCTTGAGGATGGTTCGCTTGGGCAGGCAGCTGTTCCATCAGGAGCCTCAACAGGTGCGCATGAAGCCGTTGAATTACGCGATGGTGGTGATCGTTATAAAGGCAAAGGCGTCCTGAAAGCCGTCGAAGCTGTAAATACCGAAATTTTTGATGCGCTTGCGGGCGTTGATGCCACCAATCAAGCAATGATTGACGCAGCAATGATCGAACTGGATGGCACACCAAACAAAGGGCGGATGGGTGCTAATGCGATCCTTGGTGTCTCCATGGCAACCGCTAAAGCAGCAGCTGATAGTGTTGGTTTGCCGCTTTATCGCTATATTGGTGGTGTTTCCGCGCATGTCTTACCCTGCCCGATGATGAATATCATCAATGGCGGCGAACATGCGGATAACCCGATTGATATTCAGGAATTCATGGTGATGCCGATTGCGGCTGAGAATATCCGTGAAGCTGTGCGCTGGGGTGCTGAAATCTTCCACACGCTCAAATCGGAACTCCAAGCAGCGGGTCATAATACCAATGTCGGTGATGAAGGTGGATTTGCACCAAATATCGCCTCAACCCGTGACGCGCTCGATTTCATTATGAAATCCATCGAAAAGGCTGGCTACAAACCCGGCGAGCAAGTTGCGCTCGCATTGGATGCCGCATCGACAGAATTTTTCGAAGACGGCAAATATCACCTCAAAGGGGAGGATAAAGTCCTCTCGGCTAGTGAAATGGCGGATTACTATGCTGCGCTGTGCGACAATTATCCGATTATCTCTATCGAAGACGGTCTCGCAGAAGATGATTGGGACGGCTGGAAAGCTCTGACCGAAAAGATTGGGGATCGCTGTCAGCTCGTCGGGGACGATCTATTCGTGACCAATCCGACACGCCTGAAAGACGGTATTGACCGTGGGATTGGCAATTCAATCCTCGTTAAAGTCAATCAGATCGGCTCCCTATCCGAGACGCTTGAAGCCGTGAATATGGCGCATAAAGCTAGGTATTCTGCGGTTATGTCGCACCGTTCCGGTGAAACCGAAGATGCCACGATTGCTGATCTTGCCGTGGCAACGAATTGTGGACAGATCAAAACCGGCTCGCTCGCCCGGTCAGACCGTCTCGCAAAATATAATCAACTGATTCGCATTGAGGAAGACTTAGGCAATGCAGCAGTGTACGGTGGGTTGAGTTTGCGCGGTTAATGAGGACAGAAATGTCGATTTTTCGCAAGTTTGGCGGGTATTTCGTGTCACTGGCTTTGCCGGTGGCACTCTTGGCTGTTCTTTGGTTTTTCAGCTTGCAGATATTTACCGGCAATTACGGACACATTGCGCTGGACAAAACGCAGCGCGAATTTGCTGCGGCAAAGCGAGAAATCGCCATGCTGGAAGATCGGGAAGTCGCGTTGCTTAAGCGGAATTCTGGACTTCGCACTGAAGCGCTTGACCTTGATCTATTGGATGAGCGGGCGCGGGATGTGCTTGGTATGATTGGCCGCGAAGAAGTGTTTTTGATCGCCAATTAAACCACCCATCCACCTATAGCATTTCAGCAAAAATGCGTATCAGTTGATTTCGCATCAGAAAGAGTTGCAGTAACAAAACTGCAGCAATTACAGCTCTATCCAAAGTGAAAGTACGGAAAAATGCCAATAATTGTGCTTTTTATCGCTTGTTTCGCAGTTACATTCCTGCTTTTCAAAAGACGCGGTCAGAAGACTGCAGACTGCATCCATAAAGGTCTAATCGCGGGAATTGTTATTTCAGTGGCATTATTCGGTATTTTGACGGCATTATCATACATCTGATCACCCCGATCAGATCAAAGATTAGTGACATCTGTTATGGTGCGGAACCAAAGACTAGGAAGTTTCGTTGCACAACTATTGAAATTTCACCCTGGCTTCAAAACCCATCCAATCCTGCCAAGCAAGCATATGATGCCAAACGAAAAATGAGTATTTGAAATGATATCACCGCAGCTTGCTAAAGGTCGTGCCGAGTATCGCAAAGCTTTTTGGTCGGCGCGTGGATTATTCATTGTCGCCGGCATTTTCAGTTGCTTCGTCAATCTGTTGATGCTGACCGGACCCATGTTCATGCTTCAGGTCTATGACCGAGTGCTCGCAAGCGGCAGTCAGGAGACTCTCGTCGTCTTATTCGCCCTCGTTGCCGGATTGTTTTTAATCATGGGCGTGCTCGATTTCTTGCGGAGCCGCATCTTGGCGAATGCAGGGGCGCGTTTTCAAGCGATGTTAGACGGACGGGTATTTGATGGCGTTTTGCGCCGCGCTTTATCCCCGGCAGAGCGGGCGCGGCCCGCCGCTGCATTACGTGATCTCGAATCCATTCAGCAATTTTTATCTGGAAACGCGCCTTTCGCGTTCTTTGATGCTCCTTGGGTTCCGATTTATCTTGGTGCGATTTTCTTATTTCATCCCTTACTAGGCGCATTTTCTCTCGCCGCTGCTGTTTTGCTGTTCATAATCGCACTGCTCAATCAAATTATGACAGCACAGCCAGAGATCGACTCTCGCATGGCCTCAGCCGAAAGCGAGAAATTCTCTGAGTCAATGCGTCGCGAAGCTGAAACAGTGCGAGCTTTAGGAATGGGCGATGCTGCCCGTGGCCGGTGGGGCGAGATGCGCGGCAAAGCGCTGGGCGCGCAGATGCAACATTCTACCCGTGCCGGATTCTTCCAAACATTTTCCAAAACATTCCGCATGTTCCTGCAATCAGCCATCCTCGCTTTGGGAGCATGGTTAGCCGTGAAACAAGAAATTTCACCCGGTGTCATGATCGCGGCGTCTATTTTGATGGGACGCGCGCTTGCACCCGTTGATCAGGCGATTGCAAACTGGCGCGTCTTCATCAGAGCAAGACGCGGCGCACGCGCGCTGCAAGAGTTTTTCGCGGTTACGCCTGTATCCGATCAAAAGACCACACTGCCCGAACCAAAACCCAAACTTGAAATTTCCGGCCTCGCAGTCGCCCCTGCCGGAGAGCGCACGCCGATTATTCGAGGCATTTCTTTTGATGTTCAACCCGGTGAAGCCGTTGGCGTAATCGGGCCGAGCGCTAGCGGAAAATCCACCTTAGCCCGCGCCCTAGTTGGCGTATGGCCTCCGTTAGCGGGAGAAATCCGCTTCGACGGAGCAACGCTCGACCAATGGAGTGACACTGAACTTGGGCGGCGCATTGGTTACTTGCCTCAAGATGTTGGATTATTTGCTGGAACAATCGCGCAAAACATCGCTCGTTTATCACCTGATCTAAACGAAGGCGAAGTGGTACAGGCAGCTCAACGCGGCGGTGCGCACCGAATGATTGTTGGATTGCCGAACGGATACGACACTGAAATCGGCGAGGGCGGCGGACAGCTATCTGGCGGGCAACGCCAGCGTGTTGGTTTGGCGCGCGCTCTTTATGGCGATCCGCCTCTGCTTATTTTCGATGAGCCGAATGCCAATCTCGACGCCGAGGGAGAAGCAACATTGGTTCAAGCCATCCGCGATGCAAAGGAGCGTGGTAGCGCCGTGATCGTGATGGCTCACCGTCCAAGCGCGATTGCAGCTTGTGACAAGCTGCTCGTCATGAAAGATGGCCAGCAACAGGCGTTTGGTCCGCGTGATGAAATCTTGCGCCAAACAACCACAAGTCACGCTCAGGTTACGCCCATTAATCGTGCCGCCGCAGGAGGCCTGCCGCAATGAAACGTCAAAAGCAAAATTACGCCCATGATCCGAGTCGCTGGAAAGCCGGTAAGCATACTTTCTTCGGAACGATCATTATCGCCGCGTTGTTTGGCGGCGGTGGCTGGTGGGCCACCCAGACAGAAATTAGCGGTGCAGTCGTTGCATCTGGCGAGTTGCGTGTTGAAACCAAACAAAAGCCTGTCCAGCATCCGGAAGGCGGCGTAGTTGGCGAAATTTTCGTACGTGAAGGTCAAACTGTCGATGCCGGTCAACCTTTGCTGCGATTGGAACAAATCACCCAAGATGCGACACGTGCAATTCTTGAAGGGCAGATTAATGAACTGAAAGCTAGGGAGGTGCGGTTGGTCGCAGAGCGCGATAGCAGCACGAGCCTTTCCTTTCCTCAACAACTGCTCACCAAAGCACGCCAAAACTCTGACGTTGCGAAGGTTGTCCAGGATCAACAAAGCCTCTTCAATGCCCGCTTGAGCGGATATCGCCAACAAGCCGCGCAATTGCGCGAGCGGGTTGGACAGGTTCAAAGTGAGATTACAGGATCATCCTCCCGTCTTGCTTCGTTCAGAGAACAACTTGTATCGATTGACGGAGAGCAAACCCGCGTGCGCACTTTACTCGGTCAAGGGCTTACAACCGAAACTCGCCTACAGGAAATCCTACGCGAAAAAGCCCGGATTGAGGGAGAGATCGGCGCGCTTAATTCCAATAACGCAGGTCTTGTCCGCCAGATACAAGAAACGCGGATCGAAATGACTCGCCTGCGCGAAAGCCGTAGAGAAGAAGCCATTTCCGAACTACGCGAAGTTCAAGGACAAGTGAATGAAATCCAGCAACGTATCGTCGTTGCTGACGAGAGCATCCGTAAGATTCAACTCGCCTCACCGCAAGCCGGTGTGGTGCAGGATTTATCGGTTTTCGCAGCGGGGGCAGTTGTCTCGCCAGGGCAAACGATCATGAATATCGTTCCAACCACCGACCGGTTAGTACTCGAAGCGAAAGTCGAGCCAACCAAACGGGACCAAATCAAAATCGGTGGCCCCGCCAGAGTGCGCTTTAGCACATTCAACCAGCGCACCACGCCTGAACTAAACGGCAAGGTCGCCAAAGTCTCTTACGACCGGAAAATTGATGAGACCACCGGGGTGCCATTTTTCGCAGTCGAGGTATTGCTATCCAACGAAGAACGCGAACGGCTCGGCAGCGAAAACGAACTAGTGCCGGGCCTACCTGCTGAAATCTTCATTGAAACCGGCAAGCGGACTCCGATGAGTTATATTCTCAAACCACTTGAAGATAATTTCGCGCGCGCAGGAAATGAAAATTAATGTATAATACAAAGTGATAAATCTCCGGCAAGAAATTGGAAATTTTTCGTTAAGTTTTATTCGCTAATCCTGTACACAACCAAAAGGAAAGCCTCCTTTGCAGTAAATCGCCTCACGGTGAATCTGCGAATCCGGTTGCAGTGCTTTGGAGTATGATGATCTCAATGACTGACCTGACTTTAGCAACCCTCTTAAGCTCCCGCATTTGCCATGACCTTATTAGTCCAGTGAGTGCCGTGAACAATGGGTTAGAAATCCTTGCTGACGAGCAAGACGCAGAAATGCGCGATATGGCGATGAATCTGATCCGATCCAGCGCAGCGTCAGCCTCGGCAAAGCTGCAATTCATGCGTATCTGTTTTGGTGTCGCCGGATCAATGGCGGAAAATATTCCTCTGGATGATGCGAAAGAACTGGCAGAGGCTTTGACGAAGGGGACGTCAGTATCACTTGATTGGCGGGCTGGCGAGGTCATGCTTGACAAAGAAGCAGTCAAATTGCTGCTGAACTTTATTCTGATCGGATATGAGTCGTTGCCGCGCGGCGGGACCTTGCATGTAGGGGCGCGCAAAGAAGGGGCGACAAGCCTCATGATCTCTGCCGAAGGTCCAAAGGCACGGATGCAGGAAAGCTCGGCTGATATCTTACAAAACGGGGCTGCACTTAACGAAATTGACGCCAAACAATCGAGCTTGTTCTTGACCCACGAGATCTCGCGATCATTGGGCGCATCCGTTCAGGTTTTGATTCAAGAGGAACGTATTGAGATAAGCGCGACGATTTAAAGGCGCTGAGATATCTCAAAAGCCCATAATTACAGCCGATCTTACTTTTCGACCTTTGAATAAAGGTCGAAGAGCCGTTCAATTTCTTTGAGAGCTGTTTGTGCATCTCCAGCGATACTATCTGCATCGACAATCTCGGCAAGATCAGGTTCGATTCCCGCTAGCTCGCCGCCGACAAGGATCGCCGACCCTGGACTGGTCACGCGAAGAGACGCAATGAGCCGCGTGAGCGGAACGATCATCTTCGCACTGCCCGCTGACAATCCGATAATCGGGTATCCGCCAACGGAAGCAGCCTCTACCAGCGCGTCATGATCAAGCCCGGTTTTCAAATCAATTTGCCAGCCACGCTCGCGGAACATATCTGCGGCCATCATGATCCCGAGAGTATGATCTTCGCCCGGCGTCGGCGAGAAGAGAGCGCGTGCGCCTTTTTTTACATCCGCAACATCTGAGATGAAGTTCGGACGTAGAGCGCGCATAATGACGTAGAGGTGACCTGCAGCAATCGTAACATCCGTGAAGGTAATGTCATCGTTAACCCATCGCTCGCCCAAAAGACGAGCTGCGCCGCTGATGTACCCTAGATAGACGGTATCTCGTGGAATGCCTTTGCGCTTCAGATCAAGAACATAGTCAAGTCCTGCGTCAGAATCTGAGTCAAGCAATGCATCTGCTAAGTCAGCGATGCCGCGCTCGCTCGGAGTATGATCGATGTGTCGGCTTGCATAACGGCTCGCCAAACGTGCGATCACCTCTTCGGCCAACTGGCGCAGAGCATCTTGCGGGAGTTTCTCTTGGCGAGCAGACAAAGCCCGCCCAGCATTAAGGCGTGCCGTATCATCAACTAAAACACGACCCTGAGCGTCCATCTAATAAATTACTCCCCGCCGGCAATCCCTTATCGTCAGGGCTGCGCGAATATAACCCATTGCCAGCAAGCTTAAGTGTCCCAAACAAGCATTGTGCAGTACTAACAACAGGTTTGTGCCACCCAACCACTTCTTTGTGAAGTGAGTCAGTACGCAAATTGTCGCGGGCGATTATTCCAGCACTTCGAGATTTTGTTGAATCAGGGTTCACGCCAAGAGCCGTATGAAACCCTACCGTACAAATGCAAAACCATACTAAAATACTACGATTCATAAAACAGCTCAAAGTGGCTTTTGCACTTTGGGTTATTTTCGAGACATTGAGAGCCTTCAAGACAGAATAAGTGTAATCCGCTTTATCTCAGAACAAAAGACAGCGGATCGACCGAAAGGCACAGTTAACAATGACGGATCGCTCGCCTGATGAAAACCGTGCCGAGTATATTGGCACGCGCGATGGTAAAGTTTTTGCCGGAACGCATCTTTTGATCGAGGTGATTGGCGGTAAGGGCCTTGACGATATTACCACCATTGAACAAGCGTTTCGCGATTGCATCCGCGCGTGTGAAGCGACGCTGCTGCACATCCATCTACACCGATTCTCGCCTCAAGGGGTCAGCGGCGTGGCCTTGTTAGCCGAGAGCCATATCAGCGTACATACTTGGCCCGAAGCGGAGTATGGCGCTTTTGATATATTTTTATGTGGCAATGCCGACCCTTGGAAAGCCGTCGATGTCCTCCACCGCGCATTTTATGCGAAGGACGTGCAGGTGAAAGAAGTCCTGCGCGGTGAAGGTGTTATTTGAAAGTGCGGCGAGCCACCATCTCGGACGAAAGTACAGGATCTCGGATAAACTTACAGACTTCTCGGCGCGAGGCCCCGCATCTTCGTGCGGGACGGGAGTCGTTCTTTGGCTAAACGCCTAGCTTTTGTTTCACCAGTTGTTGCACGGCTTGTGGGTTGGCTTTGCCGCCGGTGGCTTTCATGACCTGTCCGACGAACCAGCCTGCCATCGAGGGTTTTGCCTGAGCCTGTGCGACTTTTTCCGGGTTCGCCGCGATGATCTCATCCACCGCCGCTTCAATCGCGCCTGTGTCTGTGACTTGCTTCATATCACGAGCTTCGACGATTTCCGCAGGGTTGCCGCCTTCAGTCCAGACAATCTCGAAAAGTTCTTTCGCGATTTTACCGGAGATGTCGCCTTTGCCGATCAGGTCAATGATCCCGCCAAGCTGTTCCGCCGATACGGGAGATGTCTCGACGCCAAGGCCCTCTTTGTTCAAGCGCCCGAACAACTCGTTCACAACCCAGTTCGCAGACGCTTTACCGTCGCGCCCCTTTGCGACCTGTTCAAAGAAATCCGCATCTGCACGGTCTGCTGCCAAAACGCTCGCGTCGTATTCGGTGACGCCATAATCCGACATAAACCGTGCGCGTTTTTCGTCAGGCAGCTCAGGCAGGGTTGCCGCGATGTCATCGACCCAAGCCTGCTCTATTTCGAGAGGCAGCAAATCAGGGTCAGGGAAGTAACGGTAATCATGCGCCTCTTCTTTTGATCGCATGGAACGGGTCTCGCCTTTGTTTGGATCGTAAAGGCGGGTCTCCTGATCAATGCTGCCACCGTCTTCCAGAATATCGATCTGACGGCGCGCCTCGAAATTAATGGCCTGCTGGATGAAGCGCATGGAGTTCATGTTCTTCAACTCACAGCGTGTACCGAGTTTGGAGAAATCATCGCCGCCCTCGCGGAAGGCTTCGTAATCGCCGGGGCGACAAACGGAGACGTTCACGTCAGCGCGCATGGACCCCTCTTGCATATTCCCGTCACATGTTCCGAGATAGCGAAGAAGTTGGCGAAGTTTTCGCAAATACTCTGCGGCCTCTTCCGGGCCACGAATATCAGGGCGAGAGACAATTTCCATCAGGGCAACGCCGGTGCGGTTCAAGTCTACGAACGACATAGTCGGGTCCATGTCATGGATCGACTTGCCAGCATCTTGCTCAAGGTGAATGCGTTCGACGCGCACGGTGCGGGCAACGCCCGGCTCCATATCGACCAACACTTCGCCCTCGCCCACGATGGGGTATTTAAATTGGCTAATCTGATAGCCTTGCGGGAGGTCAGGGTAGAAATAGTTCTTGCGGTCAAAGACTGAACGCAAGTTGATTTCCGCTTTCAAACCCAAGCCAGTGCGAACTGCTTGTTCAACGCAGAACTCGTTGATCACCGGAAGCATTCCCGGCATTGCCGCATCGACTAGCGCCACGTTACTGTTCGGCTCAGACCCGAAATCCGTCGATCCACCTGAGAACAGCTTGGCTGTGGAAGAAACCTGCGCGTGGACTTCCATACCGATGACCAACTCCCAAGGGCCAGTCGCGCCTTGCATTACTTTGGGGGCTGGCTCGGAAAACGTCAGATCAAGCATGTGGGACGCCTCCTACTTTTGCATACGCCTCTTGCGTAGAAGCCGCATTCGTGGCCGGATCAGCGATCTCAGCCTTTTTCTTGGCCTCAAGTTTCCGCTGGAAGCGCGTCTGTACGATATCGACGATAAAGAGTACCGCGACCGAGAAATAGAATGTCGATTTAGCCATCGCTTCAATCTCGTACCCAAA
This sequence comes from uncultured Neomegalonema sp., assembly GCA_937990185.1. Taxonomy (GTDB): domain Bacteria; phylum Pseudomonadota; class Alphaproteobacteria; order Rhodobacterales; family Rhodobacteraceae; genus JAHDDY01. The sequence continues at coordinate 7,657 of CALKBI010000038.1, read as the reverse complement.
CAGAGACATATGCGCGATATGACCGCCTTCAGACAGTAGCATGATGCCGACGATCAAGAGGATAAACAGGCCAAGAACCTCGAACATTCGGTTCTTTTCTATGAATGACGCGACGCGATCCGCCAAGACAATCATCATGACGCCGCTGACCACTACAGCAATCGCGAGCAGGATAAACTGAGGAGAGACGAAGGCGTCACTGGCGAACTGTCCGGTAAGAGGCAGCATCGACAAGATCGAGTCAAAACTAAAGATCAAATTCATAAAGACGATCAACGCGATAACGGTAAAAGTCGATTTTTGACTGCCTCCCGCTTCGTGATGAAGGTCATCTATGGAAAGGAGGTGATTAATCTCCTTAACCGCCGTGTACATTATGAAGCCGCCGCCGAAGAGAAAAATCAGTGCCTTGAGATTAAACTCACCTGCAATGGCGAAATTATCCAATTTGAAGAGAGGCTCAACCACGCTGGCCAATATCTGCATGATCACAAATAGTAGCACCAAACGCAGAACGACCGCGATTGCGATCCCTGCTTTACGCACCATTGCTTGTTTCTCAGCCGGTGCTCGTTTCGATTCAATCGAGATATAGAGCAGATTATCGAAGCCTAGAACGGCCTGCAAAAAGATCAGTGATGCGAGCGTCCCCAACGCTTCGATTGAAAACAAGACATCCATATCATTCTACCTTCAAATTCAAATGTTCGCGCCTTTGCACGGCTGGGCGCGTTACGGAGTGTAAAACCACAGCATGATGAGACACGCAAGAGAGGCGCGACACCTCAAAAGATTGCCTGTGACAACTTCGCAGATTGCAAATGGCAGCAAGAGCATCATATCATCTTTATCGATTGGTAAAACTTTTGGAGTTCTAGCCATGATACGCAGTGATTTAAAAGAAAGAGAATGCCCTTTAGCTCGCACTATGGGCGAAATCGGGGATGGTTGGATGTTGCTGACACTATGGGCAACTTTGAACGGCGTAACGCGATTTGAATTAATGCAAGAGAAAATGGGCGTCGCACGCAATATTCTTTCCGATAGACTGCGCCGTCTAGTCGATCAGGGGCTTTTAATTAGAAAACCGATCTCATCCGGGTCTCGCCGCTGCGAATATGTCCCAACTGACCGTGCAAAAGAATTGCGAGCACCACTATCAGCATTTCAAACATGGGGGGAAAAGTACTGTCCTGCTCCATCTTTGGTGGAATAAAAGCAAAGCCGGCAACCTTTTTTAGCTATTCTTTACTGTGACCATTGATCTGCTAATGCCTAGTGCTATACAAGGGGTTAGCGGATGAGGTGGTCAAGCAATGCAAAGAATTGCGCTAAGTACATTGAAAAAAACAACTATTATTGCTTTTTGCGTGACAAGTTTTGCAGTCACCTTTAGCTCTAGTGGCCATACTCAGACAGCAGCATTACCGCAGGATGGCTATCTCCTTACACAATCCGGTTGGGCGGCCCTTGCTTCTGGACGCTACGAGTCTGCTCTCGAAACTTTTGAGGCTGCACTAGAAGCTGACCCTAAAGACCTTGACGCTATAAGCGGAAAAGCCCGCGCGCTTGCTAACATCGGCGAAACCCGCTCGGCACTAAAATTAATCCAGCTGATTAGCCCGGCAAGGCCAAAGTTTTTACTCGAACATGCTGCTATATACCTTTTGGACAAACGACCAGAGCGCGCTCTCGCGAAGATTGATCGCGCCAGAGAAACCGCCGATGCGCTGAAAGGTCGTGCGGGATATGAAAATCTAGATCAACGGTTCGATAGACGCCTTGCTTTCATGCGAGGCGAAGCGCTCTATGCACTCGGCGGTTATGATCGCGCCTTGCAGGAATTCAGAATAGCACGGGCAATCGGGGGCGGTGCAAAAGCTTCGCGAGCTATCGGGGACGCACATGCAGCACTCGGAGAATTGGCCGAAGCAGAAATAGCCTTTGATACAGCGATTGCTGAACGCCGCCACGACGGAAGTGCATACAGGAAACGGGGCGATGTGCGCCGTATGCGCGGTAACATCAATGGAGCACTGAAGGATTACGACGAAGCCCTGCTCTACATTGAGCCTGACGCTAAACTTCTGGCCGCACGCGCATCTGCTTTACGAGAGGCTGGCGATAATGGTGCAGCTGTTGCGGATTTTCAAAGACTTCTCAAAACAACAAGCGACCAACGGACAGTTCGTTACCATCTTGCCGCGACGTTGATAGACGCCGATAGACCGCGTGAAGCCAACAGACACTTGGAAGCGATTGGATCTTGGCCTGAGGCTAGCGTTGCTTTGCTGTTTCAAAAAGGGCGCGCGCGTTTAGCAATGGGTGATGCGCAAACGGCAGAAGCGTTTTTCCGCGAAGCACTGAAACAGCGGCCTAATGATCCGGACCTGCTCTACAACAGGGCGGTTGCGTTGCTCGCTTTGGGCGAAACCGAAACTGGGATCGACAACCTTTCCCGAGCGGCCGTCCGCGCCCCTGCCGACCCAATGATCCGAGGCGCAATCGGACGGGTAAAGCTGGCTAGAGGCGAAGACCGTGAAGCTCTGGCTTTCTTTAATGCAGCCGTTAAAGCACGTCCGGGCGATAGCGAAGCCCGTGTCCAAAGGGCGAGTGCTTTTCTGGCACTCGGGCGTCCAGACCTCGCAAGAAGCGATACGCGAAAAGCTTTAGAGCTTGATCCGACGAATTTGAAGGCCACCGTTCGGGCGACACAAGCAGAACTGGCAGTGGGTAATGCTCAATCCGCATTAGAAATGACCGATATTCTCCGAAGCAGTCGCACACATCGGGCGCGGGGGTTTTTATTGAGAGCACGGGCGCTCACAATGCTTGGCCAATCTGAAGAAGCACTTGCCGCTTTAGAACAGGCTAAAAACAGCGAAGCAAAACTAGACCAGATCGCCATTGCCAAAGGTGATGCGTACATGGCAGCCGGACGTTCAGAAGAAGCAAGATATGCCTACGAGAACAGCGTCGCACTAACCCGCGGCGCACCCGCCACCCTCGCAAAACGTGGTGAAGCCAACTATGCCCTTGGACGCTATGATTTGGCCGAAGCGGACTTTACGGATGCTCTTAGAGTCTTTCGCAATGACGAAGACCTGATGCTGAAACGTGGATTGGCGCGGCGGGCACTTGGTCGCTGCGATGAAGCCGTCGCCGATTTCGACGTTTTGCTCGTGGCAAATCCATCAAACTGGGAAGCAGAAAAAGCCAGAGGGTATTGCCGTATTGAGTCCGGTAGTGTTCTGAGCGGTATCGGTGATGTCGTCAGCAGCTGGTTTTAACGACGCTGACACAAAGTGATTTAGCTCAGCACCGAAAGACAGGAACTACTTGCCTTTCGGTCTGGCTTGCAGGTCAATTTAGACGACTGACTAGCTGAATTTATTGTCTCTCGGGAACCCGCGCGGAGCCATTCGTCCAGCAGAGGCACGTTTACCCTGGTAGTCGGTGAGTTCGGCCTCTGGGACTGTTCGGGTTTTTCCACCGCCCATCTGCCAACTGAGTCCGTCCTCAAACTTCAACGTTCGAATGTCAGACATACCGCCATCTTTATATCGCTGAAGTAAGACGCCCTTCCCTCTTCCCATTTCTGGCAAATCGTCAATCGGGAATAAAAGCATCTTTCGATTATCGCCCACAACGGCAACGGTATCGTCTTCTGTACCAATAGGCACACAGAACGCGGCCTTGGATAGTGGATCAGTATTGAGAACCTGTTTGCCTGTGCGCGTTTGCGCAACGGCGTCTGCTTCCGCAATCACGAACCCGCGCCCATCAGCAGAGGCAACAATACGTTTTGCTCCAGGAGTATGTGCGAAGAGATCGACGGTATTCTCTTCGTTTGGCAGATCAACCAGCAACCGCAACGGCTCTCCCATTGACCGGCCACCGGGCAGTTTATCGGCGCTTAACGTATAGATCCGTCCATTGCTTGCAAAAACAAGCAGCTTATCTGTCGTGTGTGCGTGGAACATAAAGCGCGGGCCGTCGCCATCCTTATACTTCACCTCAGAATCAAGCGCCGCATGGCCTTTCATCGCACGTATCCAGCCTTTTTCGGAGCAGATAACGGTGATCGGCTCTTTGTCGATCATCGCCTCCATCGTGGCTGCTTCTATTTTTGGCGCATCTGCAAATTGGGTCCGACGCGCCCCGCCTTCTGATTTAACGCCAAACCGTTTGCGGATATCTTTGAGTTCATCGCTAATTTTTGCGGATTGCTTACTCTCATCTTTGAGAATGCCATCCAACTCGCCTCGCTCTTTCACGAGCTTTTTACGTTCATCGCGGAGCTGCATTTCTTCCAGCTTCCGCAGCGAGCGCAAGCGCATATTGAGAATGGCTTCGGCCTGAACATCGCTCAGGTTAAATTCCGCCATCATAATCGGCTTTGGCTCATCCTCTTCGCGGATGATCTCGATGATGCGATCAAGGTTCAGGAACGCGATGATATAGCCGTCGAGCACTTCAACGCGCGCATCGATTTTGCCAATACGGTGTTTAGAGCGGCGGATAAGGACATCGCGGCGATGGTCGAGGAAGGCTTGTAACGCCTCTGGCAATGACATCACACGCGGTGTGCGGGTTGCGTCAAGGACATTGAGGTTGAGCGGGACACGAACTTCTAAATCCGTTTGCTTGAATAGCGTTTCCATCAACACGTCGGGATCAACATTGCCCGACCGGGGTTCAAGAACGAGCCGCACGTCTTCCGCGCTCTCATCATTCACATCGCCGAGGATCGGAACTTTTCTCTCGGTGACGAGTACAGCAATACGCTCAACAAGGCGGCTTTTCTGAACAGCGTGCGGGATCTCTGTGACGACAATCTGGTATTTGCCGCGCCCAAGGTCTTCTTTATGCCATTTTGACCGCAAGCGGAAACCGCCCCGCCCGGTCTTGTAAGCATCAATAATGTTAGCGCGAGGTTCGACGATAACACCGCCCGTCGGAAAATCAGGGCCGGGGACTAAATCGACAAGTTTTTCTATTCTAGCGTTTGGCGTTTTGAGCAAGTGCAACAAAGCTTGGCACAATTCATCAACATTATGCGGCGGAATAGAGGTCGCCATCCCCACGGCAATGCCGGTCGCGCCGTTCGCTAGCAGGTTTGGAAAAGCGGCGGGCAGAACATCCGGCTCGACTTCTTCGCCATCATAGTTTGGGCTAAAATCAACTGCGTCGTCACTTAACCCCTCGAGCAATGTCAATGCTACGGGAGTAAGGCGGCTTTCTGTATAGCGCATCGCGGCAGGATTATCGCCATCGACATTCCCGAAATTGCCTTGACCATCGACCAGAGGATATCTGCTGGCAAAGTCTTGAGCGAGGCGGACCATAGCATCATAAATCGACTGATCGCCATGGGGATGAAAACTGCCCATGACCTCGCCGACAACTTTAGCCGACTTTTTGAAACCGCCTTCCGGATTGAGGCGCATCTGACGCATGGCGTACAGAATCCGGCGGTGAACGGGCTTAAGCCCATCACGTACATCCGGCAAAGCCCGATGCATAATGGTCGAAAGCGCATAGGTGAGATAGCGCCCACCAAGCGCACGGCTCAACGTTTCATCTACGACGCGAAGGTCGTCTGTGGCTTCATCGGGAGGGGTCTCTTCACTCATGCTCAGGACTTAGAAAGAGACGCGCAGCAAGTCTATTGAAAACAACGTCAGACACGGATCATGTGTGATAATTTGGTCAATTTTGTACAATTTACACAATATATGACGCTTATCACTTCAATTTTTACGAGATCCATTTAATTTTTTCTTATCAGGCAGCAGTGCAATCTGCGCCAGATGACTTGGGATGGGATGCCAGCTCGCGTGGGGCGAGAAGGAGTTGGCAAATGGCGTTATGGGACAGATATCTGGGGATTTTGACTGGCTTACTGATTGTATCTGTAAGCAGCGTTTATGCGAAACCTCATGACATTCGGGTAGAATTGAAGCGTGAAACAATTTCCGCGGTTCATACTCCCACCGGGTGCGTGGCATCTATCGAATATGATGATGGGGTTTTCGTAAGAGCCTTTATCGCCGATCCATTATGCCTACCGAAAGGCGTAAAAAAGCGATTTATTCCGGCATCAGGGCGCGACTTTTACATCTCCGAACCAGTACGGGCATCGCTCATAGATCAGTGAGCGACGGAGCATCTGCCTTGCTCTCGACTTCGACAGCCCACAAATCGGTGTCTGATTTAACGCGCCGATCAATATAGGCGTCTGCTTCTTTATCCGAAACAGCCGCGTCACCCGTGGCCCGTTCCCAGACGATTTCCCCTTCTATGTCGTATCGCCGCGCGTAGACTACAGCTTTTCCATCGGGCCTGAGATGCTTGACCAAAACAGCACCCGCCGTTTCATCACCCCGTTTCAGGATATAAGCGGCTTCACCCGACATTGTGCATAGTCGGAGAAAAGCTGAAACGCGGAATGATGTTGTTACACTCATGATACTCTCAATTAGCGCCGTGTGACACGAACCGTCATCCTATTGACTTGGATTGCCCACAAGAATCCACCGGAATCTTCTTACGGCTCTGTTTTGGCCGGGATGGAGGGTGTCCATCGCCTAAGCCTATACAGAAGGAAATCGGTATCTCGCGCGCCGAAAAAGAGTATAGCGTCGGACTATGACTCAAAGCGCAACAACCACGACAAATCACGATACAACAACCGGACTAGCGATGATGACGGCAGCGATGCTCGTTATTCCTATCGTTGATGCGATTGCGAAGCATTTGTCCGATACGATCCCTCCGGTGGAGATTGCGTGGCTCCGATTTGTCGTCAGCAGTGGACTGTTAGTTCCGTTCGTTATCCGGCGTGATAAGGGCTTCGCGGCGCTTAGATTGCCGAAACTTCATCTACATTTTCTGCGTGGGGCGGGGATTGCCGGTGCGACCGCGTTTTTCTTTGCAGCATTGCAATACATGCCCATCGCGAATGTCGCGGCGATCTTTTTCGTTGAGCCTCTCATTCTGACATTATTTTCGGCGGTCTTTCTTGGAGATAAAATCGGATGGAGGCGAATACTGGCGGTCCTAATCGGGTTTAGCGGCGCATTGCTCATCATCCGTCCCAGCTTTTCAGAGTTGGGCGTGGTCGCGTTGTTACCTTTGGGGGCTGCGGTATGTTTTGCCGCGTATATGACCCTAACCAAACGCTTGTCGAACGCTTCTGACCCATGGACTCTACAAGCGTTAGCCAACTTATCAGGGATGATTATGCTTGGTGTCATTGTCGTAATCCATGCCCCTACGCGCGAAGCATTCGCCATTCCCGTACCAATTGAAGCCGTTCAGGTGCTTGCGATAGGCTTGGTGGCCATTGCTTGCCATACATTGATTATTTTCGCTTTGCGCCGGGTAGACGCATCCGTCGCTGCGCCGTTTCAATATCTCGAAATCATTGGCGCGACGCTTTGGGGCTATCTATTTTTCAGTGAATTTCCCGATGCGCTGACATGGATCGGCATTGCAATCATCGTCGGATCGGGGATTTTTGTGTTCTATCGGGAACAGCGCAGTAATCAATGAGGGACACAAACTACTGCGCTGCAATTTACTCGGCAGCCTGAGGGGTATGGCGATCCCTGATGAGTTTCAGAACTTCCTGAGCCGCCTGCGGGATGTTTGT
>CALKBI010000037.1 GCA_937990185.1 uncultured Neomegalonema sp. | reverse complement strand
AGCACCACGCTACATCGTGGTTATGGATTTACAACAACGAACGACCCAACATGGCCATCGGCGGGATCACACCCGCCATGAAACTGAAACAAGCCGCGTGAAGTCCAGTTATTGATCCCCCGAAAAAGGGGATGATTACCGATTTAACGAAGGCGGAGCGCTTTGGCGTGCGGCATCAGATAATCTGCGTGCCGCCGGGCCTGATGGAACGCGCGTGGTCGTAGTCTTGTTGGCGGAAGCTGCTGATGCTTACAATAACGATGCGACAGCCCGATCCCATATCGATTACGTTATCGGTAATGATGGCATGGTTGTAACGACGTCTAATTACGCAGCGGCGGCAGACCCCGTGAATGGTTTTATTGCGCAAACGGTCAATGCAATTTGCTCTGTCTCCGACTTCCCGCAACGAGATGATTACTCGGATGCACCTGTCAGTTATGGTGATGCGACGCATAGTATAACTGCTGGCATCCAACTTGGTGCAGCAATTGATAGTGACATTATTTCTATCGCAAGCCCTGATGCATCAGGTGATGGCGCGGATGATGACGGCGTGACTGTTTTTCCGGTTCTGGAACGCGGCAATTCGGCGATCATTCCGGTTTCGGTAACGCAATCTGCGGCGAATGAAGGATTTCTGCAAGGTTGGCTCGATTACGATGGAGATGGGACCTTCGGTGGATTTCAGGAACAGTTCGCGGTTAATCTGCAATCGCCAACGGCGGGAACCAGCATCATTGATGTGCCCATCGTATTCCCGGCGGACACGACCCTTGACCAAACCTTTATAAGATTTCGGTGGTCCACAACCCGCGACCTTGACCAGACGACACCAGCTCTTGACGGTGAGGTTGAAGATTATGCCGTTACGGTTTTGCCATCTCAAGTGGCCGTGCCGAACACACCGGTGGCGCAATTCTGTACGACTCCGGTTTTCACCGGCAATCCGATTAGTACAGCCGGTCTGTTCTTTCAAGTTGGTGGCGGTACAGACCAGACGCGCATGCTCACTGCGGATACCAGTGGGACCAATGTGGTAGATGCTCTTTTGACCGGGATAACTGTTGCCAATGGTAACGGTGATGAATGGATGGGGTCTGTCGGAGGAACAGCGATCCGGATGCAGGATCGTGCGCCTGCACGTGATCAAACAGAGATATTTGCACAGATTGCCCTAGAGCGTCAGGTTCCGGTTCGTCTAACTACAGGTGACTTTGGATCATCGATATCGGCGATGGATGCGGATGGCGAGGCTTTGATCTTTGTTGCGTCAGGTGCAACGAATGACTTCGCATGGGTTATAAATAACCTGACCGATGGGTCGGGGTCGGTCTCACCTGATGGCAGAGTTCTGGTGATTACTGCTAACCGAATAGTCGAGAATCCACGAAATCCTGGGTACACAGATTTCGATATTTCAACGATTGGCGCACTTTCGACAATTGATGTCTATCACAGAACGACGGCAGATTTTGATTCCGTCAACTCTGCGATCTTTGATTTACATACGCCATCCTGTGACCCGGATTATTCCGACGCACCCCTCTCTTATGGCGATGCAACCCACGAGCTTGTGCCCGGTGTTATGTTGGGTAACCTGAACGATCAGGAAGCGGCATCTCTAGCGGGCCCGAACGCTGATTTGGATGGGGCGGATGATGACGGTGTGGGCCTTCCATTGATGCTGGTTCCCGGCACAACAGTGTCAATTCCTGTCACAGTATTCGGCAACGGGTTCTTGCAAGCATGGTTCGATTGGAACGCTGATGGTGTCTTTGATAGCCCCATCGAGCAAGTCGCCGTCGACGTTCAGGATTTGAACGCGCTCGGCACGATCAATCTGCAAGTTGATGTACCGTATGATGCTGTTGTCGGGCAGACTTTCGCGCGGTTCAGATGGTCATCAGATTTTGGAATCGGCGCAGGCGGTCCTGCGGTCGATGGTGAGGTCGAAGATTATCAAGTGACTGTTGGCAACGGTGGCACTACACTGTCTGGCCGCATCTTTATTGATAACGGAGAGGGTGGAGCTTTCGCACATGACGGGTTGATTGGCGGAAGTGAAACAGGCGGCGCGTTTGGGTCGATTGCTCTTTTTGATGGAGTGGGCAATCAGATTGCAAATGGTGTTGTCAATCCTGATGGCACATGGAGCAGCACGCTCCCTCTGGGGTATTCAGGAGGCGTTCAACTGGTCACATCGGCAGCGCCGGGGTATCGTACGATCTCTGAAGATCGCTCAACACTTTCGGGTGTCGTGAATACAAACGATAATGATGGTATTTATACGTTCAACGTCGTGGCTGGCATGAGTCACGCTGGTCTGAACATTGGCGTCATTGCCAACCCGACACTGACGCAAAATCAAACTACGTCAGTCACGCCGGGTCAGACGGTCGATCTCGCACACGTCTACACGGCAACAACGAGTGGGACAGTGGGTTTCGCTTTGGTTGACCAGCTTGCAAACCCGGCGGGGGCGTTTACGTCGACCTTGTTCACAGATCTAAACTGTGACGGCACACCGGACCAGGCTTTGCTGGGGCCGTTGGCCGTCTCTGCTGACCAGCAAATTTGTTTGGTGATCAGCACACAGGCAAGCGCAGGTGTGGGGCCAAGTGCCAGCTATTCGTATGGCATCACTGCATCCACTGCCTTTGCGAATACAGCCGAAGTCCATCAAGCACGTAATGATGATGCGATTGGTGCAGGCACGGATCAAGAGTTGGTCTTGAGAAAGCTTGTCTCTAACTTCACCAAGGCCTCTGGCGAAGGCACGTCAAATACCGGCGATATTGGTGATGTTCTGCGTTATCGGATCGTGATGTCAAACCCGTCGGGGAATGCGGCTGCAGATGTAGTCGTTTACGATGAGACACCCGCGTTTACGGCTCTGAACGGTCCGGTTCCGTCTCCGATTACGTTGGCAAATGGCGTGACTTGTGCGTTGTCTGTGCCGACATTGAATGTTGCTGGATACAGTGGACCGCTCCAGTGGAACTGTCCCGGCAGCTTCCCGCCGGGCGGTGAAGGGTCGCTTACTTTCGATGTGCAAATATCGCCATAGCCTTACTCTTCATTACTGATGTCGATAGACATACGATGTCGCCTCCCGTCCGTATGGATGGGAGGTGTCAGACACCATAGTTAGCGTTCAAGACATTCTTGGAATCGGCGGTTAATGTTTAAGATGTTGAAGCCCGGTGTTGCTCAACCTTGTCTGAGACACCGCAAGCTCGGTTTCTAAATAAAGATCCAGCCTTAGGATCATTAGAATTTGGGGTGGGTCGCCTAGGTTCTCGTCCTCAGTACAACTAAAACCTATCTTTTCTTGCGCCACAATCTTGAGGTGCATGCGATTTATATTGCAGCGCAACATAAACTTTGCTACGCGCAACCGTAAGGGCGCAGGGCTTCGCGCAATATTATTGCTCAAATTCAAGCAAGGGACTTAGATTATGTCGAGAGTGGCAATTGTAACCGGTGGAACACGCGGCATTGGCGCGGCGATCAGCACAGCTTTGAAAGCAAAAGGCTACACAGTCGCCGCCAGCTATGCAGGCAATGACGATGCTGCAAACGCATTCAAAGAAGAAACCGGTATTCCGGTTTATAAGTGGGATGTCGCCGATTTTGACGCCTGCGCCGCTGGTATCAAGCAGATCGAAGCTGATCTCGGCCCTGTCGAAGTTCTCGTCAATAATGCCGGCATCACCAAAGACGGCGCTTTCCACAAAATGAGCCTTGAGCAATGGCAAGCTGTCATTAACACGAACCTCAACGGCCTATTTAATATGAGCCGGAACGTCTGGGAAGGGATGCGTGAGCGCGGCTTTGGCCGGATCGTCAATATTTCTTCGATCAATGGTCAAAAAGGTCAAGCGGGTCAGGCAAACTATTCCGCCGCCAAAGCAGGCGATCTTGGCTTCACCAAAGCGCTGGCCCAAGAAGGTGCGCGCAAGGGCATCACTGTCAATGCGGTTTGCCCCGGCTATATCGGTACGGAAATGGTTCGTGCGATTGCTCAAGACGTTCTGGACAAGCACATCCTGCCGCATATCCCTGTCGGACGTTTGGGCGAGCCGGAAGAGATTGCGCGCTGTGTGTCATTCCTTGTTTCTGACGATGCGAGCTTTATTACTGGATCAACGCTCACCGCCAATGGCGGCCAGTACTTCATCTGATCGGCGCAAGCCCTCTCGTTTAAGGAAGATATGACATGACAGAAGTTGTTATCGCATCCGCCGCTCGCACACCGGTTGGTTCATTCAATGGGTCGCTTTCGGGTGTTAGCGCAGATTATCTCGGTGAAGTTGCTATCCGAGGCGCTTTAGAGCGTGCCGGTGTAGACGGCAAAGATGTTGACGAAGTGATCATGGGCCAAATCCTAAGCGCCGGTGCGGGTCAAAACCCTGCTCGTAAAGCCGCGCGCAATGCCGGTTGCGGCGATGAGACTCCGGCTTGGGGTATGAACCAGCTTTGTGGTTCGGGTCTGCGCGCTGTGGCGCTCGGCTATCAGCACATCGCGATGGGGGATAACACCATCATGGTTTGCGGCGGTCAGGAAAGCATGTCTCAAGCGCCGCACGTCATGCATTTGCGGAACGGCACGAAGATGGGCGATTCCAAAATGCTCGACACGATGCTGTCGGATGGCCTGATGGATACGTTCCACGGTTATCACATGGGTGTCACTGCTGAGAACGTTGCCGAGAAATGGCAGATTACCCGCGACACACAAGATGCGTTTGCGGCGGCCTCTCAGAACAAAGCAGAAGCCGCGCAAAAAGCTGGCAAGTTCAAAGACGAAATCGTTCCTGTGACCATCAAGGGCCGCAAGGGTGATACGGTTGTTGATGCGGACGAATACATCAAAGAAGGCGTCACAGCTGAGAGTCTGGCAAAACTGCGTGCCGTCTTCAAAAAAGAAGACGGTACGGTCACGGCTGGCAATGCTTCGGGCATCAATGACGGTGCGGCGGCTGTTGTCTTGATGAGCAAAGAAGAAGCTGACAAGCGCGGAATCAAGCCTCTCGCAACGATCAAAAGCTGGGCCAGCACTGGCCTTGATCCGGCGATCATGGGTGCGGGTCCAATCTCTGCCTCGCAAAAGGCGCTTGAGAAAGCCGGTTGGAAGAAAGAAGACCTCGATCTCATCGAAGCCAATGAAGCCTTCGCAGCGCAAGCCTGTGCGGTGAATAAAGAACTTGGCTGGGATACGGATAAGGTCAACGTCAATGGTGGCGCGATTGCTATTGGTCACCCGATTGGTGCATCGGGCGCACGTATTCTCAATACGCTTTTATTTGAGATGCAACGCCGTGATGCCAAAAAGGGCCTCGCGACCCTCTGCATCGGTGGCGGCATGGGTGTCGCCATGTGTGTTGAGCGCGCGTAAGGCTTTTCTTAAACGCAAAGTTCTCTGACTTAGATTTAGGCCCGTTCATTGAGCGGGCCTTTTTCGTTTGATTTCTACCCCACCCGATCAATCCGAACGTGAAAGCAGTTATTGCTTGCCGATCTGACATGAACAAATGCGACGCGGTCATCCTCCAATAGTGACACGGCTTTTGCTTGAATGTCCTCGGTCGGGGTGACGCTCCCGGTTCCGTATATGATCCGTTCGTTTAGGCCATATCCCCGCACAATATACGCCGGGCTGTCGAGCATTTCAGGCAGGGCATCTTCTTCTGCTGCGCGCAGGCAGGGTTCTTTGCACAGAAAGATCGGTCCGGTTTCGGTGTAGGGATTAAGCGCGTCAAACGGTCGGTACGCAGCGATCAAGTAAGGTTTTCCTTTCGGGATCATCTTAAGGCAATGCCTGCACGGATTCCCGTCACCATCTGATACGTCCATTTCCGGTACAAGCCCATAACTATCCGGTTCTCCATTCCGCAAACTTTGTGCAATATTCGTGAGAATGGCATTGAAGCTAATTTGCATGGATCGACCCTCATTTGTGACGTCATAGATACGGCAAACAACATGAGGCAAAACCGAAAGTCAGCCCGAATGATGCTATGATGGTGATATTTTGAGAAAACATTCAGCTGTAATCTAATTTCGAGAAGAAACTTTATTTTCGGTGGGAGAGAGCAATGCTCAGAATGTTGTTATTTGGGTGCAAAGGTCATTGAATACCTTGCGGTGAATGATTGCAGCGATAAAAGTACCGGCAATAAATCTCAGCGGAGAGCCTAAATGTCTGATCGCATCGATTCCGACCCTCAGGAAACCGAAGAATGGAAGGATGCGATAGAGTCTGTTATTGCTTTTGAAGGCTCCGGGCGCGCTGATGATCTGCTTGAAGCAGCTGTTGGCGTTGCACGCAGGAATGGGGCGCATGTGCCATTTGCCCGTAATACGGCTTACGTCAATACGATCCCCACAGATGAGCAACCAACCCATCCCGGTGACCGCGATATCGAGCGTCGTATTCGGTCGGCAATCCGTTGGAACGCGGCGATGGTCGTTTTAAAGGCCAATAAAGAAAGCTCTGAACTCGGTGGCCATATTGCCAGCTTTCAGTCTGCGGCAACGCTTTATGATACCGGCTTTATGCATTTTTGGAATGCTGAACATGAAGGACATGGCGGTGATTTGGTCTTTATTCAAGGCCATTCATCCCCGGGCATTTACGCACGTTCCTACCTCGAAGGCCGCTTGACGGAAGACCAAATTCTCAACTTCCGCCAAGAGGCAGATGGTAAGGGTATCAGCTCTTATCCCCACCCGTGGCTAATGCCCGATTACTGGCAGTTTCCAACCGTCTCGATGGGCCTCGGTCCGTTGATGGCAATCTATCAGGCGCGGTTTTTGAAATACCTTCAAGGGCGCGGTCTGGCGGAGACGGCGAACCGCCATGTCTGGGCATTCATGGGTGATGGCGAGATGGACGAGCCTGAATCCCGTGGGGCAATCTCTCTGGCGGGTCGCGAAAAGCTCGATAATCTGGTTTTCGTGATCAACTGTAATCTCCAACGCCTTGATGGTCCTGTGCGCGGTAATGGCAAGATCGTTCAAGAATTAGAGGGCGATTTCAGAGGCGCAGGCTGGAATGTCGTTAAATGCCTTTGGGGAACTGGGTGGGATGAACTTCTCGCCAAAGACGCCAGTGGTAAACTTCGTCAGTTGATGGAGGAATGCGTTGACGGCGAGTATCAGGATTTCAAATCAAAAGACGGCACATATATTCGCCAAAACTTCTTTGGCCGTTATCCCGAAACGGCAGCAATGGTTGCCGATTGGGATGATGCTAAAATTTGGAAGCTGACACGCGGCGGGCATGATCCGCGCAAAGTCTTCGCTGCTTATAATGCCGCCATTCAAGAGAAAGGCCGTCCTACTTTAATCCTGGCTAAGACCGTCAAAGGCTATGGCATGGGCAATGCCGGTGAAGCGCAAAATATTACACATCAGCAGAAGAAAATGGGTCTTGATGACCTGCAACAATTCCATGACCGGTTTACGCTCGATTTATCCAAAAAAGAGATCGAAAACCTCAAGCTGGTTAAGTTTAAAAAAGGCAGCCCTGAAGACAATTACCTCCATGAGCGCCGGAAGGCATTGGGAGGGTATCTGCCGAACCGCCGCGAAAAAGCCGATGAAAATCTTGAAATTCCACCACTGGAAAAATTCGGCGCATTGCTGAAATCATCCGGTGAGCGTGAAATTTCGACAACGATGGCCTTTGTCCGCGCACTCAATACGTTGCTGCGTGATAAGACCATCGGCAAGCGGGTTGTTCCGATTGTCCCGGATGAAAGCCGGACGTTCGGAATGGAAGGGATGTTCCGGCAATTTGGAATTTTCAGTCAGGTCGGGCAACTTTATAAGCCGGAAGATGCTGACCAACTGATGTACTATAAAGAAAGTACCGACGGTCAGATGCTTCAGGAAGGCATCAACGAAGCCGGGGCGATGGCAAGCTGGATTGCTGCGGCTACATCCTATTCGACGTCGAATGTCCAGATGATCCCGTTCTATATCTACTATTCGATGTTTGGTTTCCAACGCATTGGTGATCTTGCATGGGCTGCCGGAGATATGAGAGCGCGCGGCTTTATGATTGGCGGAACGGCTGGCCGCACGACGCTGAACGGTGAGGGCCTACAGCACGAGGATGGTCACAGCCATCTGATGTCGGCGATGATCCCAAACTGTATTTCCTATGACCCGACTTACCAGTTCGAAGTCGCGGTCATTCTCCAAGACGGTTTGCGCCGCATGGTGCAAGAGCAAGAAGACGTGTTCTACTACTTGACCGTTATGAACGAAAATTACGGACATCCTGATATGCCGGAGGGCGCGGAAGAGGGCATTCGTAAGGGAATGTATCTGCTGCGTAAATCGACCAAGAAAAAAGGTCCGAAGGTTCAGTTGATGGGTTCGGGCGCGATCTTGCGAGAGTCGCTTGCGGCGGCAGATATGCTTGAAAAAGATTTCGGTATTCGTGTCGATGTCTGGAGCGTCACCAGCTTTACCGAGTTGCGCCGCGATGCGCTCGACTGTGAGCGGTTTAATATGCTTAACCCGCTTGAGGAGCCAAAAACTGCTCATGTGACCGAATGCATTCAGTCCCAAGGCGATGATCCCGTGATTGCCGCGACAGATTACATGCGAAGTTATGCCGACCAAATTCGCGCTTTTGTTCCGGGCACATTCAAAGTGCTGGGGACCGATGGCTATGGCCGCTCCGATTTTCGGACAAAACTGCGTGAATTTTTCGAGGTAGACCGTCGTTTCATCGCGGTTGCTGCGCTAAAAGCACTTGCTGATGAGAATAAGTCAGACAGTAAGACTGTCGCGAAGGCGATCAAGAAATACGACATTGATGTGGATAAACCGAACCCGATGCGGGTCTGAATTTTCGCTGCTCCGCGTTGTCGCGGAGCCTTCTAGTGCGGTGAAGGTTTTGCTTTGGGAAGCAAAACGGCAATCAAAGGATTTTAAGAATGCCTACAGAAATTAAAGTTCCAGACATCGGTGATTTTGATGCAGTGCCGGTTATCGAAATTCATGTTGCCGTTGGCGATACGATCAGTCCCGAAGACCCGCTTGTTACTCTTGAAAGTGACAAGGCCGCAATGGATGTTCCTTCGCCGATTGCCGGAACGATAAAAGAGATAAAAGTCGCAGTTGGTGATAACGTCAAAGAAGGCTCTTTAATCGTTATTGCTGATGCGGATGGAACGGCGGCGGTTGAGGAAGCGAAACCGGAAGAGCCTAAACCCGCACCAAAATCGGCAAGCGAACAACCAGTTTCCGCACCAGCGAATACTCCAGCTCCTGCTACCAGTAGCGGGGGCGCGCAACCGCAGCCCGGAAATGCCGGCGTCGATATTCCCGACCGCGTTTACCCGCTTGCGGGTAAATTAGATTTTGCGGACTTTTCCAACGCCCATGCTTCCCCTTCAGTACGGCGCGCGGCGCGTGAGCTAGAAGTCGATCTCAACGAGGTGGCTGGTACTGGTGAAAAAGGCCGGATCACCAAAGATGATTTGAAGCGTTATCTGTCTGGTGGCGGAGGCGGGGCTGGCTCAACAGGGGGTGCGGGCATCCCTCCAGTTCCTGAAATAGATTTCTCGAAATTCGGCGACGTTGAAAACGTCGAGATGAGCCGAATTCAAAAACTCAGCGGTCCCGCACTGCACCGGTCATGGCTGAACATCCCACATGTGACGCATAACGATGAGTCGGACATCACCGAAACCGACAAGTTCCGCAAAGAGATGGATACGAAAGCAAAAGCCGAGGGCTATCGCGTAACGCTGCTTTCCTTCATCATTAAAGCAAGCGTTTCCGCATTGCGTCAGCATTGGGAAGTTAATTCTTCGCTGCACCCTGATGGCGATAAGTTGATCCGCAAAAATTATTATAACATCGGTTTTGCAGCGGATACTCCGAATGGATTGGTCGTGCCGGTTATCAAGGATGCTGATAGTAAAGGCATTATTGAAATTTCCAAAGAACTCGGCGAATTGTCTGCCAAAGCGCGCGACGGCAAGCTGAGTATTGCGGATATGTCAGGCGCGAGCTTTACGATTTCTTCGCTCGGCGGTATTGGCGGCACGACATTCACGCCTATCGTCAATGCGCCGGAAGTTGCCATTCTTGGCGTCTCACGTTCAAAAATTCAGCCCGAATGGAACGGTAAAGAATTCGTTCCGCGCAATATGTTGCCGTTGTCGCTCAGTTATGATCACAGGGCCATAGATGGCGCTCTCGCAGCGCGCTTCTGTGTCACGCTGAAAACGACGATGCACGATATTCGCAACATACTGCTCTGAGGGAATTTAAGCATGGCAATCGAAGACATTAAAGTTCCCGATATTGGCGACTTTGACAGCGTACCTGTGATCGAAGTCCATGTTGCAGTCGGCGATACAATCAGCGTTGAAGACCCGCTTGTGACACTCGAAAGCGATAAAGCAGCGATGGATGTCCCTTCGCCGAAATCCGGCGTCGTGAAATCTCTTAAAGTTAAAGAGGGTGACACTGTTGCGGAGGGCAGCGTTCTCCTCACGATGGAGGTCGAAGCGGGTGTATCTGACAGCCACTCTGCAGATGCGCCGGTTGTTGCTGAAATTCCCGCTGAGAACTCTGTTGCGGGCGGGGCGAAAGCGCAAGGTGATATTCACGCTGATCTGGTTGTTCTCGGCGCGGGACCGGGGGGATATACCGCAGCTTTCCGTGCGGCTGATTTAGGTCTCAATGTCGTAATGATTGAACGCTGGGACGTACTTGGGGGTGTCTGTCTGAATGTGGGCTGTATTCCGTCAAAAGCTCTGCTTCATTCCGCAAAAGTTATGTCCGAAGCCGATGAGATGGGCGTGCACGGTATCACTTTCAGCAAACCCAAAGTAGACTTGAAAAAACTACGCGGCTGGAAAGATAGCGTTGTCAGTAAAATGGTCGGCGGTCTTTCAGGATTGGCGAAAGCGCGTAAAGTCACGGTGGTTCATGGCGAGGGGCGGTTTGACGGCCCTCATATGCTGACGGTGACGGGTAAAGACGGCGCAAAGACCATCAGCTTCGATAAATGCATTATCGCTGCAGGGTCTGAGCCGGTTCATCTGCCATTCATTCCTCATGATGACCCGAGAGTTATGGACTCGACCGGAGCTCTGGAACTCGAAGAGATACCGGCAAAGATGCTTGTCATCGGTGGCGGTATTATCGGGCTGGAGATGGCGACTGTCTATCAGGCGCTTGGTTCGCAAATTACCGTTGTCGAATTGCTTGATGGTCTGATGGCCGGTGCTGACCCGGATATGGTCAAGCCCTGGCTCAAGGTGAACAAATCCAAATACAAAGAGATTTTGCTCGAAACAAAAGTGACGGCTGTTAAGGCCCAGAAAAACGGGTTGAAGGTCACGTTCGAAGACAAAGCCGGTGAGAGTTTTGGTAAGACATTCGACCGTATTCTTGTTGCGGTTGGCCGCACCCCGAATGGCGATAAGCTCAACGCGGAGGCCGCTGGCGTCACAATCGAGCGCGGCTTTATCCCCACAGACAAAACCATGCGAACTAATGTCCCGCATATCTTTGCTATTGGCGATATTGTTGGTCAGCCGATGCTTGCGCATAAAGCGGTCCACGAGGCTAAAGTTGCTGCCGAAGTCTGCGCGGGTCAAGTTTCGGCCTTCGACGCCAAAGTCATTCCCTCTGTTGCCTATACAGACCCCGAGGTAGCTTGGGTTGGCTTGACGGAGACCGAAGCCAAAGAGCAAGGGGTTAAGGTCGAGAAAGGTGTTTTCCCGTGGGCGGCTTCTGGACGCTCGCTTGCGAATGGGCGCGATGAAGGCATGACCAAAGTGCTGTTTGATCCCGAAACCAACCGGATTGTCGGCGCCGGGATTGTGGGTACGTCAGCAGGGGATTTGATTTCCGAGGCTGCGCTCGCCATCGAAATGGGCGCGGATGCTCATGATATTGCTCTAACAATTCACCCGCACCCGACGCTTTCGGAAACAGTGGCGATGGCGACGGAAATGTTTGATGGCACAATCACGGATCTGATGCCTCCGAAGAGGAAATCTTGATTGTATTTGACGCTGTGAAATCATGCACCACATTAGGCAGAATGTCGCATCGTGATGCTCTGTAACATTATGGCGTAATTTCACACCTATGTGTAATATTATTGCTTGCTGCGGTGCAGCATATGCCGCAAGGTGAAACTCGTCTCGCTCTCAGGAGCGGGGTCATATTCATGGTTCTAGGCTTTTCAGGCCCGCTGACCAGATGCTTCGATTGAACGCTCGTGCAAATGCACGGCGGTAACAGGGAGACTGATTTTTCATGGCGCAACTCATTGGCGTTCCGAATGAAGTGGCAGAGGACGAAAAGCGCGTTGCGCTGACGCCAGAAACTGCCGGACGTATCCAAAAACTTGGTTATAAACTGCAAATCGAGAAGGGTGCGGGGGAGTCTGCAAACTTCTCAGATGCTGCCTATACTGAGGCTGGTGTCGATGTCGTTGACGACGTTTGGGCCAACTCTGATATTGTGATGAAGGTGCGCCAACCGACAGATGCGGAAGCGGGCAAACTCGGCTCTGGAAAAACGCTGATTAGTTTCCTTTGGCCTGCTCAGAATGAAGATCTTGTCAAGAAATTGAGCGATCAAAAGCCCCATGCTGTGCTGGCGATGGATCAGGTTCCACGTATCTCACGGGCGCAAAAGCTGGATGCGCTGTCCTCAATGGCAAATATTGCAGGCTATCGCGCTGTGGTCGAAGCAGCGAATAACTTTGGCCGTTTCTTTACGGGTCAAGTGACGGCGGCGGGTAAAGTGCCCCCGGCTAAAGTCCTTGTTATCGGTGCTGGAGTTGCCGGCCTTGCGGCGATTGGTGCGGCGCGCAGTATGGGCGCGATTGTTCGCTCGTTTGATATTCGCCCCGAAGTCGCCGAGCAAATCGAGTCGATGGGGGCGGAGTTCCTGTTCCTTGATTTTGACAATGAAGATGCCGGAACCGAAGGCGGTTACGCTAAGCCATCCAGCCCTGAATTTCGTGAGAAACAGCTTGAGTTGTTCCGGGGTCAGGCCGCTGAAGTCGATATTGTCATTACCACCGCATTGATCCCCGGACGCCCCGCGCCGAAACTCTGGCTCGAGGATATGGTAAAAGCCATGAAGCCGGGATCGGTGATTGTTGACCTTGCGGCTGAACAGGGTGGAAACTGTGATCTTACGGTTCCGGGCGAGCGCATCGTTACGGATAATGATGTCACTGTTATCGGTTATACAGACATGGCAAGTCGCATGGCAGCTCAGTCGAGCCAGCTTTACGGCACGAATTTGCGCCATATGCTTGACGATCTCACACCCGAAAAAAACGGCGTTCCTAATGTAAATATGGAAGACGTCGTAATCCGCGGCTGTACTGTCGTCAAAGAGGGCGAGGTTACGTTCCCGCCGCCTCCGGTGGCAACATCTGCTGCGCCGAAACCTGTCGCAGCGGTAAAAGTCGATCCTGAAGAAGAGGCCCGCAAAGCAGAAGAAGCCGCGAAGAAAGCCTCAATCACCAAGGGGATTATGATCGCGATAGCGGCGAGTTTGTTGGCATTGATCGGGCTGACCGCTCCTCCTGATTTCCTGTCGTATCTCATCGTCTTTATTCTTGCGGTTATCGTCGGGTATTACGTTATCTGGAACGTATCGCATTCCTTGCACACGCCGTTGATGGCCGTGACCAATGCGATTTCCGGCATCATTGTTATCGGCGCATTGCTGCAAGTGTCGAGTTCCAGCACAGTGGTACAGGTGTTGGCGGGCTTAGGCGTGTTTCTCGCGGCGATTAATATCTTCGGTGGTTTCCTTGTGACACGCCGGATGCTTGCAATGTTCCAGAAAAGCTAGGGGGCGGTAGAATGTTATCTCAAGGTTCCGTAACTGCCGCTTACATCGCGGCAAGTGTTCTCTTCATTTTGTCTCTCTCTGGTCTGTCGAAGCAAGAATCCGCTAAGAACGGCGTGTTCTATGGTGTGATCGGTATGGCGATTGCGATCATTGCAACGGTGCTTGGTCCAGGCGTTACAAACTATCTGCTGCTCGTTCCGTTGATTGCTGTTGCTGGTGTTGTTGGTTGGTATGTGGCCAACAAAGTTGAAATGACTCAAATGCCGGAGCTGGTGGCGATCCTGCACAGCTTTGTTGGGTTAGCGGCGGTCTTTGTTGGTTTTAACAGCCATATTGATGGCATCGGCAAATATGTCGGTGCAGAGCGCACGATCCATAATGTCGAGATTTTCCTCGGTGTCTTTATTGGTGCTGTGACCTTCACAGGGTCGGTAGTCGCGTTCGGAAAACTCAGCGGTAAAATGTCGGGCAATGCGCTGACCTTACCGGGTCGGCATATGATGAACCTCGCGGCGATTGCTGTGTCGGTGATCCTCGGCATTATCTTTTGTATGGGCAATCCAGAACCGCATTGGCCTTTGATTGTTATGACGGTGATCGCGCTGTTCTTTGGTGCGCATTTGGTCTTGGCGATTGGCGGCGCGGATATGCCCGTGGTCGTTTCGATGCTGAACAGCTATTCCGGCTGGGCGGCGGCGGCAGTCGGCTTTATGCTCGGCAACTATCTGTTGATTGTAACCGGTGCGCTGGTCGGGTCTTCCGGTGCAATCCTAAGTTATATCATGTGTAAAGCGATGAACCGGAGTTTCGTCTCGGTCATCCTTGGCGGGTGGGGCGGCGAGACCAGTGGTCCTCAGCAAGAGGTCGAGGGCGAGATGGTCCCGACCAATGTTGATACCGTGGTGCAGCAGCTCGACGACTCTGACAGTATTGTCTTCGTGCCCGGTTACGGTCTTGCTGTGGCACAGGCTCAGGGCGCGGTGTCTGAGCTGACGAAAAAGCTGCGAGCGAAAGGTAAAGAAGTTCGCTTTGCAATTCATCCTGTCGCCGGTCGCTTGCCGGGTCATATGAATGTGCTGCTTGCCGAAGCGAAAGTGCCTTACGATTACGTGCTCGAGATGGAAGAAATCAACGACGACTTCCCGCAAACGGATTTTGTCATGATTTTGGGGGCAAACGACATCGTAAATCCGGCGGCTCAAGACGATCCAAACTCTCCAATTGCCGGTATGCCGGTTCTGGAAGTGTGGAAGGCAAAGAACGTCGTTATCTCGAAACGCGGTCAGGGACGTGGATATTCGGGCGTCGAAAACCCGCTGTTTTTCAAGGATAACAGCAGAATGCTGTACGGCGATGCAAAAGACAGCCTTGACGCAATCCTCAAGCAGATGGATTGATCAAGGGGTCCGCGTTTATTCCCTCGCGGGCAGATATGTCCGCGAGGCTTTATGGCGAAGAACGACCCTTTACTCCAACCATTCACCCTGAATGGTTTGACGCTCAAGAACCGGGTGGCGAGTACACCCCACGCCCCTGCCTATGCCGAAAACGGTATGCCCGGCGAACGTTATCAGCTGTATCACGAAGAAAAAGCGAAAGGCGGCATTGGTCTTTCCATGTTTGGCGGATCAAGCTGTGTCGGGCCGGATAGTCCGTCTGTCTTTGGTCAGCTCGATATTTCCAGTGATCGGATTATCCCGTATTTCGAAGAATTTTCGACAAGGATTAGTCCCTATGGGACGGCTTTAATTTGCCAAATCTCGCACCTTGGGCGGCGAACGACTTGGAATGCGGGAGACTGGCTTCCTGTGGTGGCTCCGTCGCGGTCGCGCGAACCGGCGCATCGGGGCTTTCCGAAAGAAATGGACCATGCGGATATCCGTCGCATTATCGGCCATTACGCGGATGCTGCTTTGCGGTGTAAGCGCGGCGGGCTGAACGGTGTGGAAGTCCTGCATAACGGTCATTTGCCGGGGCAGTTTATGTCGCCGGACCTGAACAAACGAACCGATGCTTATGGTGGCTCGTTTGAGAACCGCTCGCGCTTTATTCTTGAAGTGCTCGACGCGGTAAGAAAAGCGGTCGGGTCTGATTTTGTTGTCGGCATTCGTATGGAAATCGGCGGTGCGATTGAGGGTGCGGTAAGTCGCCCCGAGTCTATTAAATTGGCTGAAGCGATAAAGGCTGCTGGAGCGGTTGATTATATCGACTTGAACTATGGCCGCTCGGATCATGATTACGAGTTATCCGAATATGCCGTGCCCGCGATGTTTCAAAAGCTGGCTCCGTGGCTTTCGCGTGTTGCGGAGTTCAGGCGCGAAGTGACGTTGCCGGTTATCCATGCCTGCCGTGTCTCGGATATTGCGACGGCGCGTTATGCCGTGGAAGAGGACATCGTTGATCTGATCGGCATGACGCGGGCGCATATTGCGGACCCTCATATCGTTCGGAAAATCGCGGCTGGAGAAGAAGCCCGTATCCGTCCTTGTGTTGGGGCAGGATATTGCATTGACCGGATCTATGGCGAGGGTGAAGCGCTGTGTCTTCATAATGTGGCTACGGGGCGCGAGAAAACAGTCCCGCAGATTGTTCCGAAGACCGAGGCTGAGCTGCGTAAAATCGTCGTTGTAGGTGGCGGC
Organism: uncultured Neomegalonema sp.; assembly: GCA_937990185.1. GTDB lineage: Bacteria > Pseudomonadota > Alphaproteobacteria > Rhodobacterales > Rhodobacteraceae > JAHDDY01. The sequence goes on along the minus strand of CALKBI010000037.1, from coordinate 6,746 downwards.
CCCGCTGGAATGGAAGCTGCGCGGGTGAGTGCAGAGCGCGGTCACTCAGTCGTTCTGTTCGAAGCTGCGCCTCAGCTTGGCGGTCAGGTCCGTATCGCGGCGCAGGCACGGGTGAGGAAAGATATTATCGGAATTTCTGATTGGCTGGCGTCAGAAGTTGAAACGCTTGACGTCGATATTCGCTATAACACCTATGCGGGCGAAGAAGAGATCATGGCCGAAAATCCCGATGTCGTGATCATCGCGACAGGTGGGCTGCCTGATGTCGAACATTTCCCCGGCGGTGATCTCTGTTGCAGTGTTTGGGATGTGCTTGGCGGACAAAAAGTCGAAGGCGATGTGCTGATCTATGATGATAACGGTCAGCATCAAGCGCCGTCTTTGGCGTGCGAGTTGGCGGAGCGGGGCGGTTCTACGATAAATTTTGTGACGCCAGATAAGAGCGCTTGTTTTGAAATGGGCGCGTCAAATTATCCGATGTATCTGAGTAAACTGCATAAGGGCGGTGTAACGGTCACGCCTGATTACCGCATCGCGAGCGTCGAACGGGACGGCAATGGCCTGAAGGCCACTTTTAAAAATGAGTATGGCGGGCCGGAGATTGAACGCCGTGCGGATCACATCGTCATTGAACATGGAACGATCCCGCTTGATGATGTTTATCAGGGGATGCGTGCGGCCTCGGTTAATAATGGCGAGACAGATGTACCGGCGTTGCTTGACGGTAAAGCGCAACCTGTTGAGGGTGAAGGCTTCGCCCTTTATCGTGTCGGTGATGCGGTCACGAGCCGGAATATTCACGCGGCGATTTATGACGCGCGGCGCTTGTGTCAGACCCTATAGCCCCGGAAGCGCGCGGTGATAACGCCGCACTCATGATGGCATTCGGGGCAACACTCGGCTTGTCGTTGAAAGGCATTTTGGGCAAACTGGCCTTCGTCGCCGGTGCGTCGGTTATCGTGCTGGTCTTGATCCGTATGTTGCTGGCAATCCCGCTGTTTCTATTGGTGGACCGTATTGTACGTGCGGATGATCGTACGCCAATAACACGGCGCGATATCGTCATGGGGTTGGGCTTTGGGATATTGTTCCTTATCGCCATGCTGAGTGATTTTACCGCGATTGACCGGCTTGGGGCTGGGTTATCGAGAATTGTTCTCTTTACCTATCCGCTGATTGTTGTGCTTATTTCATCAGCGATGGAACGGCGCTGGCCTTCGCCGCGTCAGCTTTTGGCCTTCGCGATATCCTATATGGGATTGTTGATCGTGTTGCGCCCTGATCGCGATGAAGTGCCACCCGAGTTCTGGTCCGGTGTCGGATTTTCCATTCTGTGCGCGGTGTCGATTGCGAGCGTTTATTCGTTCGGCAATCCCTTAATCAAAAGGATCGGGGCATCCCGGTTTTCGATTGTCACTCATGTTGCGGCGGGATTGGGCATGATGATTATTGCCGCGATGACGCAAACCGGAAAGGATTTTGCGTTTAGTCTCGAAGCCTATGCATGGATCGCCGCAATCGTTGTTCTTGCCACGGTTGGCCCGATGATGATGCAGTATGAAGCAATGCGCAGAATTGGTGCAGCCCGCGTTAGCCTGATCGGATTATTAGGACCGGTTGTCACAGTCTTAGTCGCATGGGTCGTATTGGATGAGCGGCTTGATGTTATTCAGATTGCAGGTTTCGGCTTGGTACTGTTTGGCATCGCTCTGCTTGAATGGCCGAGTTTAAAACGGACCTTGTAAGCGTCTGGCTAATTTAGCTTTGATGGCAATACGTCTGAGCCGTTGTGTAGTTTCATCACACAACGGTCGGTCTTGTTTGCCACTTTATAGCCGTTGAGTGACAATATCACTGAGACAAAGTTCTAAAGCATATATCTCATTTAAAGCTTGTATGGAGTGCTGAGATGGAAACTTTATTTACACCACTTTCATCCTTTAGCGGGGGACTGTTGATCGGTCTTGGGGCAGTTCTTCTGATGCTCGGCTTAGGACGTATTTTTGGTGCTACCGGCATTATGTCCGGTCTTGTCTTTGCCGAAAATCAACCGGAGTTTTCATGGCGCGCGGCAGTGGTCTTAGGTATGGCCCTATCACCGGGTCTAATTTTTGCCGTCACTGGAAAGATGCCTGAGCTTTCCATCCCCATGAGTCCTCTGATGATCATTATTGGCGGCGTCATCGTCGGATTTGGTGCAAGTCTTGGGTCCGGCTGTACATCCGGTCATGGTGTTTGTGGTCTGTCGCGTCTTTCAGTGCGATCAGTTGTGGCCGTGCCTACGTTCATGGTGACGGCTGGCATTACGGTTTACGTGATCCGTCATGTGCTGGGAGCATAAGCCAATGAAACTGATATACGCACTCTTCACCGGCATCGTTTTTGGCGTCGGACTCTCTATTTCGGGGATGATGAACCCAGCTAAGGTGCTTAACTTTTTCGATGTTGCAGGCACTTGGGACGCAAGCCTCGTATTCGTTATGGGGGGAGCGATCACCGTCACTTTCATAGGATATCGTCTGGTCTGGCGTCGGGCCGGGCCGATCTTCGGTGATCGATTTCAAATTCCAAGTTCCAATGCAGTTGATGCTCGGCTTGTTGGTGGCTCGGCAATCTTTGGCATCGGTTGGGGTATCGCTGGTTTTTGCCCAGGTGCGGCCATTCCCGCGCTTGGCACAGGCCGTTGGGAAGTGATGCTCTTTCTTGTAGCGGTTACTGTAGGATTCTATGCCCGCCGTCTAATGGCGTCGTTGTTATCCGAGGTAAAAACGCCGCCTATGCCTAATCCATAAACGTGCTGATCTGCGGCAGCGTCTTTTTGTTGAGGGCATGGGCGGGGACGGTTGCGGTTTTTGCCGGATAGCCGACCACCATCAGTACGAAGGGTTTCTCGTTCGCGGGTCTTTCGCAAATCTCGGTTAAAAAAGTCATCGGGGCAGGGGTATGGGTGAGGGTTCCCAGACCGGCAGTATGCAAAGCTGTGATTAACATGCCCGTCGCGATACCAACTGACTCGGTGACGTAGTAATTCTTTTCGCCCTCGTCGCCGCGCCGCTGGGCAAAGACGGCAATCAGCCACGGAGCGGTTTCAAGAAACGGCTTATCCGCATCTGTGCCCAAAGGTGCGAGTGCATCGAGCCATTCGTCAGAGGCTTTGCCTTCATAGAACGCGCGTTCCTCGGCTTCTGCGGCTTCGCGGATGCGCCGTTTGATTTCAGCGTTTGAAATAGCCACGAAGTGCCAAGGCTGTTGATTTGCGCCGCTTGGTGCAGTGCCTGCCGCACGGATGCACGTCTCGATAATCTCTCGCGGTATCGGATCGGGTGCGAAGTCACGGATGGTGCGTCTTGTGTGAAGGGTCCGGCGCAGGGATTCAGCCCGCATAAGCATTTCAGGCTCGAACACGCGGTCATATCCGGTAAGTGGGATATGCTCTGTCATATCGCTGTCCATCCTCCGTCGATCATCAACGATGACCCTGTGATCAGGTTGCTGGCATCAGAGGCGAGAAAGACAATCCCACCCATGATGTCTTCGACTTGCCCGACCCGACCAAGCGCGATCTTGGACTCGACAGACTTGCGGAAGTCTTCATCGGCGAGGATCGGTTTGGTTAGTTCTGTCTCTATGAAGGTTGGGCAGAGCGTATTTACCCGAATGTTGTAAGACCCTAGCTCCCACGCCATTGCCTTTGTCATGCCTTCGACGGCGTGTTTCGAAGCGCAATAGATTGTACGCTTTGTACCGCCGACATGTCCCATCTGTGATGAAATATTGATGATCGAACCGGGAAGCTCGGTGCTCATCAATCCCCATGCGACCGCCTGCGCAACAAAGTAAGCGGCCTTTACGTTGATATCCATTACTGTGTCGTACTCGTCTTCGGTTGCATCAACGAGGTGTGCATGGCGCGCAAAGCCTGCATTGTTGACGAGGATCTGGAATGGTCCCTCTTCATCAACGAGGCGCTCAACGGCTTTGCGGTCAGTGATGTCGAGAACTGCAGCACCCGCATGCAAGCCACGATCTTTCAATGCTTGCGATGCCGCGACGATTTCGCTTTCCGTACGGGCGACGAGTAGTGGGATTGCGCCAGCTTCGGCGAGGGCGGTTGCCGCACCCAAACCAATGCCACGACCGCCCCCGGTGACCAGTGCTTTGCGCCCGTCAAGACGGAAGGAAGGAGTAGTGGGCAGTTTTGTCATAGTACTTCCAACAAATAAGGTGAACCGCCTGCGCACTTGGAAGATTGTTCGGAGGGCTTGTCAACAGTCGGAGTAGAAAGTTACTTGTCGAAATATAGGTTAGATAAAATTCGGAAGAGTTCTTCTGCATGGCTTTGTGGTGAGATAAGATACGCTTCCAGTGTGCTGATGCTGTAACAACGGTCTGTGTTGAAAATTTATCTGGCACTAATTGCCCGAGCTTTTCGTTGGTATTCCTATGTTTCTATCTCTGGAAAACTGATTTATAGTTTTGTGTGTATTTAAATATATCGATTTTTATAAAAAACTATATTTTAATTATCAGAATAAATACTAATAATGAATTTTATATATTATAAATAGAGCAACAAATAATCCGCTAATTATTTATCGAAGGAAAGTTCCTTTGTTTGATAATTGTGGAGTTAACAGTGACTATTACAATCACACAGGTAGCAAGAGTTGCACTTTTTTCGTTGGCCTTTGTTCCAACGGCAGCATTTGCCGAACTGAAAAGTGAAATGCAAGCTTTCGTCGTAACAACTGATCCTGCCGGTGTCGAACAGTACCAAGCCGCCGATGCAGTGAAGCCAGGCCAGACCATCGAATATCGGATGCAGCATACCAACACGTTTGACAATGCTATTGGCGGAGTTGCGGTTGTGGGGCCTGTGCCCAGTGGCAGTGAACTCATAGCAGAAAAATCTTCGAGCGATGTGTCGGCGACGTTTGAAGTTCGCGGTGAGTTTGACCCCGACCGTGCTGGCGAAGAATGGTCTACATTACCAGCAACGCGCATTACGATTCAGGCTGATGGTTCGCGTCTGGCAGAGACGGCTAAACCTGAACACTTTACCGCGGTTCGCTGGAAGTTAAGCGATGCAATGGATGAAGATGCATCAGTCAATCATGCGTATCGCGTTCAAGTGAAGTAACAACCGAACGCCCAGGAGACTGGGCAATTTTCATTGAAATTTACGGCTTAACTGGACTGCGGGTTTCCGAGTCCATGGGCAATGCTGTGTCTATTTTAGGCGAGGAGAACTAACCCATGAAATCCCGAAATCGTTCTATCCGGTTCGGCCTGTTGTTGTCAGCGGCATCGTTGACAGCGTTCGCAAGTTTTGCAGCGCCACCACCTGCCGGTTCAAGAATTGGCAACCAGGCATCCGCAAGCTACGTCAATGCTGCAGGTGATACGATCAGTGTAACATCAAACCGTGTCGAGACAATCGTTCAGCAAGTTGCTGGTTTGACGCTCGTTACACCGAACAATGAGACTGTTGCACCTGGTGGTAAAGTGTTCTTGCCTCATAGTATTACCAATGATGGTAACGGCATAGATGCTTTCGATCTGACCGCAACAGAGGCCCTGGGCGGAGCATTTGACTTTACGAATATCACGATTTTCCCAGATGCCAATTTCGACGGTGTTGCGGATAGTACAACTCCAATCACAGTAACCCCGTCATTAGCAGCAGGCGAGTCTTTCGGCTTTGTCGTTGAAGCAACAGTTCCAAGTGTTGCCGGTGTTGGTGACAGTGAAACCATCGACGTTGTTGCGGAAAGCCAGTTTAGCACGACGACTCCAACTACGTTGACCTCGTCCAATACGGATACCGTTACCATTTCGGATGGTCCTGTTACCGAGATCGTAAAAGCGATGACGGTCGAGGATACGTCGGGCGATTCTTTGATCGGACCGGGTGATACGGTCACGATTACATTGACCTATTCAAGTACGGGTCTCGCAGCCGCCAATAATCTGGTTGTGACCGATCAATTGGATGAATATCTAACTTATGTCGATGACTCGGGAGTATGGTCTGATTCAGCGAACCCGTTGACCGATGCCGATGATGCGATAGAGGCAACAAACGGAAATAATTTCGGAATCGACTACCAATACGACCAGACGGATACGGTTCGGTTCCAAATTGACAGCGTTCCTCGCGGTCGTACGGCTACAGTGACATTCCAAGCAACAATCAATGCAGATGCGCCAGCCGGGGATATCACAAATATTGCAACTCAAGAAGTTGACGGAACTGCGTTTCCGCCGTCCAACGAAGCCGTTGTCACGGTTGATCCGATCTATGCTGTGACGGCTGCTGATGCAGCAGCATCCACTTTCGTGGCGGGTCCAGATGGTGCGGCGAACTTAGATGCCGGTAACGCGTCGGCAACGGACGATGACGGAACGCTCAACGATATCGTAGAGGAAAGCGGCGATACGTTCCAAGGTGGTCAAATTGTAATGGAGTTCGTCATTACAAACCACACCAATGCAGCGGACACTATTGATCTGAACGTCGATAATGCTCTCTCCAATGGTTTCCCTGATGGAACGACATTCCAACTCGTTGGTTCTGACGGTGCAACACCGATTGTCGGTCCGCTTGGTCCGCTCGCGACCGGCGCGTCTCAAACCGTAAATGTCATCGCCACATTACCTGCAAATGCTCCGGTCACTGCAGCTGGTGCAACGAACTACGAAGTTGAAGTAACGGCACAGTCTTCGAATGGCGGTGATCCGGACAC
>CALKBI010000036.1 GCA_937990185.1 uncultured Neomegalonema sp. | reverse complement strand
CTTCGATTTCAGCATTGAGTGCATCTTGAGCGTCTTGTGCTGATGAGATCATACGCTCCAATTCTGCATTGCGTGCGCGTTGCTCTGAGAGCAGCACTTGCAGTTCGTTGGAGCGGGCTGTTGCAGCTTCGAGAGACCCTTCAAGGCCTTCGATTGCCGCTTTATCCTGGTCAACTGATGCACTAAGAGCCGCCAACCTTGCAGCCGCAGCGGCAGAGTCGCTTTCTTCTTCAGCAAGTTGGAGGCGAAGTTTTTCAGCTGCTTCCGCTTTTTCAGCAATAGCGTCTTTTTCGACCTGCAGGCCTTCAATGGTGACTGTTAGTTTGTCGCGTTCAATCTGCGATTCAGTTAGCTCTGCACGAAGATCATCAAGCTGTTCTTCAGCATCTGCCAATGCAGCAACGTGGCTTGCTTTTTCTTCTTCGAGTGCCGCCGCAGCAGCTTCGAGTTCTGCCGATTTATCTCCGGCAGCTTCAAGTTCAGCAATCCGCGCTTCTGTGGCCTCTGCTTCCTCATCCATTGCAGCCCGAAGTTCTTCAATGGTGACAACCAGATTATCCCGTTCGATTTGCGATTCAACGAGCTTAATTTGAAGGCCGTTTAGTTCTTCTTCAGCATCCGCATTTTGCTCAGCCAAAAGAGAGAGGCGCTGTGCCGATTCTTCGTCAGTACTGGCATTCGCGTCCGCAGCCGCGGCAGCAGCCATTGCAGCCTGTGCCGCAGCTTCTTCACGCGAAGAATCCAACTCGGCTTGCAGATTTTCGATATCGCGAACAAGAACGTCTTTCTCTTCATCCTTAGCAACAACTGCGGCACGGAGTGCATCCAGTTCGCTTTCATCGGCTAAGGACGCTTTCAGATCAGCGATCTCTGCTTCAAGAGCGGAGACTTTAGCGGTTTCAGCCTCAGCCGCTTCGTCGAGAGCACCAGTTGCTTCCGCGAGTTCGACTTTCAAACGGTCGTTCTCGTTTTTGAGGCGGGTTAGGCTGTTCGCTGTATCGTCTAGTTCGCTGCGCGCATCATCAAGTTCAGCTTGGATGCCGGTGAGTGCGTCACGATCCGCCGTAAGGTCACTATTGGTAGCAGCCTTGAGCGTGGCGAAATCCGATTGCGATGTTACGAGGTTTGCCTCGAGATCAGCAAGCTTGGCTTCAGCAGCAGCAAGTTTGTCTTCTGTATCGGAATTATCGAGTTGGGCTTTAAGCGCCTCACGTTCGTCAATCAGATCAGTATTTTGATATTCTAGTTCAGCGCGTTCGTCTTCAAGGGAACGAAGCTCGCGGCGAGCCGAGCGGATTTGCGCCCGGGCATCATCAAGTTCGTCGTTCAGCGCATTGACTTCATCCGTAAGCGAAGCTCGAGTGCGGCGCGCGGAAGTGAGGCTGCGTGTTAACGCTTCCAGCGAGTTATCACGGTCATCAAGCAACATTGAAGCACGTTCATCGCTACTGTTATCCGTGGCCATGAACGATGATGCTGTGGTCGTGGTCTCTACAGTCTCCGGCTGTGAAGCGGCGCTTTCGAGTTCAGCAATTTTATCTTCATTTTCTGCAATCAGGGCTTCCTGATCAATGATTTGCTCTTTTTGTGTCGCAAGCGACAAGCGGGCTTCCTGAAGGCTGTCCGATGTTACCGTCAGCTCTTCCTGAAGTTCTTCCAGATATAATTTGTCAGTTTGATAAGCCGCAGCAATAGAGTCGCGTTCATCTTTCAGCGCATTCACCTGAAACCCGAGGTCTTCAACCTGAAGTTCAAGATCCGGCACGGCGGACGCAACTTCTGACGTTGAAGCGAATGACTGGCGAAGAGTGGTCATTGCATCATCGTTCGCTACATCGCGCTGACGATAGTCTTCTACTTCAGTATTCAAATCCGCTAAACGACTGGCTTGAACAGAAATCTCTTCCTGATATCCGGCGAGATCAATTTTTGTCGTTTCGGCAGCAGCTTCAAGTTCGGAGACTTGTGCTTTCAGCGTGTCACGCTGATCTGCCAGTGCAGCCATTTCATTGTTAAGCGCGATCTGATTCTTCTCGAGACTCTCGATTTGCGCGATCCGCTTCGATCCGTCGGAGCAGGTCGTCAGACCGACTCCACCGAAGCCTAGTAAGAACACTCCGAAGAGGCCCCACAAAAGCGGTTTACATTTCAGTATGCTTTGAAAATCCATTGCTTTTAAAGCTCCAACTCACAAGTACTCCGGTGACGGACGCGATAGCGATCCTTAGTGCGGATGCTATGAGATCACGGCAAGGGGAACAAGGGGCGTTTGTTCCAGATTCGCACAGAAAAAAAACACGCAACGCGCGTGTTCATGTCGTTTTTGAACGAAATAAAAAAACTGAAAATTATAAGATAGTTGGCGCGAAGTATTGAATTTTTATCTCAGGAACAATGCATGTGAAGCCAGTTGATTTTCTGATTGCCGCTGCTGTTCCTGGGTTGTGGGGCATGGGTTTGGTAATCGCAAAACCTGTAGTCGATACCTTCCCGCCGATCCTTTTGATGGCACTACGTTTCGCTGTAACGGCGGGCCTAATGGTCTGGTTTGTCCCGATTCCGAAGCGTGTTCTTGGCTCATTAGCACTCATTGCGTTTGTTGGCTCTGCGCTCCAATACGGTTTTACATTCAATGGATTGCGGCGACTTGATGCGGGAACAACTGCACTGATCGTTCAAGTGGAAGTGGTGTTTTTGGTTTTGATCGCAGCAGTGTGGCTTGGCGAACGACTCAGTTTGAAAAAGCTGATTGGAATGATTGTCGCTTTTGCTGGGTTATTTGTGGTCTATGGAACGCCTCGATTGCAAGGTCAGGAAGTTGGCATTGCGATGGTTCTTACGGGTGCATTCTTATGGGCGGTTGGTCAGGTTATGGTCAGACGCTTGGGGCAACGTGAATCCAAACCCCTTGGAGGTATGACGACGATCGCGTGGGTATCCGTGTTTGGTGCTCCGCAGCTGTTTATTATTTCCCTAGCGCTCGAAGGTGATCCGCGTCCTCCGCTCGCGGAGGCAGGATGGACTGTTTGGGCGGCTGTTTTATACCTTGGCATAGGGATGACCGCTCTTGCCTATTCATGCTGGTATCATGTGCTTGGCAAATACGAGGCGGGGAGAGTTGGCCCGTTCTTATTGCTAACGCCGGTTGCCTCTGTCTTGGGCGGTGCTTTATTTCTTGGCGAGTTGCTGACATTTGAGATTTTGTTGGGTGGAGCAATATTAATCGCGGGTGTAGCGATTTTGGTGATCGACAAATCAGGGGACGAGGACTGATAGTTCGACGAGGTTATGATCCGGATCTCTGATATAGAGCGATTGTATCGGGCCTGTTGCCCCGGTGCGGTCGACCGGACCTTCCTCAATCTCGATATTCTGCGTCTTCAACTGTGTGGCCGCATCGTTGAGTGTGCCTTCAATAAGAAAGCAAAGATCCCCGCTGCCGACTGTTGCTTTTGCCGCGCGGGGTGAGAATTCTTTTCCCGCGACATGAAGATTAATTTTTTGCTGGCCAAAGCTGACAGCATGGCGCTCGCCGAAGCGGGTATGTGTCATGCCTAAAGCATTTACATAAAAATCAAGCGTCGCGCTCAGATCGGCCACAGTGAGAACGAGATGATCAAGGCTTCGGATTTTCAAAAGTGGTTCCATAGTTATCCGCCATATCAAATCTATGGCGGAAACATAATGGCTTTTGCTCGATGCTATCTCACCCCATCCGGCCACAACACGACGCGGATTGTTTTCATCAGGATGATAATATCAAGAAACACGCTGAAATTCTTGGTGTAGTATAGGTCATATCGCAGCTTCATACGGCTGTCGTCTTTACTTGCACCGTAGCGGTAATTGATCTGCGCCCAGCCCGTCAGACCCGGTTTCACGCGGTGACGTTCATTGTAATAGGGCAGTTCTTCGGCAAATTGTTCGACAAAGAAAGGTCGTTCGGGTCGTGGGCCAACCAGACTCATCTCACCTTTGAGGATGTTCCAAATCTGCGGCAATTCATCAATTCGCGTTGCGCGTAAGAACTTACCGATACGGGTGATGCGTGGGTCATTTTCGCCAGCCCAGACTGCTTTGCCATCCGCTTCGGCATCGGTACGCATCGACCTGAATTTGTAGATTGAATAATGTGTACCCAACAGACCCACACGGGTTTGCGAATAGAACATCGGCCCCTTGCTATCCAATTTAATTGCAATGCCTGCCAGTATCAGGATTGGAGACAGTAACAAGAGGGCAAAAGCGCTGACGAGAATATCAATCAGCCGTTTTGCTTTTCTGGACCAGCGGGTGTAACCGGCAGTTCGTGAGAAGATAAATCGGGCTGGATAGAGGTTTTCGAGATCGACCATGCCGGTCTCGTTCTCGCCAAAATCTAGGCTGTCGAAAATACGAATACCAGCGGCTTTACAATCAAGCAGTCCGGCGTGAGGCAAAGGAGCTTGACGATTGGCGACGACGATCTCGGCTGCATCGAGTGCGTTGGCGCGCATGATAAGTTTACCGCTTTCCGCCGCCTCGGATATTGGCATGACACCAGTGACATGAGCGTCGCAGCCGGTGCGTGTCGTGATCGCAATGGTATCTGTGACGGCATTACCTTCACCGATCACAAGAATACGCCGTTGGAATGGTTCTGCACGGAGAACACGGGTAAATGCAAACCGTGCACTCGTGACCGCAGCATATGAAAAGGACGCGCAGGCAATCGCGTAAAGAGGGGAGACCCAAAGCTCTCCCATCATATAGACGATACCAAAGCCGAGGCTGGCCCCTGCGACACACGCAATGCTGAGGCGTTCAGTCATGGTAGGAAGGTCAGCACGTGCGTCAGGCTCGTACACGCCCAACGCGACCATAAATGCAATCGTCAATAATGCGGGCAGCGTGGCGGCTGCGGTTAATCCTGATGGGCCATCAGGTGAATGAACAACCAATGTGGCAATCAAAAAGATGGCTACATAAACCATCACGGCTTCGATTGCGCCTAATATAAGGACGGACCGTCGGACTGAATGGCCAAACATCTGCATCATAACTCTCGCTGCCTTTCATCCCCAGCGCGCCTGCGCTTTTGGATGAATTAGATGCAAATGTAGTGCCCTGATGTTGAGGTTTTCTGAAGCTTTAGGGCGAATTTTTGATAGTACGGTTACTGGGTAATTAACCGTGGCGGAGTTCTGCGGCGGAGAGATAGATTTTAGAATATCAGTTTTTTTGCAGACGTTTTTCGAGATCGAATTTCGACAAAATTTTAGCATGTAAATACGTGTGCTTTTGAGTTCTGCACCATATAAATACGGCTCTTGAGAATAAAGGCGTCTCTCAATATTGCACTCAATGTGCAATAGCCGGACAGAATTTACTCTACGGTAACTGGAATAGGGTCAACCGGTGTGAGTTTCCAGCCCTCACCCAACCAACCATCCGTGCCGGTAGCGAACCAATAGACGTTTTTATAGCCCATCATGGTGACACGCTGAGAAGCGTTCCAACTCATCCAGCAATCGTTAATACAAAAGAGGATGATTGACCGGGATTTATCCCCGTCGCTGAGCCGGGTCAGGTTTTCGGTGAAATATGCCTGAATGATCTCATTATCCGAGCCACGACCGACTTCCGGCAGCCATACTGCGCCGGGAATGGAATATCTTTGTTCTGTTAGCATCCATGTGCCGTCAAACTCGTCGAAGCGCGATTGAGGCGTGCCGAAGGTATCAATAGCAAGCGCACCTTTTTCAATCAGCGCTTTAGCTGTTTTCGCATCAATGCGTTTTGCGCCCGGAACATCGTCCGGGGTAGGGGCGCGGTAATGGTCGATCCGCAATCCCGATTTCTTGTGGAATAAATCCGGATTGGTTTCCCGATGCTCTGCGGAGCTTGCAGCCATAACGGATGGCGTGCCTACGGTAACGCTTGATAAAAAGGCTATGCACCATGTCGCGAAAAAGCGGCGGAAACTCACTGGAATGGTTTTGTGTATTTCCACGCTGCGATATCCGGTTTTGCTGTGCCAGTTTTTGGAATGGCAAAACGCTAACAATGGAAGGTGACACGAACAAGGCATTGGGGTGGAGTCGTAGAACTATCTGTTCCGCCCATAAAAAAAGCGCCCCAGACGGGACGCTTTTTCTGTGTGATTTGAGAGAATTAAAGGAAGCTCTCAGGAATAATGATCGTGTCACCGGGGGCCAGCGGACGGTCGGCTCCAATGTCGCCTTTACGAACGAGATCGTCGAGACGCAAACGGTAAGAAATTTTTTCGATACCTTCCTGACGAACCAGAACGGCAGAGTTACCATCAGCGAATTCAGTCAGACCGCCCACAGCGATAATGACGTCAAGCGCCGTGATGCCGCGACGATAGGACAGCGAGGTCGGGTTCGTGGCTTGACCAAGAACTTTAATTTGCTGGCGTGGATCACCGGGACCATCAACTTGTGCGATGACCTGAACATTCGGGTCCTGAACAAATGCGGCCAGTTCCGTTTCGATGTCGCGGCTTAGCTCGGATGGCGTTTTGCCCGCAGCCGTGATGTCCTCAATCAGTGGCATCGAGAAGCGACCATCCGGACGGATCGGAACCGTGATCGAAAGTTCCGGGTTGCGCCAAACGAAAACCTGAATGGTTTCGCCCGGTCCAAGCCGATATTCTGGGGACGTGTCACTCAGTGTCGTGCCAAGAGTATCGGTTGGCGCGGGAAGGCTCGCGCCTCCCAAAGTGCCACAGGCGCTGAGACTTACTGCGAGAAAGATGCCTGCGAAAAGGCGAAAGATGGTCATGATTAACGTGCTCCGTACCGGAATGCTGACGCGTAACTTAACTTGCAAGAAGCGTACTTAAATTCGGTTAAAGATTGTAAAATCAAAGACTTTCATTTTCTCTAATAGTCGCTTCCGCCGCAGAAATGCTGACGATTTGGCCCCCAAGCACTTCCGTAAAATATTCCAGAGTGGTGCCTAGACAGTCGAGTAAGGCGTCACGCTGTGCTTCGGTTTTAGCATAGGTTGTCGCCCCGGGTAGTAATGATGAGCTATGATAACTCAAAGTCAGTAATCGTTGACCATCACGCACGAGACTTTTGAGAGCCCTTTGTAGTGCGTCGCAAGGAACGGCTTCAATGGTGAGGCGGCATCTCTCAAGCAGTCCAAGTCCGGCGAGAGCGCCGGGAACACGCAGCGTGCGAACCATTCCGTTGTCCAAAAGAGGCGCGCCCATTGGCCCCCAGTTTTTGACCTTTCCGGAAAATCCGGTTGTCACAGGGATGCCGAGTAACTTTCCCGGTGTACCGTGCCAATATGGATCATTGCTCCATCCATAAAATGATGGGCCGCCATCGCTGGCAAAGTTCGAATGCGGAGCAATCGACAATTCTGTACGATATCCGGTGTCTTGCAACGTTCGGAGTGTGCCGTATCCGATGCCGTATCGCCCGGCACGAAAATGTACAGGTGATACGCCGGTTGAAGAGGCGATGGTCTCCGTTAGTGTTTCAATCTTTGCGCGCTCAAGTGCTGGATCTAGGTTGCAGCCATATGAATTCGAGGGTGAAATCTTTTCAGTATAAGGCGGCGTTACCCAAGGATGTAAATGCGCGCCGATCTCTGCACGGCCATCTTCCGCAAGCTCGCGCAACCATGCCGTTGCCCAAGGATCAGTCGCGACTGGGTGGTCAATCACGTAAAGCGGTGTTGCGTCGTAACGGTCGAGAATTTTTTGTGCGCGATACTGTTCGCGGATGTTCTTGGTGGAACGTGATTTCCGGGAGAAGGGCGCAGACCAGTCAAACTCTTCCTCCGTATCCACCACCACAAGCAACATAGGCCGGATATGATGATCCAGTTGTATTGGCGTTGCAAGGGTCGGACTTAGCGTCAAATTCACGTTCCGATGAGTCGGCCTAAAGGGGTCCTTGTACGCTTCGTTCACGAATGGATGGTAAAGATTACCAAGATCAGGAGCGAGCGCATGAAACCGTTGGAAGCAAGACTTAAACCATTAAATGATTTAAAAACGTTGGAAGCGTTGTGGCGTGATCTTGAAGCCCGCGCGGATCGTGAGTTTTTTCTCTCATGGATGTGGATCGGACCTTGGCTTGAGACACTTGCTGACAATCCGTTAATAGTGGAAGTCATTAATCCGAATGGTCGTTTAATTGGACTCGGTGTGTTTTGCGAAGCGCGCGAAGTGCGTAAAAAGATCGTATACGCGAAGCAATTGCGATTGCATGAGACAGGTGATCCTAACCGAGACGTGATCACAATTGAGTACAACAACTTGCTCGCGGAACGCGGAATGGAGCAAGCGGTTTGGTTTGCGGCTCTCAAAGCTCTGAATGGGCCAGAATGTCCAAAATGGGATGAATTGATTATCGGCGGTGCTACAGATTCTGAGGCCGCGTTATTTTCTGAATTCGGTTTAACGGTACAAAAGCGTGCTGAAGCGAGTTCAGCCTATGTCGATCTTGCGGGTCTACGGGAAAACGGTATTCAAGATGCCGATGGTTACGTCGGGACTCTCGGAAAAAGCACCCGTAGTCAGATCAGAAGGTCCATGAAGCTATATCGTCAGCGCGGGGAGCTTGCGCTTGATGTCGCCGGGTCTCTCGATGAGGCGAAAGAGTTTCTTGCTGAACTTGGACCTCATCATGAGGCGAAGTGGAATGCGGTTGGCCAGCTTGGTGCGACACAAAAAGAAGACTACATGCGGTTCCATTCCCGAATGATGGAGCGTGCCTATCGTGGCGGCTCAGATAACGGCGTTGAGTTTCTGCGCGCGCGTGCAGGAGATCATGCCTTTGGATGGCTGTATAATTTCGTCGATCGTGGAAAAGTGCTGTTCTATCTCAGCGGTTTCGCGTTTGAAGAAGACAATAAGCTGAAACCCGGCCTTGTGACTCATGCCCTTGCCATCGAACATCATCTGAAGGCTGGCATGGACGTGTATGACTTTATGGGTGGAGACAATCGCTACAAGAGTAATTTGGGCCAAAAGGGACCAGATGTGGTTGCCTATGCCCTGCAGCGGAAAACATTCCCAATGATCTTAGAGGGTGCAGCCCGCGGATTGAAAGCTCGGTTAGGAAGATAGAAAGACAGGTCGTTCGCGAAACCGGGGAGAATGCCCCGGCTTCGTGTAAGCGTTTGTCGGTTTTAACTGGATCTGCGGACATCGTGATCCGCGATGACGCTTTTGAAAACCTCAATCACTCCGGCAACTGTGTCATCCCACGAAAATCGCTCGGCGTAGGTCCGTGTCGCAGCGCGGTCTGGTAGATCGTTTAGTAACTTTCGAATTTGAAAGCGGATGGTGTCTGCATTTCGTTCGGTGGCAAGTAGGCCAGCCTCAGGCGCGGCGACAACTTCGGGTGTTCCCCAAACCGATGTTGCCACAACGGGAGTCCCGCAGGCCATTGATTCTAAAAGAACGTTGGCCCAGCCTTCACGGCTGGATGCGAGTACAGAAATGTCAGCTGCGCCATAAAAATCTGCAAGCTCTTTATGGGGAACAGCCCCGACAAGCTTAACGCGATCTTCAACTTGCAGCGCTTCGATCCGCGCTTGAAGTGCCTCTCGCTCAGGGCCATTGCCAGCAATAAGGAGATGAACGTTTTTCAATTCGGCAACGGCATCAATCGTCAAGTGATGCCCTTTTCGTTCAACCAGACCGCCAACTGAAACGACGAGAGGCGCATCGACTGGAATACCGTAAGTCGATTTTAGTCCTTTGCGAGAGACCTTCGGCGCAAAAAAGCCTTCGAGGTCGACGCCATTGCGCAGTGTATGAATCTTTGATCCGTCAGCGCCAAGATCAATTAATTCTTTACGTAATGCCTCGCAAACCGTGATTGATGCTGCAGCTTTTTGTGCTGTATCAAGAACAGCCTGCCGCCCAAAATCGCTATAAGTCGGGATTTGGTTTACGTCAGTGCCCCGCGCTGTGCAGGTGAAAGGAATGCCGAGTTCTTCGGCAAGTTTGGCCGCAGCAACACCGTCCGGATAGAAATAATGCGCATCGATCAGATCAAAGGGGCCGGTTTCTTCGATCAGTTTTGTGGCGGCTCGCTTTAGTGCACGATGATAAAAGATCGGCTGCGATTGCATTCCGATTTTTGGGATCATGGCATAGCGCGGATGGTCTATCCTAATTCCGTGACGTATCTCAGTTTTTGGAATCGAGGCATGAATCGCATAGTCTCCAAAAATTTTATTCTTGGAGGGAAACCATGGTGTCGGCGCGATGACACTGATCTCTGCTTCACCGGTTTCATGAACACGCCGCATGCGGTTTTCTACAAAGACGGCATGGTTTGGTTGCGCGGCATTGGGATAGAGTGACGTAACAGTTAAGACGCGCATATTAATATTCCTCACGGGCGTCGCGTATGAATTTTGGTAACGCGGCCTCGGCTTCTTCTTCAATTTCTGCCATTTCATCGGGGTCGAAACGTAGTTTTTGTATTTTATTCACCGTGCGTTTTCGCATTTGAGCGCCTTGTTCTTCCGAACCTTTGTTCTTAACGGTATACTTTTTAACCTGCTTAAAGTTCCGTAAGGCGAGTATTCCATCACGCACTTTTGCGTCAGGAATGTCGTCACGGCGTATGCTCCAAACTGCAATCAGTGCCATCGCACTGACAGCACACAAAAGCATTGCTCCACCAATCATGGTTTTAGACTCCGGTTGGTTAACGCGCGATTCAGTGTCTTGCGCTACTCACGGCAAGACAGATGCCACAATGGCTTATGGACACTTAATAAATCGCTGCGGCGCAAAATTTGCTCCTCAATCGAGAGAAGTAAAAAGCTTTGTGCCAAGGAATAAGGTAGCGGGAGGCCGGAATTATGCGCGACATTATCATCGCAGTTGGCTTGATTGGCTTGATCCCGCTTATTTTGCGCCGCCCTTACATTGGCGTGCTGGTTTGGACTTGGATTGCGATTCTTAATCCACACCGCGAAGCGTTTGGATTCAGCAGTCAACTGCGTCCGAATCTACTGATCGTTCTCGTCACGCTTATTTCTTTTGCTTTATCGAGTGAGCGAAAAACGTGGCCGGGAGGTAGGATATCAATTGTTTTTATACTGTTTATATTGTGGACGACATTAACGAGTGCTCTTTCGCCGGACCCGGCAACATCTTTCGAGTTTTATTCTGATTTCGTCATCAAAATGGCGCTCCACATGATCATTTTGATGATCGTCATCAATTCGCAACATCGTCTTATTTCGTTGGTTTGGTGCTTCGCGTTGTCGCTTGGCTATCACGCCGTGAAGATTTCTTTAGTGACTATAAAGTCCGGTTTCGTAATCGGGCGTTTTACCGGTTTTGGTCCTGCGGACACCATGATTGATGACAGAAATCACTTTGCAGTGGCAATGTTGATGCTCGCGCCAGTTTTGTTTTTTCTTTGGAAGCATGCCGCCAACCACATCATGAAAAATGCAGCGCTGGCTGGCATGATATGCTGTTTTCTATCTGTCATTGGATCGTTCTCGCGCGGCGGTATGATGACAATGATTGCGATGTTGTTAGTGTTGTGGCTGCGCACGAAAAAGAAGTTTCTTAGCGCAGGTATCTTAGCGGTCAGTGCGGTTATGCTGCTCTCTTTTGCCCCTACGTCCTTCAAAGAACGTATCAGCACTGCTGTTGATCAATTCGGAGAAAGTGAAACGAAATTTGCTGACGAAAAGCAACTTGATGAGAGTTTTTGCCTCCGACTAGCCTCGTGGCAAGTCGGGTGGGATATGACAATGGATAGTCCTATCACCGGCAATGGACTGCGAGCGATTCAGAATACAAATATTGCCACAGCATACTTACGAGAGAGCGCCTGTAATAACTCTCAAGATTATGAAGTCCGCGCCGCGCATAATATGTATGTCGAAGTTTTATCCGACTCGGGTTTTGTGGGGCTTGCGCTGTTTTTAACAATACTTCTCGGTTCGATAGTGCATTGCAGTCGTATTATCGGACGCACAAAAGATACTCCGGAGCTCTTATGGGCGCATGATTTGATGGGGATGATTCAAGTTTCGATGGTCGGTTATGCAATTGGCAGTGCGCTTCTGTCATTTGCGTATTACGACGGATTTTATGTGCTTGTCTGTATGGTCATAGTGACTGGCCGCCTGGTGCGTGAGAAACTCGATGGCGTTCCGCCTAGGCGTGTCATAAATGGCAGGGGGGCTGGAAAACGTGACAGAAGGCCCGCTGTAAACGGAGGGCGCAGGCCTGTGAGGCCTGCTTAGTTATAGATGCGGACAAACAAGTCTAAAATATAACAGCAACGTCCTTGCACTTATGTTGCCGATGGACCATCTTCCGCGCCAAAGTTAAGCGGTCGGAGGCCCATTGGATGTCAGCAACTTTAGCCAGCAATGATCCATCATCCGAACCTTGGAAGAGGGTGCTTCTCAAAGTATCCGGTGAAGCCCTTATGGGTGATCAGGGATATGGTATCCATCCACCAACTGTTGATCGGATTGCTGCTGAGATTGCTGCGGTTCAGAAAACTGGTATCGAGATTGGCCTGGTTATCGGCGGCGGGAATATCTTCCGGGGGCTTTCTGCTGCCGCCGGGGGAATGGAGCGGGCGAGCGCCGATTATATGGGTATGCTTGCGACGGTTATGAATGCGCTTGCGATGCAGAACGCGCTTGAACGTGTCGGTGTAGATACGCGTGTAATGTCTGCAATCCCGATGCAAGCGGTTTGCGAACCCTATATTCGCCGCAAAGGTGTTCGCCATCTTGAAGAAGGGCGGATTGCAATTTTCGCTGCGGGTACAGGGAACCCGTTTTTCACAACAGATACTGCGGCGGCACTCCGTGCTGTTGAGATGGGATGCGATGCACTGTTAAAGGGCACGCAAGTAGACGGGGTATACGACTCTGATCCTCGTCAAAACCCCGATGCGAAACGGTATGAGACCGTGAGCTATCAAAAGGTTCTAGCGGATAATCTGAACGTCATGGATGCCTCGGCCATAGCCTTAGCGAGAGATAATCGCCTTCCTGTGGTCGTATTTGATCTGCATCAGCCGAGCGGATTCGCTTCGGTATTGGCAGGAAACGGAAAATTTACCATTGTAAACGAAACTTGACCTGCGCGCGCTTACCTAAGAGAACGGGTGCAGAAAAAACTGTAGGTCTTTGATGAGCGACGACTTTGATATTGATGTAGACGACTTGAACCGCCGTATGGAAGGTGCGATCACGTCGTTGAAGCATGAATTTGCCAGCCTAAGAACAGGACGCGCCTCTGCGAGTATGCTTGATCCGGTGATGGTTGATGCTTACGGCGCAATGACTCCTCTAAATCAGATTGGAACAATCAACGTTCCTGAGCCGCGTATGGTCACTGTGAGCATATGGGACAAGGGGCTTGCTAAGGCTGCTGAAAAGGCAATTGTTGATTCGGGTCTTGGGGTTAATCCGCAAGTCGATGGGACTTTGATCCGACTGCCTATCCCCGAATTGAACGAAGAACGCCGTCGTGAGTTGGCGAAAATCGCCGGAAAATACGCCGAGTCTGCCAAAGTTGCCGTCCGTAATGTCCGAAAAGACGGTATGGATCAGATCAAAAAAGGTAAGTCTGACGGTAATTTATCGGAAGACGATCAGAAGCTTTACAGTGATGAAATCCAAGAAATGACGGATAAATTCATTACCCGCATTGATGAAGCACAGTCGGTTAAAGAAGAAGAGATTATGCAAGTTTAAGGTAGGCGTTCTTAGATCATATATGAGCGAAACACTTAATTATCCTGCGAAAAGTCTGCAAAATGAAAGCGAGCCATGCTGGGATTCACCTCGAAAGAAAAGACAAAGTATAGCGAGGGCATTCCGGAAGGTGCTGATGACCTAACCCCTCCACAGCACATTGCGATTATTATGGACGGTAACGGGCGTTGGGCTACGAAGCGTGGCTTGCCAAGAATTGCCGGACATAAACGCGGATTGAATTCTGTCAGAAAGGTAACACGCGAAGCCAAAGCGCTTGGTGTAAAGTATCTGACGCTCTTTGCGTTTTCGACGGAAAATTGGCTGCGCCCGCGCGAAGAAGTTCACGGCCTGATGGATTTGTTCCGCTTTTACATGCGTCGTGAGTGTAAAACCCTCGTCGCTGAGGGTGTCCGTATCAAGTTTATTGGTGATCCGTCCGAGATGCCGGAAGACATCCAAAAACTTATGATTGAAGCGGAAGAGCTGACCTCTGACGGCGAAGTCATGACGCTTGTTGTTGCTTTGAATTATGGGTCACGAGCAGAGATTGTGCGGGCTGCTGCTCGGTTGTCTGAGCGTGTTGCCGCCGGCGAAATTTCCAGTGAGGATGTCACGGAAGAAGCCATTAGCGCCGAACTGACGACATCAGGGATTCCTGATCCTGATTTAATTTTGCGGACGAGCGGCGAACAAAGACTCTCTAACTTTTTGCTTTGGCAAGCTGCCTACACCGAGTTTCTGTTTGTCGATAAACACTGGCCTGACTTTGACCAGACATCTCTCCAACAAGCTATTATTGCATATAATAACCGGGACAGACGATTTGGGGCCGTTAAAGAGGCGTCGGCCTAAGCCGTGCTGAGGGGCCGACGATTGAGGAAGACCGCGTGAACGCAGAAGCATCTTCCAAGAGAGATTGGTCGGATTTAGGCGCTAGGATTGCGTCGGCCATTGTTCTTGGTGCTGTCTGTTTCTCGATGATTTTCTTTAGTGTCGGAACAACAGCAATCATTGCTGCGGTTGGATGCGGCATTATGGGTTGGGAATGGTCGCGGATCAGCGGCGGAGATACCTCGGGCAGGAACGCAGAAGCCGCAATCGTTGCAGCGGCTGCTAGCCCATCAATAATAGCGTATTTGGTCAGTCCTTTAATCGCTTTGATCGCGGTTGTTTTGGGTGTTGTGCTTGCCGTCTTCGTTTCTGTGGATAAAGCTAAAGCCGTTCAACGGGTTGGACCCGGAATAGCTGTTATCGCCGTTACCGGAGTTTGTTTCGTTTGGCTGCGGTCGGGTTTGGAATTCGGACTGCACGTCGCCCTTTGGTTACCCTTCACAGTCATTGCTGCAGATGTTGGTGCTTATTTCGCCGGACGGTTTGTTGGTGGTCCAAAACTCGCTCCGAAAATTAGTCCTAACAAGACAGTCTCGGGGGCGGTTGGCGGGCAAATTGCCGCTGTCGTTGTCGGCACTGGATATGCTGTCGCTTTCGGTTTAGGTAGCGTTGCTATCGTTGTGCTGCTTAGTTTCCTGACAGCGATTGTTTCGCAGATAGGTGACCTGACGGAGTCGGCATTGAAACGCAGCTATGGTGTTAAAGATGCGAGCGCGCTTATTCCCGGGCATGGCGGATTACTTGACCGTTTTGACGGTCTGATTGCGGCGATTTTGTTCGTTGCTCTCATTACATTGATTGCTGGTTCGACAGTATTCGCATGGTGAAAAGACGGGTTTCGATCCTTGGATCTACAGGGTCCATCGGGTGCAGTACCGTAGACGTTATTTCCTATCTGGGTGGTCCTGAGACATTTGATATTGTTTCGCTAACCGCCGGATCGAACGCCAAAAAACTTGCAGAGCAAGCTCTTATTCTCAGGCCTGATGTTGCCGTCCTCTCAGATGAGAGTGCTTTGGAAGACTTGGCGGCGCTGTTGGCTGGAAGTGGAATTGATGTTGCCGCCGGTGACGCGGCATTGATCGAGGCCGCTGGGCGCGGCGCTGATTGGGTCATGTCGGCGATTGCTGGCGCGGCGGGATTACGCCCCACGCTTGAAGTCATTCGAACCGGTGCATCACTGGCGCTCGCCAATAAAGAGAGCATGGTTTGTGCTGGCCCGTTGGTCAAAGCTGAGGCTGACCGGATGAGTGTGCCAATCTTACCTGTGGACTCAGAGCACAATGCGATTTTTCAAGTCTTTGATAATACGCAACGCGAAGCGATTGAGCGGCTTATTCTCACCGCATCGGGTGGTCCTTTCCGTTCGTTCACGCTGAATGAGATGCGTTCGGTGACGCCGGCACAGGCATTGGCTCATCCGAATTGGTCGATGGGAGATGGTATCAGCCTCGACTCGGCAACGATGTTTAATAAAGGGCTTGAACTGATCGAGGCGGCACACTTGTTCGATATGCCATCGTCAAAAATTGAAATTGTTGTGCATCCTCAGTCGGTTGTTCATTCCATGGTAGCATATTGTGACGGATCGGTGTTGGCTCAAATGGGTAGCCCGGATATGCGAACCCCGATTGCGAATGCGCTTGGTTGGCCTGATCGTGTCGAAACCAACGTGGAGCGGCTTGATTTTGCTAAGTTTTCACGCCTCGACTTTGAGACACCGGATGAAACACGGTTTCCTGCTTTGCGCATTGCACGTGAAGCACTTGAGGCGGGTGGTCTTGCCCCCTGCGCGATGAACGCGGCAAAAGAGGTTGCCGCATCAGCTTTTGTCGCGAAAAAGATTGGATTCCTTGACCTCGCCGTAATTGTCGAGCAAGTGCTGAACAAGATTAATTTACCGGGTAAAGCGACAGATATTAACGATATCCTAGCCGCTGACTGCGAGGCTCGCCGGATTGCAGCTGAACTGATTGCGTCCGGCAGTTACAGACAGTTTTGAACTTTGGAGTTCGTATGAGTTTTATTGAGCAAATTCCGTTCATTGGACCGGCTGCTTACTATGTAATTCCGTTTTTTATTGTCCTGATGGTGGTCGTATTCATTCATGAATACGGACATTACAAGGTGGCGCAATGGTGCGGGGTCCACTCCGATGCTTTTTCGATTGGGTTTGGACCAGAGTTATTTGGTTGGAAAGATAAGCGTGGAACGCGCTGGAAGCTTAGTCTGATACCCCTCGGTGGATACGTGAAATTTCGCGGGGATGCTGATGCCGCAAGTGGCACGGTGGATGAAGACGCCCTCCGCGAGATGACAGACGAAGAGCGAGAAGGGTCTTTTCCGGCTGCTTCCCTTCCCCGGCGCGCGGCGATTGTCGCGGCTGGCCCGATCTTCAATTTTATACTCGCAGCTATATTATTCGCCGGCCTCGCTTATTCGGTCGGACTACCCACAGATGATCCGCTCATCGATGATGTTGAAGAAGGTAGTGCGGCTGAGCAAGCAGGGTTTCTGGCGGGTGACCGACTGCTCAGTGTCGATGGAAGTTCGATTTCTGCGTTTAGCGACCTGAATCGCGCTGCACGAGATGCGAACGGTGCGACTGTTGCTGTTGAAGTTGATCGCGATGGCGATACCGTTCAGTTACCGTTTACTTTTACACCTCCAATAGAGGTTCAGATGGTCCGCAGCGACGGCGCTGCTGCAGCTGCGGGAATCGAGACCGGCGATATTATTGTTTCGGTTGATGATAAGAAAATTGTTCTTTTTGAAGATCTTCGGGAAGCAATTGCTGCATCTGAAGGTAATCCAATCACAATTTCTCTCAACCGTGGCGGGCAGGAGATAAGCGTACAAGCTACCCCTGAGTTGCGTGAAATACGGGATGAAAACAATAATATCGTCACTCGATATTTGCTGGGGATTACCCACGGTTCATCACTCGGTATGTGGCCTCCATTGGAAAGCGCGTCCCTGTTAGAAGCCGCAGAAACCGGCGTTAAACAGACATATGGTGTGCTCTCCGCAACGCTGTTCTTTCTTTATGAACTTGTTGCTGGACGTGGTGATGTAGGTGAATTGGGCGGTCCAATTCGCATTGCAGAATTTTCTGGTGATGCCGCCGAAGCCGGAACATCGTCGCTGATTGGCTTGATGGCTGTGCTTTCTGCGTCGATCGGACTGATAAACCTTTTCCCTATTCCAGTTTTGGACGGCGGACATTTACTATTTTATGCGATAGAAGCTGTACGTGGTAAGCCATTGAATGAACGGGTTCAGGAGATAGGGCTAACAATTGGATTCGCGCTCATCATCTCGTTGATGGTGTTTGCAACTTATAACGATGTTATTCGATTGTAGCTGATAGCTGATTTCTCCCCCCGAAATGATGATTGGTGCGCCATTGGCGGGTGAATTTCCCGCTGGTAAGGCGGAGGAAGATTATGAACTGGTTAACGAAATCTGTAAGTGGCCGAACTGGTGCTTCGATTCTGGCGTTGGGTGTCGCATTTGGAACGATATCGGCTCCGCTTGTATCACTCGCGCAAAACGCAAGTATTTCTGAAGCAGGCGGCGTAGTTACTGCCATTACGGTTGAAGGTAACCAGCGAATAGAACCTGAGACCGTTCGTTCTTATCTGAAAGTTGAAAGAGGCAAACCCGCAACTGCCGCACAGATCAACGAGTCGGTTAAAGCGATGTTTGCAACGGGGTTGTTCAGGGACGCAAGAATTGAGCGCCGTGGTTCCGTTTTGGCTGTGATGGTCGAGGAAAATCCAGTCGTTAACCAAATCGCCTTTGAAGGAAATGATCGTATTCCTGACGATGCCTTGCGCGCTGGCGTAACAAGCCGCGAACGGCGGGTCTTTACACGGGCGAAGGCGGAGTCTGATGCGGCTGGAATTCTTGACGCCTATCGCCGCTCCGGTCGGTATGGTGCTTCCGTAGAGCCAAAGATTATTGAGCTGCCGCAAAACCGCGTTGATTTGGTTTATGAGATCGAAGAAGGGCCTTTGACCGGGGTTGATAGTATCCGGTTCGTAGGGAACCGCGCTTTCTCCGATTGGCGCTTACGACGCGAAATCCCAACTGATGAGTCCTCGCTTTTTAATTTCTTATCCTCAACGGATTCATATGACCCCGATCGTCTGGAACTGGATCAACAAGTTCTTCGGCAGTTTTATCTTTCGAACGGGTATGTCGATTTCGAAGTAGAATCGGCTGTCGCGGAGCTTTCACCGGACCGTTCCGGGTTTCTCATAAGCTTTGCGCTTAACGAGGGTGAGCAATACCGGTTTGGCGCAATTGACATCGTATCAAATGCTGAAGGCGTTGATATTGAAGCTCTGCGCCGACTGATTTCTGCACAAGAAGGCGATATCTACGATATTCGAGAGATCGAAGAGACGATCACTGACATGACCTTTCGTCTTGGCGAAAGTGGCTATGCATTTACCCAAATCAACCCGATCCCAACGAAAGATGACAACAACAGAACAGTTGGAATTACGTTCGAGATTAACGAGGGTGAGCGCGTTTTTGTTGAGCGAATCGATATCACGGGAAATTCGCGTACGCTCGATCGCGTAATTCGGAGACAGTTTGAGTTGGCGGAAGGCGATGCTTTCAACGCATTGCAGCTTCGCCGGTCCCGGTCAAAAATCCGTGGTTTAGGGTTCTTCAGCAACGTTGATGTCCGCACCACGCCAGGATCGACTCCTGATCGTATTATTGTTGAAACTGAAGTGGCGGAGCAATCAACAGGTCAGTTGAGTTTTGGCTTAGGGTTTTCGACTTCTGAGAATCTTTCCGGCGAAGTTAGTATCGTTGAACGCAATTTGTTGGGCCGCGGACAAGCTTTGCGTCTGCGGGCACGAATTTCTTCACGAACGGCACTTTATGATTTGAGCTTTAACGAACCCGCTTTCCTTGATCGTGATTTGTCTGTTGGCTTTGATCTTTTCCGCCGTGAGACTGATAACCAAAACACGTCTTCCTTTGACGTTGTGAATACCGGATTTCAGCCGCGCATTAGCTTTCCATTGGGTCGCTATTCCCGCCTGACACCGCGTTATCGGATATCGGAAGACGAGATCCGCGATGTTCCCGATAATGCATCGCTGTTTATTCAAGAGGATCTCGGCAGCGATATCACTTCTTCATTGGGGTATGAGTTCGTCTATGATCGCAGGAACGATATTGCTGAACCTAAGGAAGGTTTCATTTTCCGGTTTGAGCAAGACGTTGCAGGTCTTGGTGGAGATGCGCGCTTCGTGAAAACCGAAGCATCGGTTAAAGGCTTTACGACGGTCATCAACGAAGATGTCGTTGCGAGTCTGGAATTAGCCGGTGGCGCAATTACGTCATTCGGCGGATATGATCTCAAGGCTTCAGATCGATTCTTCCTTGGCGGCGATACATTCCGAGGTTTTGAGACCGCTGGTATCGGGCCGCGTGACAACGATACAGATGACACGCTAGGAGGGAACTATTACGGGGTTGCCCGTGCTGAAGTGACTTTCCCGCTTGGCTTACCTGAGGAATTTGGTCTTGCCGGTGGCGTCTTTGCGGATGTTGGAACTGTATTTGGTCTTGATGTCACGAGTTTGAGTGATGCTAATGGTGTGGAGATCGCGACGGTTGATGATGATCCCGAACTTCGGGCTGCCGTTGGCGGAACAATCTTTTGGACGTCTCCTTTTGGTCCTGTGAGGCTTAACTTCGCAACACCGATTATTCAGCAAGATGGCGATGATGATGAGTTCTTCCGGTTCACTGCTGGTACGCGCTTCTAGGGCATATGAGAATCTACTTTTTGTAGTCACACTTGTTGTATTCGCTGTGCTTCCACTTGGCCAAGTGGAGGCACAGGAAGATAGCAATATCGGCATTCTTGTTGTCGACATGCAGAAGGTTCAGCGTGATGCGGCGGCTTCGGTAAGCGTAACAGAGCAGATTGCGGCACTTCGGTCTGAGTTGGGAGCTGTTATTGCAAAACGCTCTGAGGCAATTAACCTCGAAGAGACGGAATTAGCACAAGAACGTGACAAACTGACCGCAGAAGAACTCCGCACCCTTGCGCGTCAATTTGAACGGAAAGTATTTGCGCACCGCGATTTCGAACAACAGGAAACGACAAAGCTTCAATTGCTGCAAGCTCAAGCGCGTGCAGCAATTAGAGGACGGATCATTCCTATCTTGACGAGCGTCATGCGCGAACGAAATGCGCAGATTATGTTGGATAAAACTCAGGTTGTTTTGAGTAACGAGGCGCTCGACGTTACAGATGAAGTGCTGAACCGCCTTAACGAGGCCTTGCCAACGCTAATTTTATCCCCTCCGCGTGATCCTGAATAGTCGAATTGCCTTAAGTTTACGCGGCGTACTTGACCAACGCGGCTATTGAGGTAACACGACGGTACTTATATTCGCCTGAAAATGGACTGCGCAGATGTCAGACGCTCTCACCACTGCCGATCTTGATCGGATCAAACGGATGATCCCTCACCGTGATCCCTTCTTAATGATCGATTCCGTTACCGATATTCAAAATGGTGAGTTTGCTGTCGGACGCAAAGCAGTCACGGGCGACGAATACTTTTTTGAGGGGCATTTCCCCGGTCGTCCGATTATGCCCGGTGTTTTGATCGTTGAAGCAATGGCACAAACCGCTGCGGTGCTTGTGGTTCAGACACTCGATATGGTGGATCAGGGCAAGCTCGTCTATTTCATGACGGTCGATAAAACCAAGTTTCGTGCTCCCGTCGAACCCGGTGCTGACTTGGAACTGCACGTCACAGTGCAACGAAGCAAGGGTAGGGTTTGGAAATTCTCAGGGATCGGAAAAGTTGGCGATAAGACCGTGGCTGAAGCTGAATTCAGCGCGATGATTGTTGACCCTGAATAGTGTGGCATCGATCCACGCAATGAACCGATAAACGGAGCCTCAGATGACCATTGCTACAAGCGCCGATATCCATGCGACTGCCATCGTGGAAGAGGGCGCGTCGATAGGCGAGAATGTAAAGATCGGCCCCTACAGCGTGGTCGGGGCCAATGTAAAGCTCGGTGACGATGTTCGCCTTGAAGCACATGTCGCTGTTTCAGGTCATACATCTGTCGGCGCGCGAACACATATTTTTCCTTTTGCGTCCATTGGCTCGGCTCCGCAGGATTTGAAATTCGCTGGCGAAGTTTCTTCTTTGGAAATCGGGGAAGACAACCAAATCCGGGAGCATGTTACCATGAACCCCGGCACGGAAGGGGGGGGCGGGATTACGCGGGTTGGCGATCGTTGCCTCTTTATGGTTGGGACTCATGTCGCGCATGACTGTTTGATTGGTGCGAATGTCATCATGGTGAATAACTCCGCGTTGGGTGGCCATGTTGAAGTTGGTGATTTTGCCGTTCTTGGAGGGCTTTCCGCTGTCCACCAATTTGTTAGGATCGGTGCTCATGCCATGATTGGCGGGATGTCGGGCGTTGAGAGAGACGTTATTCCTGCAGGGACGGTTATGGGTAATCGAGCACATCTTGCGGGCTTGAATCTTACCGGCTTGAAACGGCGTGGTTTTCCCAAGGACGACATTCATGCTTTACGCGCTGCTTACCGAGATGTGTTCGAAGGGACAGAAGGTGAGTTGGTTGAGCGTGCTGAAACATTAAATAAAACGCTGCAGAAAGATGGGCCTGCTCGCGACATGATCGATTTTATTCTCGCGCGTAGTAGTCGCCGTTTCTGTATACCTGCGGCATAAAATGCCCGCACTGCCAAAAAAGCTCGCGATTTTGGCGGGAGGTGGGACGTTACCTAAAAATGTTGCCGAAGCCTGTAAACGTGAGGGCATTCCGGCCCTTGTCGTGAATCTCGGTGGGGCCGCTGATGAATGGATCAGTGAATATAACCCGCTTGATCTCGCGCTGGGACAAGTGGGCCGGTTGCTCGAAACATTGAAGACCGAGGGCTGTGACGCGGTGACGATGGCGGGGCCGCTCATGCGCCCACAATTGTCTAAAATTCGTTTTGATTGGCAGGGCGCGAAATTACTCCCCCGTGTGACGCGGTTGTTCCGTAAAGGCGATGATGCATTGCTGCGCGGCATTGCTGAAATATTTGAGGAGCATGGCTTTCGCGTTGTCGGGCCTGAGATGTTGCTAGGCGATATTTTGGTGACACCGGGAGTTATGACCCAAGCTTCTCCAACTGACGATGCTGTTGGTGACATTGAGATAGGCAGACAAATTCTTTCTGCGCTTGGCCCTCATGATGTGGGGCAGGCTGTTGTGATCGCGGATGGTATTTGTATGGCGATTGAGGCTGCGGAGGGGACTGCACAGATGTTGCATCGGGTCGCCTCATTGCGTGATGCCGAAAAGCCATCAGGCGTGTTAGTGAAATTGCCAAAGTTACAACAAGACCGCCGTGTCGATTTGCCGACGATCGGACCGCAAACAATAGACGAAGCCGCTAGCGCGCATTTGGTAGGTATCGCTGTTGAAGCGGGGAGTGGCTTCATCATCGACCGTGAGGAAACAATCCGCAGATGTGATGAGGCCGGTTTATTTCTTATCGGCTTAACGCCGCCTGACGCATGAGCGCGAAGCCCCATATTTTTATTCTGGCCGGTGAAAGTTCAGGGGATCGACTGGGCGCGGCATTGATGAAGAGGCTTCGTGAAGAAACCAATGGCGCGGTGACAATCACTGGTGTCGGTGGTGAAGCCATGATTGATCAAGGGCTTGAGCCAGTATTTCCGATGGCCGATATCTCGGTGATGGGTTTGGTTGAAGTCGTGCCTCATCTCAAACGTATTCGGTCGCGATTGCGGGAGGCAAGTGAAGCGATTGCGGCAACCGGCCCAGATGCTGTGGTCACGATCGACGCGCAGGTTTTCTCGGGATTGTTGGCGAAGAGAGTGAAGCGAACCGCGCCGGAGACAACGCTTATTCATTACGTGGCGCCTACGGTTTGGGCTTGGAAGCCGTGGCGGGCCAAGAAACTAGCAAAGTATCTGGATCGGGTGCTTGCGCTTTTTCCGTTTGAACCTCCGTATTTTGAGAAAGAAGGTTTGATCTGTGATTTTGTCGGTCATCCGGTAGTAGAGAGATCCGCTGGATTGCCAATGAATGCCGGTGAGGCACTGCGCGCTGATCTTGGAATATCTGCTGATGCAAAAGTTTTGTTGGTCGCGCCGGGTAGTCGTTCCAGCGAGATATCACGTCTCGGCGGCCCTTTTGGTGAAGCGGTTACCCAACTTGCTGACTTATACCCGACACTGGAGATCATCTTACCTGTTGCGGCGGCAGTGGCTGAAGAGGTTACGGCGGTTACTCAAGCGTGGCCTGCTAAGACGCATATTTTAGACCCTCGGGGAATGCCTTTTGAACAAGCCGAGACGAGGAAGTTCGCCGCTTTTGCTGCGGCTGACTTTGCGCTCGCAGCGTCAGGCACAGTGACATTGGAACTTGCTGCGTTTCGCGTTCCGATGATCGTCGGTTATCGGATGCCTAAGCTGAACGAGTTCGTCGCGCGCCGCGTAATGACTGTCGATACGGGAACGCTTGTTAATATCATCGTGGGTGAGAAGATTGTCCCAGAGTACTGGCAGGATGATTGTAATGGAACGTCTCTGGCCAATGCATTGAGCCAGCTCATTGAAGATAAAAAAGCCCGCGATCAACAGATCACAGGCTTTGATCGTGCGTTTGAAGCGTTAGGGGAGGGCGATGCTCTCCCCTCATTACGCGCCGCGCGTTCTGTTCTGACCGCGCTGTCTGAAAAAAATCAGCGCTTCTCGACTGGTACGTAGTCGCGCATCGGCTCACCAGTATAAAGCTGACGAGGACGTCCGATGCGCTGGTCCGGATCTTCGATCATCTCTTTCCACTGTGCAATCCAACCCACTGTGCGTGCGAGAGCAAAGATGGCAGTGAACATCGACGTTGGGAAGCCCATCGCGCTTAAGACGATGCCTGAATAGAAATCGACGTTTGGATAGAGATTACGCTTAACAAAATACTCGTCTTCGAGTGCGATTTTTTCCAGCTCTTGAGCAACCTTCAGAATTGGATCGTTTTCAACGCCAACCAATTCCAAAACTTCTTTTGCGCTTTGCTGCATCACTTTAGCACGCGGGTCATAGCTCTTGTAGACACGGTGTCCAAAGCCCATCAAACGGAAGGGATCGTCCTTATCTTTAGCGCGTGCGATGTATTCAGGAATTCTACTAACATCGCCAATTTCTTTTAGCATATTTAGAGCGGCTTCGTTGGCCCCGCCATGAGCGGGTCCCCAAAGGCAAGCTACGCCAGCGGCGATACAAGCGAATGGATTTGCATTCGACGAACCGGCAAGGCGAACTGTCGATGTCGAGGCATTTTGCTCGTGGTCAGCGTGGAGCGTAAAGATGCGATCCATCGCTTCGGCCATGATCGGATCAACTTTATAATCCTCAGTTGGGACCGAGAAGCACATATGCATGAAGTTTGCCGCGTATGACAGGTCGTTGCGCGGATATACGAAAGGCTGACCAATTGAATATTTGTAGGCCCAAGCCGCAATGGTCGGCATTTTTGCGATCATCCGAATTGAAGCAACTTGGCGTTGCATCGGGTCGCGAATGTCTGTGGAATCGTGATAGAAAGCCGACAACGCTCCAACAACACCCGTAACAATCGCCATTGGGTGTGCATCCCGACGGAAGCCCCGATAGAAATTTGTCATCTGTTCGTGCAGCATCGTGTGATTGGTCACACGGCTTTTGAAATCTTCCAGTAGTTCTTTATTTGGAAGATCACCGTAGAGAAGCAGGTAGCATACTTCGAGAAAATGGCTGTCTTCAGCGAGTTGATCAATCGGATACCCGCGATACAGCAATTCTCCTTTATCACCATCAATATAGGTGATGCTGGAATCGCAAGCGGCGGTCGATGTAAATCCGGGATCGTAGGTGAAATGCCCTGTGTGCTTGTACAACGGTCGAACGTCGATCACTGATGGTCCAACAGCGCCATCATAAATTGGCAATTCAAATGACTGTCCTTCAACTGCCAGTGTTGCTGTTTTTCCTGTTTCCGTTGTCATACGCGCTCCTCGATATAGCGTCCGACGCGGAGGCGCGGCGCTTGGTTGCATATCCGGGCTTGTCAGGCAATTTTATGCTAGGTGCTTTGATCGCCAATACGTGCCAGCGTTTCATCGCGCCCAAGCGTAGCCATCACGTCATAAATCCCAGGCGAAACTGCGCGACCGGTCAGAACAGCCCGTAATGGCTGTGCAATCTTTCCGAGTTTTATCGCTCTTTGTTCCGCAAAGGCTTTCGTAATTGTCTCAAGCTCTTCGGTGGTCCAGTCTCTAGCTTCTCGCAAGTGCGAAGTCAATTCACCCAACATCGCACGCGCGTCATCCGTGAGTTGTTTTTGTGCTTTTTCGTCAAATTCAAGAGGACGAGTAGCGAAGATATAACCAGCAGTATCAAGGAGTTCATTGAGAGTTTTCGCACGATCTTTTAAGCTAGGCATTGCGGCAAGCAAATCTGTTTTTTGCTTTGCTGACATCTCTTGGCCTTCACGAAGGGTATATCTTGCTACGCATGCGGTGGTGAGGCGTTCGTTGCTTGCTGCACGTATATGTTGACCATTGAGGTTTGCGAGTTTGTCAAAATCAAACCGTGCAGCCGATTTGCCGACAGCTTCTAACCCAAACCACTCAATTGCTTGTTCGGTTGTGAAAAACTCTTCGTCACCATGTGACCAGCTTAAGCGCGCGAGATAATTTCGCATTGCTTCCGGTAGATAGCCCATCTCTTCGTAAGCATCGACGCCTAATGCGCCGTGGCGCTTTGAAAGTTTCGCGCCATCCGGCCCGTGAATCAGTGGAATATGAGCGAAGATTGGTGTGTTCCAACCAAGGCCGTCATAGATCAATGTCTGACGCGCTGCATTTGTAAGATGGTCGTCACCTCGGATGACGTGCGTTACGCCCATCTCATAATCATCGACCACGACGGCCAACATATAGGTAGGGACGCCGTCCGAGCGTAGCAAAATCAGATCATCAAGTTGATCATTCGACCATGTAACCCGGCCTTGAACCTGATCGTTGACGACTGTCTCTCCTTCGCGCGGTGCTTTTAACCGCACGGCATACGGGGCGTCCGAAGGCCAATCCGCATCGGTTTTATCCCGCCAAGGGCTGTCAAAACGGGTTGGGCGATTGTCTGCTTTCGCTTGTTCGCGCGCTGCATCAATTTCTTCTTTTGTTGAGTAGCAGCGATAAGCCGAACCATTCTCGAGCATTTGTTTGGCGGCATTCGCATGGCGCTCAATGCGCGAATACTGACTGACGGCATCGTCGTCCCAGTCCAGCCCCATCCAACGCATACCGTTAAAAATCGCTTCTGTTGCCTCAGGCGTTGAGCGGGCGCGGTCTGTATCCTCGATACGCAGCAGAAATTTGCCGCTGTGATGCCGCGCGAATAACCAGTTAAATAACGCGGTACGCGCTCCACCAATATGCAGAAAACCAGTCGGAGAAGGCGCAAAGCGCGTGACGACTGTTTTACTTTCACTAGTGTTTGCAGTGTGAGCGGTCATAATGATTTTCCTACGGCGGGCCGTCTCTCTCAATTGGAGACGCATACGGGAGGCGTTATGACCGAGGGGGAAGGACCCGTAAAGCGGTTATGGACAGCGCAGCAGCGCCAGTTTGCGCTTTGGACTCCTGTAATGATCGGAATTGGCGTTTGGGTCCGGTTGGACCTTGATTGGTCTATACCTTTTTGGGGGGCATTACTGGCGCTCGGTTTGGGGGGCGCGGTTTATTCCTATTTTCGCGGTAAGGGTACTGAGTTTAGAGCGCTGATCAGTGTTGCATTCGTCTTCGTAATGGTTGGGCTTTGTGCCGGATCTCTGCGGGTTCTGTTGGTTGATGCCCCTGTTCTGGAAGGCGATTTTCAAGGGGAAGTAACGGGGCGGGTGATCGCGACAGATCGCTCCAGATCCGGCTCGCCGCGCGTTGTGCTGGATGGGTTATCGCTGGCCGGCGTTCATACCAGCGCTGTGCCTGAGCGCATACGCCTTACGTTGATTGATGCAAATGAGACGCCGAGGATCGGGTCGGTTATTTCCGTCATCGGTACTGTCGGTCCCCCCGCTGGCCCCGCTGCGCCGGGTGCGTTTGATTTCTCGCGGCAGGCGTTTTTCAGGCAGATTGGCGGCGTCGGGTATGTGCGTGGAAATGTTGAAATTCGGCAGCTACCTGAAGGTAAATCGCTGTGGCTTCAAAGGGTTCGGTCGCAAATTTCTAAAGAATTACGTGCCCGTATCAATGGCGAAGCGGGTGCTGTGGCCGCTGCGTTGATAGTCGGTGATCGCTCTCACATTTCCGATAATGTAACCAATGCATTACGAGATTCTGGATTGGCGCATTTGCTTGCGATCTCTGGTTTGCATATCGGTTTGATGAGCGCTTTGACATTCTGGTTGGTCCGCTTTGTTCTTGCGTTGTTACCGACTTTTGCCAGCCGGTTTCCCATTCGAAAGATTGCAGCCCTGGCTGGTTTAAGCGCTGCGGGTGGATACCTCGCATTGGCTGGGTTTGGCGTGGCGACTCAGCGGGCATTCATTATGTCAGCGGTAGCTTTTACGGCGATTTTACTCGACCGGCCTGCTGTGACTGCGCGCGGTTTGGCGGCGGCGGCCTGCATTGTTCTCCTATTTCGACCTGAAAGTCTATTTGAAGCGGGCTTTCAAATGTCCTTCGCAGCCGTCGCTGCGCTGATTGCAGGATACGAGGTTACGCAGGGGTTTTGGCATCACCGAGCGCAGTTGCAGGCGATTCACCAGCGCATATTCACAGGGATTATCGCAACTATGGCTACCAGTGTGATGGCAGGCGCTGCCACTGCACCTTTTGCGGTTTATCACTTTAACCGATTGGTTGCGTATGGGTTGCCTGCAAATCTTTTCGCAACGCCGGTCATGGGGCTGTGGATTATGCCTGCAATTATTTTAACGGCTGTTCTTGCGCCTTTCGGATTGGCCGGACTGGGGTTGGCATTTCTTGGGTGGGGGATTGGATATATTTTATGGGTTGCTGATTTTGTTGCCGGGTTAGACGGCGCTGCCGGATCAATTCCAGCTGGTTCACCTGCGGCATTTGCAGCGATTATATTCGCCGGATTATGGCTTGTGATGTGGCGCGGCCCGCTTCGGGTATTATCAATATTGCCGTTTTTGATTGGCGTATTTTTATGGCGCGGCATTGACCAACCTGATGTTCTCATCTCTGAAGACGCGCGACTGGTTGCAGCAAGGGCTGACAATGGATCGCTTTGGGTGAGCCGTGAACGAAAATCAGGTTATTCAGCAGAGACATGGTTGCGGCGGAATGGGGAAGGCAATACGTCTCAATCTCAGGCGTATAAACGTCGTGATTGGAAATGTTCGCGAACATATTGTTTGGGTGTTGCACGGTCCGGAAAGCAGATCATTCTGTTCCGAAACTCTTCCAATAAGAAAGTCAGCGAATATTGTAGAGACGGCGCAATCGTTATTGCGCCGAAATTTTTTGTAAGCGAGGAACTGAAAACACAATGCACCGTCATTGATCGAGCCGTTCTTGATTCTGCCAGTTCCGTTTCGGTGACTCTCGCTTCAAGATCGAAAGCTTTGATCAATGTAGCGAGAGCGACTTCGTTGGGCGGTAATCAATAGCTGCGCAGCAAGGCAACGAGTTTGCCCTGAATGGTCACAGCGCCAGGACCATAAATCTGCGTCTCGTAGGCTGGGTTCTCTGCTTCCAAAGCAATAGAATCTCCCTTCATACGAAGGGTTTTCAGTGTCGCTTTATTATCTTCATGAATATAGGCGACGACGATTTCTCCGGATCGTGCGGTATCACATTTTTGGACGACAACTGTGTCGCCGTCATTGATACCAACGCCAGTCATGGAATCGCCATCGACGGTCAGTCCATAATGTTCACCTGAAGCAGGCATATAGGCGGCTGGGAAATGTAGAGTATCCGCATGAGCTTCCGCTGCTTCGATGGGCAGGCCAGCAGCAATCTTATTCATCATGGGAACTTCACGAAATTCACCAGATGTCACGACAGGGCGTTGAGTTTGTGGCGTCTGCTTGCTGCGACCCCCTTCGATGACGTTCGGCCTAAAGCCACCTGAGCCTCTTGCCGATGCGTTCTCAGGAAGTTTTACCACTTCTAAGGCCCGTGCCCTGTGGCGCAGCCTACGTAAAAAGCCGCGTTCTTCTAAGGCTGTAATCAGTCGGTGAATCCCTGACTTTGATTTTAGACCCAAGGCTTCTTTCATTTCGTCAAAAGACGGTGAAATTCCAGTGTCTTGAATGCGTTCGTCAATAAAGGTCAGCAGTTCGTGTTGTTTTTTAGTAAGCATAGAGGGCGTCTCCCGCCGAGTTGCACTTTACGCTTTTGTTCTATTTAAGTTCATGGCTTGTGTCAAGTTATGTTCTTGAAACGATCATAGAACAGTGACTGTTAAGGATGGCAGTCAGAGCGAAAATCTCTTTAAATCATTGAAATAAAAAGAATTATGCGCTCGGCGTAAGTTGTCCGAAGCCACCTCTGGTCGTTTGCAAGAATACGCTTTGCCCCGTTGCGAGTGTTCCATCGGCCTGAACGATTGTCACTAAGGAACCGTCGTTCAACTTGACGACATACTCAGTGACAACGCGTCGGGACAAGTCGTTCTCAATGAGCGCACCGAGCAATCCACCGACGATAACACCGCCGAATGCACCGAGGGCGGATGCGGCACTGTAACCGCGCCGATAGTGGCGACGCGAACGGCTGGGGCCGATTTGTGATCCTGCGATTCCACCAGCAAATGCACCAATTGTAGCGCCTAAACCTGTACCGCCGGGGGAGATTTCGACTGAGCGTTTTGAAACCACGACACCGGCTTCTGTGGCTAACGCATATCCGCTGGATACAGTTTGAAATCCACCTGAGGCTGAGTTCGCACAGCCGCTAAGAATTAGGGCGGTTGCAATCGCAAAGATAGAACGGCGCATGAATTCCTCCAAGGTTTTCCTTACCTTAAGCCCTTTTCGCCAATTGATCAAAGCCTTGTAGCGTGCTCAACACAGTGTGCATTTCTGCTAGTGGGATCATATTTGGCCCGTCTGATGGTGCGTTGTCAGGGTCTTGATGAGTTTCAATAAAAACTGAGGCAATTCCAAGGCTTACGGCGCATCGGGCCAATAGCGGAGCCATTGTTCTATCCCCTCCGGATGAACCACCTAACCCCCCCGGCTGTTGTACAGAGTGGGTGGCGTCGAAGACGACGGGGCATTCGCATTCTTGCTTTATCGTTGGAATTGCTCGCATATCTGCGACGAGCGTATTGTAACCGAAAGACACTCCACGTTCCGTCGCCCACACGTTATGATTGCCTGCTTCGCGGACTTTGTTGACGACATTTTTCATGTCCCAAGGAGCAAGAAATTGGCCTTTTTTTACGTTTACGACTTTGCCTGTTTTCGCCGCAGCAACCAACAGGTCTGTCTGGCGGCAAAGAAAAGCGGGAATTTGCAGCACATCCACAACGTCGGCGACCACGGAACAATGTTGAGGTTCGTGAACATCCGTTATGCACGGTAAACCAAGCGTTTCCTTGATCTCGGCGAAGACCGGCAGCGCGCCTTCCAATCCGATCCCGCGCTTTCCGTGTATTGATGTCCGGTTCGCCTTGTCGTAACTCGCTTTGAAAATCAAAGGCATACCGAGTTTATCACAAATCGATTTCAGCTCGGTCGCAATCATCAATGAATGATCACGGGTTTCCATCTGACACGGACCGGCAATCAATGTTAGCGGCGCGTCATTGGCAACGTGAGACAGCATGAAAACCCTCGTAAAACTGTGAAATCTGCCGCGTATCTATTGTAAAATTGACGGAATGCACAGCCACAGTTTTCTTACGCGCATTGCTCGATGGGATATCAGTATCCGGCAATTAGCACCCCCTTGGATGAGATGTTCCTGAAAGCCAGCTTTCCATCATCGTATTCGCATCGCGAATGCTTGTTGACAAAAGATCAAAAATGGAACAGTGTGTTCTTGTTTTATTCTATTTGAAGGATGACATGATCTGGAGCCTTGATCGCATGACCGAGAACTATCGCCTCGCGCTGTTGCGCGTTGTGGCGGGGTTGTTTGTATCGGCGGGAATGGTTTCGGATAACAGCGTTATCGAAAAGCTGCCACGGCATGTTCGCAATGCGATTTTGCAAATTTTACGGCCCGCTGAGTCGGCGACGCGGCGGGTTGTTGCAATGGTGGCGCGGCATTTGGCGATACCGGACTATGTGAAGCCTGCGTTGCGAAAACTCGGTAACAAAGGGACGGGTAAAAAGCACGGTCCGCGTGCTCCCCAGTTTTGTTTGATTGATCCGCGCAAATATTTTCCTGAATTGCATCCGGGGCGGCGAAACCCTCGCCGAAACACAAAGCCGAACGGCTCTACTGAGCCACAGATTCAAGTTCGGATTGCTGGTTTTGACGGTCAACCTGACTTCGTGATCTGGTCTGAACCCAAAGCGGTTTTAGCGTCCGATGATGAAGTGCCGGCTAAGAAACTGTGCCGTCGACTTTTGGCGCTGAAGCTCGCTTTGGAAGATATGCCGAGACAAGCCCAGCGCTATGTCCGCGAAGTGGCTAAACGAAAGGCCGCTGCGCCGGGACCGAGAAGCGTTCCGCCGCTTCGCATGGGCCTGCCGCCGGGGTATAGAAGAAAGCATACTCACGAGATCGATGAGATCTTATGGGATTGTCATTGTCTGGTTCGGCAAAACACTCGCCCGCCGGATATAGGGTAAATAATTTCACGAATGGTTTGAGAACTTTCGCCTCAGTATCGGCAGGAAGGCATATACGCATGGCGATAAGTTGGATTGCCGCCGTTCATCCAATTTTTGCGGAGCCGCGATGTTGCTGTGGCAGCCATCAGTATTCTGGTTGGCTGGATTATCGGAACAGCATAACCGGAATTTTACAGCTTCTGATCATTTCTGTGGTCGTGGAGCCAATAATCAACGTGCGGATTCGGGAATGGCCGTAAGCCCCCATAATCAATAAGTCAGCCTCACCGTCATCAGCTTGTTTTCCAATGACTTTATCCGGTTCGCCCTCCACCGATTGAGCATCGGCTGTATAGCCCGCCGCCCGAAGCTTTTCCGTAGCGGTATCGAGTTTTCTGCGGGTGTCCGTTGCTTCTGTGCCGACTGACAAAAGTCTGAAATCGAGACCGGTGAAATCTTCCGCTCGGGCCGTGATATGGTCGATGGCCTTGAGCACGCTCGGTCCGCCATCAAAGGCAATCAACACCTTTTTGATCGGTTTGAAAGCGCGGGAGGTAACCAAAATCGGTTTGTGACTCGAGCGAACGACACGTTCGATATTCGAGCCGATATGCAGCTTTGCAAAATCAGCGGCTTCACCGCGTTTACCGATAATGATCAGATCCGCGTCGGCTTCATATTGTTGGACCGTCTCTACTAGATCGGCATTTCGAAGAGCGGTTGAAACGTTTGTGACGCCCGCTTCTGTTAAGCGATTGTTCGCATCATCGAGGATAATGCGGCCCCGCTTATGGGCGAGCTTTGCGGTTTGGGCATCGCTTTCGGCCAGTTCTTCGAGCAAAGCCGTGCGTGCGCCTAGGCCGATACTGCCGCTCAGGTTTTGCGCGTCGGAGCCAGAGCGACGACCAAGGACGTGTAAAACTTCAACCGACGCTTTCATCCGGGTCGCGAGCCAAGCAGCATGATCGCAAACGCTTTCCGAATAAATCGATCCGTCGATCAGGGCGATGAGTTTGGTCATGGCAGCTCTCTTCGTTTGACTATCGCGCTTGTGGATGGAGAATCGGTATCGGCTTTTTCTATCAACACTCTAACAGGTCGTTGCAGAGCGCGGCTCTTGCTTTGTTTATCTCAGCATAATTGATTTTGAGAGGCTGTTTCCTCAAACTAACCGGCTCTGTTCGACTGCTGCTTTGACAAAACCGTCAAACAGGGGGTGCGCGTCGAAGGGTTTGGATTTGAGTTCAGGGTGGAATTGCACGCCGATGAACCATGGGTGGTCTTCGATTTCGACAATTTCAGGCAGCTTGCCGTCAGGGGAGAGCGCCGAGAAAGTCAACCCGCAAGCCTCCAGTTTGTCGCGGTAGGAGATGTCTACTTCATAGCGATGACGGTGACGCTCGCTGATGGAAGGCGTGCCGTAAATCTCTTCGATTTTTGACCCGGCTTTGAGCGTCGCATCGTATGCACCCAATCGCATCGTGCCGCCTTTGTCGTCATGAGCGGTGCGTTTGATGGTGCGGTTGCCCTCGGTCCATTCCTTCATGTGATAGACGATGTGGTCGAATTTTTTCGTACCTTCGCTCTCGAATTCTTCCGAGCCGGCTTTTTCGATGCCTGCAAGGTTTCGTGCGGCCTCGATGACTGCCATCTGCATCCCGAGACAAATCCCGAGATAAGGAATCTGCCGCTCACGGGCATATTGCGCGGCCTTCATCTTGCCTTCGGTTCCGCGTTCGCCGAAACCACCGGGCACGAGGATCGCATGAAATCCTTCCAGCGCGACTGAGGGCGTACCTTTTTCAAAGACCTCTGCGTCAATCCACTCCGCGTGAACTTTGACACGATTGGCAATGCCGCCATGGGTTAGCGCTTCGCGGATGGATTTGTAAGCGTCTTCAAGCTGAGTATATTTGCCGACCACTGCAACACGGACTTCGCCTTCGGGATTTTCTACGCGGTCAAAGACATCACGCCAAACCCGCAAGTCAGGACGCGGAGCCGGAGCAATCGAAAAGGCATCCAGCACCGCTTGATCCAATCCGACGGCGTGAAAGGCTAGCGGTGCTTCGTAGATGGACGCAAGGTCATACGCGGGGATCACCGCTTCTTTGCGGACATTACAGAAGAGGGCGATTTTATCGCGCTCGCCTTGTGGAATCTCATGCTCGGCCCGACAGACCAGAACATCGGGCGCAATGCCGATCGCGCGCAGTTCTTT
Organism: uncultured Neomegalonema sp.; assembly: GCA_937990185.1. Classification (GTDB taxonomy): domain Bacteria; phylum Pseudomonadota; class Alphaproteobacteria; order Rhodobacterales; family Rhodobacteraceae; genus JAHDDY01. The sequence continues at coordinate 23,401 of CALKBI010000036.1, read as the reverse complement.
TACCGAGTGCTGTGTTGGTTTTGTCTTTAGCTCGCCCGATGCTGCCAAATACGGGATCAAGGTAAGATGCATAAAAATGCATTGCCCGCGCGGTTTGTCTTGAGAGAACTGCCGGATCGCCTCAAAGAATGGCAAGGCTTCGATATCCCCGACCGTGCCGCCAATTTCGCACAGCATGAAATCGACTTCATCTTCGCCGATGCTGATGAAGTCTTTGATCTCATTGGTTACGTGGGGAATGACCTGAATGGTTTTCCCAAGGTAATCTCCGCGCCGCTCTTTATCGAGTACGTTCTGATAGACTCGTCCCGACGAGATTGAGTCTGTCTTGCGTGCAGCAACGCCTGTGAAACGCTCGTAGTGACCCAGATCAAGATCAGTCTCCGCGCCGTCATCCGTCACGAAGACTTCGCCATGTTCGAAAGGACTCATCGTACCCGGATCGACATTTAGATAGGGATCGAGTTTGCGTAGTCGTACTGAATATCCGCGAGCCTGCAATAAAGCGCCTAATGCCGCACTTGTGAGACCTTTGCCAAGTGACGATACAACCCCACCCGTAATAAAGATAAACCGTGCCATGATTAAACCCCGCGTTTGCGCGCTTACGATACGGCAGCGCGCCGATGCCCACGGGAGGTCAGACCTAGAGGATTCGCATCGACACGTCCAGCGCTTGTTCGTGGTAGAGGCATTTGATTTTGCTCGTGAAGCATTGCGATTTAGATGATGGCCTGAGTGTTGGTTAATGCTGCGTCCATTGAAGAAGAGGGCAGCACCTCAGAACGAACCGGAAAACATAAAAGGCGTATAATGATCAAACTTTGATACTGTGTGTTGACCAAACGCTGCGGTTCGATACCTTACATTTAGCTGCCGAAGTGCTGCGCATCGCGCAATCATTGTTATGCCGGACCAAATTAGATTAGGATTGTCATGAGAAATCTTATCGTTGCTTTTAGTTTAGCGGTTTTGCCCGTCAGTTTCGGGACAGTAGAACCGGCACAATCTGCGCCGTTATGCGATGCTAAAAAAATGGGGTTCGCGGGCCTGTTAGCGAAATGTAATCGCGAGGAATTGCCACCGCTGACGATGGCTTCTGGCAAACCTATTTCCGAGAAACCTCTGAAACTTCAATCCGGTGCATATTATAAAATTGAAATTGTATCGGATGGCTCCGCAGAACTCGCTTTAGTGGGACCAGAGTTTTTCCGTGCAGTATGGATCAACGAAGTGGTCATCAATGATCTTGAGATTAGGCCCCTTGGTCTTGATAGTTTCGAGTTTGACGATGAGGGCACAATCGAGCTGTCTTTCATTGCGATCAAACCGGGGCGGTATGAGTTGAAAATCCCAGGTAGTTCGGGTGATACGCAAAAGGTTGATATTAGTATTCAGTAGAGTAGAGCGCAGCTCTGAAGTTTCTCCATTCATTTTGGTAAGGTCTTTTTGTGCGATTAATTGGTCTGGGACTGGCACTTATGACTATTTTGTCCTCACAGGCCTCATTGGCCAATGAGGAACCGACTGTATTAGAGCTTTCGCAAATTCAAGGTGTCATGGAAGAACTAAACTGTCGCTTGAAGCCGGAAATGGTCAAAAAACTAGATGATGGTTTTATCGTAAAAGATGTTTTTTGCGCTGATGGAAGTTACGAGGTTCGTCTTGATGCGGATTTCAAAATCCTTTCGAAAGTCGCGGAATAAAGCATGGGTGGCTCTCCGTGCCTTGGGATTGAAGGAGTTTCTCATACATTCGGTAAGACGAAAGCTCTGCAAGACGTTTCATTGACGGTTGCTGAAGGTCGGTTCGTCTCGCTTTTAGGGGTCAATGGGGCGGGAAAGACGACGCTGTTCTCGTTGATTACGCGGCTGTACGATAATATCAGCGGGTCCATTGAAGTCTGCGGCCATGATGTACGCCGCGAAGCCGGGCCTGCATTGGCGCAGCTTGGTGTTGTTTTCCAAAGCCGCTCGCTTGATATGAGCCTGACCATTCGGCAAAATATTCGATATCATGGTGCATTGCATGGCATAGGCAGGCGTGAAGCGCTCAGGCGCGGTGATGCAGCATTGGAACGTGTTGGCTTGCTGGATCGTGCGGATGCGAAAGTCGCGACATTATCCGGTGGACAGGTCCGTCGTGCCGAAATTGCACGAGCTTTGCTGCATGATCCGAAATTGCTTTTGCTAGATGAAGCCACCGTTGGGCTGGATGTGCAATCGCGGCGCGATGTTGTGTCTACAGTGCGTGATCTGGTCAGGGATCAAAACGTTGGGGTCCTCTGGGCAACGCATTTATTTGATGAGGTGGAACCTCACGATGATGTGGTTGTGCTTCACAAAGGCTCGGTTCTCGCAAAAGGATTGGCGTCAGACATTGCGGGCGAGAGAACGTTGAGCGATGCGTTTCTATTACTGACCGGGGCTTCAGAAACGGAGTTGGTGTCGTGAGCCTTGAGCGTCTGAACTGGAAAGGGCGGCTCACTTGCTTTTGCGGCATTGTTTGGCGTGAGGCGCTACGTTTTGCGAAACAGCGCGAGCGGTTCTTATCCGCATTGGTGAGGCCATTGGTTTGGCTGTTCCTCTTCGCTGCCGGTATGCGGACGGTGCAAGGCTTCCCGCCGGACCCGCCCTATCAAACCTGGATCAGCTATGAAGTTTATGTCGCGCCGGGGCTTTGCGCGATGATCCAATTATTCAATGGCCTGCAATCCTCGCTCTCTATGGTCTATGATCGCGAGACGGGAGCGATGCGGACGTTGTTGGTCAGTCCGTATCCACGCTGGTTTCTTCTGTCGTCGAAATTGATGGCGGGTGTTGCGGTTTCGGTCGTGCAAGTCTACGCCTTTTTGCTGATTGCTTATTTCTGGGAAATCGAGCCGCCGCTTATCGGTTACATCCTTGTGTTACCGGCGTTGATCCTGTCGGGAATGATGCTGGGGGCGCTTGGCCTTTTTCTTTCGTCGGCGATCAAACAGCTGGAGAATTTTGCGGGGGTGATGAATTTTGTTATCTTCCCGATGTTCTTTGCCTCGACTGCGCTCTATCCTTTGTGGCGAGTCGAAGAGAACAGCCCCTATGTCGCGGATATCTTGCGGTATAATCCGTTCACCTATTGCGTCGAACTCATCCGGTTTGCTCTTTATGCGCAGGTTAACTGGAGCGCGCTTGCGGTGGTGGTGGGAACGACGGTTTTATTTCTTGGTGCGGCGATTTACGCTTACGATCCGTCTAAAGGGATGATTGGTCGCAAACGGTAAATATTGCATCATGCTTATGTTTTCGCGAGGGTGATGAGAGGTTCTCCGGGTATCATCCGGTAAAGAACGACGTGATCAGACTATCAAAGCTGAGGTTTATGCTATGAGGCGTTTTGTACGATATTCTGCTCTTGCGGCTTTAACGGTCGTATCAATCCCTGCGCAAGCAGCGACGTTCAATGATCCAACATGGCCATGCATCCAACGTAAAGTTCCTCTCTTGTCGATTGGTCAAATGTGGTCTGGTCCCATTCTTGATGAGGACGCTGAACGACAAACCGAGGATGAAGCGCTCGAGGTTCTGGCGGCAGCTCTTTCTGTGCGGCGCACATCGCTAGAGGAAGCGGAAGATCTCGTTGAGGAGTTTGCCAAGGCATCAACCGAGGGTAAAGACGAACGGCTTTCACGATTGTTTGCCGCCGTGCTTGATCGGATAAACAATGACCGCGCCCAACTGATTAGGGGTATCGGTCGTTATGCCGAGAGACAATCTGAGCTGTCTGATCGCATCGGAAAAATGAACGAAGAAATTGTCGTGTTGGACGGCAAAGAAGATAAAACGAACGACGAATTCGATAAGCTAGAAGAGCTTATTGATACGGTTGAGTGGGATACGCGCATCTTTGATGAACGCCAGCAATCTCTGACATATGTCTGCGAAACACCCGTCATACTGGAAAAACGTGCATTTTCGTTGGCGCGTATGATGATGGAAAAATTAGAATAGGACGCTTTGAGGTAATTTCGGTCCGGGGTCTTCTATCTTTACAATCAAAGACCCCGGCGCGCGGTAGCTTAAACGGACATTGTTCTATCGCGATCCCGAAGCAGGAACATCGCAATCAATGCGCCGAGAATTGGCCAGTTTGCCCAGAATAAGATGTTGGGAACGGCAAATGGGTCGGCATGCATTTTAAACGATACGACGGTCGTTGCGACGTGCATCAATAAGAGAGCACCATACGAAATCGTCTTAAATGCTCCCGCTGCGAAAGCGAGAACCAAGAGCAGCTGCGCAGCCCCTAGCGCATAGGGCAGAACGTCGCTCATCGTTTCGGCATTTTGACCGTAGAATCCTGCAAAAACTGCTTTCGCATGACCAACGTTCAATAGCTTGTCCAGCGCCCAAATCAAAAAGAGAATGGCAAGGCCAATTCTCATCGAAAACAAGGCCCAGCCTAAGGTTTTATCTTCAGTCATCGTGTATCCCTCGTTGAAATTTCGACTCACTTAATTCTTACAATACGAAAGCGAGCTGCCCGCGGTCATAAAAGAATCCGTGAAAATTTGGAACAATTGTTAAGTTGAATTGATACTTTACGCAATAATCGTTCGAATTTTCGAGTAGTTGGCCGATGGCTCTTGCCCCTCTCTGATCAGACAGTTTACCGATACGGCAGCCGAATTTGGAGACATCAAATGCCCCTTTCTGATCCGAGTTGTCTTGTCTCAACTGAATGGTTGGCAAAGCATCTTTCTGCGCCTGACGTGAAAGTCGTTGATGGATCGTGGTATTTGCCTGATGCGAAACGTGATCCTAAATCCGAATTTCGGGATGAGCATATTGAAGGCTCGGTATTTTTCGATATTGATGAGATTTGCGATACTAAATCGCCTTTGCCTCATATGGCGCCTAGCCCTGAAAAATTCGCCGCGCGTGTTCGCAAGCTTGGCCTCGGGGATGGAAACCGAATTATTATTTATGATACCGCCGGCCTGTTCAGTGCGGCACGGGTTTGGTGGCTGTTCCGGTTGATGGGGCACGAAGATGTTGCTGTGCTGGACGGTGGATTGCCTAAATGGAAATCCGAAGGCCGCCCATTAGAGGACTTGCCGAGAGCACCGCGAGAGCGGCACTTCACCCCGCGCCGGGACACCACGCTTATTCGTGATGTCACTGAAGTTGCGCGTGCGGCAAAGCTTGAGAACGAGCAAATCGTTGATGCTCGCAGCCCGAGCCGGTTTGCTGGTGATGATCCTGAACCCCGTGAAGGATTGCGCGCAGGTCATATTCCCGGTGCGAAAAATGTATTCTATTCTGATTTGTTGGATAACGGCGTGATGAAAGAGCCGGAGGCTCTACGCGCTGTATTTGAAGCCGCAAATGTAGACCTTGCCAAGCCCGTCTTAACGACATGCGGGTCCGGAGTGACGGCGGCGATTTTAGCTTTGGCGCTGCAAAGGCTCGGTCATAGGAATTGGGCGCTTTATGACGGGTCGTGGACCGAATGGGGTGCTTTTGATGAATTACCCATAGCGACCGGAGCCGCGTAATGTGTGCTAAGGGCACTTTTCGTTCAATGTTACTGAGTGCTCTGGCGTCGTTGTTTTTTGCCGCTCAAGCCTATGCCGATCAAATCGACGGATCATGGTGCAAGCCAAACTCGACAGACCGAATGCATATAAATGGGTCCGAAGTTACAACACCCGCAGGCAATTTGGTGATCGCGCAATATACCCGGCACAGCGTCGAATATGATGTTCCTGAAGGCGAGATACCAATCGGAGGACGCATCCGCGCGGATCAAATCGATGACGAGCGAATTGACGTTGCGCAGATCAAAAAAGTTCAGCTCGAACCGCCAGCGCATGATGTTTGGACTCGCTGTGAGCAAATAAGCTGATGAGCGAACAGCGCTTTTTGTCGGATTAATTTATGCGTCGAGTACAGAGTTACGGCGCGGAAACTTCAATCGAAAAGACTCCATCCACTGGGGATGAATACCGACCGCTGCCGCTTGCAAGACGCATATCAACGCGGAGCTGGACATCGAGTCTGATGTCACGATCAAGTCTAATTCGGTCTTGAGGGATTGAGAATTGGTTGGCGTAATGACCGCTGTAGTGCGGCTTTCCGCGTGCATCCTTGACCGTGAGAACGCCGTCTGCGTTGGGATTGACTAAGAGACCTTGATCGACGGCCTCCACATCGACCAAAAAGCCCTCACCGCGTCCAAGTCCGCGAACTGAGCAAGCATCATTGATGTTTAGCTCAATAATCGCGTCATTCGATGCGTTGAGCACAGTGTCCGCTGAAAAACGTGCTTCGATTTTTTTAACTGACCGATTTGATGTGCTGGTTACGCGTGCCGATTGTGCGCTGTTGCTTGCAGCAGAGAGCAACTGATCTGTGTCGATTGTGTAATTAATTTGCTCAACGCAATTCAAGATAATGATCGGTTCGATCTCGAATTCTAAACGTCGCGTTTCCGCATCGGCGATGCCGAATGTGAATATGCATAGTGGAATTGCAAACGGGACGCGTAACAGGAATGATTTCATGCCATGACCTCCCGTAAATGCAGTGCACACACTACTATTTGACTTATTAACGGTTAAAGCTCCGTTACAGTTTCAGGAGCGGGTTTAGCGTCTCCCGATTTAGTGACCTTTAGATCAGTCCCAAATACGTATTCGCCGCCAATTTCGACCTCGCGGGATGCGCCTTCCCATTTGTCTAAAGCCTTCAAGACATAAGTGCCGGGGCGCAAGCCATCCATCCGGAACAATCCGAATTGATTTGAGCGAGCGCGTGAAACAACAACACCTTCCGCGTTGACCATCTCTAGCGGAACACCGGCGACGGGTTCGTCATCTGGCCCGACAATGCGCCCAGCAGTCCCAACTTCAACAGCAAGTTCAAAATCGACAGCGGTGACAGCACCCGGGGTGACTTTTGCGTGGATCACATCTGAATCAACGACAAGATCAATCGGTAGATTGTCTGCTTCAAGACGAACAGAGCTGATGCCTTTTGGAACATGCGGAAGCCAATAACTGCCGTCCCGTTCGACACGACCTGCGGGTTGCCCATCAATAATAATTTGCGCACCCTCTAAATCATCGTCCAACAACTCATAGTTATCAGGCACGACAACACGGCCTGCGATGCGGCCCAATCTAGGATTAGTACCTTGTCTCGGTGCCGCGGAGAGTGAGTTTCTAGCGAAGCCTAAATCAAACGTTAAGCCTAGAGAACTGAACAGCTCCGTATCTTCGCCATCAAACTTTCTGAAGCCGCCATCGACGAAAACTGAGACACCGGGACGAAGTTCGTGGCGGAGGCCAGCTGATATCACCGTGTTATTTCTTTGACGCTCGCCGCGCAATTGCCAGAAGAGATGTGTATCAAGAAAGCGATGACCTCTCAGTTCGACCGCGAAACCCAGAGCACTCTCATCTTCATTATAGATAGCTTCCAAGCTAAGTTCGCTGTCCCCTGTTAACTCAGTGTAGAAATCATACGTAGCCCTAGCGAAGCCAGTTCCTTCGTAAAAAAGCTGAAGGTTGATATTCTCAAATGGCTCTGCACGGGCCTCTAATCGATACCTTCCTTCTTGATTAGGGCGTGCAGAAAAAGACAGCCCTTCGGCGGCGCGCCATGAAACGAAAGGAAGGACGAATGTTGCTTCGATGTTGCGCCGGGCTATTGCGCCGAACAAAAGGTCTCGTGAGTAATCATAAGCAGCCTCGACGAAATGGTTCTCAACGGTATCCGGGTCGCCAAATTCTGCATCATTATCTTCTCGATAATTAAGGCGTGCATTTAGTGAGAATTTTTTGAATTCGAGAAAGTACAACCCCTCAAAAGCTTTTTCTCCGTCTTCTCCAAGAGCCGCAGCGACGTAGGCGGTTCCGAGTTTTCCAAACCCTGCGGCAGCGCCTACAACGCCGCTTAAACCGTCGTCAGGATCATAGGTAAGGCCAGCTTCTACTGTGAGGCCATCGACAGGGGCGTAACGAGCGCGCGCAAAACCGGTCGCGCCTCGGCTCTTTTCTTCATCATCAAGAATGCTGCCTTCTGCGCCTGCTCCTGCAACAACATTGAATGACCCCTTTGGTGCAAGAAAGTTGTTAGCGGACACGGTTGTCCTAACGCTATCTACCTGATTGTTGGATAGTGGTTCAAAGACTCTGACTTCTACATCATTGCGGCGTTGGTCGAAAAGGGGACTTTCAACGGCATAGGTTCCATCAACGCCAATGATTGCTTCAGCGACGATCAAATTATCAATAACCAATTCTACGCGGCCACCGGGGGGGCCTTCACCAACATAGACCCGGCCAGAACCGTTTCCTCGATCAAGTATAACTCCGTTGACGTCTTCTATCTGCTCGAAGGCATCGGCGCGATTGGAATACGCGACCTGAGCACCTGTCATGTCTACGACATCAATAAGAGGGTGAATGCCGGATTGTTGCCGCCCAACCAGCGTCCATATATTGTCATTGATTTCACGGAGCCATGCATAGTCGGTGATTTTATGGGAATCTGAATCACCAGAGTATCCAAGTTGCCAAACCCCACCGAAGGCGTGGCCATTGAGTTCGAGTCTGGTCGATACGCCCACCTCGTCTGACGTATCTGCATATGTTGTGAAGACATCGCCATGAGCGCTGGTCAAACCGATAATCGGCGGTGCTACATCCGGTTCAATTTCGACTTCCGGAGAACTTGACGTCGAGATCGGATCATCGGGATTCCAAGGAGGAGTAAGCACGATTGCGTAAAACTCGACATCAAATCTAACCGGTACACTAAGGGTCTCAAGAAGAAAATTTTCGCTGATGTAGTCCAGGCCATCGACTTTGCGTACCGCATCTACAGGGATCTCGATAGAACCAATCGGAGTGTCCAGAAAAGTGACACCGCCTTCATTTCTGAAGCGGGTATTGATTGCATTTAGTGTTTCTTCGGCAGGTAGTAAAAACTTGCCATCTTCGAGAATAACATCGGTCGCGTCTTTTTCATCTGTACCGACAAAAATTCCCAGAAGCGCAATGCCTTCATCTAATTCTGCGCGCGCATCTTCGTCGGCATGGGCGTTACCTGCATTTATGAGCAAGAGAGCCAATGCGAGCGCGGAACCAACGCGAGAGAAGGAAAGCCTACCTTTCGGATACATCGACGTTGATTTCGACTTCATATAATCCGGCTAGGCCGATGCCCGAGGCTCTGCCCTGAGCAGTGAATCCCCCTGAGATAATTCGGTATTGGTTATCCTCACACAATATACTCGGCTTTTTTGGGACGAGCCGAATAGGGAATCTTTGGTTGTCGGTTATCGAAGAGACTGCGAAACCTGAACGATCAGATCCGCCCGCAATTTGATACCGGATTTCGAGATCATCTGGATCGACCGAGCGCTTCACTTTGATCCGCCAAAAATCGTCAATGACGCGCTGGAAAGAAAGAGTGCCACCACTTCCTATAAGGCTAAGAGCTTCGCGAGATGTGAGTGTTTTAGTTGTTGTAGCGCCTGTCATTTGGATCATGCCCGGGCGTTCCAATCGCAGGTCTTCCTGACAACTGTCGGCAAAAGCGGAACCTCCCGCACCGCTAAGTGCGAGAGACCCTAAAATGAAAGAACGCAGCAAAATATGCATGGCCTATTAAAGGCCATAGCTGGCTGAAACAGGATTGTCGCCAAGCTCACCTAGAAGATAAACTTTGCGTTGCCCTGATGTTGCGGTGGTCGGCAAACCTTGCACAATGGTGCGCCGCGCGCCTGGTAGGACCGGAGTTTGCGCCATTACGCCAGCTGCGAGCGTGCCCGGCGCGACCACATCTTCAGATGGACGGCGGGTATCTTTGATGCTTTGCAAAAGTGATTTTGCTGCGGCATCTCCGGGATAGCTGTTTGCATCCCAAACGGCGTATAGACCTTTGAAGCGTGCGTGTGCATTTCCGACATTTTCAATATCAAGAGTTAGTCCGCGTTGATCCGCCCCTACGGCATGGAGTGTTGCCGCACGATTGGCTTCTCCAACTTGGCCATAAACAACGACGCCAATACGAAATTTAAAGTTCAGGCCTTCTACGTCGTCAGACTTATTTTCGTTTAGAAAGATAACGGCACGGTGTTCACCGGCTTCTGGCTCTACTTGAGGCCGGATGGCAAAGCGCATGGTGCGCCGGCCCTGTGCAGGAATTTTCACGCGCGTCGGATTGATCGCGATCCATTGATCTAATGATTGTTCGTTAGGGGGCAGAACCCGCAGCCGGTTATTCTCATCAAGATCGAAATTCGCTAGATCAACGCCAATTTCAACTTCTCTGTTAGCGCTGTTAACGATTTCTAAAGTTTGCGTTTTACGCTTGTTGTCGATGTTGAGCTCAAATCGAGCGGGTGACACTGCGATTTCTAATGCACTTGCAGACGGTGCGACCATCGCACCTAGTCCGATTGAAACGGCTATTACTGATAATAAACGACGCATTTCGTCCTCCGAGGAACCATTGTAAGACGCAATCCGACTAAGAATCGGTGCATCACATATGACCTCGGTTATCCGGCGTTAGCGTAAACAGGCCCTAAAATTAGGGGCAATTATCGCGTACTTTGTGTAATTTATCGTGATATTGGAGTGTAGCTCTCGGAGAGTCCGGTAAAAAGCATGTCAAAAACGTGCATTTTTAAATTATATTTTCCAAATTGATCGCCCCCAATTCAGAACGAAGAACGCCGCCCCGTGGGCCCGGAGCGGCGTATGACACATAGAGCAATGTGCCTGTGGATATTAGATAGCGGTTACAGTAATCGTGAAGAGGTCCGTTCTCGAGTACGTGCCAGGTGCAGTCGCATCCGACAGATCGAGTGGGATCGTTACTGAGATTGGCGTTGGAGCTACACCGAGACCGAGGCCTGCGGTCACATCGTCAGATGTGTTGCCAGATGCCAGCGTAATGCCGCTTGCGTCGATCGAGTCGTCGCCATTTACGAGCGTTGCGTCTGTAGCTTCTTCGACTTCAACAGTCACGCCATCCGCTACCAATGCGCGGAAAGCACAAACGCCGTTGAGGTTCAGATCGACTTCCGTGCCCACTTCGGTGACCTCTGCAGCAGCGTCGAGGTTCGCGGTTAATGAGTTGGCTTCAGCTTCGCCAAGGCCTTCTTCAAGGCTATCGATTAGAAGAGCTGCCTGAAGACCAGCTGCCCCAACATTTACCGAAACCGCGTCAAAGCAAGATAGAACGATGATAGAAGGCAGTTGAACATTTACATCCGTGCTGAGTGAAGCAGCTTGTACACCAGTAGAAGACGTGGCGAGAACAGCAGCAGCAGCAACAGATTTGATGAACTTAGTCATGTGTTAGTCCCCTTAATTGACGTCATATATGATCGTTTGCGTCGAGCAGGAAATTAACAAACACCAATGAACAGTAGGTAAATTTGCACAAAATAAAATGCAATTACTATTAAGGTTCGTTGTAAAATATATGTTATTTATAATATATGGTAAATTATTAGATAATAAAATACTGTAATGGAAATAAAGTATAAATAATAATTTTAATTATTATGGCCTTATTACCCATGAAAAGTGTTGTAAGTGGTTTTTGAGTCAGGTTTTGCACGAAAGGCAGTGCAAAGCCTGATTTTGTTCATCTATGTAGATCCAAATCACTCTAAACTGCGTCAGCGTATTCGCCGCGCGCCGGATAGTTTTTGTCTATCGCAAAATCGAGTGCCTTCAGCAACTCTGAGAAATGAGGGCGTACAAACGGCATCGTCTGAACTGAGCCATAATAAAGCGTTTGTTCTTGTGTCACCATGAAAAGACCCGGCTCTGAGAACAATGCTGGCTCCTCAATGCCTATAGAGGTTTTGCCAATTCCGGCTGAGATATAGAGTCCCCAGTCCTTTGCGACGTCTAACCCGAGGCCATATCCAATTCGTAAATCTTTTGCGCCGATCTTGTCCGCCATATCCTTAGCCCGGTCTTCACCGTCAGAACTGACTCCGATAGTCGCAACGCCGCGCTCGGCGAATTCTCCTGAAAGGCGTTCCAGCTCCCCGAGATAAGTGGCGCAGATAGGGCAATGTAAGCCTCGATAAAAACATACTACTGTTCCACGAGTTAGTCCGTCTGTTTCGAGATTGAACGTACCGCCGCCAACAAGGTTGACTGACAAGCCGGGGGTTTTCTTACGGGGCATGAGCATGGCGTGTCCTTTTGAATATATGACGTTGGAATAGTCGTTTCTAAATGTAATCAGCCTTGAAGCAATCCTCACCACAGTAGATATTGGCTCTCGTAACCGTGATCGAAAGGACTAATCCTTATGTTTCGCCCATTCTTAATTGCCGCTCTGTTGATCGCGAGTCCTGCGATAGCTGAAGATCGTGATGGCAGAATTATTATGACCGGAACTGCCAGCGTGAGCGCGACGCCGGATCAAGCAATTGTCTCTGCTGGGGTTATGACTACGGCCAAAAGTGCCCGTGCAGCTTTATCCGAGAACACTAAACTGATGAACCAGGTCTTTGCTGCTTTGAAAGACCTGAATATCGAAGATCGCAACATCACGACGTCTCGCTTTAACATTTCGCCACATTGGGAGCATGGACCAAATGGCTCACAACAAAACGGGTATCAGGTATCCAATCAGGTCACAGTACGGTTGGATGATGTAACTGCCGTTGGCGCAGCGCTTGATACATTAGTCCGTGCAGGAGCGAACCAAGCAGGCGGGGTTCAATTCTTGGTAAAAAAACGCGACGAGTTGCTTGATACCGCGCGAACCGAGGCCGTGGGAAAAGCGAAAGACCGTGCGACGCTTTACGCTGAGGCTGCGGGGGTAAAACTGGGCAAGATCGTCGAGATCACTGAAGGTAGATCTCACCGAAGGCCGCAACCGGTTTTTGCGGGCCGCGCTGCTTCTTTAGAGGCCGCACCGATTGCCGCAGGGGAGCAAGATCTGTCGGTTTCGGTGACGATTACATGGGCGCTGAACGATTGAGGCACGACGCTTAATTTTCTCTCGCGCGATTGGATCGGCTGGATTTGTTGAGGGGGCCTTTATCCGGCTTAATTCATTTCTAGAATTGGAGAACCGAGGGTATCCAAATCAGGTGTGATGCCCAGTCCCGGCCCTTCGGGGGGTGCAATGCGTCCATTCTGACGAACGGGTGCATCAGGACAAAGGCGAGGGGCGACATAGGATGCCAAATCGCAAGTGTTTAGCAATGATCCATGCGGTGTGGAGGCTGCAAAATGTAGCGATGCCGCCGTCACGATATCAGACCCCCATGTACATTCGGCACAGATTTCAGCGCCGAGATGCACGCTCAAATCGCGCGCACGGCGCATGACTGACAAGCCTCCAAATTTTGATAGTTTGAGTGCCACCGCATCAAGACATCCCAGTTCATAGGCGCGCAACAGCGAGGCGAGATCAAACGCGCTTTCGTCGATTTTTATGGGCAATCCAGTTGCCTGCCGCACGGCAGCGCAATCTTCCAATGTCTTACAAGGCTGTTCCAGCATCACATCGAGATGTGCCACGGCCCGCCCGGTGCGCGTGGCTTGGAGGCGGGTGGCTCCGCAGTTCCAATCCCCGTAAACCAAAGGGCCGGGTCCCACTGCTTCGCGCACTTTTATTAAACGCTCCGCATCGGCTTCCCAATTTGCATCCGTGCCAAGCTTGACTTGAAACTGGTTGATGCCGGTCGCTTGTGCCTCGGTCGCAATCCGCGCCATCTCGTTTGGAGCGATGCAAGTGATCGAGTGATAAAGCGGCATATCGTTTCTAGTGCGCCCGCCTAACAACGTGTAGAGCGGCAGGCCCGTTGCGTGCCCGTATAGATCCCACAGCGCCATATCAACAATGGATTTCGCATGGTTGTGGCCCAGCAAAAATGTGTCGAGTTTGCGCATCAGGGCATCAATACCCAGCGGCGACATTCCTAAAATTTCTGGGGCCATTTCCTCGATGGCGCTTGGCACTCCGCCAGCGAATGCGGGTAGGTAATGTGGGATCGGACAAACTTCGCCCCAGCCCTTCAGACCTGTATCTGTTTCCAAACACAGCACATGAGATATGACTGTGGCGCAGGTTTTCCCCTCAGCCATGTAATAGGTTTCGTGACTGGTCAAGTCGACCGTCCATAAAGTGAGACGATTGACCTTCATAGATAGACCGCCACCAGATCGCCTAGCGCATTTTCATCGGGATGAACGCCAAGACCCGGGCTTTCGGGTAAGTGTAGGTGACCGTCGATATTGCGCGGCCCACGTCCTCCGGCGATGTCAACGGTCAGCATATCCTGACAGGCCCAGACTGCGTGGCAATTCGCGTCTGGTATTGTTGCTGCAAGATGCAATGCTTCGGTATCCGCCAGAACGGAACCGCCCGTTGCCATGACGAAGATATCAATGCCGTGGGCCAGAGCGATATCTCGCATACGGGCGGCTTTGGTAAGGCCACCGACACGGTTCAGCTTGATTCCAAACACCTCGGCTAATCCATCGCGGGCAATGCGGGCGGCATCTTGCAATGTGACGAGGCTTTCATCCACGCTAATCGGAGCCGAATGCTTGCCTGAGAGGGCCGCGATGTCATCCAGCGTTTCGCAGGGCTGTTCGAACATCACGTTCAAGTCTTCAGTCGCAGACATGACGCGTAGGGCTTGTTGGCGCGTCCATCCTCGATTGACATCATACAGTACGATTTCACCGGAGCGGCGGATATCTTCGACATCGCGGATGCGTGCAATGTCGCGCTCAACATCGCCGCCGATCTTGACTGAATGTGCGACATACCCGCGTTGGCGATAGCGTTCGATGACATCGCGGGTTTCTTCAATCGTCTTGGCCCCAACGGAAGATGCAATCGCGCGCGGTGTTCGTGATCCTCCGCCCATCAGGTCCGCAATTGGTAGGTTTGCGGCTTGCCCCGCGACATCCCAACACGCCATGTCTATTGGGCTTTTTGCATAGAGGTGACCCGGCAAAGCAAGGTCCATCGCGCGCTCTACATCCAACACACGCCGAGGATCAAGACCCATAATAAAGGGAGCCATTGTTTCAATCCCGGCGCGGATACCGGGACCGTGCGCGGGTACATAGGTATGACCCCAAGGTGTGCCTTCACCCCAGCCGGTTATTCCTGCATCCGTTTCGATCTTGACCAGCGTTGCATCAAGCACTTCAAATTTTAATCGACCACCGGAGAGCCAGTAAGGGTGTTCTAGCGGCAGGTCGATTTGATAAACCGATATACGGGTGATCTTCATAGGGTATACTCTGCAACTGGATTGCCAAGGGAGTCGAAATTCGGGGTTACGCCGAGTCCGGGTTCATCCGGAGCATAGAGCTTGCCGTCTTTACTCCATGCACCGCCAATCCCTGTGGAGCGCGTGTTGTAGTTCATCAAGTCAGTTGTGTTCTGAAGGTATTCGGGTGGTGTCGATGCCGCGAAATGAGCGACCACCGCCGTCGTAATCTCGCCGCCCCAGGTATCTTCGCTGACCACGGGGATGCGGTTGTCGATAAGAAAATCGCGGACGCGTTGCGCCTTTGACAGCCCTCCAAGGTTCGAGAGTTTCAGACAGCAGATTTCGGCACCGCGATCCGAGACGATACGTTGAGCGGCGGCCATGCCGGTGACGCATTCATCCAGCTTCATTGGTTGTTGCGCCACGCGCCGGACTTGCTGGCATTCTTCATAGGTCTGGCAAGGCTGTTCTAGAATATAATCGAGGTTACGAGTCGCCCGCGCAACGCGAATAGCATTGTCTACGCGCCAACCTTGATTGGCGTCGGCCATCGCTTTTTCACCGGGTTCCAGCATTGCGACGCCTGCTTCAATGCGCTCGATATCGGCGGCCCAATCGCTGCCAACTTTGATTTGGAATTGCCGATAGCCATCCCCCCGGTAGCGCTGCATCTCAGCCAATGTTTCCTCGGTGGCTTTCTGCGGTGCGACGCGGTACATCGGCGCGCCATCAGTCAGTTTTCCGCCAAGCAACATCCAAACCGGTTGTTCACTAGCCTTGCCCAAAATATCCCAACACGCCGCATCGAAAGGGGCTTTAGCATAACCATGCCCCTGAACGAGACTATCCATGTGCCTTTCAATCCGAGATACTTGTCTCGGGTCTTCGCCTAGCAGTTTTGGTGCGACGAGACGAGCCAACGCCTCGACTCCTTCGGAATGTGCGACCATGTAGTTTTCACCGCACGGCGTGAACTCTCCGCAACCTTGTAATCCGGCATCCGTATCAATTACCACAACGCTAGCCTTCGCCACTTCTATGGCATTGCCAGCACCCCAGACATAAGCCCCGCCGACATAGGGCAGGTCAGTCTTGTAAATGCGGATACGGGATATCTTCATGAGGTCAGCACAACGTTTCATCTGTTCGGGGTTTGAGGCTTTGTGGGTCATAGGCAGGTTCACCAAGGACACGCGCGGCCCTCGGCTCACCGTGGATCACGACCTCTAGCATTGTGCCGGGTTCAGCAGCGGCAGGTTTGATGTAAGCGAAGGCAAGGATTTTTCCGATCGTCGGACCGTAGGCTACCGAAGCTGTCGAACCGACGACTTGCCCGTTCAACAAAACTGCTTCGCCGCCATGCCCATCGGCTTTGCCTTCCGGTTCAATCTCCAGATACGCACATATCCATGGCAGATCAGTGTTGAGCGTTTTGTCGCGGCCCAGATAATCTTTATCGTCGCGCGCGAAGCGCAGCACATCTGCCTCGGCCAGCGTTACCTCGTTGGTCAGTTCACCTGCGCCCTTAAAGCCTTTTTCCATACGCATGACGTTCATAGCAAAGCTGCCGTAATCCGCGATCCCATGGGCTTCGCCCGCCGCCCACAAAGCGTTGTAGACATCGAGGCAGGCTGCGTTTGGCATGTGTAATTCCCACCCTAACTCACCGGCATAAGACATGCGAAAGGCCCAAACAGTGTGGCCGGAGATGGGGATTTCCTGAGCCGACAACCAACGGAATCCGGCATTGTTCAGGTCGGCGCTCGTACATGCGCCAAGCACATCCCGCGCCCGTGGACCGTTGAGCGATAACGCAGACCAATCGGAAGAGAGCGCGGTGATGGCGACGTTTTCGCTTTGGCGTTGTTGTTCGAGGTGATCAAGCAAACGCTGCTCAAAGAATGCGGCGCAGACGAGGTAGAATTTATCCTCCGCCATACGCACGATTGTCGTTTCCAACTCGATCCGACCCGCACGGTTGAGCATATGGGTTAGCGTTATAGAACCGGATTTCTGAGGCATCCGATTGGCTGTGAGTCTATCTAATAGTGCATAGGCATCCGGCCCTTCGACCATGACTTTGGTGAAGGCCGTCACATCCATAATGCCGACGGCCTCGCGCACGGCTTTGACCTCGGCTGCAACGATCTCATCGACGACATTGCGGTTGAAGGAATAATGATCTTGTTGCGCCATGCCGTCCGGTGCGAACCAGCGGGGGCGTTCGAAGCCGTAGACCTCCTCATGCACAGCGCCTTTGGCTTTCAGCAAATCATACAGCGGAGAGGGCTTAATAGGCCTGCCATCGAGACGATTGAAATGGGGAAACGGGATTTCATGACGCAGGCAGTAATCTTCCTCGGCTTTGATTACCTGCCATTCTTTGTTTGCATAGCTGCCAAAGCGGCGCGGATCGTATTCACGCATCGAGATATCCGCCGCGCCGTGCACCATCCAGCGCGCTAATTCGCGGCTCAAACCCGGTCCCCAACCGATGCCAATCTGAGTCCCGCAGCAACACCAGTAATTACGAACACCGGGAGCAGGGCCAATCAATGGATTGCCGTCTGGCGGGTGGCTGATCGCACCATGCACTTCGCGCTGTATGCCGAGTTTCGCGAAAATCGGCATCCGGTTCATGCTCTCTTCGAGCCAAGGCATGACACGATCATAATCGGCATCGAACAGCCAGTTCTCGTATTCCCATGGACATTCCTGATGCCATACAGAGTTCGGGTTTTCTTTCTCGTAAATTCCAATGAGGCCGCGCTTTTGCTCCATGCGAATATAGCCGGAGACTTTTTTGTCATCGCGAATAACGGGAAGTTCGCGCTCGAGCGCTTCGAATTCAGGTACAGGCTCGGTGACAAAGTAATGATGCGTCATCGATGTCATGGGTAGCTGCAAGCCTGACCATTCCCCCATTTGCCGTGCATATGTACCACCAGCATTGACGACATGCTCACAGGTGATCGTGCCTTTTTCTGTTTCGACAATCCACTCGCCTGATGATGATTGGGTGATGTTTGTCGCCCGACATTGGCGGATAATCTGCACGCCTTTTTGTCGAGCGCCCGCCGCCATTGCCATCGTCACATTGGTTGGATCAACATGACCATCATCGGGTGTGTGAAGCGCCCCTAGAATGCCGTCGAGACTATAGAACGGATGCAACTCTGCGATTTTTTCTGGTCCAACAAGTTCAATGTTAAAACCTAATGCGCGACCAACGGAGAGAGTATGGCGTAACCAATCCATTTCGTCTTCGGTATAAGCGAGCCGAAATGATCCGCAGCCATGCCATGTAACCGGTTGACCTGTCTCGGCCTCTAATCCTCCCGAATATAGCCCGATATTATAATCAACACATTTGCCAAGACCGAAACTGGATGTGGAATGGGTAATCTGTCCTGCTGCATGCCATGTGCTGCCACTGGTTAGCTCAGCTTTTTCCAGTAAGACGGTATCCGCTCCCCAGCCCAGGTGTCCCAAATGATATGCGAGTCCTACGCCCATGACACCGCCACCGACGATGACCACGCGGGCGTACTTTGGAAGTTCGTTGGCCACTCAACATATCCTTTAATGAGTCGATTTTTCCTCGACAATGTATTTGGACATAAATACCATCGTCAATCATGATTGGGACAAACGTATCAAATGTTGTTCTGGAGCGGTTGGCGGGTGAACTTTCCGATCTGACACCAGAAGCCCGTAAAGCGGCGACTTATGTACTGGAGAACCCGCGCGATGTGGGTGTCTCCACGGTGCGGGAGATAGCTAAAGCCGCTAAGGTAAAACCGAATACCGTTGTGCGAATGGCACGGCAGGTGGGTTTTGAAGGATACGAAGATTTCCGTGCTCCCTTCCGTGAAGCCATTCGGCGAGGGGCTGCTGATTTTCCGGATCGTGCGAGATGGCTGCAAGACATTCGCAAGACAGGTGATCTTGGAGGCCTTTATGCGGATATGGTTCGTGATGTTTTGACCAATGTTGAAGAGACCTTTGCAGGCATATCTGTGGATCGTTTAAAGGACGCAGCAGTAGCGATTTGGCAATCGCGCAATGTGTTTGTATTGGGTGTCGGAATTAATAATTCGAACGCCCGCAACTTCACGTATCTTGCCTCAACGGGAATGGTCCAGTTTCATGCAATCCCACGATCTGGTTCTACCCCCGTTGATGATCTTGCATGGGCAGACAAACGCGATGTTTTGATCGCGATTACATGCAAGCCGTACCGTACCGAAGTCGTAGAAGCAGTTAGCATCGCGCGGGAGCAGGGGATTACCGTAATCTGCTTGTCTGATAGTCCGGCCAGTCCGATCTTACGTGATGTCGATCACGGGTTCGTCGTGTCCGTCGATACGCCACAATTTTTTCCATCCTCGGTCAGCATTATCGCGCTATTGGAAACTTTGCTGTCGTTTGTTGTCGCCGTCGCAAGTGACGAGATTGTTGAGCGAGTTGAGACTTTTCACAAACGTCGACATCAGCTCGGCCTCTATCACGAGGATATGCCTTGAAGGTCCCCGTTCGATCTCTGGCGGCACGCTATTACACCGATCCAGCCGTCTTTCAGGTGGAGACGGGCGGTCTGCTCGCGAAGACATGGCAATACGGGTGTCATGCTTCTGAAGTCTCTAAAGCCGGAGACTATAAGACTTTTGAGATTGCGGGCGAAAGCCTGTTTGCCATCCGGGGGCGGGATGACAAAATCCGGGTGTTCTACAATGTCTGTCAGCACCGCGCACATCAACTCGTTAATGGTACGGGAAGCACACGGGTTGTGGTCTGCCCTTATCACGCATGGACCTATGAGTTGACGGGAGAGCTGCGTGCTGGCCCGAATATCAAAGCTGTTGAAGGCTTTGACAAATCGTCTATCTGTTTAACTGAAGTGCGAGCAGAGGAGTTTCTTGGGTTTGTCTTTGTAAATCTCGATCCGAACGCCGCACCTATGGAAGACTGGTTCCCAAAGGCGCGCACCGAGTTAGAAGAATGGGTTCCGAACTGGGCTGACCTCAAGCCGCTCGAATGGGTTGAGATTCCTGAGAACTGTAATTGGAAAGTGTCGGTCGAAAATTACTCGGAATGTTATCACTGCTCATTGAATCATCCGACCTTTGCGAATGGTGTCGTCAAACCGGAGACCTACGATATCCAACCGCAAGGTATGTGTCTGCGCCACACGACGGAGTGTCAAAGCCTTGAAGACATGACTTATGACATTCAATCAGGTTTTGCGCATCAGGATGAATACTCGAGTTGGTTCCTGTGGCCGATGTTTTCTTTCCAAGTTTACCCAGGCAATGTGTTGAATACCTATCACTGGCGAGCCATTGATGCCGATCATGTGGTGGTTTGGCGAGGATGGTATTCTGTTGGCGGCGCGGAAGACGAAAAGGTACGCCAGCTTGCCGTACAAGACAGAGAAACGACCGTCGAAGAAGACATCCATCTCGTTGAATCTGTCCAACGTGGACTTCGATCCCGAGGGTATAAACCAGGTCCACTGGTTGTTGATCCTCGTGGTGGAGTGAATTCAGAGCATCCGGTTATGCATCTGCAAAAATGGATGCGGGAGGCGATTGATGAACAGTAATTTGGCGATGCCATCGCAATGGAGCGAAGAACATAAGCTGTTCCCGCATCAGGTTGGCTTTACCTGTCCGCCTTTTGATTACGATGCTGCCCCGTCCGACTTCTTGCGGATGAGTCCGGAGAGCGTTGGCGTGCATGGCTGGATGTTGCATCTGCCGGATTATGTGCACGGCCTCGATCAACGGAAGCAAAATTTCGGTATGCTCGAGGACTTCGTTCATTGCATGTCCCGCAACGGGGTAGATGTTTGTGGTCAGGTCGGGTCTAACTGGGTTCATGCCAGCGGTTTAGGCGTCGAAGGCATAAGGCAGCATTGCGCCGACTTGTCGGAAAAATATCAAACCCGCTTTCATATGGCGGGTTATGCAATGGTCGAAGCCTTGCGTGCGATGAACGTAGAAAAAGTCGCGCTGAACGGAGCCTATCACTGGCCTGAATGGTGGCAGGGGACTGCAAACTTTCTGCGTGAAGCTGGGTTCGATGTTCTTTGGGCAGGCAATTTCGTGGATCAGGGCTGGTTCCCAAATCAAGACGCTGTCAATTCTGAACGATGGGTTTTTGATGGCGAGCTGGCCTCGAAGAGTTTTGCTTACGTCGCCGAGCAAGCCCCCGATGTTGATGCATATTTGATCAACGGCATGTGTAATTTTCGCAGCGGTCCGGGCGGTTTGCCGCAACGTCCGTTACATCTCTCAAAAGGTCTTGAAGAGATGTTGGGGAAACCTGTTGTTGGTCACGACACTGCGCTTTATTGGCGGATTATGAAAGACCTCGGTATCGCGCCAACGACACCGCAAGGCATACTATTAGAGAGCCTTCATGCATAAGATTGTTGCTCTTTGGGCTATCCCGCGCTCCACCTCAACGGCCTTTGAATGGATGATGCGCCAGCGCGGTGATCTTGATTGCCTCCACGAACCGTTTGGCGAGGCTTGGTATCAGGGCGAAGATCCGTTTTGGCCGCGCTATGTTGAAGGTGAGAAAACAACACCGGGCCTGACAATCGAAAGTGTGTGGGAAGACATCAAAACGCGAGCAGATAACATCCCGGTTTTTCTCAAAGATTTCCCCCATTACATCAACCACATGTGGACGCCGGAATTTTTGTCGAACTTTTCTCATGCTTTCCTTATCCGCGATCCAGCCAAAACGATATCGTCGATGTATGATAAATGGCCTGATTTTGATGAGCTTGAGGTGGGCTTTCCTGAACAACGTGCACTCTTTGATCTGCTGACCGCGCTAAACGGCGCACCGCCACCGGTCATCGACAGCGACGATCTACTTGAAGACCCCGAGCGCATGGTCGCAGCGTTTTGCGAAGCGGTCGGGATTGACTTTCTGCCGGAAGCTCTAAGTTGGGAACCGGGTGCAGATACGGGGGATTATAGCTGGTGGGATGGGGGTAGCTTTCATGCGAACCTGCGCGCCTCGACCGGATTGCAACCGCAAACCCGACGCTATGTCGAAGTAAAAGACGCTCCGGAACGGGTTCGCCGCGTCCACCGCCGCATGAAGCCGCACTACGACCATCTCTATCAGCACCGGATTAAACTTTAATACGGTTTCCTCTTTTCTTTGTGTTTTCCGATTTCAAGGGTGTGGCATCGACGGGTAAGACGATCAAGCAAGGCGGTGGTCATTTCTGCAGACATTTCATCGAGGACCCACTCGCTACGATCGAAAGCACGATACAAATCAGTTTATCCGCCACGAACTTTTTGATGACCGAGATTCACCGAAGTATCTTATCTAATTCCGACTTCGGAAAGAGGGTCGCCGCGACGAATACGATCGAATTCCATGCGTGTCAGATCAATGGATTGGTAAGTACCTGTTAGTGCAAGCTCTGAAAGCGCCCGACCGACAGCGGGCGCATGCATAATGCCATGCCCGGAAAAACCGCACGCTGTGATCAGGTTGCTGTGGCCCGGTGAATATGGTCCGATTATCATGTTACCGTCGAGAGAGTTCTGTGCGTAGTGTCCCGCCCAACTTCTTTGCAGCTTTAACGTCTCAAATTTTGGTACGAGTGCGGCCATCATTGGCCAGATTGTGTCTTCGAAATAATTCGCGAAAAATCCAGAATTTATATCATCAACAAATCCGGGAGAAATATCGAAGCTTGGTCTGCCTCCCGCGAAACCGTCCGCCTCTGGGCGAAAGAACATCCCGCTTTCGTCCTTTATCAGTGGTAACGGTTCTATTGCGTGAGCGCATTTCCAGAAGTGTTGAACGCGGCACATAGGAATAACCGGCAGATGGGCGTTGGTCATTGCCGCGATCTCAGATGCCCAAGGGCCGGCAGTATTGATGAAATAATCTGCCTCGATTACCTGACCTTTATCGAGCGATAGAGACACTACCTTTGAATTATTAGAAGAGATACTAGTGTCAGTGCCGGGTGAATACTCCCCAAAAGTGCCGATTGAAAATTCCCCAGTTTGAAGGCTGATTTGCCAATCCGACCGGGGCATGCCCCGGTCGGATTGGCGAAGGCCATAAATAACTGCCTGATGTCCCGACAGAGCGA
>CALKBI010000035.1 GCA_937990185.1 uncultured Neomegalonema sp. | reverse complement strand
GTACTCGAGCATACAAATCCACAGAATACATCTCCCCACCCTCAGCTCTTCAGCATCAGGTGTCAGATTGCGGAATTTTACTCCGCGACGGTCAAATTATCCGACCGCTTCTGCTGACCTATTTTACTCCGAGATTCACACACGGTAGATCGAGGTCTCGCAGGTGTCGACTGGTCCGCGGCAGCATTCCCAGACAATTTCGCAACTCTATCTGGTGTATCATCGATTGCGATCCCACCCGATATCCGCTGCGCCCGTTCGATTTCGAGAGCTTCGCGGATGGCTTCTTCATCAGCTAGGATGCGTTTTTCACGTTCAACGTCGCGCTTCAGTCGTTCAGCCTCTCGGGTTTCAATTGCTTTCAGCTCCTTTCGTTGCTGATGCTCACGCGCAGCCCTCATCGTTTCAAGCTCGTGCTGTGCCCGTTGTTCTTTCGCCGTCAGCTCATGCTCCAGCCGCAAACGGTCGAGTTCGCGTCGATGCCCTGCTTCAACTCTCGCATCCTCGTCAGTTTTGCGGTTTGCATGCTCTCGCAGTTCTGACAACTCCGCTTCCAAAGCCGCTTGCCGCTCACGTTCGGTTTCCCGGTTTGTGGCCTCAGCCTCTAAAATCGCACGAAACTCTTTCGCAAGCGTCTTATTGCTGTTCTGAAGCGCGGTGATTTCAACGGACATATCGACGGGTTCCGCTTTTGCAGACCCAATCTCGGTGATGCGTGTATCGAGCGCTGTGATAGCGCTACTCAATACTTCGATTTGGCGCTCCAGGGCCGCCGGCTCTACTGAGACAGGTGCCACTGGCAGTTCCGCGAAGAGGGGCCGCGTCGGCGCAGGAGCCGCATTTGGCCCTTCACTCGCCGCTGGAATGGCAATGCGTGGAGCTGCCGCAGTCAACGTCTCAGCATTCTGCCAGCCAATATAGCCACCTCCGATGACAAGCGCTGCTACAGCGATCACCGCCACCCGGCGTACCTCGCTATGACGGCGAGGTTGAAAAAGCTTGGCACGGTCTGCAATGAGTTTTTCGCGATCAACGGTCATGCTCGTCCTTATCGTTAGGGAAGGAATGGTTTTGTGTAGTGGAATTGAAAAAGCTCCAGGGTTTGGACTTGTTAATCTGCTCATCGTTGTAGACGCAGATAACGCCGCCCGGTCCGCGCAGGGTCAAACGCTCACGGACGCCGTGAACAACCAACGTTCCGTCGGGCAATGTTGAATGGTTCAAAAGAGTCTCGGTTCGGTCCTCGGCAACAGCAAAGACAGCTGGTCTTGGTGTGCCTTTGTCAAATCGCAGATATGTCTTTTCTCCATCATCTCTCCATCATCGATCATCGCAATAGGCTTAAGGTGACCAGGCCCACTCGCCCGATACCGGCGATTGATGGTGTTCTTGTCTTTCGACGTGGTCTCTACGTCCTTAATAGAACGGATTGTGGTTGCTGCGATCTCACGCTCAGCATCAAACTCCGCCTCAGTTTTCGGGAAATCGAACCGATAGAGGAATGTGACGGAGGCATCCTCAATGGCATAAGGCGCATCGCGTGCGGTGAGATCAAAGCTGTAGATGCGCTTATTGGTCGTCACCAACATATTGGTGAAGGCGTTTGCGCGCTCGATTGGAACAACACTCAGCATATCCCCGCGCTTGAGACGATCCACCTGCCAGGACACAGAATCGCCGAGTTGAACGGACTCAACGATTTCGCCTTCGCCAAACTGGATCGTGGTGACGAGCCCGAAATGCGCCTTAATGCGAAAGACCTGTGCGGGATCGAAGACAAAGGTCTTGATCCGCGGGTCAGCGTAACCGGCAACGCCCGCTTCCAGTGCCAGCACTGGCGACGAGGTTAGTGCAATGCCTGCCAAAGCCATTACTCTTATGAAAGATGATCTTCTCATTCGCGCTCCTCAATTGTTTCCGGGTCAATGCGGTAGGACGTGACGGCGAACCCCAAAGGGTTTTGCCAAATCGCTTCGATGAGACGGTCGCCGCCGCGCGCGTAGGCAAAATCAAGCGTGACAACATAATCGCGGCTCGCGGTTGCCCCGCCCCGGTTCACATCTTTGCGGATGCGAAGCGAGGTCGTATCTGAATCGATAAAACTGATCGACCGGATTGCAACAGAGACTTGAGTATCCCTGCCGTAGAGCGAGGTGGGGTGGCGCGCATGGTCGCTCCCCCAAAGTGCGAAGAGGCTTTCCGAGGCTTGACCCGTGCTGGTCTCGTAAACCCGTTCGATCCGCGCGGCGTTGTCCGCCGCGTGATAGGTCTCGCGATCCCGAACATAACGGTAGATCAGGCTTTGGGTCACCGCCTCATCCGAGGCAAGATCCATATCAGAAAGCCGAGCGCGTACTTCAGCAAGGCCTGTCACCTTATCAAGGGTGATAATCACCGGCTCGACGGAATGGCGCGTGAGCGTCACAAGGCTATGACCCATTGCAATGGCACCCAAACCAAGTGCCGCCGTCGTCACAAGCCAAGCCCGCTTTGCCCGGCGGGAGGCGGAAGCAAATAGTTCTTCTTCCCAAACCGAACCAAGATCACTTGGATCCCGTTCGCTTGGGATAGTCGCTGGCAATGTTTCAGGTGATGTTTTCAAATCAATAGATCCCCTTGTTCCAAGATGAGTGGGATGGCTCGCCGCCCTTGAGGTGTTTGCGTGCTTCGGGCCCGGCTTCATCGACCGCAGATTTACGGCGTGCTGCGGCTTCCGCATCGCCGCGCGCTTCATGGGGTGTGTCGGCTAATCCGCTAAAGCGCTCAGTCTGGCGTTTCCCCCAACCCATCAAACGCTCACGTTGGAGGCGACGGTTCTCAGCGGCATAACGGGTACGCCCGTCCGGTCTCAGACCATGGCCGACATTCCACGTTCCCCAAACCCCGCGCGTGACCTTCGAGATGCCGTCGATGCTGATGACGGCTGATCCGGCGATTGCAGACCCAAAACCGGGGATTTGCCGGAGCATGAAGATCGAGAGAATGACGATCAGCAGATATTCGGTGATGTCGGCAACCCGCCCCACCGTATCGAGCGTCGCATAGCGCTCAATTGTCTCTTCCGTCACAAAGAGTAAGAAGCCCAACATCATCATCGCCATCAAGTAAGTGACCGCGAAAGCAATCGAAATCCGGAACCAGCCTTCAAAGAACCCGCGTGTGGTCTGCCAGAGCAGCATTGCCAGAAAGACCGGCGCAACGGCAGTCATGACACCGATTCCAATCTTCGAGATGCCAATAACGAGAATGACGCTCGAGGATACCACCAGCATCAAAAAGAGAATGACAATCCCGATCAGCACCAAGGCGATGGTCGAAATCGAGATGTTCTCGATCAGATCATCGCCGAGCGAGATCCCCGCATCGATAAACCGTTCAACAATCTGGGTGATGCCCTTGGCATCGGGATCGATACCAGACGCACCAATGACGGCTCTAACGATGTCATCCGGTGTGCCGGTCACGATGCGATAGAACCACATCTCAAATGTCGGCCAACTCGTCAACGTGCCCCAGACAAACGCATAGCGCAGAACAAGACGGAGAACGCCCGAAACGGTCGCTGCCGTCCAACCAAAAGCCATGCTGGCAAAAAGATGGATCAGTGCCAGAACCATCAACAAGGCCATGAGATCCGACATCGGATTGGTCAGGGCTTCAAAGCTGGCTTTGGCGAAGGCATCAATTTTCGTATCGATTCCATTCAGAACGCGGGCCGTCGTCGCGCCAAGTGACATATATTCTCCTCCGGTAGTTGCAGACAAAAGGGGCCATCACGGGCGGCGCATCTCGCCGCCCGACAGGATCGAAGTTCAGTTTTGAGAGCGGTTAATCGGCGAAGCTCAGACGCCTCTTGCCCGTCTCGCGGTCCCGCAGGGACTCGTTCGCCAGCGCGCCGACCATTTGTCCCACCGCAGCATCGACCCGCTGCGCATCGGCCAGCATAAAGGCGAGTTCACCGAGCATCCGCGTATTGAGATCAACCGAGGCTTTCAGATCCGGCGTGGCAGAATCGACCGCGCCCAAGAGAGATTCGACTCTGTCGATTGAAGCATTGGCCCGATCAAAGCTATCTTCAGATAGGACGATTGCCGTCGCGGTTGTCTCAGATGCAAAATCATGCGCCGCGACCTTCTCGGGAACCCTGGTTTCATCAAAAACAGAGGCGGCGTCCGGAATGGCAAACCGCGCTCGCATTTGAGTGAGACGTCCGGCAAGCGGATGATCGGGTGGCAACGCACCTTCTTCCCCTTGCAAGGTTGCATGGATATCACCGATCTTCGAGGCGATCCGCCGTGCATCTTTGATGGCGCTTCCATTCAACAGCGCTCCCATGTCGCGATTGCCGGTCAGCGACTCAAATTGCCGCTCCAACTGGTCGATCTGGGTCTGAAGTCGTTTCGCCGCGGTTATAGCCTCATCCAATTGTTTCAAACCGGTGCTCAGTTGCTTAGACTCAACGCCATAGGTTTTCTGAAGCTGCTGCAGGGTCGCAATCGCCTGGGCGATGTTCGAAGCATCAATCACCGGCACACCGCCCGCATTTGCCGGAACGGAGATTAGCAGCGACAAGGCAAGCAGAGATTTCGCAATCAGTTTCCTCATACGCGGACCTCTTGAGCCGTTTCTGTATTGATCGGGGTGGCGTCCTCCGCGCAGGCGCAGGGCGACAGGGTCTCGCGATGCGGGACCAGCGTCTCTTGCAGAGCCGTGCAGCCCGCCAAGCTCGTGAGAACCATCAGGATTGATAGGGATCGTTTCAAAATCACACCTCCATATAGTGGGAAAGCCAACCGTCGCCGTGCTCAGCCCTGAGACGGGCGAGCTCATGTGTCGTTTGTGCCGTGCCGGAAAACACCTTAATGAGCTCCGGTGTGCCGCTGAGATCAAGACGCGCAAAGGATGACGTCCCGCCTTGTTTAACGAGAAAGCTGCGTCGCTCGCGCGGGACCGATTGGACAAGCTCGAACTCGCGTTCCGTCAGGCCGAAAACCTCGCGATAAACCGGCTCACTCGCCGTCTCGTTGGGAAAGAAGATTTTTGTTATCGTTGAGTTCACGATGGCTGGCGCAATCTCACTGCGTGCAGCATCTTCCGGTTCTTGGGTCAGAAACACCACAGCACCGTTGAGCTTCCGGACGGTCTTCAGCCAGTCTTCGATCTTGGCAGCAAAGACACCCGACTTGAGGAGGCGCCAGGCCTCGTCGAGAACAATAAGCGTTGGCTCGCCGGACTCAAGCGCCCGATCCAGACGATGAAACGCGTAATCGATGAATGCTTCAGACCCAGTGGGATCGCGCAAGATCGCCGTCATGTCGAATCCGGTGACAGGGTGCGACAGATCGAGTGCGTCATTCTTGGAATCAAAAAGCCAGGCCTTGGATCCGTCCGAATGCCATTCATCAAGCGCCAGCGCGATGGGATCATCGTCTTCGATCCCGCCGAACCGCGCCGCGAAGTTTCCAAATTGCCGTTCATGGACAGGCGCAGTTGCATTCGCTTTTACCGCTTCCGCGATCCGGCGACGCTCCCGCGGGGTTGCCGCACGGCCAAGCTTGGCAGCGATCCAATCTCTGAGCCATGCCTGGCTGCGGACATCCGTTGCCGCCTTGAACGGGTTAAACCCCGAAAGGTCTTCCGGGTGAATAACTGAATAGCTACCACCAAGCGCGCGGATCGCGGCCTCCATGCCGCGGTCTTTATCAAAGGCAAAGATCCGCGGCGGTTTTGGCAAAGCACGCGTGCTCGCCATCAGAAACCCGATCAGTGCGGTTTTGCCTGCACCCGAAGGGCCAAAGATCAACGTATTGCCATTCGCTGATTGGCCGCTCCCATGGAAGTTAAAATGAAACGGCGTGCCGCTTTGTGTCTCGAGAAGCGCAATCGGCGCGCCCCATGTCAGGTTGGAATGCTCTCCTTGCGCAAAGCTGTGACAGGGTGCGAGATCAGCAAAGTTCTGTGCCGATATAAGCGCGGTTCTTGCGCGATACGCCATGTTCCCCGGTAGCTGTGCCCACCAAAGCGCTTCCAGCGCGATGTCTTCGCGGGTCGGGCGCAAACCGCCGGTCGTTAGAACTGTTGAGAGATCAGAGAGATTGGCCGCAAGCGCATCTTCCGTGTCCGATAAGACAGCGAGGCTAAGTTGATGATCTCCGAAGATCTCACGTCCTGAGGCGACCGCGTCGGTCGCCCCATCGAGTTCTTCGGCGAGCGAGCGTGCTTCATCTTCTCCTGCCAGCATTTTGCGGCGAGTCCATTTCATCCTGGCAAGCGTGTCGCTCACCTCACGGGGAACAAAACTCTGGGTGAGAATAAATTCGCTATCAGATGACAGCGCAGCATCCAGCATCGCCGGATGTGTGCTGTCACCGTAAGCCTTAAGTGCCAGCATGCCGACAAAGCGCCGGTCCTCCGGTGCAGAGCCGCGCAATTCGAGAGTCTCACCGCGAAAGATCGGGCGATGCGTTGGCAACAAGAGATCAAGCCCTGCCCCCGTGGATCGCAACGCGGTCCCGCGCCCATTGACCAGCATCGACAGGAACTCCGTCAAACGCGGATCGTCTTTGGTGAGTATCTCCGGGCCGAGTCGGGCAAGCGATGTCTCAATAGCAAGGCTCACCTCATCGAGACGCCGCCGCGCCAAAACGCGTGCACGATTGCCCTCTTCGCTACTCGTCTTATCGCTCAGGAACGACAAGAATTTACCTGCGGCCTGCGCAGGACGCTGCAAAACGGTTAGAGTATGCGTCAGATCAGCAAGACTGCCTGAAGACATCTCAGCGCGACGAAGCTGCTCAACATAGCCGGGAAATCCAGAAGGCGTAGGTCTTGCCATTAATTCATCAGCTCTGAGGCGACGCCGCACCGTGTGAAGATAAAACACTGTGCCGGTGCGCCCGTGTTGGCGATAAAGATTGGCCAGCGCATCCCGTGCCGCGAGAACTTGGCGCTCAGCCAGCGTTTCCGTGACAATCCCGCCAAGACGGAAAACCCGAGCGAGATCGCCATTTTTGGTGACGAGCGTGCGCGCGTCTTCAAACCGGATCATGGGGATCCGGTCCGAGACCTTTTGTTCATTTGCAATGACGCGCCATTGCGGCACGGACCGCAGCGCTAAACTACCAAGGGGTATAGCTTGATCCTCCGTGAAAATGGTGATTGCGCTGCGGCGGCGTTCGCCGCAATCGCATCACCCAGCATTCGAAAAAATACGGGTCTTTCATCGCCGCGAAGCGAACCAACCCGTAAGCCGGGATGGCAATCAACGCCGCGACGATGAAACTTTTGGCGAGTTGCAATGTCATTGCTGCAACCACCGCCAAACCCAGCCAATGGGTTACCGGCACCCCGCCCCAGGCGGGAGGCCGCGTCATCGCCTGATAAAGGGGCGAAAATTCCAAGGCTCAGAACCACGCATCGAGTTGATCCGCGATTTCTTTCGCGTTCGCGAGGATCATTGCGAGCAGGACAATCCCTGCGGCCATCCCAAAGCTGGCGCGCCGCGCGAGGATCATGAACACCGCCGCGATGATCGCAAAGGCAACAATGATGTTGCCCATATTACCCTGAAAGAATGTCAGGAAGTTACCCAGGCCTTCTTCAGCTTTCGCAAGTTGTTGCCCTTGAGCAGGGACCGCGTAGATAAGCGCGGTTGTGATTGTCCCGAGCACTGGAAATTTACGGACGAGGGTGATGGTCAGAGATTTGAGCAAAGCTCACTCCTTCATAAAGTTTCGACAAATAATGGTGGTTAGCCGGGAGGTCTTAGAAAGCGCGCGCCAAAGCATGCGGGGGTTCATTTGCCGCATCGAGCACCCGCCCTACGAAATTGCGGGTCTCAGTGATGTCAGGCACACCGCCCGCTTTTGCGACGCGGGATGGTCCTGCATTATAGGCCGCGAGCGCCAAGTCCCAGGACCCGAACCGGCGGTATTGCGCAGCAAGGTAGCGCGCACCGCCCGCAAGATTATCGATCGGGTCTTCAGGATCAACACCAAGTTCTTCAGCCGTCGCAGGCATTAATTGCGTCAGACCAATCGCACCTTTGACCGATATCGCATCGGGATCAAAACTGCTCTCCGCTTCAACAAGTGCGATGAACAGAGCCGGCGGAATGCCCTCAGTCCCCGCAATTTCTGCAGCCAGCTGTGCCAAAGGTTGACCCGCCAGATGAGGAAACATGTCTTCAAGATCGAAGACCGCCTCTTCATCCCGCACGCGGTGTTGGCTCGCCACGACGGTCACCGCTTTGGGCGGAAGCGCAGCCCAGAGACCATCCGCATCCCGCGCGGTTTCGATAATGACATCGTCGGGGTCATCATCATCCCCGTCAGGCCCGCTCAAATCTTCAGGGAGGAGACCCCCCGGAAGATGCGCCGCAAGTTCGGTCTCAACCCAATCCGGTCCGGACAGAATTGGTATCGTTGGGAGAGCGCCGGGTTTTATCTCGCCGTTGTTTTTCGCAGGTGTTTGCGCCCCTCCGCGCGAACCGTGTCGCACGGCCCGTCCTGACCGCTGTACCGTGTTGCGGGCTTTGAGTTTGGCGCGCTGCATGTAGTTCAGACTTGGCGTTACCGTCGAAGCGCCATCGCTATCGAATTCCATCACCGTCGCCGGTGTCTGCGTCACCGGCATCCCGATCAGCATCCCCGCAAGCGCAGCGCCATTCCGTCGTCCCCGTTCAAGCATTTGGTCTCCTTCATCAACAGTTTGTTGCTATTATGTTCTATAGCTTGGTATTGGATTCTTCAAGCCTTAATGTTCGATTTTTGTTCTTCTATTATGTACGTCTTATCAAAGTGTTCAAAAGAATGCTTTCGGCACGAGGCTTTGCCTGTTTGTGCAGGGTCGAACTTTTTTTCGCAGAATTGACGGCGATCGCTCGTTTTGACCGCCTGCAGCGGCAAGAATCACGTCGCCTAGCGCTTGGGGAGCATCTTTTTTCGAAATTCGGCTCGCTTATCCATTTGCTCATGATGCGAATAGTCAAATTATTCGCATCATAATTTAATTGATTTATGACACGATTATGCAAGATAACCGCATCATGAGTTGGATCTGGCAATCCCGCGCCTGGCCGCGCTTTGACTACGACCGCACTGCGGTTGAGAGCGCTTTAGCCGATGCCATGGCCGCCATCGGTGAAATCAGAGGCCTGCAGCGCGGGCTCGGCGCGGAAGACCGTGAAACCATCACGCTCCAGATGCTCGTTCAGGAAGTCGTCGCTTCCTTTGGCATTGAGGGCGTGGCATTGCAGGCCAGCGAGATCGAAGCTTCGGTGATTGCTTCGCTCAAGCACCGGGATCGCAATACACTGGATCGTCGCTCCGATGCCATCGTCGATGTCATGATGAAAGCACGCGCCGCCGAAACCAAACTGACCGCCGCTGACTTGAAGAACTGGCATGGTTTATTGTTTCGAGGGATCGAGCTTGAGGACCGCGGGGAATGGCGCAGCTTTGATCTTGATATCGTACGCTCGTCGATTCCGGGGAAGGACGACGTTCTCTTCAAAGCACCGCCGCCTGAAACACTCTCTGCTGAAATGGACGCATTTCTAGAATGGCTCGACGCCGAGAAAGACCTCGCCATTCCCATTCGTGCAGCCCTCGCGCATCTTTGGTTTGAATCCATCCATCCCTTCTCTGACGGCAATGGTCGCATCGGTCGCGCGATTATTGAACATGTCTTTGCCCGCGCCGAAGCTTTGCCCTTTGCGCTCTCCACCCAGATCGAAAAAGACAAACGTGGCTATTACGATGCCTTGCAGGCGGGACGGCGCGATGCCGGAAAGACGATCGATGCAACGCCTTTCGTGCTCTGGTTCTTGCAAACCGTCGCAAGTGCCGCTCAGACCGCACGGCGCGACACGCTCTTCCTGGTCCAACGCAATCGGTTTTTTGTCACGCACCGGGATCACCTTTCGGCGCGCCAACGCGAGGTGCTCGAGCGGCTCTTCGCGCAAGGCCTCGCGCGTATTGATGATGGAATATCTGCGCGAAGCTATGCCAAGATCACTGGCGTCTCAGGCCCAACAGCAACGCGTGATCTGACCGCGCTTGAACGGGTGGGAGCGTTGCAGCGATCCGAGGCTGGCGGGCGGTCCACGATCTACCGGATCCCGCTTGACTGACCAAGTTAGTTGGAAGGAAAACATTCATAGGGATTGTCAGTGGTTACGAAAACGCCGTGCCCGACCCGATATATTTCAAATCTTCGACCATGACATAAGGAGAAGTCGATGCCCGTCATTCGCATTGAGGTTCCCGAAGGGACGCCGCAAGACACCAAGAAACGCATCCGCGAAGGCGTCAAACAGGCGGTGCTCGATACGCTCGCACCCAAGGAAACCAAATACGACTATGTTGCCATCCGCGAGGCATTCGCGGAAATCGGCGACGGTTTACCACTTGTCACGGTCGACCTTCGACCCGGGCGAGAGCCGGAGCGCAAGAAAGCGCTCGTCGATGCCATCGCAGCCATCTTACGCACGGAGCTTAATGTAGATCCGATTGATCTCTACGTGCTCTTCCGGGAGAATCCTGCCGAGAACCACTATACAGGCGGAATCCCACTCCCGGCATGGGTCCCAGCGGACAAGGATTAGGTATGATTTATCATGAGTGGGGTCAGCCTGCCCAGTCACCATATCGGCTTCGGATGAGTATCGTGCCTGATATTAGACCTCGAATAGTCATCGGAAATGCGCAATAGTTTCTGAACACGAACGAAGAGAAGGAGACGTCTCTTGTATGGTTTAGAGAATTTATTGGTGGGAATGAACCTCGTATGGTTCTTGCTCGCCCTCCTCCTCTTTCTGACGCTCTGGAAATCTTTCGTCATCGTTCCCCAGAGCATGAAGTTCGTGCTCGAGATGTTCGGGAAATACTCGCGAACGCTCGACCCTGGGCTGAAATTCAAACTCCCTTGGGTCGAAGTTGTTGCCCACCCGGTGAGCGTTTTGGAACGGCAGCTTCCCGATTTGCGCCAGGATGCCATCACCAAAGACAATGTGGTCATTCAATGTGTCATCGCCGTCTTCTACCGTGTGAATTCTCCGGAACGTACGGTCTATCGGATTGCTGATATCGATGGGGCGGTATCAACAACAATCGCAGGAATTGTCAGATCAGAAATCGGCAAGCTTGACCTTGATGAGGTTCAATCAAACCGGGCGACTTTGAATGCTTCGATTAAAGAGCAACTCGCTGATGCAACAGACGATTGGGGCATCGTTGTCACCCGTGCCGAAGTCCTTGATGTCAATCTTGATGAAGGAACCCGAGAAGCGATGATGCAACAGATCAACGCAGAACGGGCGCGGCGCGCAGCCGTTACTCGGGCAGAAGGCGAAAAACGCGCAGTTGAGTTACGCTCAGACGGTGAGCTCTATGCAGCACAAAAACTTGCCGAGGCACGCCGCATATCGGCGGATGCAGACGCTTATGCCACCGAAATCGTAGCCGCTGCTATCGCGAAAAATGGAGCCGCTGCAATTGAATTTGATATTCGAAAACGCCAGGTCGATGCGATGACGAAACTCAGCAGCGGCGAAGGAACCCGCACTGTCGTTCTCCCCGCTGAGCTCGCGGAAGCTTTTGGCAGTGTGAAAAACCTTTTCGGTGGAAAATGACGATTTCCTTATTTGATTGGCAAACATGGCTTGTTGCGGCATTCGCGCTTGGAGCGATTGAACTGATGCTGGGCACTGTTTTGCTTGGCGGCATGGCCATCGGCGCTTTTGGAACCGCAATTGTCGTCATCTTTTTCGGAAACCAGATGGTCGATGCCATCGGATTTGACTGGGCGCTCCCCATTGTTGTCTGGGCCATTCTCAGTCTTTTAGGCACGGCGCTCGTCAGCATAATTTTCGGACGTGTCGCAAAACTCAGTGGCAAAGACCTTAATGACGAACCCTATAAGGGAGACAATGATTGATCTAGGACTGGTTTATAACAGTTTTTGATCAGCGAAACGGTGCCCGCCACCCTGCCGCGAGTGCTTCTGCTTCATTGCAGAACCAACGCTCGCCTTTTCCAGTGTTGATCCGCATTCGCGCGTATGATCGGGACCATGGTGTGTGATATATGCGGACGCCTTTGCGGTTGATATTGCCTTTGATTGGGCAAGCGGGATTCGGAGCATCGTTCCCCTTCCATTTTGCGGCCCGGAACTCCCACGGTGGGATAAAAGCTCCAGACCACATGCCACGTTTGCCTTCGCGTGCAACCTCTTCATCGTCAATGTAAGTCGTCGAGTATTTCCGAAAGGCCAACGCCCAACCCGACCGCACCATCGAAGCAGAGACATCTTCGCCGTCAGCAACGCAATCGGAAAGCAACCGGTTGAAATCATCAACTCTCTCACCGGAGCAAGTGACTCCGTTTCGGAGAATGGATCGAAGTTTATTTTCTGCTTTGGCACCGCAATTATATGACCGCCCCTCACGGTCACAATCCTGGCCGTTCTCCGGCGCATCAATACCGTTGAGCCGGATGACTTGACTCCCGATCCGAAAAGTATCGCCATCTTGGACCACGGCGTGTCCGGATACCTCGAGCGCATGAACTGGCGATGCCATTATAAAGATGATGACAGCAAAGAAGGAACGGATCGTTGATGA
Source organism: uncultured Neomegalonema sp. (assembly GCA_937990185.1). Taxonomy (GTDB): domain Bacteria; phylum Pseudomonadota; class Alphaproteobacteria; order Rhodobacterales; family Rhodobacteraceae; genus JAHDDY01. The sequence continues at coordinate 4,490 of CALKBI010000035.1, read as the reverse complement.
AGCTCCGCGGATTTCTCTACCGCCTTCAACACACGTCGTGATCTCTCGATCTTATCCCTTTTACCTTTGGCCCATTGTGAGCGCATGACATTGCCTTGGGCGACGGAAAGTGCATCTCCGCCATAATCAGTAATCAACTGCCTGGCTTCGCAGTCAATTTCCTCTTGCGGAATACCCTCACGCATGATTTCCCGAACAATATGGGCAACGCCAAGTAGCAGACACCCAAAGAACAACATCCCAAAGCCAAGCCGCAACGCTTCCATCATGTGAGTATCGCATAAAATTCGGCGAAGACGATCAAGGTTACTGTCATAAGAAAATCATACATCAGGTTTCAAAGAAGGATCAATCTTTGCCTAAAAACGGTATTCTGTAACAGCCTTTCCGAAACGGTTAGCCCATGCAATCGCGGATTTCCGGGAATGATCATCTGGACTTCCAACGACAAACGTGTGTGAAGATCGAGCGCCGATTTCAACCGCAAAAACATCGGTTCCGAGTTGCTCCAACCAATATTTATTCTCAAGACCGTGACCACCAGCGCGGCGGGCATTATGATGGCAGAATATTGCGGCACGGCCCGCTGTTAATGCGTGGCCTCTGAAAGGGCAAGCCGTTGCGAAGAGAGCCTTTGTCCAGGCCTAAAATCTGATCTGGGAAAACCCGTTATCAGGATCCGCGAATACAATATCGCAGCCCTCGAGGGTTTTCCCTGTTCGGGCAAACCAACCTAAACGCTAAGCTGCACGAGCTCTTGCCGGTCACATCATTTCCACTTCAGAAATTTAGAAAAGCAGCCATTAGCTAATGCCCGCCCTTCTATACTTTTTCCGCGCATTTCACCCAAGTCGTTCAATAGGATTTATGTTATGCGACTTGTGACAATCGTTCGATCTTTGGAGTCGTTTTCATCAACATTGACGGCGGCATCAACATCACCTGAGCTTCCGGTTCGGGCCGAGCGACTTGATCAAATTCAAGGACGAGCGAAGAGGCGCATTCCATCGCGATCAATTGTAGCTCAAAAGTCGCCAGCGTCATACCAACGCAAGCCCGCGGTCCGGCTCCGAATGGCAAATAGGCTGGATTATTATACCCTCGGTCCAATTTAAACCTGTCCGGTTCCTCCCAAAAATGTGCACTGCGATGGAAGAGCCACGGCGAAAGGAGAATAGAAGTTTTTGGCTTAAGTGTTCGTCCGCCAATCTTCGTCTCTTCAATTGTCTCACGGGAAAACCACCAAGACGAAGGAAACAACCGCGTCACTTCCCGAACCGTCGCCATCGTCGTACGCGCACCGGGCAGTTTTGATGCGTCGATCTCCCCATTCAAATCCGTCATCAAACTCGCTTCCGCCGAAATCTTCTCCGCAAGACCCGGCTCGGTTGCCAAAGCATGGAGCAACCACGCAACCGCCGCACCCGTTGTGTGATGCCCTGCAAGCAGAAGCGTTAAGACTTCATCCGCCAGCGCTTCATCAGAGAGCCCTAGCTTGGCATATTCTTCCAGACCGCCAGTCGTTCCAACTTCTTCGCGAACTTTCTTCACGACGCGCTTCATCACGACGCGCGATGCTTCACGTCGCTGATTGCGTTTACGCGCTGCCCAAGGACTGAGCGGAAACACCCGAAAAATCTCATCAGCGACATCGTCTTCAATCAGGCGAACCGACTGAACCAACGCTTGCTCGTCAGTCTCGCTCAACACATTTTTTCCAAAGGCTGTTATGCAGATGAGCCGAAGTGCAAGAGTAGATCCTATTTGGTGTGCATCGAAGCCCCCAGCTCTTACAGCGCTCGCAAGACAACGCCTGATTTCCGCGCTCATTAAGGGGGCCAAACTTTCCAAGTTTCCGCGCGCCATCATTCCATGAAGCACACCGCGCCTGCGTTTATGTTCTTCTCCGCTCAAAATCACGACGCTGTCGCCAATCACAGAGCGCAGCTTTTTTATAAGGCGACCCTTATCCACTTGAGTCTCAGGAAACCGCAAGATCGGTTTTACAAGCTCCGGATCGGTCAACAGGTAGACCGGTTGCGGACCAAGCCGCAACTTTTCGAGTGGCTCGGTTTTGGTGAGATCAAAATTAAGGAGAAAGTTGAGCGGGTCATGCCGAAACGGCTTCACGTCCGCGAACCAATCCATCTTCAAGCGTTTCATCATAAATCTCCAAAGATTTCTGCATGACGGCAAATTTTTCAGGTAATTGGAATCTGTCCGGACTGACCGGAATCTCACCGACGATGAGATCGATTTTGTTGTCGGGATGACCCATTTCATGACTTTGAGGTGCTCCACATCGGATCGTGGCGATCTGATTACGTTGGAGGTATCGTTCATAAGTCAGATCGGCGAGCGCGATAAGCGAGCGCATCTTACGCCGGGCTGCGAACTCAAAGAGCATCGCATAATTGGCGACACCAACAATTCTCTGAAGCCGCGGATTTTCTTCCGTCATCACACCAAAACGACTGATCTCCCAATACTCACCTGACGTTGGCAACGCCCGCTCAGTGGCTAGGTGGGAAAAAACGTCCCGCGCAAGATAAGGTTTATCTGCTGGCGTCGCCCGAAATCCCCCTACAATCCATCCTTTATGGAGGAGCAATCCGTACTCGGCGTGACCATGATCGAATTGATCTCGCTCCAAATCACCATCGGGTTTAAGATCCCATCCCAATCGATCAATAAAGAGTTGTTTACGAAACCGCATGAAATTACGGATCATAAGTGGGCTCAGACGCTGAGTTGTATAAACAACAGTGAAGGGTTTACGCTCCCCAAATTTTTCCATTTCATCCCCTCTTCATTGCGTTTCTTCAGCAATTGAGGAAGGTTACTGAGGGGGTATTTTTGGCGCTCCCCTCAAAAATGGGGTGAATCTTTGAATCTGGATGAGGTGCTTAGCGATATCGAAGCCGCTTCAACACCGGAAGCGTTGAGACAAATCCTTGATCGCGTTTGTCAAAACCTCGGATTTTCAGGTTTCAATTTTATTGATGCCGGAAGCATCATACGAGACGATCCTTTCTGGATCGGAACTGCGGGCGAGCGCTGGGAAAACGAATACATCTCCAATGACTTCGCGCCGGATGATCCGGTCATCCGAAAGGCCCTGACACAGAATCTGCCTTTCTACTGGAGCGACGTGAAGCTCTTCAAACGCCCTGGTCCCCGCGATAAGGCAGCGCAAACTATGGATGCGGCGAACGATCACGGATTTAAAAACGGCTTTGTCATTCCGCATCACTTTCGCGACGACATAGGACGCTCATATACGACCTGTACCTGTTTTTTTTGGAAGTCGCGGTTAAACGGTTTCTATAAAAGCCTCTCAGTGGCCCGTCACGATCTACACCTTATTATGATGTATTGGACGGCACGGGCTTCCGAGCTGAGCCATGAGCAAGCTCGGGGAAAAGCCTACCCAGTCGGAATACTCTCGCCAAGAGAAGGCATTCATCTCAGTGATCGGGAACGCGACGTCTTGCTATGGACAGCCCGCGGAAAAACAACGGAAGACATTGCTGAGATCATTAAAATTTCTCCTACGACCGTTAATTCTTACATCAAGAATGCCATCATAAAATTGGACGCAACAAATAGAACCCACGCGGTTACCAAAGCGATCTATCTGGGTGTAATCCAGCCTTAAGAATAATAATCCGTTGATTTGTGCCTCGAGCCTGCGGCTCGATCCGGCCCGCGTGAATGAAGCCAGCGCTCACGCTGTCTCCACCTAACGGCTTTGGTCCGTGGCACGAGAGCATTATGCGGGACGATGCGTTCCCAAGTCACAAGGTACGATCCCGCAAATCCTCAGGCCGAATGCTGTGCATCCGGCAACAGGCCTTCGGCTGCGCCGAGGACTTTTTTAAGTCCCCTTGGCGTCGCTGGCTGGGCGGCTCGCCTGGTTAGCCCCGCCGCGCCGGACCGCAACCGCGCGAGACGAAGACCTTCAAGTTTATCATTGAAGGCACTCGCGCAGTCCTCCAGTCACTTCGCTTCTTTCGGCCCCTTCGGGGTGCAGCACGGCTTTTACGGCGGGCCTGCCCGGCTCCTTGCCGCCCACCCAGCTACCGCCAGCGGGGTGTGTGAGGCAGAGGTGCAATGAATGGAGATCCGATAATGATGGGACTTGAAACTAAAACGATTGAACCGACGAGAACGACATCGCTTGGCGCTGATACCCCGCGCATTTATGTCGCTTGTTTGGCGAGTTATAATAACGGCTGTCTTTTCGGGCGCTGGATTGAGGTGGGAGAAGACGAGGCGTCGCTTCGCTCAGAGGTCGCCGCGATGTTGCTGGCTTCTCCCGAAGCGGAGGCAGAAGAATGGGCGATCTTTGGTGCGACCAGAAAGTCGCATCTGACGAGTGAGGCCGAGAGGCCTCTGGTCCAGCCTTCTGGACCATTTCTAACCGGAGCGTGCGGGCGGAGTAATCTGCCGGTGCGAAGCCTCCGGAAACGCCTGTCGAGCTGGCAGCC
>CALKBI010000034.1 GCA_937990185.1 uncultured Neomegalonema sp. | reverse complement strand
CTGCGCGCCGACTCGAAGAATGAGAAAACTGATGGCGCAGGCTTCACGAACCCAATTAAGGTAATTAGGTTTCTTGGATTGGAGTGTCCAATCTGCTAAAATGAAAAGCATGGAAAAGGACAAACCCAAATCCTCCGGCTTCGCGGAATCGCAAGACGAGTTTTCTGGCAAGGATCAGGAGGCTTGGCCAAACAGCTTTCAAACGCGGGAAGAACTCGATTCTATGCTCGAAGCTGGCTTGGCTAGCGGCGTAAGTTCCAGAACGGGCCAAGAGATTATCGCAGATGTGCTTGCACGGACGAAAGGTGACTGAATACCGCTTTTCACGGGTGGCGGACACTGACCTCAAATCTATTGCAGAATATACGATACAGACATTTGGCGTGGATCAAATGTCAAAATATACGAACGACATACTCGATACCGCATCAAAAGTGGCGGAAAAACCTTCTCGCTGCCGGAGTTATATCACGCGGTCAGGTGATAAATTTCTGCGTCACAACAGCGGGAATCATGCTTTGTTTTTTATTGAACGCACCTATGGCGTTCTGATCGTGCGCATCCTGCATCAAGCGATGGATTTCGACAGTCATCTTGAGTGATACGTACCGATTGCCACCGATTGCCGAAGGGCGCATTCTCTTTGCGAATGCTTTTTGCTTGACAGCATCTCAATTTCCAATCTAAATGTTCACTTATTGTTCTCATTAAGGTTATCGAACGACTTGGACATCGAAGCGGCATATGAAACCCAGCGGCTCAAGCTGCTCCGCCTTTTAGCGGGATTGCTTTATATCGTTGCGTTTGTGTCTGTGCTTCCAGTGGCATCGGTGATGCCGGTTCGGGTTCGGGCCTATGTCGTATCTGTTTTGGACCGTGCCGAAGCCGCCGCAGATTGTCTGGTGATCGTCGCTGCCTCTCTTCTTTTCGGGTATCGTATGCCGCCTGAAAATGATCTGCCAATGCCGTTAAATGCAGAGTGTTTGGACGAACGTGATGTTTCTGCCGAGCACTTGTTGCAGCGTATTGCGGCGCTACGGGCGGTTCTTAAAAACCTGCCGCGTTATGCAAAGCGGTTGGTACAACGATGCGCTGAACTTTGGGAAGAACGCGCTTGCGAGTTTGTCGCGGTGATCCAATGCGGATTGGAAGATACTTTGCGCGCAGGTCAGTTTTTACTGCCGCGTGTTGAGCGTCCGCCGGATAAGCGGTTTCGCGCTTTCGGATAATTTCAACTCCCCATCGGGTTCGATGCGGGGGATGAAAGTGTTTGAGATTGCGCTAAAATTGCGGGGTCCCCGGTCTTCGCCGGGGACGGCGAGGAATTCAGGCTCTCAATGGTCGGCTTCGCCGATGCATTTGCCGCTGCACCGCTTGTGCTTGCTGAGAGTCGGAGACTTTTAAATTTTTGCAAGGCGAAAACGCCCTTTGGATTCTATCGCCAGGCTCTCAATGATTTTTGCTTTGCAAAAATGCATTTGCCGCTGCACCGCTTGTGCTTGCTGAGAGTTGGGACCTTTTAAGTCTTCGCTTTGCGAAGACTTAAAAGTCGGTGGGTGCGCCGCCCTCTTCTTTTCTTTTGGCGACGAAGGCATCGAGTTCTTCGATCACAGCTTGATCCATCGGCGCGGGTTCGAATTCAGCGAGGATTTGTTTCCACATCTTATTGGCGCGCTCTTCGGTTCTCTCCGCGCCACTATCGCGCCAGTTCTCAAAATTAGACCAATCAGAAAGAAACGGAGAATAAAACGCGGTTTCATAGCGCTCTTGCGTATGCGGTGTGCCAAAGAAATGCCCGCCTGCGCCAACATCTTCGATGGCCGCCACCGCGCAATCAGCTTCGGTGATGCCCACAGGTTTCAGGTAGTGCTGCATCTGTTGCAGCATCTCGCAATCCATCATGAATTTTTCATAGGAGGCACACAGTCCGCCCTCAAGCCAACCCGCCGAATGGTAGATCATATTCACGCCGCCCGTGGTGCAAGCCCAAAGCGAATTGCTGCTCTCCCACGCGGCTTGGGCATCGGGGAAGTTTGCAGCACAGGCATTCGAAGCGCGCAGGGGCAGTTTATAATAACGCGCCATCTGACCCGACATCTGCGTCGCGCGCACATATTCCGGCGTCCCAAACGCAGGCGCGCCGGTCTTCATATCCACATTCGACGTAAAGGAACCATAGACCGCAGGCGATCCGGGCCGCACACATTGCAGCAACGCAATACACGCCAAGCCTTCCGCCGTTTGCTGTGCAATCGCACCTGCAAGCGTCACCGGCGCCATTGCTCCCGCGAGCGTGAAAGGAGACACCACAGTAGGCTGATTGCGCGCCGCCATCCGCATCGCGCCATCGAGCATCGGCCAATCATGTTTCAGCGGCGAAGTCGAATTGATGTTCGTGAACATACGCGGAGCAGCATCGAACTCATCATCGCTGATCTGAGCCGCAATGCGGACCAGCTCCATCGAGTCGACCATGCGTTCTACGCCGAGCGAATACGCATGGGTGACTTTATCAGAAAGGACGAGCTTTTCGCGAATACAATCAAGATGCCGGATCGAGGCATGAATATCGACAGGCTCTACCGGATAGCCCGATTGAAAATGAATGCAGTCAAAATACTGAGTGAACTTAATCAGATCGGAGAAGGCTTTGAAATTGCCGGTCTGCCGCCCTTCATCGAGGTTCGAATAATTTGGCGGAGAACCGACTTGACCGAAGACCGCGCGGTTGCCGCCGACTTCTATTGTCTTTTCAGGATTGCGTGGCGTGATCGTAAATTTCTCAGGACAGGTTTTGATTTTCTCCATCACAAAGTCACGGCCCATGCGCACGGTCACACCGTCCGGCATAATCGTGCAGCCCTCTTTTTTGAGGAGCGCGATGGCCTCGTCATGAAGGAATTGAATGCCTATCTCTTCAAGAATACGCATGGCGGCGTCGTGGACTTTCTCAACGCCTTCCTGAGTCAGAGGCTCAATTGGGTTATCGAGGTATTCCGGCAAATGCCAAGATGGTTGGACAATGGCCGGTCCGCGCCCGCGCGTGTTTCCGGCTCTGCCCCCTGCACGACGGCGGCGAGGGGCGGTGCTTGTCTCGGTTGCTTCTGACATATCGACTTTCCGGTTTTTAACATCCCCACCCCGACATGTTGCACGGGTAAAGGCAAGTCGAATTCCGACGCGAATTGTCGTTTTCGTTACTCCCCTTCGAGGCAGGCACAACGCTCCTCATGCAATATGTTAATTTCTGTTAACGAAATCGTTGAAATTTATGCAAATTTGTGTATTCATCGCCCCACGTCCCGGAGAGGATGACTGAGGTAGAGCGATGTCGAATAAGGTAACACCTTGTGTGACCGTGATGATTTGCGTGGCGGGCTGTAGCTCGACCACCTCGCAAGACCTGCCTCACACCAGAAATTTTCCTGCGCCTCAGTTTGATCTCAGCAAACCTTCCAGTGCTCCCGTTGAGACTAGACGCCACGAGAGATCGCTTGCTGAACTTCTCGAGACGCCCAATGCAAATATTGCCAATAAGCCTTCGACTGTTGAGCTTCCCGTCGATGTTTTCAAAGACATACCTCCACCAGCTCCCGTATTTTCGGCAAAATTTGAAACCGTCCCGGACGGCTTTTTAAAGGGGGCTTCGGGCGAAAAGAAATCGCCGGAGGTCAAACCATTTTTCACGCCGCTAAGACCGCAAGCGCCGGCGCCCCCTAAACCTGCACAAACCGCCGAAGCGATTTTGGAGCCGCTTATAAAGGTCAATCCGCCTAAGACGGTCATGCTGCCTGAACCGATTGCTTATGCGGAGTATGTCTCGGTTGGTCCCGAATATTTTGGCCTTGGCTCAGAGATCGCACCCTATGTGATCAGCCGCTCGCCAACAGCGCCACCGCCAAAAGAAAACTATGTCATAACGACTCCGGTCGCCATTCTACCGAAGACGTTCGTGGCGGAAGCAGACATTCCGAATGTAGACGAGCAACCAACCTCGCCGTTGCCCCGGCTGCGCCCATCGCGGCAAATTCCTGACCCGCAGCCTTTGCCGGATACAGAATTTGCCGCCGTCATTCCGCCGCGTCCGCTGCCCGATCCAAGACGCGCGCCAGCAGAACCGGCGCCGCGCATCCCCATACGCATTGCCGCTGAAAGGCCTGCGGTTTTACAGCCGCGCGAAGATACCCTCGAAGGGATTGAACGCAAACGGGAAACGCGGGTCAGAAATGAACCGCCAAAATCATCAGGCTGGTCTAGCGCCGCAGAAAAAGCTTTACGTGGATTAAAAGCACCCCGAGATGAGCAGCCCGACACACGTGTCTATCGCGTCACCATTGCTCCTCCCGTAGAGCGAGAAACAAAGATCTCATCACTCTCACCGTCGATTGAGCTAGTGGATACTGCTCCACCGGATTTGAGCAAGGTTACGAGTGATGATTTAGCGGCGAATAGTGCAGTCACTCCACCACCAAAGAAAAAACCAACCCCACGTCCAGAGGGTATCCAGGTAGCCGGGTCTCTATCCGGCGTAAAAACCCGAACCCCAAGAACCATTCAAACGCCGCCCGCAAATGACCGAGCAACTGCCTCTAACTGTTTCGTCAATAAAGGATCAAATGACCGGATGATCTTGATCTGCGAAGGCGTCGATGTTTCCAAGACCGAAGTCTTTCGCGCTGTGGTCGAAGGCGAAAGTGCTTTTCGCGGATTGCGCACTTTTGACTCAACACAGGACGTCGTTGCCATCTACGGCTTTAACGCTGAGCGCTTCAACGCCATGAGCCAAGGGCCACGCAGCGCGCGTGATCTTGCATTTCTGCGGGCGCTACGTAAATCAGGTAAGAAAATCCGCGTCAAAGGCCGTTCCTTCGATCTCTACTTGATGAAAGGGGATATCCGGCTCGCCACGGTGCTGATTGAACAAGTCTCCGAAGTCGAGATGCCGGCCTCGATCCGATATAATTAAGTTCCGATTATCCGCGCTCTGTTCTAGAGAGGCTGGCAATATCTAGAACGGGAGTCAGTCATGTCCAAACCAACACGTAAAGAAGCAGAAGATGCGGTTCGGACGTTGCTTCGTTGGGCGGGCGATAATCCAGAACGTGAAGGGTTGCTTGACACACCGGGGCGGGTTGTCCGTGCTTATGAAGAATGGTTTCGCGGGTATGATATCGATCCCCTCGAATATCTTGAGCGCACGTTCGAAGAAGTCGGCGGCTATGATGAAATGGTTGTCCTGCGCAATATCCCGTTCGAAAGCTATTGCGAGCATCATGTCGCACCGATCATCGGGAAAGCGCATGTCGGGTATATTCCAACCGACCGTGTTGTTGGCATCTCCAAACTTGCAAGGGTCGTTCACGGTTATGCCAAGCGTTTACAAGTCCAAGAAAAACTAACAGCACAAATTGCGCAGGCCATTACTGATGTTCTTGCTCCGCAAGGGGTCGCTGTTGTGATCGAAGCCTCGCATCAATGCATGACAACCCGAGGCGTTCATACCCATGGCGTCACCATGGTCACCAGTCAAATGCTCGGCCTGTTCCGGCGTGATCCAAGGACACGGCAGGAATTCTTGAATATGATCGGCAACCCCAGCAGTCAGATGGCTTGAAGGCGGTTATATCCGCAATTAAGATTTGAATTTGAAATCCGGCAAAGATGAAAAGGCGAGGCGCAGCGCCTCTCCCCATTTGACGGAAACATTTCCAAAATATGGGTCGTCTGTATCAATGCGGCCTTGCTCACCAATCTTGAAACTGTCTTTCTCATACGCCATGTAATCAATCGGAAGATCAACGCCGAGGTTCGCCTTGATCGTCGAGTCGAACGATACCAGCAAAAGTTTCGCAGCCTCTTCAAAGCTCATTCCGCGATCATACGCGCGCACCAGAATTGGCCGCCCATATTTTGTCTCTCCAATCTGGAAAAAGGGAGTGTCCTGAGATGCCTCAATGAAATTTCCTTCGGGATAGATCAGAAATAACCTTGGTTCAGCCCCGGCAACCTGACCGCCGACAATCATTGTCGCGTTGAACGTATTGGGCGATTGATCATTCCCCGCTTGCTTTCGAATGACATCGCGCAATGTCTCACCAACAAGACGTGCAATACGAAACATAGAAGGTTCTTCCAAGACGGACACAGCACGATCCTCGGGCGCTTTTCCATGCTCATCCAAAAGACTGATAACCGCTTGCGTCGTGGCAAGGTTTCCTGCTGTCATGACTGTGATGACGCGCTCACCCGGTTTTTCCCACGTCACCATTTTGCGGAAGACTGAAATATTGTCGACACCCGCATTGGTCCGCGTATCCGACATAAAGAGGATACCCTTATCGAGCTTTAAACCAACGCAATATGTCATGAAGCGTCTTCCTGTTTCGTGTCTGCTCGGGTGTTTATCAAGAAACGATGCGTGATGGTCAAGCAGCTCTTATTGTTGAGCTTGGCTGGTGGTCTGTTCGATTTCTACGGATACTGACATGCTTTCATCATGTTCGCCAAACCGCATTCCCGCCACCGGCGCCGTATCTCGATAATCCAGCCCCGTTGCAATTCTAACGTACCGTTCATCAGGGGATATGCCGTTCGAGATATCAAACCCGACCCACCCTAAGTCATTGAGATACACTTCGGCCCAAGCATGGGTCGCATCCTGCTCGATCCGATCATTCATCATCAGATATCCGCTGATGTAGCGGGCCGGAAATCCAAGCCGGCGCGCCGCAGTAACAAAAATCTGAGCATGATCCTGACACACGCCCGCTCCTAATCCGAGCGCAACTTCGGATGTTGTATTTACGTCAGTATTTCCCGGCTCATAAGAAACTCTGTCCGCAATCAAAGCTGAGAGCGCATGAAACCACGAAAGTTCATCATCAAAGTTGGTCCCAAGGGCTTCAACCAACGCTTCCATTCGCGAGCCGGGAGATGTCAAATTGGTCGCCCGCTCAAAATACCATAGCGGAGCGTAATCCGTGTGCTTGCCGATAACGCCAAAATTAGCAATCGTCTCAACGACGCCTTTACAGGTGATTGAGAGCTGAGCTTGCTCATCGAGCAAACTGGTCAGCACGACTTGATTCCCGTGGTGATCGAGAAATTCAGCCTCCTGCTTTGCGCCCTCAAAAGAAATGTCCCATGACCGAACCGCCTGCCCCGGTCCGGTCAACGGGCATAGGCGAACCCTTTGCAATCCATAGGACAATGCCGAACCATAATGGTAATCAGTGCGATGGGTGATTGTCAGTTGCATGGCTATTTATGAAACCTGTAATCTTGCTCGATCTGAGACCCAAGCGCGCTGTTATAACCTTTGAAGTCCGACAAAAATTCATGCAGTCCGCTTTCAAAGATTGAGTCGACAGTTTGATTTTCGAGTTCTCGAGTGCGCTCATCAATCAAATCATGCGATGAATGGCGAATGGCGTAATTTTGCCCAAGATAGCCAAGGTTATCCAAGATCTTCCGATAACAAAAAGCGAGGGAACGCGGCATCTGGAGATCAAGAATTAGAAAGTCCGCAATGCCACGCGGTGAAATTTCAAGGCCATGGGAGACACGATAAGAGCGGTGGCCGGACACGGATCGAAGGATCGTTTCCCATTGCACATTGTCAAGCGAGGACCCGACCTGATTTGCAGTCGGCAATAACACATAATATTTCACGTCAAGAATTCGGGCTGTATTATCGGCACGCTCAATAAACGTACCAATCCTTGCAAAATTGAAAATGTCATTGCGCAACATTGTCCCGTGTAAGGCCGCCCGTACCAGCGCACTTTGCTTTCGGACAATCCCCAGAACCTCTGGAAGTTCTCTTGGCGCAATTGGGTTAGCCAAAGTCTCTTTGAGTAAAAGCCAACACTCGTTCGTCGCTTCCCATACTTCACGGGTCAGCGCCGTTCGAACCAATCGGGCATTCATGCGCGCCGCATCAATGGATGACATAACACTCGAAAGGTTGTCGGCATCCCGTAGCAGATAATCCACTACGCCCTCAGCATCAGTCTCACTATGAACTTGATCATAACCGCTGCGCACTCCGGCTGCATCAAGGACGGAAGCCCATTCATCTTGTGCCGTGTCAGGCCGGGTCAATGCCATACGCAAGCCGACATCAATCAATCGGGTGATGTTCTCGCTACGCTCGATATAGCGGAACATCCAATAGATCCCTCCGGCTGTTTTCCCAAGCATCTGCGTCAGTCCTCCAGAACCCAGGTGTCTTTCGTGCCTCCACCTTGACTGGAGTTCACGACAAGTGATCCCTCTTTAAGAGCAACGCGAGTCAAACCACCCGGCGTGACTTCTATCCCAGCAGGGGAGACACGAACGAATGGGCGTAGATCAACATGCCGAGGAGCAAGGCCTTTCTTCGCCAATATTGGGACCGTCGATAAAGCAAGCGTCGGCTGTGCGATGTAATTTGACGGGTGCGCTTTCAGTTTTGCAGCAAAATCTGAAAGCTCTCGTTTGCTGGCCGCCGGACCAATCAACATGCCATAGCCGCCCGACCCATGGACTTCTTTTACCACCAGCTCTTTGAGGTGATCGAGGACATAAGCCAACGAGTCCGCCTCAGAGCATCGCCATGTTGGTACATTTTTCAGGATCGGCTGTTCGCCTGTATAGAACTCGATAATGGCAGGCATGTATGAATAGAGCGCTTTATCGTCAGATATTCCGGTTCCCGGAGCATTGGCTATGGTAATGCCGCCTGCTCGATAAATATCCATCACTCCCGGAACGCCAAGCATTGAATCCGGATTGAAGGTGAGCGGGTCAAGAAAATCATCATCGACGCGGCGGTACAGAACATCAATCGGCTGATACCCACGGGTAGTGCGCATCGCAACACGGCCATCGACAATGCGCAGGTCATGCCCTTCCACAAGCTCAACACCCATTTCATCGGCAAGAAATGAATGCTCAAAATATGCTGAGTTATGAATCCCCGGTGTCAAAATGGCGACAACCGGCTCCCCATCGCAGTGTTCCGGAGCCGAGGCCGCCAAAGACCGTCTCAATCCCATTGGATAACCACTGACAGGACGCACGCGCGTATTGGCGAACAGCTCCGGGAACATATGCAGCATCGTTTCCCGATTTTCGAGCATGTAAGACACACCAGAGGGCGTGCGGGCATTGTCTTCCAATACGAGGAAATCGTCTTCTCCGGTTCGCACCAGATCAATGCCGACAATATGCGTGTAGATATTTCCCGGCGGTGAAACTCCAATCATCTCCGGCAGGAAGGCTTCGTTGTCGGCAATCAAACGGATCGGAACGCGCCCTGCACGTAAGATCTCTTGCCGATGATAGATGTCATGCAAGAACGCATTGATCGCACGAACCCGTTGCTCGATACCCCGTTCAATGCGCGCCCATTCGCGCGCAGATATAATTCGAGGAATAATGTCGAAGGGGATCAGCCGCTCTGTAGCGTCGTCTTCGCCATAGACGTTGAATGTGATGCCTGTGCGGCGAAAGAACACTTCCGCTTCGTTGGCTTTTTTTCGCAATCGGGAAATATCTTCATTGTCAAACCACGCCCCATACTTTTGGTATGGCTCGCGATGGTTTTCAGCATCAAACATCTCATTGAAAGACTGCTCAGTAGTGCCCATAAAATGAGCATAAGCAACCTCTAAACCGTATTACAAGCCTCTTGAATTTGAGTCAGCGCCGTCTTTTGCCGTAAATCTCAAGCCGGTGATGGATGATGTCGTACCCTAACTCCTCGGCTATCTCGCGTTGCAGAGCTTCGATCTTTGGCGACGTAAATTCAATGACACTGCCAGTATCAACGTCAATCAGATGGTCGTGATGCTCGCTATCAGCATGTTCAAAACGTGACGGCCCGCCCTCAAATGTATGGCGGCGGATCGCACCATTTTCTTCGAGTGTTTTCATTGTACGATAGACCGTAGGAAGCGAAACCGAAGCATCCAATGCACTCGCCCGGTTGTAGATTTCCATTGCGTCCGGGTGATCGGCGGCATCGGCAATAATCTTCAAGATCGCCTGACGTTGCTTCGTGATGCGCACCCCCGCCTCTCGCAACAGCGTCTCATAGTCATGATGCAAGGCGGTGGCTTTTGACATGCGTAATTCTTCTCCAGTTGAGAGGCACTTACAAGTAGAAACTAATTGCAAGTGATTTTCAACTGCATTGACAAGACGCATCACACGACCTAGCTGTGTTAGAGTAAGAGAAACGCCGGAGTCGAAATGCGCCTGTTGTTTGCCGCCGTCGTGGTGCTGCTTGCCCTGCCTGCTCACGCGGCAGATAAGTTCAAAGTCGCGACGACTTTTACTGTGATTGCGGATATGGCCCGGAACGTAGCAGGCGACGCCGCTGAGGTGGTTTCGATTACAAAACCCGGAGCCGAGATTCACAATTATCAACCGACGCCCCGTGATATCCTCAGGGTATCCAATGCCGATTTGGTTCTGTGGAACGGGCTAAACCTTGAACTGTGGTTCGAGAAATTCTTCAGAAGGGTCCGCGATACCCCGCAAGCAATACTCACAGAGGGCATTGTACCGCTTGGGATCGGTGAAGGCCCCTATTCCGGCAAACCCAACCCACACGCATGGATGTCTTTTTCCGATGCCGAGATCTATGTGAACAATATCCGAAAAGCATTGGTCGAGCATGATCCCGACAATGCCGAAATCTACAATGCAAATGCCAAGGCCTATTGCGCAAAGATCCGCA
Source organism: uncultured Neomegalonema sp. (assembly GCA_937990185.1). Taxonomy (GTDB): domain Bacteria; phylum Pseudomonadota; class Alphaproteobacteria; order Rhodobacterales; family Rhodobacteraceae; genus JAHDDY01. The sequence continues at coordinate 105,367 of CALKBI010000034.1, read as the reverse complement.
AACTAAAAGCACCGATTGTTAAATCACTTAGCGCCATTCCAGAAGATCGTCGGTGGCTCGTGTCCTCTGAAGGAGCCTTCAGCTATCTCGCCCGCGATCTTGGGTTGAAAGAGTTATATCTCTGGCCAATCAATGCCGATGCACAAGGAACGCCTCAGCAAGTCCGCAAGGTGATTGATACTGTGCGCGAGCACAATATTCCGGCGGTCTTTAGCGAAAGCACGATCTCTGACCGCCCGGCCAAACAAGTGGCGCGTGAAACGGATGCCCAATACGGCGGCGTTCTTTATGTTGATAGCCTAAGCACAGAAGATGGACCCGTCCCAACTTTCCTCGATTTACTGTCGGTCACGGCACAAACGATTGCCGAAGGATTGGCGGAGTGACGACCGAGCAGCCACATGTTGCAACGACAAGCCTGACGGACGTTCTTTCGAAAATGCCGGATGGCTCTGGCTCCGGCATTACGGCTCATGGCCTGACCGTCACATATCGAAATGGCCACACGGCGCTTCGCGATGCCCATTTCGAGATTCCCACGGGCACAATTTGCGGGTTGGTCGGCGTCAATGGTTCGGGCAAGTCGACACTGTTTAAAGCAATCATGGGTTTTGCGCCTGTTCAATCAGGAAGCGTTGAAGTTCTAGGCCAACCTGTCGCCCAAGCCTTGAAGAACAATCAAATCGCCTACGTCCCGCAAAGTGAAGACGTAGACTGGAACTTTCCGGTTCTAGTCGAAGATGTCGTAATGATGGGACGCTACGGCCATATGAACTTTCTGCGGATCAGTTCCCGTGCAGACCAAGACGCCGTAACAGATGCCCTAGAGCGTGTCGGGATGAGTGATTATCGTACCCGCCAAATCGGTGAGCTTTCGGGCGGACAGAAAAAGCGTGTCTTCCTTGCGCGTGCTTTGGCTCAAGACGGGCGGGTTATATTGCTTGATGAGCCATTCACTGGCGTCGATGTTAAGACAGAAGAACAGATCATCGAGTTGATGCGTGACCTGCGCGATGAAGGTCGTGTCATGCTCGTCTCAACGCATAACCTTGGCTCCGTTCCGCAATTTTGCGATCGTGTTGTCTTCATCAACCGCACGATATTAGGGTATGGCCCAACCGAAAGGGTCTTCACGCAAAGCAACCTCGAAGCAGCGTTCGGAGGGGTGTTGCGCCACCATGTTCTGACGGGTGATGAACTGCACGACGATGATGATGCGCGGCAAGTCACAGTTATCACTGACGATGAGAGACCCTTTGTCCTCTATGGTGAGAAAGAGAACAACGGTGAGTGACGATTTCAAAACTGCACGGGGCGCGTAGTGCTGGAACCCTTCGCCTATTCCTACATGACCAACGCAATGTTTGTCTCTGCGCTTGTAGGCGGCGTGTGCGCTTTTTTGTCTGCCTATCTGATGTTGAAGGGATGGTCTCTGATTGGGGATGCTCTCTCACATTCCGTCGTTCCGGGCGTCGCCGGTGCTTATATGCTTGGCCTGCCCTATGCGCTTGGCGCCTTTCTCTCGGGAGGATTAGCGGCGGCGGCGATGTTGTTCATCAATCAACGCACACGATTGAAAGAAGATACGGTTATCGGGTTGATCTTCAGCGGGTTCTTTGGGCTGGGTCTTTTTATGATCTCGCTCTCACCAACATCGGTGAATGTTCAGACGATCATCTTCGGTAATATCCTCGCCGTCTCGCCCTCAGATACACTGCAACTCGTTTTGATCGGCGGGATATCTCTGTTCGTGCTGTTATTGAAATGGCGAGATTTAATGGTGACGTTTTTCGACGAAAGCCATGCCCGGTCGATTGGATTAAATCCGACATTCCTTAAAGCGCTGTTCTTTACTTTGTTGAGCGCCTGTACTGTCGCAGCAATGATGACGGTTGGCGCATTTCTCGTTATCGCTCTTGTGGTGACCCCCGGTGCAACAGCATATTTGCTGACGGACAGGTTTCCGCGATTAATCGCGCTGAGCGTAGCGATTGGGTCAATCACAAGTTTCGTCGGCGCGTATTTGTCCTACTTCCTCGACGGAGCAACGGGCGGCATTATCGTGGTGATGCAAACGACTTTATTCATCATCGCCTTTATATTCGCGCCTAAGCATGGAATTCTTGCCGCCCGCCGCCGAGCGGTAGAGACAGTATCATGAACGGTCTCGGGCTTTATCTAAGTGATCCATTGGGTCGGGAATTACTCTTACAAGCCGTGCTGATTTCGTCGCTGATTGCGGCAGTCGCAGGAGCCTTGTCGTGCTTTTTAGTTCTAAAAGGCTGGGCACTGATGGGCGACGCGATCAGCCATGCGATCTTACCCGGCGTCGTTCTCGCCTATCTGATTGGAATGCCGCTCGCGATTGGTGCGTTTCTGGCCGGTATGTTCTGCGCGGTGGCGACGGGATACCTGACCGAGAACAGTCGCATCAAACAAGACACGGTTATGGGCGTGGTCTTTTCCGGCATGTTCGGCCTCGGTGTCGTGCTTTACACCAAGATCGAAACCGAAGTTCATCTCGATCATATTCTCTTTGGCGATATGCTTGGAGTCACTTGGTTCGATGTGTTGCAGACCGGGGTCATCGCCTGTGTGTCATTATTTGTAATCATTGCAAAGCGGCGTGATTTTCTGGTCTTCACCTTCGACCCTCAACATGGGCGCGCTGTGGGATTGAAGGTGGATTGGTTACACTATGGCTTGTTGACGATTTTGTCTCTGGTCATTGTCAGCGCATTGCAGGCGGTGGGGCTTATCCTCTCTATCGCATTGGTCATCGCACCGGGCGCGATTGCTCATCTGCTAACAGACAGGTTCGACCGAATGTTGGCTGTTTCTATTGGCGTTGGCGTAGCGTCATCGGTCGTAGGAGTGCTGCTTAGTTTTCATATTGATGCAGCGCCAGCACCAACGATTGTTGTCGTGATGATGTCGCTTTTCATTGCTGCATTTTTGTTCGCACCGAAGCACGGCATTCTCAGAGACAGAAACCGCCCTGTAGTGTGATTGCATTATTTACGAAGAAAATTTCGGACGGCCTGTTGCCTGTGCTGTGACTACTCCTTCAACGAAGAGAGTTTGCCCGCCGATATCCGGGGCTTTCTCGGCATAATCCACACGGCTTTCTATTTCATCCGCTCCCGCCGCAACCGCCTCTGCAATGACGGCTTCACGGAGTGCCTGAAAGGCAAATTCCTTCGCGGCGTTCAGATCGCGGAAATCCGGTGGATCATCGACGGTATGCACGCGGTACGCATCCGCATGGGGCTGCGTAATGATCAGGGTTCTCTCGATACGGATACGCCCGGCAACCGCACCCACGGCATTCGCCACCTCCGCATGTTTCGGCACAATCGACGGAGCGCCGAGCACTTTTGCAATCGAAGGATAATAGGTCGAGGCAGACGCCCCCAAGCCGATGACAGGGAGGTCTACGCCAATATTAATCCGCGCATTACCCGTATGCCCATCCAAAGCCGCAGTAATCAGTGGCGATGCATCGGGCGCGATTCCATCTTTTATCAGCGCTGCTTCAAGAAGCACTTCCGCCGAGCGCCGTGTTAGTTTGTCGATAACGGCTTGCGAAATTTCCTGTGCGTCCTGCGCGATTAGCTGACCTTTGCGGTTGCGCTTTCGGGCAAACAAAGTTGCCGCCTTCACAGCCGCTTGTTCATCCCAAGCCTTATGCAAACCCAGAACATGCGAAGCGTCACTTGGAGTAAGGCCGGACTGACGGATCAAGCCTTTTGCGATTAAGCGCTCCATTGCATTGAGGCGCACCCGGCCCGTGATGACCTCATCAGCCGGAGCGGGTTGTTGACCGAGATCCTCAAGAACTTCGCGCTCCGCTTTTCCAAGTCCAGCGGTTGGGCCATCCACAGGAATGATGAACTTCCCGTCCAACTCGCCAATAATCGTGGCGCGTATCTGCCGATCTAACGCCTCATGAACCATCGCGCTGTGTTCCGTCGCCAGAAGACTGACAGGTATAACGCGGCGCGGTCCTAAGATTAAGCCGCCCTCAAAAGCTTGTTCGTCAACACGGACTTGGCTGTCACCCCCTAACCCATGGGTGAACATTTCCACCGCATCAACCATCGTGCGATGACCACCAACCCGCGCCCCTTCTGCACTAAGCGCAGGGCGACCACCGCGAAGAACTGCGATATCTGTTGTGGTCCCGCCTATATCCGAAATCAGCGCATCCGTCTCTCCGGTCAACTCAGCCGCACCAATCAAGGACGCCGCAGGACCAGAGAGAATCGTTTCAATCGGTCGGAGTTTTGCAAATTCAGCCGACACAAGTGACCCGTCCCCGCGCACAAGCATAAGCGGGGCAGCGATGCCTTTCGCCGACAACGTACTCTCAGTCGCCGCAATCAGGTCAGAAATCATTCCGATAAGACGCGCATTCAACACGGATGTAACCGCATTACGAGGACCGTGCAGAGCGTTAGACAACTCATGTCCGCATGTGACCGGCTTATCGGTTCGCTCGCGGATCATGTCCCGCACGGCAATTTCATGCGCAGGATTCCGGCCTCCGAAAATTGCGACCACGGCAAAAGCGTCAATATCTCCGGCAACCTCATCAATGCGCGGCTTGAGCGCTTCAAGATCAAGCACTGCACGTTGTTCGCCAGTGGCTTTATACCCGCCCGGAGCGAGAATCACCGGATCTCCGCCAAGCGCTTCATCAAGGCCAGCACGCTTTGCGTCCGCCTCGTCAAAACCAAGAAAGACAAGACAAACGCGCCTGCCCTGCCCTTCCACCAGCGCATTTGTCGCCAGAGTCGTGGAAATCGAGGCGAGAGAAACTTGCGAGCCGGAAACTCCTGACGCCTCAAACACCGCAGAAACCGCGCCGCCAATGCCAATAGCGAGGTCTTGCTTTGTTGTCAGCGCCTTTGCGCTTGCGATCACGCGATCATCCGCAGCCTCTTCATCATAGAGAACTGCGTCTGTATATGTGCCGCCTGTGTCGATACCGAGTAGAATTGCCATGCGCTTTATTGGCCTCATTTACACGAACTGTGAAGCCGGATTCGCATTACCTGACGATTGACCTTAAACGAACAAGCGACGATGGTAACGGCGTGACAGGGAGAGCGTCTGACTATGCACTCATTGGTGGTAACTTTTGCACTTATTGGCGTCATCGGCGTCGGTTCTCAATGGCTCGCTTGGCGTTTAAGGCTACCAGCGATTGTTTTGATGCTGGTGGCTGGCGTCCTTGCAGGACCAGTCTTCCACTTGATTGATCCTGTTCATGATTTCGGCGATGCGCTCGGGCCGATGGTCTCGGTGGCCGTTGCGTTGATTCTGTTTGAAGGCGGGCTGACGCTGAACTTCAAAGGTTTGAGCGACGCCGGCGGCGCGGTTAAACGCCTTGTATTTCTTGGTGCGCCGCTGGGATGGGCGACCGGAACGCTCGCAGCACATTATGTCGCCGGATTATCTTGGCCCGTCGCCGCTGTATTTGGCGGTATCCTTGTGGTGACCGGCCCAACTGTCGTTATGCCGCTGCTCAGGCAAGCACATCTTGCCTCGCGCCCTGCCTCGGTTCTTCGTTGGGAAGCCATCGTAAACGACTCCGTGGGAGCTTTGTTTGCGGTACTCGCCTACGAAATCGCAGCCACAACCATCAAGATGGGTGATTTAAGCGACGCCGCCGGTCATCTGATCATCGGAATACTTGGGGCAAGTCTGCTTGGTCTTTTCGCTGGCCGGGGGTTGGCAATTCTTTTCCGGCGCGGGTTAATCCCCGAATATATGAAAGTACCGGTGCTGTTTGTCAGCGTCATTGCAGCATTTGCCGCACCCAACCAGTTTTTAGACGAAAGCGGCCTGTTGACTGTGACGATTATGGGCATCGTTCTTGGCAACTCTTCTCTGCCGAGCTTCAACGAATTGTTACGGTTTAAAGAGCACGTCACCGTCCTGCTCGTCTCGGGAGTTTTCGTCATTCTCGCGGCGACGCTCGATGCGTCCGTGATCGCGAAACTTGACTGGCGTGCTGCCGCTTTTGTTGCGGTGATTATGCTGATCGCGCGCCCAATAGCGATTTGGCTCAGCCTGCTCGGGTCATCGCTCGAAAACAATGAACGCACATTGATTGCTTGGGTTGCGCCGCGCGGCGTTGTCGCCGTCGCTGTCTCCGGTTTTTTTGCAACAAAGCTTGAGGCACTGGGATTTGAAGATGCAGGATCGCTTGCGCCGCTCGCATTCGCACTGGTCGCAACGACTGTTGTCATTCACGGCTTTACAGTTACCAAAGTTGCCGAAAAGTTGGGGCTGGTTTCTTCTGAGCGTCCGGGCATCCTGATCGTCGGCGCATCGCGCTGGGCTGCGGACCTTGCGAAAGCCCTCAAGGAACTTGAGATTCCAGTGCTGGTAGCGGATCGAAGCTGGCGGCGTCTCAAACCGTTCCGTTTGCAGGAAACGCCAACATATTATGGCGAGATATTATCCGAAGCGGCGGAACATTATGTCGATCTCGACCGATTTGGCTATATCATCGCGGCTACCGAGAACGATGCGTATAATGCTTTGATCTGTACGGACTTTGGCCCTGAATTCGGGCGCAACAACGTATTCCAACTCGGGCGCACAGATGATGGTGGAGACGATCCACGCGCCCTGCCCCCAACAATCGGCGGGCGTATGCTGTTTCAATCAGGGGCCAGTTATTTCAAACTTGAGCGCCGTATCCGCGATGGATGGGTCTTTACCCGCACCAAGCTCAGCGAAGAGTTCAATTTCGAGAACTATCTGGAATCTCGTGCTGAAGACGCAGAACTCCTTACGGATATCCGGCCTGACGGGTCACTGACCTTCACGACTATATCTGCAAGACCCAAAGGAAAACCCGGTGATATTTTACTGAGTTTTGCGCCTGAAAAAGCCTCTTCCGAAGACGCCGAACGTCGGAAAGCGGAAAAACGCGACAAGCTGGCCGACACAGATGAGCAAGACAAGACATGACGCGCAGCGCGATTTTCGACCTCGATGGGACACTGGCGCATACTGCACCTGATCTCGTAGGCGCAGCCAATGATTTGATGGCAGAGCAAGGCTTGCCTCCGATTGCGGTTAGTATCGCTGAGAAAACTGCCGGGTTTGGAGCCAAGGCGCTGATACGCGCGGCTTTTGACAACGCGAATGAAGCCTATGACGAAGCGCGTGTCGATGCTTTGTTTCAGCCCTTCTTAGAAAGGTACGCCGTTCGTATCGCTGACGAAAGCCACCTATACGAAGGCGTTATCGTTGTTCTCGATACACTGGCTGCGGACGGGTGGTTGCTTGGTATCTGCACCAACAAACCGGAAGGTCTTGCACTGGAGCTTATGAAGGCACTGGGCGTTCTTGACAGGTTTGGTGTCCTGCTCGGAGCAGATAGTCTGCCGGTTCGCAAACCGGACCCTGAGCATTTGTTCCAAACAATATCACGGATCGGCGGCGATGCATCGCGAGCGGTTATGATCGGGGATACTGATACCGACATCAAGACAGCGCGTGCGGCGGAAATCCCATGCATCCTCACGAGCTTTGGTTATTCGCATATTCCGGTCGCGCGCCTAAAACCTGATGCCATCGTCGATCATTTCTCGCAAATCCCCGCTGCGCTTGAGGTCTGTTTGCCTAAGTGAATATGTAAACTTGGCAATTGCCTGCGAGGTAGGTTGCCTTTTTCTATCGGTAAAGAAGCAGCAATAAAAAACCCCGGCCATTTCTGGCCAGGGCGATTTTCATGTTTTGGCTATCGCTGATTATGCGATGGCTAATGGATCGTCGAAGTCTTCTGTCCGTGCAACGGTGAAGACAACGTCCTGGAAGTCGGAGTCGCCAAGGCCGGTGAGATCTTCGACACCGACACGAAGCGCACCGCCACCATCGACCGAGCCGGACAGGAAGTGTTCCAGACCATCGGAGTTTGCCGAAGCATCGATTGATTGGAAGATTTCCGAACCGGAAGCTGCGGACAAATCAGCCAACGAACCGCTTGTGAAGTTGAACGCATCTCCTGCACCGTCTTGGACGATGAAGAAGCCAAGCTGCTCTCCTGCGGCAACATTATCGACGGTAACGCTTCCACCATTTTGAGCGTTATCCGCAACGATTTGAGCATCGGATACCTGACCGGAAGCGGTATCGAAGACAAACACACCAAACGAGTTCTCAAACCCTGACGTCGAATTATCCAAAGTAACCGTAAAGTCGGTTCCATCAGTATCCGAGCCATTGCCGCCAACAAACTCAGCGAAGGAAATACCATCGATATCCGCTGCATCTACGGCCTGACCTTCAACCAGGTCGAACCCGTCGCCCAACAGTTCATCAACGAACTCTACCGTTGTGTCGACACCGTTATTCGTCGCCGCAAGGAAGTTACCTTCCTCGAGGTTTCCATCAACAGTGAATGTCGCACCAGGTGTTGTGACCTCTTGTCCATTTACTGCAATTGCAGCTGTCGAGAATGGTGCAGCGCCTTCGAAGACGAACTGATCGCCATCATCAAGGTCATTAAAGGTCTGACCGTCAAAGACAAATGGCCCTCCGGCAATCGCTCCTTCGATGTCCTGCGCTTCAGGTGAGAGAATGACGTTCTCGATGGAAATCAGTTGATCGGTTTCGATCGTTTCAACAAAGACGTCGCCATCACCTGTGTCTGCTGCTGGATCAGCAGCATTTCCGTTTACATCACCGCCAGCGTCCTGAATCAGGTCGGTAATTACCGGACCATTCGTACCCGCTTCCGCGTTGTGCAAATGGATCGAGCTAACACCTGCAACCGGCAGCAAATCAGACGTTGCAAGGCCCGAAACTGTCAAATCGTTGCTATACGTGACTGTTCCACCATCAACAGTGATAACAACCGTACCTTCACCTGTGGCAAGTGAATCCGAAGTTGAGCCAGGCTCTTGGCTTGCATCCAATGGACCGGCCAAGGTGATAGTACGGACACCTGTAGACGGATCTGTAATATCCGATTGAAGCAAAAGCTGTCCGCGAATCTCACCGCTAGGGAAGTCAGTGGTGTGGATGTTGTAGTACAAGCGATTGTTGATCGCTTCTTCCACAAGCTGTGCTGGCGTTTGGTCCGTCGTCAGAGATGCAAGAGGTTGGTTCGTAGACGAAATAGAGAAGCCAGTCTCCCGTGTTGCCGTGCCATTGCCGTTTTCATCGAGAACAACCGTCACAGGTACATCGAGATCAGAAAAGTCTGCGGTATCGAAACCTTCGCCACCATCCAGAATATCATTACCCAAACCACCGATCAGCGTGTCATCGCCAAGTCCACCTTCGATGGTGTCATCACCGAGACCGCCATCGAGGATATCATTGCCGCCAGCTGCGCGATCAATCACGATCTCTAGTAGTTGCTCTGCACCGCCATTACGCGTGAAGTCTGCTTCTTCGGTAAAGGTAAGACCTGCGAGGCCCGGCGGTTGCGGAGACCCGCCAAGGATATTTTGCGGACCACCGTTAGGATTGCCTTCCGAGCCGTTGAAACCGATATGCGCGCCAACAACACCATTTTCAGTCACGCCTGTATTTGGACCAAACTGGTTCAGGAATGCAGCATCAAGTTCGGTGTTTACCTCGGTTCCGGCGTCAAGAACATCGCTGCCAAAACGCTGGATGGTAATCGGGCCAAGGAAATTGCCGTTTTCATCAAAGATCGAATCTTCAAGGGCATTGTCTGGCGACGCCAGAAACGCATCATTCGATGCGATAATCATAGTTCCCCAGGTAAAGAAGCCCCGGCCAACCTGATCCGCATTCACATTGATCGTAAAGCTGGCTGTCTCGCCCGGATCAATCGGACCCGGTGCGCCTTGACCCAAACCAAGGATCGTTCCGTCAACACCGTTGTCGCCAACTTGTTGATTAAATTCAGCCGCAATCCCTGTGACAACACCGTCCTCAGCAAGACGTTCGAGGCCGAGGCTCGCCGCCTCACCTTCTGTAAAGAGATCAAAATCAGAGCCGTCATGAAAACCAAACCATACCGGCGTTAGGAAAGTACCGCCTTCGCCCAGCGTGTTTGTCACTGTAACTGTGATCGCTTCACCATCGCCGATGGCGTCGCCGCGCAGAACATCATCGCCAGCACCGCCGCTGATGACGTCATCGCCAGCGCCACCTGCAATCAGGTTTGCATCCGAGTTGCCGGTCAGATTGTCGTTGTTGTTCGAACCGGTAAGATTTTCGATGTTTGTGAATGTTTCGTTGACCATGCCGTAAGAAGCAGTGCCCGTACCGTCGTCGTTGATTGTCGCGGTTACATCCCCGCCAATACCGGCGAAACTGTTGGTATCGATGCCATCACCGCCGTCGATGGTGTCTGTTCCGCCGCCACCGGCAAGAATGTCGTTCCCGTCGCCGCCTTCCAGAGTATCCGAACCGCCGCCACCGTTTAATTCGTCGTTGCCGTCATTTCCAGTCAGAACGTTATCACCGCCATCGCCCGAAAGAATATCATTGTTGGCCGATCCATCGAGGTTCTCAAAGTTTGAGAAACCTTCGAATACCGTTCCGCCGGGAGTTTGATACGACGCTGTACCATTGCCGAGATTTGCGACCACATCAAATCCAATGCCTTGGAAGCTGTTCGTGTCGATACCGTCTCCACCATCAAGCGTATCTGTGCCACCACCGCCAGCAATAAAGTCGTCGCCATCCCCACCCGTAATTGTGTTCGCGGCAGCACCGGTTGCTATGAGAGTGTCATTATTCGAACTACCGTTGAGGTTTTCGATACCCGTGAATGTCTCGCTTACATTGCCATAAACTGCCGTGCCAGTTCCGTCAGCAGCCACGTTGGCTTCAACACCAAGGCCGATACCTTCGAAGCTATTGGTGTCGATGCCTGCACCGCCGTCAATGACATCAGTTCCCCCGCCACCAGCGAGCAGGTCGTTTCCAGCTCCGCCATTAAGGGTATCATTGCCGCCGAGACCGAAGAGCATGTCATCGCCGCCAAAACCATCTAAAGTATTGGCCATAGCATCGCCGGTTAATACGTCGTTGTTAGGGGTACCATTTGTCATGAACAGGTCTCTCCAAGAAATTATAATTTTCGTATCTATAGCTAAACAATCTGCAGGCCAAAATGATGCAATCACGCTCAATCACGGCTTTGTGCCTTCTTGAGAAAATAAAATAATTCAAATACTTGGAGTGGGTATAATTGTCTAAATAGCAAAATTTTTGGCGCGTCTATTTAAACTTAGCGATTTAAAAAACTACTGCAACTCAACTAAAAGTAATTGCGCCTATTAAGATGTCTTTGTGGCTATACTTGACTTGCAAACGCCGCGTAATCCTCTGCAACTTGCGCCCATGATCTCAGAGCGCTGCGCCCTTGTTCGATGAGCGCGCGTTGCGCTTTTTCAGAGGCAGAATTATCCCTGAACTGCCGAAGCAATTCGGCAAGTTTTTGATCGTCATCCCAATCGAAATATTGGGCAAGATTGCCGCCTACTTCGGGGATAGATGTTGCTGTCGATGCAAAGGCAGGTGTCCCGCACCACAAAGATTCGCCAACAGGCAATCCAAAACCTTCATATTTGCTTGGGTATATCGTTGCCGCAGCGCCCGTATAAAGATCATGAAGCTGTGCGTGGTTCGGGTTACCAGTCCAACGAATTCTATCCTTTATGCCAGCATACTTTTCCGCAGATTGAACTTCGTCCAACAGGGCATGTCTTTCAGGTCGGCCTGCCGCGAGGACAAGCGGAACCGTATGTGGACCGTCTTCTTCACTGATCCGAAGCATTGCATCAACCAGAACTTGACCATTCTTACGGCCATCCAGCCCGCCCACAGTCAGGAAATAAGGCTCGTCCGGATTTGGATTTTCAAAAGGCGGCGCGCTCGGATCGCGGCGCATTTCATGCGCAAGCGGCACGACCGCTACCTCGCCTTGCAACTGAGGAAGCCGCCCAATCTCAATCATCCGGGCGATCTCGGCTCGCGTGAATTTCGAATTTGCAGCCCAAACCGCGCCCAATTCTTGGCAGATTTCAATAGAGCGCCGCTCGGTCTTTGCCGTACGCGACACGCCGCCGCCCTCTTCGGGCAGCACCCGAATAATGTCATGGATTAAAACGGTAGCACGGGCAAAGCCGCCCATAGACTGCGCTCTTTTCAGTGTCCGCCTTCCAGTCGCAGGATGTCCGACACACAAAATCGCATGATCCGTTACGCTTACATGTCCCGTGACAGCATCGCTTAGATCATATTTGATCCTGTGGGAAAATGAACGAAGCCGGTTTTGACATATCACCTGAAAGCGAGAAAATGAGTTCGGCGGGAACCGCTCCGGGTCGCGATATTTTTGCGGTTTGCCCAGCGCGGCAATGCGGGCATGAGAATCATAGAGTATCGATTCAGAAAAAACTTCCGGGTCAAGTGTGAAGAGATTTCGGCGGGCTTCATCGTTGATGATCGGAATAGCCCGACCAGACCGGCACAGCTCATACGCAATCTCAAGAACGACACGCGCAACACCTGTGACCTCCGCAGCCCTGCGTCCGAGATGATAAATCTCAGTGACATCAACATAGAGAGGGTACATGCGTAAAATCGTCCTGCCCTAAAACTCTTCACTGTCTGTATCGCAATGCGGCATCAAAAAAGATATATAGGATAACGTTTCAGGATTTTAATAAAACAGGTTTCAAATTTACCGCAGAATCTTCTTCAGTTTGATCATTGCATTTTCTCTAGTGTCAGTTGCGATGTCATTAGTATAGATTGCGGTTTCGCGGCTTATCAAAAGACAAAATCAAGGCGGACAGTATATGTGGCAGTTCTGGGTTGATCGTGGTGGCACGTTCACTGATGTTGTCGGACGCAAGCCAGACGGGTCCCTTAAGACTCTGAAATTACTTTCAGAAAACCCTGATCAATATAAAGATGCTGCGGTTCAGGGCATTCGTCATCTTTTGGCATTAGATGCCAATCAGCCTTTACCGGATTCCACGATTTCAGCTGTTAAAATGGGCACAACCGTCGCCACTAATGCGCTCTTGGAGCGCAAAGGTGACCCTACGTTGTTGCTCATCACCGAGGGGTTTCGCGATCTGTTGCGGATCGGGTATCAGAATAGACCCCGGTTATTTGACTTGAACATCGTCTTACCGGAACTGCTCTACACACGAGCAGAAGAAATCCCCGAACGCCTTGATGCAGCCGGAAATGTGGTCCGACCGCTCGATACAGAGGCGGCCAGAGAGAAGCTGCAAGACGCATACGATAAGGGTCTTCGGGGTGTCGCCATCGCTTTCATGCACGGATATCTCAATCCTGCCCATGAAAAAGTCGTCGCCGACATCGCTCGTGACATCGGCTATACGCAAATCTCCACCAGCCACGAAACATCCAAGTTAATTAAGCTGATCGGGCGCGGAGATACCGCAGTCGTTGATGCTTATCTTTCTCCGATCTTACGCCGTTATGTCGATCAGGTTGCCGAGGCGCTAGATGTCGAGCGCGGAGCATGCGAACGCTTGTTCTTCATGCAGTCAAGTGGCGGGTTAACCGATGCACGGCTGTTTCAGGGGAAAGACGCAATTTTATCCGGTCCTGCGGGCGGTGTCGTCGGCATGGTCAAAACCGCCGCACTCGCCGGTTTTGATAAAGTCATTGGCTTTGACATGGGCGGCACGTCAACCGACGTGACCCACTATGCCGGAGACTACGAACGGAGCTTCGAGACCGAAGTCGCCGGTGTTCGCATGCGCGCACCCATGATGAATATCCACACTGTTGCAGCCGGTGGTGGATCGATCCTGAGTTTCCGTGATGGGCGGTATCAGGTCGGTCCAGAAAGCGCCGGAGCTGACCCCGGACCAGCTTGTTACAGACGAGGCGGTCCTTTGACCGTGACCGATTGCAACGTGTTGCTCGGTAAGCTCAATGCAAAGCATTTCCCCGCTGTTTTCGGGCCGAACGCCGATCAACCACTTGATGAAGAGACGGTCCGGGCCAAATTCGAATTGCTGGCTCAGCAAGTTGCCGAAGAAACAGGTGCGCCTCCGTTAAGTGTAGAGGCCACAGCAGAAGGTTTTCTACGCATCGCCGTTGAAAACATGGCCAATGCGATCAAGAAAATTAGTGTGCAACGCGGCTATGATGTCACCCGCTATACCTTGAATTGCTTCGGCGGTGCGGGCGGACAACATGCATGCCTTGTTGCCGATGCGCTCGGAATGAAGTCTGTCTTCATCCATCCATTTGCTGGCGTTCTTTCGGCTTATGGCATGGGTCTGGCAGAAATCAGGGCTTTGCGCGAAGAGCAATTCGACAAAGACGTCTCGCAGCTTTCAGCCGCAAAAGAAGTATTGGACCGCCTTTCAACAAGCGCGTTGGAGGAAGTTGCCTCGCAAGGTGTCGAGGCATCCCGTATTCGGATAGTGAAACGCGCTTATCTCCGGTATCTTGGTTCGCATCAATCACTGGCAGTGGATTTCGGCACAAAAGAAGAAATGCAAAAGCGCTTTGACGAGGCGCATACAGCAAGGTTTGGGTTTGCATCGCCTTCCCGCGATTTGCTGATCGAAATTCTCAGTGTCGAAGCCATTGGCGAAGCGGAAGAAATTTTCGATACATTAAGTGATGAGGACACATCGGCGCCCACTGCCGTTGCAGACATAAACTTTGTGGCGGAAGGAGAGCTTCAGGATGCGCCTCTCTTTGACCGGTTAAAGTTATCGGCTGGTCAGCAAGTCTTCGGACCCGCCATTATCACTGAACCGACCGGAACGAATGTTATCGAACCGGGATGGCGCGGACGCATTGATCGCTATGGCAATCTGATACTTGATCGCGTTGTAGAAAAGAGCCGTGAAGTCGCCATCGGCACGGAAGTCGATCCGGTGATGCTCGAGGTTTTCAATAACCTATTTATGTCTATCGCCGATCAGATGGGTGAAACTCTTGCCAACACCGCATATTCGGTAAACATCAAAGAACGCTACGATTTTTCATGCGCACTGTTTGATGCGAATGGTGATCTTGTCGCCAACGCGCCTCATGTTCCGGTTCACCTCGGGTCCATGAGTGAGAGTGTACGTATCATCTCGCGTTTGAATGCCGGAAAGATGAAACCCGGCGATGCTTACATGCTGAACGCGCCATTTAATGGCGGGACGCACCTGCCCGATGTCACCGTCATTACACCTGTATTCAACGAGGCAGGCGATACGATCCTGTTCTATGTCGGCTCTCGTGGTCATCATGCTGATATTGGCGGCAAAACCCCCGGCTCCGCACCTCCTGACAGTACCCATATCAGCGAAGAAGGCGTGGTTATCGATAACTTCAAAGTCGTTGATCAAGGCACGCTGCGCGACGCGGAAACCCGCGAAGTTTTGGCTTCAGGGAAATATCCGTGCCGCAACATCGATGAAAACATGGCCGATATCGAAGCACAAGTCGCGGCAAACGCGACCGGCATCCGTGAAGTCAATCGGATGATTTCGAATTTCGGTCTTGATGTCGTGCAAGCTTATATGCGCCACGTCCAAGCCAATGCAGAAATGTCTGTACGCCGGGTCATTGGCAATCTCGCAAATGGCGAATGTGTTTATCCATTGGATAACGGATTGGAAATCCACGTCAAAGTCACAGTGGATACTGAGGCGAGAGAAGCGATAATCGACTTTACCGGAACATCGGATCACAGCCCGTTTAACTACAACGCGCCACTCGCAGTCTGTCATGCCGCTGTGCTTTATGTTTTCCGCACACTGGTTGGATCAGACATTCCGCTCAATGAGGGTTGCATGAAGCCGCTCAAGATCATCGCCCCCGAAGGATCGATGATTAATGCGCAGTATCCCGCAGCCGTTATCGCCGGAAATACAGAAGTCAGCCAGTCAATCACAGACTGTCTTTATGGTGCACTCAATGCGGTGGCCGGTTCTCAAGGCACAGTAAATAACTTTGTTTGGGGCAACGAGCGCTTCCAAAACTACGAAACCATCGGCGGCGGCGCAGGTGCAGGCGACGGTTTTGTAGGGGCGAGCGCTGTTCACACACACATGACCAACACCCGCCTTACAGACCCTGAAGTCTTGGAAACACGCTTCCCTGTTCGAGTTGAAAGCTTTGGCATTCGGTCCGGTTCTGGCGGCCAAGGCAAGTGGAACGGCGGTGAGGGAATCTTCCGCGATGTCCGCTTTTTAGAGGGCGTCACCGTAACAACGCTTACGTCCCACCGGGTCACCCGCCCGCGTGGAATGCAAGGCGGAGAGGATGGCGCTGTCGGCGAGAATTCTGTTATCCGAACGGATGGAACACGAGAAATGCTGAAAGGCAACGATCAAAGTGAGCTTGAATCAGGCGATATCTTTTCGATGCTAACCCCTGGCGGCGGCGCTTGGGGTAGCCAGTAATCGTTTACTGTAAAATTCTGTTCCTGCAGGGTATTTTGCGTATCAAATATCCTGCTGATCTCGCCAATTATGGACCCAAATATGCGCCTTAAGGACTGCCATAACTTTCAAGATTTTCGAACCCTCGCCCGAAAGCGCCTGCCGGGACCTATCTTTAATTATATAGATGGCGCGGCGGATGACGAAGTCACCTATCGCCGCAACTCTGACTCGTTCGAACGGTGCGACCTGGTTCCCAATGTCCTGACCGGCGTTAAAGATATTGATATGTCAGTGACAATCATGGGCCAAAAGCTGGACATGCCGTTTTATTGCTCACCGACGGCTCTTCAACGATTGTTTCATCATGACGGAGAGATGGCCGTCGGCGCGGCAGCGGAAAAGTTCGGCACGATGTTCGGTGTCTCGTCACTCGGAACGGTCAGTCTGAAAGACGTGCGCAAAAAATTCTCGAATCCTCAATGTTATCAATTCTACTTCCATAAAGATCGCGGACTAAACCGCGCAATGATGGAAAGCGCGAAAGAAGCCGGTGTCGAAGTCATGATGTTGACGGTTGATAGCATTACCGGCGGTAATCGTGAGCGCGATTTACGAACAGGATTTTCTATTCCTTTCCGGCTGACCCTAGGGGGGATGATTCAATTCGCATTAAAGCCGATGTGGGGCATCAACTACGTCACACATGAAAAATTCGCGATGCCGCAGCTCGATGAACATATCGATATGGGCGGCGGCGCGCTGTCTATCGGCAGGTACTTTACCGAAATGCTCGACCCTTCGATGACATGGGACGATGTGGCCGAAATGGTCAAGTTGTGGGATGGGCAATATTGCTTGAAAGGAATTATGTCGGTCGCGGACGCAAAACATGCCGTCGATATCGGATGTACCGGGATTATTCTTTCCAACCACGGAGGAAGGCAACTTGACGGTTCTCGCGCGCCATTCGATCAATTGGCGGAAATAGTCGATGCGGTGGGTGATAAGATCGACGTTATCATGGACAGCGGTGTGCAGCGGGGAACCCATGTTCTCAAAGCATTGTCACTCGGCGCAAAAGCGGTCGGGATCGGACGCGGATATCTTTATCCTTTGGCCGCCGCAGGACAGCCGGGCGTGGAAAGAGCCTTGACCTTGCTGCGCACAGAAATCGAGCGGGATATGCGATTGATGGGAGCGAAATCAGTCGCGGATTTGTCCCGCAGCAATCTAAGATTTCGCTGATCTTAAAGGCGCAATCTGATGAACTGAAGCCTCGAAAGCCGCCTTGCTCTTAGCGCAAACCAAGTTTGGTGAGGAGGCGATCCCGCTTCATCAACCACCATCCGGCCTCAACCGACCACATATTATGGTTTTCATCCGCACCAAGTTCTGCAGCCGCGTGCAAAGGCCAGTTCGGGTCATCAAGCAACTCGCGCGCTAAAGCCACCATATCGGCTTTCCCTGTAGCGATGTGCTCTTCGCAGGTTTTTGCATCCCATAAAAAGCCGACCGCCATCGTTGCGATATCGGCCTCTGATTTAACTTGATGAGCAAAAGGCACTTGGAACCCTTGTTCAATGACCATACGTCGCGGCCTGTCTTTACCGCCGATGCCTCCTGTCGAACAATCGATCATATCGACGCCTACTGCTTTGAGCGCTTTAGAGATTTCGATTGTATCTGCCGCTTCAAGGCCGCCATCGAGCCAATCTGTTGCCGACAAACGAAATACGAGCGGATATTTTTCCGGCCAATTTTCGCGAATTGACTCCGCAACTTTAATAGCGAAGCGCATCCGTCCTTCGGCACTTCCTCCCCATTGATCGGTACGTTGGTTGGCTATTGGTGAAAGGAACTGATGGATCAGAAACCCGTGTGCAGCATAGACCTCGATAATCTTGAAGCCCGCTTCATGTGATCGCCGTGCCGCCGATCCAAAGGCCGCAATCACGCGCTGAATATCATCCTCAGACATTTCACAAGGTGTAGGCCAGCCATCCGCGTATGGTATCGCGGAGGGAGCAATGGCATCCCAAGGTTCCTCTTTACGCTCTGCAACATCTTCGGCATCCACAGGAGTTTCTCCGTGCCACGGACGCCGCTCTGAGGCTTTGCGGCCAGCATGGGCCAGTTGAATTCCCGGAACCGATCCTTCGTTTTCAATGAATTCAGCAATGCGGCGCAGCTCTTTAATCTGCGAGTCGTCCCAAAGGCCAAGATCGCCATGGGTGCGCCGCCCGTCAGCCTCCACAGCAGTCGCTTCGGTGTATACCAGCCCCGCACCACCCATCGCAAAGCGCCCGAGATGGACCGCGTGCCAGAGGTTTGCATCGCCATTTAACGCGCGATACTGACTCATTGGCGAAACCGCAATCCGATTTTTAAAAGTCACATCGCGTAGGGTGAACGGAGAAAATAAATGAGTCATTCGCAACCTTGATTGATCAGCTTCAGACAAAACATAATCCGATTCGAGTATCCGTCTGCACTGAGAAAATTATCGATACTGATGACATTATCGAGCTTATTCGCATCTACATTCCCAGCCCGGTTGATTGATTGAATTGCACACGGGAGGAAAAGAGAAATCAGACTCGTGCCGGCAATGGCCCACAACAACCGAGCACTTTGGTTTCGGCAGCACTAAGCCAAATTTTCTGATTGAATCATACGAAGACCCTTTCAGATAAAATATTGACAAATACGCTTAGGACAAAGAACTCTTACTAATGGGGAATTCAAGAGCGCATTCACAATCATCAGAGGATTTTTCCAACACGGCATTTCTTTTAATCCCAAGCGTTGAGCGTCGCATGGCTGAGTTTAACCACTTGAGTTGGTTGATTGAAGCCGCCATAGCAGTGCTTCATATGGAGCGCTCGATATGATGCATAGGGTGCTTGTCTCCTCATACAGAAGATGCAGCTCTAACTTAACGCGGCAGGCAGCCTGATGGGTTTTATGCACCGCTACATTCGCATGATTGATGCGATAAACTATCGGATAGGCCGTCTCGTTATGTACGGCATCTTCGTGATGGTTGGCATCCTGCTCTGGTCATCCATATCGAAAACGTTCTTTTTGCCCTCTCGCTGGACGTTGGAAGTCGCACAATTTGCGATGGTGGCTTACTACATACTCGGCGGCCCGTACTCGATGCAGATGGGGTCCAGCGTTCGCATGGATTTGTTCTATGCCGAATGGTCTCTCCACCGCAAAGCACAAGTAGATGCGATTACCGTCTTACTACTGATTTTCTATCTTGGCGTTCTGCTCTACGGCGGACTTGGGTCCACAGCCTACTCGTTGGGCTTTTGGGGGGACCAACCCATCTCGTATTTCGTGGGCCTTGCAACCGGCAGCGAAGAGATCGGACGCCTTGAACGAAGTCCTACTGCTTGGCGGCCTTTCCTCTGGCCAATCAAGACAATCATGTGCATCGGCATTTTCCTTATGTTGCTACAGGCAATCGCGGAATTTTTCAGAGATATTCTGCGGTTGCGGGGACAATGGCACGATGAGGTATCATCACCGCAGGAAAGCACCTGATGTCTCATGAAATGATCGCCATCTTAATGTTCTCTTCGATGATGCTGATGCTCATGACGGGCCAGCGTGTGTTCGGCGCGATCGGTGGTGTGGCAGCAGTCGCGGCGATGGCTCTTTATGGAACGGGCGGGACGGACTTGCCGTTCTCCTCCGCCATGAAGTTGATGAAATGGTATCCGTTGCTGACACTGCCGATGTTCATCTTCATGGGTTATGTGCTGTCGGAATCAAAGATTGCTGACGACCTCTACAAGATGTTCCACGTCTGGATGGGACCAATCAATGGCGGGCTTGCGATTGGTACGATTGGCCTGATGGTGCTTGTCTCCGCTATGAACGGATTATCGGTTGCGGGTATGGCCATCGGCGCAACAATCGCTCTGCCAGAGTTATTGCGGCGTGGCTATGATAAGCGCATGGTGACGGGCGTTATTCAGGCGGGATCAAGCCTCGGGATTCTCGTCCCGCCATCTGTTGTCCTTGTTCTATATGCGATGATTGCGCGGCAACCGGTTGGCCAACTCTGGTTGGCAGGCGTCGTACCAGGCTTGATGATGGCGGCAATGTTCATCGTCTATATCTACGTAAGATGCCGGATACAGCCGCATCTTGGCCCGCCCTTACCCTTAGATGAGCGCACGATCAGCCGTGCGGAAAAGTATCGCCTGTTACTTTCAGGTCTTTTGCCGCTTGCGATCTTTTTCTCGATGATGATCCCTTTTGTAAACGGATGGACAAGCCTCGTTGAAAGTTCGGCGATTGGAGCGATGACCGCGTTTACTGCAGCAACTCTCAAAGGCCGAATGACCCGTGAAGTTTTCGAAAATTCCGTTCGCAAGACGCTCGGCATTTCCTGCATGTTCATGTGGATCATTCTTGCCGCACTTGGTTTTGGTGCAGTGTTCGACGGGCTTGGCGCTGTAAAAGCCATCGACAATCTGTTCACCGATCAGCTTGGACTCGATCCGTGGACTATCCTGATCCTCATGCAGTTGAGCTTTCTGCTCATGGGGACGTTTTTGGATGATACCGCGATGCTGGTGATTGTCGCCCCACTCTACGTACCGCTGGTAAAAGTGCTGGGTTTTGACCTCATCTGGTACGGTGTGCTCTACACGATTACCACGCAGATCGCGTATATGACGCCGCCCTTCGGTTACAACCTGTTTTTGATGCGCGCGATGGCTCCTCCAGAGATCACCTTGCGCGACATCTACGCTTCTATTCTGCCGTTTGTTCTTGTGATGCTTCTCGCGCTGTCGCTGATCATGATGTTTCCACAAATCGCGATGTGGCTGCCCAACACAGTTTACGGCACCTGAAACGAAACGACTGAACTGCAATAAGGAGAGAGACCATGACAACGAGACGTAAGTTTATCGCCGGTGGTGCTATCGCTGGGGCCACTGGCCTCGCCGCTCCGGCTGTGCACGCTCAATCTAAAATAAAGTGGCGCTTGCAGACCTATGCCGGCCCGGCATTAGCAGAGCATGTCATCAAACCCGCCATCGACAGCTTCAACAAAATCGCCAAAGACGAGATGGAGATCGAGCTTTTCTTCGCCGATCAGCTTGTCCCAACCGGCGAGTTATTCCGCGCGATGCAAAAAGGAACCATCGACGCGGTGCAATCCGATGATGACTCAATGGCCTCGCCTACAGAGGTAACGGTGTTTGGCGGTTATTTCCCGTTTGCGAGCCGTTATTCGCTCGATGTGCCAGTACTGTTTAATCAATACGGCCTCAACGAAATCTGGGACAAAGAATATGCAGCCGTTGGAGTAAAACATCTGAGTGCTGGCGCATGGGACCCTTGCCACTTCGCAACAAAAGACCCAATCCGCAGCCTTAACGATTTGAAAGGCAAGCGCGTCTTTACCTTCCCGACAGCCGGGCGCTTTATGTCGCAATTCGGCGTTGTACCAGTGACACTGCCTTGGGAGGATATTGAAGTCGCCGTCCAAACCGGCGAGCTTGACGGCATCGCATGGTCGGGCATTACCGAAGATTACACAGTCGGTTGGGCCGATGTGACGAACTATTTCCTGACCAATAATATCTCAGGCGCTTGGGCGGGATCATTTTTCGCGAATATGGATCGTTATCAAGAGCTACCCGATCACCTTAAAGAACTGCTCAAGATCACCATGGATAGCTCGCATTATTATCGCCAATGGTGGTACTGGGGCGGCGAAGCAGACTTGCGCGTCAATGGCCCGAAAATGGAGTTGACCTCAATTCCTGACGAAGAATGGGCGCAAGTCGAACAGGCTGCTGTTAAGTTCTGGGATGAAATCGCCGCTGAGTCCGAGACTAAGGCAAAGGTTGTCGACATCTTCAAAAAGTATAACGCGACTATGGAAAAGGCCGGACGTCCGTATCGTTACGGATAATCCGTCATTTTCTTTTATAGGCTCCGGATTGAATAATTCGGGGCCTTCTTCTGAGGTATCAAATAACTTGGATCAGCGGTTATTGAACGCGCACAAAACCTATTTCATTTTTATGCAACGCATCTTCGGGTGCCTCTTACTCACGACTGACTCAGGAGATGAAATACTCTAGCGTACCTGCAATATAGCAGGGGATACCGGATGACTGACAAGCCAATAGACGAACTGATCGACGTGATGCGCCGTTTGCGCGATCCACAATCAGGATGTCCTTGGGATATTGAACAAACCTTCGAAACGATCGCGCCTTATACCATCGAAGAAGCTTACGAGGTTGCAGAAGCCATCGCTTCCGGCTCGCGCGAGGATCTTAAAGGCGAGTTAGGTGATTTGCTGTTGCAGGTCGTCTATCACAGCCGAATGGCAGAAGAAGAAGGCGCGTTTGCCTTTGACGATGTTGCCCGCGCCATCACAGAAAAGATGATCCACCGCCATCCTCATGTTTTTGGGGATGCGGTTGTCGAAAGCGCTGAAGCCCAAACCCGCCACTGGGAAGAGGTAAAAGCTGCCGAACGCTCAAAGGCTGGCGGCACGGGCAAAAGCGCTTTGGATGGCGTTGCTCTCGCGCTGCCCGCCCTAGTCCGCGCACAAAAACTACAAAAGCGCGCCGCTCGCGTCGGCTTTGATTGGCCTGATTCTTCCGGTGTGACAGAAAAAGTCGCCGAAGAAGCTGCTGAATTAGCCGATGAAATAGCAGCAGGAGATCAGGAAAAAATTGCGGAGGAGTATGGCGATCTTCTCTTCACAGTTGCCGTGCTGGGGCAGCATCTCGGAGTAGATGCAGAACAAGCACTTATCGCAACAAACAAAAAATTTGAACGTAGGTTTCGGGGTGTTGAAAAGGCGCTCGAAGCGAAAGGGCGAACACCTGCTCAATCGACCTTAGGTGAGATGGATGCCCTTTGGGACGAGGTAAAACACGCGGAGAAAACCGGATCGTGACTTGACGTTAGACATACAAAGTAGAATATGAGCCAATCCAAAGAAGGCTCTGTCATGAAACAAAAAATCGCCCTCGCACTCTCTTTGATGTTTGTGATGCCCGCCCTTGCGGAAAATCAAGAGATTGATCTTGCCAGTTATCGGGCTGTCTACGAAATTTCATTCGAGTCTTCTGGTACAAATTCCGGCATTGTGGGCGCAGAAGGGCGCTATGTCTTTGACCTTGATGATGCTTGCCAAGGCTATGCAACGAACGAGCGCTTCGTGGTTCGCTTGGCCCGTAATGAATCCCCAATCGTGCAAGATTATCGTTTGACGGCCTTCGAAGCCGCAGATGGTGGCAAATACCGCTTCACCCGCACCATCGAATTAAATGGCGAGGCGGGACAGAAAGCCAGTGGTGAGTTGATCGTTGATGCGGAAAAAAGCAGTGCCCATGTCGATTACAAAGAAGCGGAAGACCAATCATATGATGATGCTTTACTGACGCCGGTCGCCCATATCCGAGAATTGCTGACTGCCGCCAAAGCCGGAGAAGATCGCCATGCTGCGATGATCTTTGACGGTGATGTAGACGCGCCAACTTTCTACGCCGTTACACGGATTTTATCAGTTGATGACGATGACAAAACCGAAGGCGACAAGGATGATGCGCTGGAAGGTTTAGCGCGATGGAAAGTTGATACCGTCTATTACCCTCCAGAGACCGGAGGCGAAGGTGACGGAGCAATCCCTAAATTCTTGTTTGAAGCAGTTCTGTTTGAGAATGGTGTCCTGACTGACCTGAAGCTCGACTATGTGGATTTTGCGCTGAAAGCAACGTTGTCAGATTTGGAAGTGCGTCAGTCGGATTGCTGATGCATTCTTAAAGACTGTCGCCTTCGCGTTATGCTGTTCTTCGGAGCGATTAGGCCTTGTCGGTTTTTGTCCGATAGCGAAAATCGCAGTGGCTTGCGCCTCCCATAATTGTCTGGGTGCGTTCTAGGGTGATGTCTGGACTATAGCCAGTGCAGAACGTGCCATCGCGGTTGCAAGATAGCAGATGGCCGATATCGCCGATGCCCATTTCGCGGTACATCTCAGCGTATCGACACCGCGTTACGTTGTAATGCACCTCGGTTTTCGTTTCCTTCAGCATGTCGAGTTCCAATGCACCGTTTGCCTTCCATTGTGGCAGGAGGGCGTGGAAACTCTCTAAGCTCGCTTCGCCGTCTTCGCTTTCGGCATAGGCGCGGCCCTGTTCGATGGAGTTTTTGATAATTGCATTGCCCACAATCTTTTTGGCGTGCTCTTCTCCAAGCTCCGCAACCATTTCATCATAAATCGGCTTGATGATATTCGCTTCAATGCGACGTTGTTCGAGAATTGGTAAATCGGTTTTGGACATTAGTCTCTCCGGCTTGGACACACACCTATGGTAACAAGGTAATCGGCAACGCAAAGTCAAATGCTGAGGCTAGATACTCTTCAAGCAGCATCAAACGGAAGGGCGCGCTGAAACAAGGCTTCGGCACGAGCGCTGACATGAGCAGGATCGCCGGTTGTCAGGCAATCAAGCCAACCTGTGCCTCCCCGAAATTGGGGATGCCGTTCTAGATATGAGGCGAGGCTTTCTGCGACCACTTGCGGCTGAGACATAATCGACGTGCCAGCCGGTAGAGCCTCACGAAACGCTGTTTCCGCATGGGGGTAATGTGTGCAGCCCAATAATGCGACATCGGGCTTGCCGCCTTTCAAAGCTGTCGCAACCGCTCGATTCACAATGCCATCGACAGGATTTCCTGTCTCGATGGCATCAACCAAGCCGGGGCAATCTTGCTCGATAACCGTCAAGTCGGGTGCAAGGCGTTGGGCCTCCGCCGTAAACGTACCGCTTTTTACCGTAGCAGGCGTTGCGAAAAATGCTGCTTTCTGAAGAGGAGCCGCGCCCGGTTGATCCTGCCAGCCCCGCCCGGTCAATGCCTCGATCAAAGGGACAAACACTCCGAGCAATCTGCGGTCCGGGGCCACCGTCGGCAGCCATTCCTGTTGCAATGTCCGTAAAGCGAGAGCCGACGCGGTGTTACAAGCGATCAGGACCAACCCGCACCCTTCCGCAAAAAGGCGCTCAATGGCAGATTTGGTTAATGCCGTTACGTCTGCTGATGTGCGAACGCCGTAAGGCGCATTGGCATTATCCCCGAGGTATAAGAAATCCTGCTGCGGCATGGCACGGCGCAGCGCGGCCAACACGGTTAACCCGCCTAAGCCAGAGTCGAATACACCAATCACTGCACGTTTTTCCTTCATACCAGCCGCAGTAACTTGATGAGCCAGCAAGCGCAATCGGCTTGCTAGATTGGGGTCAATCTGCCATAATCAGGGTGCTGATATATTGTCATGCGGGAGAGATCGGACAGCGTGTCCGGCGCCGAAGGAGCAACTTCCCGGAAACTCTCAGGCAAATGGACTGCATGATGACAGCAATCTGGAGAGCGGTGATCCTAAGATCACCCACCGAAGGAGACGTCTGAGGCCGCTATCTCAGGCAAAACTCTCAGGTTCCGCGACAGATGGGAATTGGGCCGGTCTACCGGCATGACCTGTTTGCGAGAAGGAACCGTATTATGCGGAAAATTGCTGTTATTGGTGCTGGTATTACCGGCATTACCACTGCTTATGCGCTGCTCAACCGAGGGTTTGAGGTCACTGTCTTTGATCGCAACCGCTATGCAGCAATGGAAACGTCGTTTGCGAATGGCGGTCAGCTTTCTGCCTCGAATGCTGAAGTCTGGACTCAATGGTCCACGATCTTCAAAGGCATCAAGTGGATGTTCAGCCCTGATGCTCCGCTGCTGGTTAATCCGAAACCAAGCTGGCACAAATATTCGTGGATGGCCGAATTTATGG
Source organism: uncultured Neomegalonema sp. (assembly GCA_937990185.1). Lineage (GTDB taxonomy): Bacteria > Pseudomonadota > Alphaproteobacteria > Rhodobacterales > Rhodobacteraceae > JAHDDY01. Next base: position 79,141 of record CALKBI010000034.1, on the reverse strand, counting down.
CCTCAATCCCGCAATACCAGAACAACACGGTAGAAACCGTCCGGCTGGCGATTGCTGCGCGTGAGCACCTGAAAGAACATGCCGCCCAAGAGGGTTTCTCGTTCGATTGCGAAGAACGTGGCATCTTGCATGTCTATGACAACAAGAAAGACTACGATCACGCGACGAAGGTGAATGCTCTGCTCGCGGAAGGCGGCTTATCGCGCGAAGCGGTAGATGCCACCGCAATGCAGGCGATTGACCCTGCCCTGCCCGCCAATCTCTATGGCGGCTATTACACCAAAAGCGATTTCACGGGCGATATTCATAATTACAGCCGCGAGTTAGGCAAAGCCTGCCAGCGCCGAGGTGCTACATTCGAATACGGCGCGCAGGTTGAGACGCTGAACCACTCTGGCGATGGCGTCCGGATTGGTTGGACCTCAGGCGAGGCTCAGCAAGATGCGCTGTTCGATGCCATCGTCATGTGTGCCGGTGTCGGGTCCCGCGATCTGGCGGCCAAGCTCGGCGACCGGGTAAATATTTATCCGGTGAAAGGCTATTCGATCACTGTGAACCTGAACGATGATGAAAGCCGTGCCGCCGCGCCGTGGGTCAGCTTGCTGGACGACAAAGCAAAAGTCGTCACGAGCCGCCTCGGGCCGGATCGTTTTCGCGTTGCGGGGACGGCTGAGTTCAACGGCTATAACAAAGACATTCGCAATGACCGGATTGCCCCCTTGGTAAAATGGGTTGAGGATTTATTCCCCAACGTGCGGACTGAACATGCTGTGCCTTGGGCCGGTCTGCGCCCGATGATGCCGAATATGATGCCGAAGGTTGGCGCGGGCAGCAAATCTGGTGTGTTCTATAATACGGGGCACGGTCATCTCGGTTGGACTCTCTCAGCCGCCACCGCCGAGATTGTTGCGGATAATATCCTTGCCGCATCCAGCTCGAACAGTTTTATCGCGGGCGCAATTCCGAAAGCCGCCTAAGCGCGTTGCGGGTTCACTCTGAGGCTTCGATCTCATAAGATAGAGTTTCGTTGCCTCAGGGCTTTCATCTCGAAAGAATGACATAAGCTATGACCCGCACCGCACCAGCAATTGCCCTTACATCTTTTGCCCGTCGTAACTGGGAACCGGGGGCGAGCGGGACTCGGATCGTTGGAATCGAACCGGAGACTTTGGTCGCGCTATGCAATGAAGCGGTTGCGAGCGGCACGCCTCTGGTTGAGGGGTATGCGCCCTTTTGTAAGCATTTGTTTTTGGAAAACCCGTCACAAACGCGATGCGGGTTTGCACCGATTACGGATGAAAATCGACCGTTACTGAAATCCGGCTATATCGCGCGGCGCGAAGGAGAACTCGCGGTTCTGGAACGCTGGTTTGAAGATTTCGAAGCGCCGGTTGCCACGCATTTAGATGTAATCCTCTATAGTCACGCGCAGCTCCTCATCGAAGCCGATGCCTTTCCTGAAGACGTTCCCGATTGCGACTGGGGTATCGTCAGCACACTGGGCACTTTGTCGCCGACAGAACCACCGATGCCGCCCATCACTCAACTTCGTAATGCGTTAGGTCCAAGCGAAGGGGGATCAGGGGTTGCGATTGATAAAGCAGCTTACGAAAAAGCCGTGGCCTTTTGGGAAAACCATGCAGCGGTGCGGCGCGCTGAACCAAAATAAAATTTGCTCAATCGTGATCTCGACCTGTTGAACTCCTGGTAATTTGAGCCATGATATTGAGGATCATTTACAGGGAGAAAAATCATGTGTGTACCGGGTTGCCACGCCGTCCTTCATGAACGACTCAATCGCCGTAGCTTTTTTAAAGGGAGCGCTGCGCTCGCGGTTACCGCAGCAGCGGCAACCACCACCACCCGCGAAGCTGCTGCAAGAACAGCGAATGTCTTTCACCGGGTTGTTGACCTCAGCCAAACACTGACACCCGATTTTCCGACTTACATTCCTGATTGGGCTTTGCAGATTGAACAGCTCACAAATTTTGCAGAGAACGGCTTTAACGCGCGCCGTTATACGATGGTCGAACATTGCGGCACACATATCGACGCGCCGATTCACTTTAGCGCGGATGGCATGACGGCAGATGAAATTCCGCTTGATGATCTGGTCCTTCCCTTGGTGGTCATTGATGTTCGCGCACAAGCAGCAGAAAACCCTGATTACCAACTGACGCCCGATGATCTCGCCGATTGGGAAAGCAAATTCGGTACGATCCCTGAGGGCGCTTGTATCGCCATGAATTCCGGCTGGGCAGGCAAAGCCCCCGGCGAAGGTTTTGCCAATCGCGATGATGAAGGCGTGATGCACTTTCCCGGCTTCCACGTCGAAGCAACAAAAATGCTGATGGATGATCGTGCGGCAATCGGCATGGCGTCGGATACGTTGTCACTCGACCACGGAGCATCCAGCACATTCGACACGCACTATGCTTGGCTGCCTTCGGGACGTTGGGGGATCGAGTGTATCGCCGGTCTTGATGATGTACCGCCCGCTGGTGCAACCATCGTTGTCGCAGCCCCAAAAATCGCAGGCGGAACCGGCGGTAATTGCCGGATTATGGCGTTGGTTTAAGTTGCGTTTCCCATGAACATGGTGGTCAGGTTTCGTGCGGCACTTGGCACGAAACCCTGACTCATTAAATCCGCAACACGCTCTGGAAATCGAAAAACGATCTTGGTGATGGTCCAAACGCCTGTACCTCCCGTCCGAATTTCGGAGGGAGGTAAATGACAGTGATGCGGGCAAGCTCTTATCGGGCGGACGCTCGATGCGGGTGGTCAACACTGTCCAGAAGCGACGTGCGACTGGCTGACCCTGATCAAAGCGGGGTAAAAGCTGGCTTGTCCGAGCCATGCCCCGCATTTGTTTTTCGATCCGACGTATTAGGCGCGCGGCATGGCGCGGCAAATTCATCAACACGGCAAGTAGGGCCTTAAGCCGTTCGCGGCAGTCAGGCAGAGAGATGCCCGTTTCGTCTGCGACAAACGCGCGGGCGAGAAACTCTGAAAACTGGATTTGCTCGACAGCCATGCCGCCGCGAACTGCCAGCAAACGGGCCTGTGCAATCACCAAATACCGCGCAGCAGTTTCAGCGCGAGACAGCATCGCTCCAACAAAGCTACAGATCGAAACCGAGAAGCCGCGCGAGACCGGGCCAAGAGACAACACCCCAACCAAAACGACCAGCCCCGCGACAACGCGGAGCAGTTTGAGCCGCTGAGTTTCTATTGCCCGCTCAAAGTCCACGCCGTCTTTTGCCTTTCGTTTAAATCAACGACAACAAAAAGAACTAAATAAGAACATTTGTCAACAACGAATTTGCAAAAGCAAATTCGGCCAACCTTTACACATGCGCAAAACTAACAGCGACAAGTGCATTTTTCTCGACATTGCCGCAGGCAATGACCGGGAAAAATCACTGAGAGCCAAGAGCAATCTTAGCCACAGGAAAGCAAATTCGACCAGCCACAACGCAAGAGCAAAACCAACAGCGGCAAGTGCATTTTTGCAGAGCAGAAGTAAGCGTCCGCCAAACCCGCTCTTGCGAGGGTGATGGGGGTCCGTTAGTCTGTAGGCGTTGTGAGTGGAGCGCCTGTTTTGAATTCAGCGTGATCTGGGATTTCTTTTTATGGATGAGGTAAAGAGGGATTTTCTGCATGGAGAACTCAATGGAGGCTCCCAACAGTATCGATGTACTGGTTGGCCGACGGGAGCACCGTATGCGAGGTTCAACGACTTGTACCGCTCGGGTAACGTCATCGCCCCAAACGAACGCATGGCCACAGCCGTTATTGAATACTTCAAACAAGTTACCAAAGAAGGCGACCTGCGTATTCATCCGATTGTCAGCAAGATTACCGACACAGAGGCATTAGAAAAGATTGGAGCGGAAGCATCTCATGACGCATAAAATCGATATGAATACTTGGAAAGAAGAGTGGGATCAAATCGAACGCTCTGGCAAGTATAATGCTTGGGTAAAGAATAAAAAATCGCCACACTCAGAGTGGGCTCCGATGGGATTCCCGATGCCTATCAATTTGATCGATGATTTTTTAAAGCATATACTTTCACACACTCCGTTTATCGACAGTTTAAAGCAATTAAAACACGCCAACGAAAAAGAAAAGATTTTTATAGATAAAAATCCTTCTTTAGAGCATTGGGAATACAAAGAAACAACAAAAGAGTATTTTAAGAATATTAATAGAATTCAATTCCAGCAATTTTTTTCTTTATTTTCATTTAAACATGACTCATTAATAAATAGTGGATGTGAAGTTGTTTTAGTTGATATTTTAATAGAAATAGTATGTGGAAATTTCAATCCAGATATTGGGGGATTTAAAAAATGTTTGATTCATAAGTATCCGTCTGCAATTGGAACAAGATTTTTGATTGATATGTAGAATGTCTCCCGTCAGGTTTAGTGGGTCCAATTATGGTGATTTGATAAGAGAGTGTTTCGTATCCGTCCGGCAAACCCCGCTACCGAGCGTCCGATGAACCCGCTCTGGCGGCGTAATCACCAAAAGAGCAACCCGTCGAGACGGGTGATCTTGTGATCAGCGATGCGGCTAAGGACATCCGTCAATCAAGCCTGCGGATCAACGCCGTTGAGCTTAGTGGTTTTGATCAGGATGTATGCGAGTGCTGTCGAATGGCTCCGCGATCTTCGGGGATTGCCCGCGCACCTCCCTCATCGTTAAAATGAACCGCCCCTCCGATGATTGCACTGACCTCAAAGGTAGGATAACAACCTGATTACCTGCACAGAAACGGTTCATGGCAACTCAGTTGCGAATAGGTGTTTTAGTCGCGCCATTTTTGGCTTTATTTCTCGTATTCGTTACGGGGTGGCTCGGTGTTGGTCCGTCACTTTCCAATATTGCAGATGAATCTCTTGCATGGCTGATGCACTCGCTTGGATGGGCCTTTGTTTGTGTCGGGGTTATTGCTGTCGCCGCGACCATCGCTCTTTATGCATTGCTCGGCCATGTCCGCATTGGCGGATCAAGTTTAAGGCCCGGACATAGCGGCTTTAGCTCGGTCGCGATTGGCGTTGCCGCGAGTACATCGCTCGGGTTGTTATTCTGGGCGACCGCTGAACCGATCTATCACGTTCATCAACCGCCCAGCGCTTTGGGGTTCTCTCCGCTGACGGAAGATGCTCAGATTTTTGCACGCTATGCCACGATGATTCATTGGGCAGTGATCGCCAATGTCATGAATGCCCTGTGCATGACAGTGTTTGCTCTGACCATACAAAACCTTGAGCGCCGTCCTACCCTTGATGGCGCGATTTTCCGTGCCGATACAGTGCGCCCGGTCGGGTCGGTTCTCGACAGTTTCTTGGTTTTCTTCGCCACATTGATGGCGGCAGCGGCTTTCGCGAGCTGTATTGCTGCGCTATCCGGTGAGATGACCCGGTTTGGATCGAATGAACCAAATCCGGCGGCGCTGTTTGCATTGGCATTGGCATTAGTGTTCGTGATCTTCGTGACGGGCGCGAGGCCGATACGAACCGTGTTCGCGGTCTTGGCCCGCGCCGCATTGGTCCTCATGATTATCATGATGGCCGCCACGCTGGTAATTGGTCCGAGCACAGACATCCTCGGTGGCGGGCTGCAATCTATATGGCAGATGCTTCTGTCTTTGCCGTCGCAGCTTACTTATGCCGGCCTGTCCAATGCCGATCCTTGGCCGCAAACATGGACAATGACGCATTGGGGCAATGCAATGCTGCTCGCACCGCTTATCGGGCTGTTTCTCAGCCGTGCCGCGCGCGGGTATCGTGTCAGCGATGCAATTTTCTATTTTTCGATCATCCCTGCCGGGATCACAATATGCTGGATCATGGTGTTTGGCGGTCTCGCCTTATCCATTGATGAAGCAACGAACGGCTCAATCTGGACAGCGATCAATCGCGGCAGTGCCGACGATGCGGCCTATGCCGCGTTATGGAGTCTGCCCGGCGGCGAGTCGCTTATGATTGGCTTTATCATTCTAATCGCCCTCGCCTTTGCGACATTTGCGGCGGCGATGCTGCACGCTGTTATGCGGATCTGTGCGCCGGGAGAAGATAGCGATCTCTCAACTGCCGCTTCGAGAACCTCAATTGCGACAGTATGGTGCGCGGGTGTTGGACTGAGCGGTTGGGGCCTTGCATCCAACGGGATCGGCCAAGTCGCCGAAATTCTTGCGCGCCTCGGCAGTTTGCCTGCCCTCTTTGTGACAGTCGGGTTCCTGATCGCTGCCCTTCGTCTTATTTTACGCCCGAGAAGCCTCACAGAGGTCAAGAAACCAGACGCCGTAAAAATCGACTTTGACTTCGGCGATGTAGTCCATGAAGAAATAACTGATATCGAGATCGACAAGGCCGCAAAGCCGCGTCGGCGCAGAAGGAAAAGCGCATGAGCAACGAAACTCTATTCATCGGCGGTGGTGGCCCGAACTATAGCAAGCCACAGGAGCTTCTCTTGCGCTTCGGTAATCGCCACGGCTTGATTGCAGGAGCAACCGGAACAGGAAAGACTGTTTCTTTGCAAATTCTGGCCGAAGGATTTTCTAAAGCTGGCGTTCCTGTCTTTATGGCCGATGTTAAAGGCGACCTTGCCGGTCTTGCCATGGCGGGCAGTCATGAACACAAATTGCATGACAAGCTGGTCGAGCGCGCCACTACGATCGGTTTCGATGATTTTGGTTATGAAGATTTCCCGGTCGTGTTCTGGGATTTGTTCGGCAAACAAGGTCATCCGGTTCGGGCGACAATCTCTGAGATGGGACCGCTGTTGCTGGCACGGCTCCTGGGTCTGAATGAAACCCAAGAAGGCGTGTTGAATATTGCATTCGCACTGGCCGACGATCAGGGGATGTTGCTGCTTGATCTGAAAGACTTGCGCTCGATGCTGAATCACATCGGCGAGAATGCGTCTGAGCTGAGCACCACATACGGATACGTCACCAAAGCGAGCGTGGGTGCAATTCAACGGCGGCTGCTGGTTCTTGAACAACAAGGCGGAAAGAAATTCTTCGGCGAGCCAGCGCTCGAATTGAAAGACATGATCACGACCAACAATCGCGGCGAAGGACAAGTTAACATTCTTGCCGCGGACAAACTGGTCAACTCTCCCAATCTCTACGCAACATTTTTGCTGTGGCTGTTATCCGAGCTGTTCGAAGAATTGCCAGAAGTCGGTGATCCAGAAAAGCCTGTCTTTGTCTTCTTCTTTGATGAAGCGCATCTGCTGTTTGAAGACGCGCCGAAAGCCTTGATCGAAAAAGTCGAGATGGTCGCAAGGTTGATCCGCTCGAAAGGTGTCGGCGTTTACTTCATCACACAAAATCCGGCAGATGTTCCAGACGATATCCTTGGACAACTAGGCAACCGCGTGCAGCACGCCCTGCGAGCCTATACACCGCGCGACCAGAAAGCCCTGAAAGCCGCAGCGGGCACGTTCCGGCCCAATCCCAAGTTCAACGCGGCAGAGGCCATTCCTGATCTTGGAACCGGCGAAGCGCTGGTCTCCACATTAGAGGCAAAAGGCGCGCCTTCGGTCGTGCAGCGCACTTTGATCAGGCCACCCTCCTCTCGTCTCGGGCCGATCAAACCGGCGGAACGGAAAGCGCTCATGCAAGATTCTCCTGTCTTTGGCATCTATGACGAGGCCATCGACCGCAAATCTGCATCGGAAATGCTAGCGCAACGTGCAGAAGTAAAAGCCGCAGAAGAAGAACAAATCGAAGAGCGGAAAGGTCGCGCCAAAGGTCGGGGGCGCCGCAAGGCCGGTGGAGACTATAGAGGGGATGATCTCGCTCCGATGTGGCAAACGGAAGGGCAATTCAATTCAGGACGCCGCTACACGGTAGACACTCCTAAACCGCGCGCCACAAAAGCCGCCCCGAAACGCCGAGGCAGCAACCGACAATCTGTCGGAGAGGCCATCGTTAAATCTTTCGCAAGATCAATGAGTTCGCAAATTGGCCGCCGCGTCGCGCGGGGAGTTCTAGGCGGATTATTCAGCGGTAGATAAGTTCTTTAATCTTTGTCCAGTAAGAGTTGCTCCAAGCGCAAAAAACGGTGTAGACGTCGCACCAGCGCTTGGTTATAAGGCGCGTCTCTGATCCGGAGTAGCTCAGTGGTAGAGCGAGTGACTGTTAATCACCAGGTCGGGGGTTCGAATCCCTCCTCCGGAGCCAACTATTTCAAAGACTGAAGAAAATTATAGATAGAGACGTCAATTCGGTCTCTTCTATATCTATCCCACAATACCTTATTTGGGAATCATCGCGATCCCCCACTGCTATAGTTCTCGCCTTATCCAGATTTAAAAATGACCCTCCAGTCTGCTGGGATCGGCTTCCAAAGTTGCAGCGCGTCTTCTTCAATGCATGTGCCCGTAGCGCATGGACAAGCCCCTTGGAATTTTTTGCTGCTCGTCAATATGCTTCGCGCCGCTCGGTCAACCTGCGAAGAATTCTTCCCAAGCATTGCCCCGTCATAGTCACTCTCCTCTTATGTATGGTCACGCAAAACCATCATAGAGACCCGAGTCCTGACTGTGGCTCCTATTATGTCAGTGTAGCTTCGCAGACCTGAGCGCAAAACCGAGGCATCGGCATCCATAACGTCCAATTCGAAATCCTCAGTCCAATGGAGATGTCGAACATTATAATCAGACAGTCTGGGCCGAGTAGTTAGAGCATCAGTATATCCTTAACTCATTTGAAGAGGCTCAGCACCACGCAGGAGTGTAGCTGTGGATCAAAAACAAAGAAAAGCGCCACATCACATAGCCATCGACGGGATGACATCTGGCGTTGAACTGAAAAAGGCCTCGGGAAACTTATTGATCCCCGAATTTCTGGGGCCACTGAATCATTCGTACGCGATACAGGGAACTATGTGTCCTCAATTATGACAGAGGACTGCAATTATTCGGCGCATTGTTTCCACAAAACACATTTTGTCAACTAATAATTAATCAAAAACAAATCCCTAACAGATTTAAGACGCTGTAATTATTACATAATTATTATTTTTCGTTTTATATAGCGAAGGCAAGGTTTTTGCTTCCTTTTCATCATCGGCGCAGACCGAAAACAAAAACACAATTGAGGTATGGAACTATGAAATCGACAAATAAGCTCTTCGCAGCAACTATCCTGGCAGCAGCCACAAGCTTCAGCGCGACGGCCAACGCATCGGTCTTTATCAAAGACTACGCAGATGAAGGCCTCTGGAATGCATACGACGCAGAGAACCAAACCTACGCAGCGAGATTTCGCTCTGATCAAGGAAAAGACGGCTTTTGGTTGGTTGTAACCGATGGCCAAAACCCTAAAGGCGACGGCACAAGTCATGCGATCCTTTACGGCGATATCGAAAACAATCGCATCACAGCCTATACTTACAACGGTGAAAATTCGAGCAACAGTTTCAACAACGGAACACTCATCGGTACTTATGAGAATGCCTTTACTACCGGAGAAATACATCCAACGTTCGGCTATGAATTGACAACGTTTAGTCTCGATGTTTCCGAGATCAATAACGCTTTCGGCGAAGATTTTGACGGTGTTCAGCTGGGTGAGCAGAACGGTATTTGGTTCCATCAGAGCGCTGGTTCTGAATTCACTTATGGTGAAGATGGGTCAATCGTAGATTATGTGTTCGAAGACCAGACCTATCTTGACCGAGGAAATGATGTCACTTTCCACAGAGATTCTGCAGAACGTGACCGGATTTGTCGCAACCAACCAAACCATTATATTTGTCGAACCGCAACGCAACTTGTATCTGCTGGCAACATAGGTGCCGCAACCCCAGGCAGCGAGGCCTCAGGCGGCGCAGCTTCCGGTGCTGGCTCTGTTCCAGCACCAGGTGGTCTAGCCTTAATTCTTGTCGGACTTGCAGGCCTCGGTCGCAAATTCCTCAAAAAAGCCTAAGCCTAACTAAATATATCCACAATAACGGCCTAGGTCATATTGATCCGGGTCGTTTATCTATCACGGAGCAAAACGGGACAGTTTTGCGCAGTAAAGTTGGCCAGTTGATATGTAGTGATTGAGATGCAATTTGACAGTATCCGATTTTTGGTGACGACTGTCAGATCGAATTTGCAATACTCCCGGCACAGACAGTTCATCCGAAACGGTACATCACTCTCGACCAAGTTTCCGCAAAGCTTGGTGGCAGATCAAAAGCCAGTCTGTTGAATATTTGCGCCCAATTTTGAACATGACTTTTTTAGGTTTTGTTGCAGTACTTTTATGGTTTGCGTGGCCATGCTTCGCGGGCTTACGATCCGGTGTGCGTTTAGAGGTGAGGGCGAATGACTCGCTCGCTCTTCCATCGGTGGACGGCAGAACGAATAGCCGCGATATAATCCGTCTCGCTCATCCAAAGTCTTCTGAGATGTTCCCGTCTGGAACATCTGCGCGGGTTTGGCCATTCTTGGCAATCTCACCGCACTCTTGAGCAGCGCAGGACGATTCAAGGGCAGCTTGACAATGCGGGGTTATATCGGACGACCTCTCAACCCTTCTCCGGATAAGGCACGCCTTTGCGATAACAGATGTATCCTGCGAGGGCACCAAAGATGATTTCTGCAATCCCACCAAAAAGATAACCTAAAACTAGTATGACTGCGAAGTCCTGCGAAAATTCACTGAACGCAAACGGAGGATTGAGCAGAGCCCCTCCCAACGCCCACAGGATCGAGAAAGGAAGTGCGACAGCAACGCGACGAGTGCGCCGATGAACATGGCCGTAATCGCATTGGTGTAAAGAACACGCGGCACGATCAGCATCCCGAGCACCGCTGCGATGATCGCAGCGACAACTACAAGTACCAGGATCAGCGGTTCGATATCGCCCAAGACGAGAAACACGGTCATCGCGCACAAACCTGCCATCAGCGCAAATACGGCCAATGCCGTTAATGGTGGCACTCTCACAGCAGGGTTTTTCTTATGCTCGTGTAAATCCATGGTCCGCCCCCTCACAGTTTCGACAAACGCAGAGTCAGCCTTTTCCCTGAATCCATGTTGACGATCATAAAGGCAAAGACAAGTTCAGGCGCAGACATGGGGTCATTCTCCGTTATTTACTCATGAGACGCGCGCGGTTCTCTGATCCTTGGCGAATAGAATAAATTATGGAACTTGGACCTCCTCAAATATCGTCAGAAGATTGATTGTCTTGCGTCCGTCACGTCTTCATCCAAATCCTCTGATTAAGAGCGCGGTGTTCTCGCGTGTGCAAAGATGCCGAATGGCTGCAAAATGCGCTCACCGTCGCAAACCCAGCCATGCGCGGGTGATCTGTCCCTGCTCGCCACACACCCTGCATCGGCTGCCCTGTTTAAGCTGGGGCAATGTCAAGTCGGGATACTTCGCGAACGTTCGTTGTAGGGCTTGGCCTTCCGATTGCTGGAACCGGGCGCATCGCTAACAAGACAGTGCGACGTACATGTTGCCCTCGTTGTCAGCTCATCCGATCGGATTTTGAGCTATCTGGAACACCGAGTTCACTAGCAACAGCCGCAGCGAGAAATGGATATTCACGTCCTGAAACATTGATGCCCAATATTGTCTCGGCAACATGGCAACTGAAAAGAATTTGGAACATTTCAGATTTCAGATCTGGATCATCATCTCCCATCGACAGCTCTTTGCAGTGTTCTAATCCCCAATCTGCCATCTCAATTTCGAGCCCTACGCGGTCTTTGGCAGACTGGATTAGTAGGCCACAGCCTTTTCAAGATTGGCTCGTGCCTCGCGCGCATGTTCAATATCGTCGTCGTTCATGTCGAAAATATCGGCCATGATTTCGTCGTTGCTGCGATTATCCATTGCTGCGACTTCTCAGAACAAGTTGTCTGAGTGAGCAGCCACGAGCCTACACAAAAGGTCGTTTCAGTCGATAGTATGATGCTCTGCTTTTCGCGGCACTGATACGGCGCTCGATTGCGGGCTACCAAAAACCAAAGAGGGGACAATTCAGGGGACAGAACGCTGTCTGTGGTCATTGAAAATCTATTAAAAAAAGAATTTTCAATAAACTAAATGGTGCCAGAAGAGGACTCGCACAAACAAAATAGTTGTTTGTTTTCAAAAATCTATCGGCTGTGTGGTTTTTCATACTACCCCCAGCGATACCCCCGGACCCAAAAGAGTATAGAAGTTCGAGTACCTTACGAGGACTCCCGGCACCCCAAATGATCGTAAATCCGTCCTATATCAGCATTACAAATTTTGCAAGATCGACGAGTTTTGGCATAGACGAACTTCGTCTATGAGCGAGCCATTTCGGGCTGGTGACGTGCACTGCCCGGAGCAAACCTTATGTCAAAAACTCGCCAGTTTCTGACATATGGCAGTTACTTATGTCAGTTCAGCCAATGCTCTGACAGGCTATGTCATTTTTTACTAGGCGGATGTAGGAGATGATGTACTCATGTCCCTACCTCAGCGGTTAAGCAGCGGCTCTGGCTCTGATCAGGTCAAGAATTTTCACGAGGTCACGGACTTCCTCATTTGAGAAAACTCCACTGACTCCTTGATCGTCGATATCGGTGAATGGACTTTCATAAAGGCGACTTGGATCAACAACTCCCTGCTCGGTCAAACAATCCACCAGCAGATCAACAAATTCTATCTGATTGGAATTAAGTGCCTTCCCTTTGGAAAAACTGCTTAACGACTCTTTCGCCGCACTTCTATCCAAGCCAACAAGCGAACGGATGAAAACGCCTAGCCCGTCATCATGGAGAGTATCGATCTCCTCAGAATCGCACACACCTTCGTTGACAAAAATTCGTTCCAGTTCGTTTAAATCTTGCGGTGTCAGTTGTTCGTTTCTTTTCACCTTCAAGATCGAGATATGATCTTCGTGTTGAGTCAGGAAATGCCGAACTTTCATCAAAAAACGGGTTTTATCTGTACCGACGCTAGAAAGCGGCGTTTCGACATTCGTGCTCTCGCCGATCTCGTCAGTAAAGTCTGTGTAGACGATATTACGAGCTGTTGGTTCAATGAGCTGAACAAGTGAGCGTAGCTTCCGGCGCGCGCTGTCGAGGATCGAGGGAGTGATGTCTTGCCAATATTCGTCCGTCTGAACTTCTAGGATCAACGCCATCTCGGCGGCAATCATCGGAACATTGCTTAATTCTTCAAGTTTGGATGCGATGCCTCGGATGCGTTCCTGTAAACGGACGAAACCCGAGTCTTGCCGCAAGAGGCAAAGCTGCGCCCGCAAGATTACAAGGTCGAATTGTTTGGCAGGGAGTTCATCGTCTTCAAAAGCTGTTGGCAGGCCCGCGACATTCTCGCACAAATCGATGCGGTCGTTCATCAACAGACGATCCCATGCTTTACGCTGTTGAAAAATCTCTACCGAGCGCCGTTTTGGACGAACGAGGAAGTTATCGACATTCATGCCTGCGACTTCATCGAACAGCCTATCGGCAATCGAGGCACGCAAATCCGATAGCGGATTCTGAGTTGCGGTATCGCTGTCTGCCCCTGCGAAAGGGGCGGCGGCGTCTTCCATGCCAGCGATTGCGCCGTCGAGTTCGGCCATGACATCTATGCGCGTTGTGAACAAGGTTTCGCGCAGAGAGCCAGCAGCCGCGCTGTCGGATATCGTCGGATTTTGATTGAAGAATTCGAAATTCTGACAGAAATCGAAAATTTGGAAATGGTCTTTATGCGCACTGGGACCGAGCAAATCAGGGCAAAGACGTGTACCCCGACCGATCATCTGCCAGAACTTGGTTTTCGAACGGACAATCTTGAAGAAAACGAGGTTCAAGATCTCCGGCACATCAATACCGGTGTCGAGCATGTCTATGGAAATGGCGATGTGCGGGTCTTTGCTAACTTCTGAAAAATCGTCGATCAGTGTTCCGGCATAATCACCTTTATAGCTGATCACTCGTGCGAATTTTCCAGCGAGGTGCGGGTAATTAGCATCAAACCGCTCACCGATGAATTGCGCGTGGTCGTCATTCTTTGCGAAAATGATTGTCTTTCCGAGCCGATCCCCTTGTTCGACCTTCAGGCCGTGTGTCATCAAGTGTTCGAGCACCTTGTCCACGGTATCTTTGTTGAACAGCCATTTGTTGACAGCGGCGGCTTCCACACGGTCGGGAGCGTTGCCGTCTTCATCCCATTCGATCTCGTCCCAGCTTTCTTTTTCTTCCTCTGATAAGTCATCGTAGTTGATGCCTTCCCGTTGGAATTTGAGCGGCACAGACTTGACTTCCGGCGGCGCGAGGAAGCCGTCGGATACGGCGTCATCGAGGTCATAAGAATCTGTCGGGACGCCGGTTTCCAATCCGAACAGTGAGTATGTATCGCGGTCGATTTCTTCACGCGGGGTCGCCGTCAAACCGACGAGCAGCGAGTCGTAATATTCGAAGATCGCGCGATAGCGGCGATAGACGGAGCGGTGCGCCTCGTCGATAATAATCAGATCGAAATGACCGGGACCAAAACGGCGGCTGTCGCCTTCCATTTCGTCAATCAGGTTCATCATGGTCGGATAGGTCGAAAGCAGCACACGCGCGCCGTTGTGATCGTTGCTCTTGGGGTCGTGCTGTTGCAGCAGGTTGGCGCTTGGCGAGGCGGGCAGATGCGTCTTGAAGGCATTATGCGCTTGCTTGACCAGAGCGCGCCTATCCGCAAGAAACAGCACGCGCTTGACCCAGTTGGCGCGCATGAGCTGATCAACGAGAGCGATAACGGTTCGGGTCTTGCCTGACCCCGTGGCCATAACCAACAGAGCGTTGCGTTGGTGGTCGCGTTCAAACGTCTCACCGATGCGGCGGATCGCGCGGGTTTGATAGAACCGCCCGGCGATATTCTCATCAATAGCAACGGAGCGCAGCGGTTTGCGGGAGTCTCGCCGCTGCATCGCCAGTTCCATCTCGGCCTTTTTCAAAAAGCCATGCACCTCGCGCGGCGGATAGAGTTCATCATCCCAGAACCAATGTTCGTAACCGTTGGTGTAGAAAATCAGCGGGCGGCGACCGTATTGCGCCTGCAAACAATCGGCGTAGAGCTTGGCTTGTTGTTGCCCAACGCGAGCGTCTTTCTTTGTGCGTTTTGCTTCGACCACAGCAAGCGGCTTACCGTCATCACCCCATAGCACGTAATCGACAAAGCCATTGCCGGTCTCATTAGGCATTCCGGTGACAGGAAACTCGCGGTCGCGCTCCTGATCCAGCGGCCATCCGGCCTCGTGGAGATATTTGTCGATAAAGGCGTCGCGGGTTTGAGCCTCGCCGTAATCGTGAGTGTCAGGAGTAGCCGTATTCGCCTGTTTTACTGCGGCGACTTCCGCACGGAGTTTTTCAAGCTCGGCTTCGAGTTTTGCGCGCTCGGCGTCCGAGGCCATCAGCTCGGCGCGGGTTTGTTCAGCGGCCTTTTGCTCGGCTTGCAGCGCGTCGCTTTGCTCTTTGATCTTCGCGATAGTGCTGGCGCTGATGGTGAGGGATTTTTCCAGCTTAGCCGGATCAAAAGTCAGATCAGGCGGCGGCTTTGCATCGCGGGCATAGGTGCGCGTTAACCAAAAACACACATGAAAAAGCTCACGCACCGCATTAATGGCGGAGTCGGGCTTGAGCGCGCGGGTATCATGGGCCGCGCTGTTGCCGTAATCTTTGATCAGGCGCGCTTTCGCGACAATCGCGTTGCCGGTCAGCTCTCTGAAAGTAGGTTCGTGGATCAGAGCGGCCAGCGTGGTGTCATAGGGTTTCTTGAGACTGCTATCGCGCTCGTACATCCATTTGACAGCGGTTTCGAGTGCAAGGCGCGCATGGAAACAGGCATTGCGCGGGTCGGAAAGCGCAAATGTCTCCGCCTTTTTCGCGAGATTGGCGAGGGCTTTGAATTCGATGTCGAGGAAAGCGAATTGGGTCATGGTTATAAGTGAACCTTCCCCGACCTCGGGTCGGGGGCATCTTCAGCCGAAAACAGAAGGCCCCGGCTCAAGGCCGGGGCAGGATTAGTACTGGTCACAATCCACCCGATGCGTTGCTGCAATCCAGAGTAAGAAGCTGCACGCCCTGCGCGTCAACTTGTTTTCCGATCAGCCGCCGCGAAATATACCGATTGCGGGGAAGTCATTGGGTAATTCTACCCGGTGTCATTCGCGCAGTTGGTGGGACTCCATATCTCATTTGATACCGCTTTCGTTTGTTCGCTGGATGCCCGCTTGCGCGGGCATGACAGTAAAGGTAGCACGCGCCCTCCCCGGCCTTGAGCCGGGGTCTTGCGCGGTTGGCGGGGGATTCCTTGTTGGCGCGAGGTCGCGGGTTTCTTTGCCGGGGTCGGAGTGGAACCAGCGGGCACGCTGCCCCGGCCTTGAGCCGGGGTCTCGCGCCGTTGGCGGGGGATTCCTTGTTGGCGCGAGGTCCCTTGTCTCTTTGCCGGGGTCGGAGTGTAACATGCGGGCACGCTGCCCCGGCCTTGAGCCGGGGTCCCGAGCGGTTGGAGGGGGATTCCTTGTTGGCGCGGGGTCCCTTGTCTCTTTGCCGGGGACGGAGTCGCTCGCATGGCCATTGCTACAACTCCCCGCGAAAGGCGCGTTGCTGGAGGGAAGCGAAGAGGGTTTCGGTTTCGGTGAGATGTCGGCTTGCAGCAAGTCGCGGCTTACTGAGTAGCCCTATCAGGCGAGAGAACTCTTCCTGCATCATAATAGTTGGTAACGGAATTTCGTAGGAAAGTAGCTGCTTGCGATTAACTTTGGGAATGTTGGCGCGCCCCGATGTACGTTCAGCGTGCCTCAAATAATGATCACCCCCCAATACAAAATGAAGGTAATCTCGCGTAATTTTATCGTCCATCGGAACAAGTGAATACATATCAGCGCTACACATGCCTACTCTGTCACTGATAGCCACCTTATTCAAGTACGGTCGAATTTTACTGTAGATGACATCGCCAGCTTCAAAAATGTACTTCCCGCTTGTTACTCCATCTTCTCTGCAAGAGCGGACTCGCATCCAAGAAATTGCACCAGAGCCAGAGTCGATGTGCTCGGGTCCGACGTGGGGAAGTGACGCATTTTCGGGTAATTTAGGGTCTGCGAGAGATGATCTAACGTTAATAACGTCCCCAAGGGATGCCTTTATAATTGAAGAATTAAGATCACCAAACATCTCGTGGAAGATGGCTTGGCCGAGGGTGTTGAGGCGCTCGACGGCGCGGTGGCGGAGGCGGCGGAGGGCGTCCGCCTGATCGAGAATCCCCGCAATCCGCTTCTGCTCCGCCAAAGGTGGGAGAGGGATTTCGACTTCTCTCACAATCTGTGAATTGAGATTTTTTACCGTCGCTCCAGCAGCGCGGGACGCGAAACGTGTATAGACTTCTTGAGAGCCAAGAAGATGATAGAAGTAGTCTTGATTGACGCGATCAGGGTCGGGTCTGAGGAGCAACCATCCATCGTGGATGCATCCCTCGATCCCCATGATATATGGACGACCAAAGCTCATAGAGTTGGAGAGAATGAAATCTCCCGGAAATACCTCCCGCGTTTTCTTCAATCCTTCTAGCTTGATCTTCTTTTTCGTAGACTGGATCACCTTTCCACTGGCAGTAGCGTCACTGATCATGACCCAGTTTAATCCGTTTGCGTCCTCGGTGAGAAATTTGTTGATTGGACGAGGCGAGCCGCCGCGCGCAATGTCAAAAATCTCTCCCAATGCCACCATCGGCCATGTCACGAGAGCATCCCCTCAAGCCGATCCAACCCTTCGGCGATCTCCTTTTCGATGCCGCGCAGATCGGCGATGATCTCTTTTGGGTGGGGATAGTCGATGGCCTCGTGCTCGACCTCTTTGTAGCGGCTGAGGGATAGGTCATAGCCCGCCGCCTTGATGTCGGCCTTGGGCACGGCAAAGCTCTGTGCAGTGCGGGGGTTGTCCGCCTCTGTCCCCGCGCGTTCTTTCCAGCGCTTGAGAATATCCGGCAGGTTGTTCTTGGCGTGCTCGTCTTCGGTCAACTCCGCCAGCGCGCCCAGCTTTGCGTCCTCCATCAATGGCGTGCGCTTATCGTCCAGCGAATAACCATCCGCCTGCATGTCGTAGAACCACACATTCTCTGTGCCGCCCACGCCGGTCTTGGTGAAAAACAGGATCGCAGTCGATACCCCGGCATAGGGGCGGAACACGCCCGAGGGCAGCTTGACCACCGCATCGAGCTTGTGATCCTCGACCAGCATCCGGCGGATTTCCTTATGCGCCTTGGACGAGCCAAACAGCACTCCATCCGGCACAACCACCGCCGCGCGCCCGCCGACACGCAACTGCCGCAAAAACAGCGCCATGAACAGCAGCTCGGTCTTTTTGGTCTTGACGATCTTTTGCAGGTCTTTCGCCGTGCTGTCGTAATCCAGCGACCCGGCAAAGGGCGGATTGGCTAGGATCAGCGAATATGTACCCGCATCCGCGCCGTGGACTTCCGCAAGGCTATCGCGGTCGGCAATATTCGCGCCCTCGATCCCGTGCAGGATCATGTTCATCGCCCCGATCCGCAACATCGTCGCATCAAAATCAAAGCCGTGGAACATGCCAGTGTGGAAATGCGCGCGCTGTTCATTATCGCGCAGCATCTTCGGGTGATTATCGCGCAGGTACTCGCCCGCCGCGACCAGAAATCCGCATGTGCCCGAGGCCGGATCGCAGATCGTGTCTTTCGGTGTCGGCTCGGTCAGCTCTACCATCAACTGAATGATGTGGCGCGGGGTGCGGAACTGTCCATTCTGTCCGGCGCTTGCGATCTTGCCGAGCATGTATTCGTAAAGGTCGCCTTTGGTGTCGCGGTCGTCCATCGGGATATCGTCGATCAACTCGACAACTTTGGTCAGCAGCGAGGCATTGGAAAAGCCAAGCCGCGCGTCTTTCATGTGTTTGCCATAGGCGGAATTGCCTTCGCCCATGTCGCGCAAGAACGGAAACACATGCTCATCCACGATGCGCATCATCTCGCGGGGTTCAGCGTTTTTGAATTGTGACCAGCGCAAGTTCGCGTATGGCTCGCCCTTTTCATCATTTCCCTCAGGAAAAATCGGATTTTCTATGGGTTTTGCCAGAGTATTTGCACGGTTTTCCTGCAACGTATGCAGGTCATCAAGCCGCTTTATGAACAAAAGGAATGTGATTTGCTCGATCACCGACAACGGATTCGAAACACCGCCCGACCAGAATGCATTCCACACCTGATCGACCTGATTACGAATGTCACCTGTCAGCATTACGCGGTCCCCTGATTTGCTCGCCACATGATTAGACGCGCTGCGCCAAAATTGCGAGCCTTTATAAGATGTTGCGAAGGGAGAGAATGGCGGGTTTAATCAAAACTGAAATCCAGTCCACGGTTGGGTTTTGGCGCTGGACCATCTCGTTGCCGCCGTTTTTCCGCCTCGGTCAATTCTCGGACACCTTGATCCAATACCCTTCGCAGTTCCTCTTCGCTCAATCGTCGATTTCCAATCGGGCGCTGTTGACGTTTATCCTCGGGATGCGCAGCGGTCGTATCCGTCTCAATTGCAATCGATGGTGACAAAATACCCGACCTCTCGGTTTCAGGTTGCTGCGATAATTCAGACTTTTTCTGTCGTTCGCGCTGGTGCTGGGTCAATTCTCTTTCCCTAGCAGCCAATAGCTCGCGCAATTCGGCCTCGGTCAATCGGCGTTGCGGTCGCGACAAAAGCCGTTCGGTTTCGGCGCGTTCCCTTGTCTGAGTCGGCATCTCCGAAACGGATTCTGCGAACGTGTCAGTCGTGACATCTTTAGATGCGTTATGAGATTTTTCGACCACCACCTTCTCAGCCTCGCGATCCTGTTCGTCGCGTTTAATAGACTGGGGTGTGGCATCCAACGTCCCTCCGCTGCTGAGAATAAACGCAGCTTGTTCCAACGCCTTGGCGTCTGCTCGGCGCTCTGGCGTGTTAACGCGCTGGTATCGGTCTGACAGTTTCTTCAGTTCGTTCGCCTCGCGCGCGATGGCGTCGTCGGCGAAGGATGATGCAGCTTTTGCATAAACTTGCCTCGTCGGACTGCGTTCGCGTCTCTCACCACGTTGCTCTGCGCGCCATTCCGGGCTGGATAGCCCGCGATCACGATGGCCCCGTGAGACGCGCGGCGTATCGTTGAGCGCGATGCCGTACTCAATTGCGGTATCGACTTGCAGGGCACGCAACGCCTTTGGATTGATTGTCTTGGCGGGATGAATTTGCATCATCCGCCCGCTCGCGCCGAGACGGTCGATCACAACATGCATGTGCGGATGCGCGCGGTCGGTATGCCATGCCGCGATATAGCGCCACCGATCACCGTACTCTCCTGACTGGCAAAGTCGATCCGTGAAAGCCTCCGCCGCCATCTGCGCCATGTCCGGGTCTGTGCCTTCTGGATAGGAAACCAATAGATGAAAAGACTTGCTCTTGGCCCTTGCAGTGCGGCCATCCCGTGAGGATGCATCCTCCCAAGCCATGGCCCAGTCCGTTGCCACATCCCGGATCGCGTCTTGTCCCTCGATCTGGTAGCCACCGGGACCGCCGCCCTGCTCAAGTTCTTGAGTGCCATCGCGGGAGAGGTAGTTCAACTGAGCGACCAGTTCACCACGCGACCCGACCCCACCGCCGGGAATAACTTTGACGATGGCCTGCGGCACCCTAGCAATGTTTTTGAGCCGCTGCTCATCGCGTAGCTGATACGCAAATCTACCGCCGCGATGTTTGGGCAGACCATCTGCACCGCTCGCAGCAAATCCAAGCGCACGCTGTTCGATACGAACGCGCCGATTAAAGCTGCGCCGTTTGATCTCTTCTTCCTCTTCAAGCGGTTCAGATTCGTTATTGATTGGGGGTGGTGTCATCATGCGCAGCCCCCTCCGATAGAGGCGAGACGTGGCGCGATTGATCCTTCATTTTTGGCCAGTAGCTGGCCCCCGGTTTCTTGCATCGCAAGAAGCCTTATCCCGCCACTACACCATCCTAAAATTTGAAATGCGATATCGATAGAAGCCCGCACAAACAGGCCATAACGTGCATAAACAGACACGTTCGGGCGAGCATCTGCAACAACGGGCAAACTCATGTCCGGACGGATATTTACGTGCAATTTCGGGCGCAAACTCGCACGCACGGGCAGGAACGGGCAATTCCATACAGCAGGATCAACAGTACAAAATTTCTTCAAAATCACCTCTTGATATTCACTATTTGTTCCACATATAGGAACACACAGATTGGTTGCAAGAGGACTATGATTTTGAACACAGCATCAACGCCCGCGCCCATCATCTCGCAGACAGTTCATCCAAAACGATACATCACTCTCGACCAAGTTTCTGCGAAGCTTGGCGGTAGATCGAAAGCCAGTCTCTATAGAGATATCGCTGCCGGACGTTTGCCCAAGCCTATCCGCTTCGGACGCCGATGCTATTTTCGCGAGACCGACATCGATGTTGCGATGGACACCGCCGAAGCGACTGGCCCACTTTCGCTAACCTGATCCGGTACGAAACTCGTCAACGAGGTCTGCCCAGTCTTGCATAAGCTTGACACGCTGATCCCAATACGTCGCGCGATTATACGCGCGGCGAACTGGATTTGTGTCTTGGTGCGCGAGGGCGGCCTCAATTACTTCGGCGTCAAATCGACGATTGTTTAAAATCGTGCTCGCTGTCGCGCGGAAGCCGTGTGACGTAACGACGTCTTTTTCATACCCCATTCTACGCAGTGCCGAATTGAATGCGTTCTCGGAAAGCCATTTTCGATTTGAGATGAGCGACGGAAACAGGAGGTCGACCACCTCAATCTGTGGCCAGTTGTCTTGAATGATCGCCAAGGCTTGATCTGACAATGGGATGCGATGTGGTCGCCGCATTTTCATGCGCTCCGCCGGTATTTCCCAAACCCTTTCATCAAGATCGAATTCCTGTTTCTTAGCACCGCGTACTTCGCCGGGGCGCGTCATGGTTAGAATTTGAAATTTCATCGCATCAATGAGGATCGGGTATCCGGTGTAATCGTCAAAATCACGGAGTAAACTACCAAAGATTTTTTCATCGGTGATCGCCGCGCGGTTGGTGACCTTCGGAGGTAACAACGCTCCCTTGATTGCCGATGTCGGATCGGTCTCTGCCCGCAAAGTCACTATAGCTAGACGAAAAACTGCGGATAAGGCTCCGCGCATTTTCTTAGCAGTTTCGCGCCGACCGCTCTTTTCGATAGACTTGAGCAAATAGAGAATTTCAGGCGGCTTAATCTCGCTAACCGGCCTTTCGTGCAAAGGCGATGCAAGATCGAGCAGATACCACCTCTTTTTTCGCATAGTAGATTCTGCGAGTTCTCGTTCTGACAAACTTTCCAGATACTCTTCGGCAACCAGAAAAAATGTCGTTCGTGCCTGCGTTTCAGCCGAGATACGTGCCAGCTTTTTTTCCGTAGCAGGATCGCCGCCGTTTTCGATACTCAACCGCGCGGCTTCGCGTTTATGTCGTGCCGCTACGAGAGAAACCTCAGGGTACTGGCCATGTGAAAGAAGCCGCTCTTTACCCAGAAAACGGTACTTCTGCTGCCAGAGTTTGGAACCGTTGGGTTTCACGAGGAGAAACAAGCCGCCACCATCGGCTAGTTTGTAAGACTTCTTTCTCGCCTTGGCTTTTTGGATTTGAAGATTCGTCAATGCCATCTGGGGGTATCACCTTTCTAGATGGGGGTATCGGCCCCACCGATACCCCCAATCCTATGAGATTTGGGGGTATCGAGTGATTTCTCGTGAGACACTTCTAGCGCAAAAATCATTAAAAATTCAATGACTTTGAGCAGTTTTGAGAGGTTATGATTTAATGAAATGGTGCCCAGAAGAGGACTCGAACCTCCACGACCTTGCGGTCACTGCGACCTGAACGCAGCGCGTCTACCAATTCCGCCATCTGGGCTAGATTGCGAGCAATCCCGATACGGAAGCTGCGCATGGTTGTCAAGCTCGGGTACGCCGCACCTCAAAGCAGTTGCTTAAGGTGCAAATCAGAAACGCTTTATCATTCGATGCCGATAAGCCCTTGTGATTATTCGCAGCGGGCCACAGCAATCTGAATTGGCGAGTGCGATAGTCGGAACATGTGGGCCTTGATCAAGCGTTACTTCGCTCGTTTCAATCGCCATATCGCATACCCAGTCAGAACAAGAAAAAACGCGAGCAGCGGCAAGAGGACGCTATCGCGATAGATATACCCAGTGAGGCCGGACAGCCCCATCGCGCTTAGCAGCCATGGCAAAAACGGTGTGACGCAACAGATGCCAGCTGTGAAAGTTCCCGCAAGCCCAACGCTTAGAAGCTTATGCGTCATCATACCCCTTCCAAATCTCCCAGAGTGCGGCGCTCATCTTTCCCACTCGGAATAGCACGCTTAAAGATATTGCGAAGATGATCTGAAGTCTTGTCCGGTGTTGCTCTTTGCATCAAGGGGCGCATGCACTCTTTGAAAGCCGCCACCATCCCGCCTCCGTCAGGCATGGGATTGACCGGTCAGATGATCTGATCATCATCCAGATGACGAACTTGGCTGACAGCTTTGAGGCTTTTAAAGCGCTTTAGAAGGTGCGGCGGAAGCCTAGTTTCAGGCTGTGCTCGCTGTCTGGGATCGCGCTGAAATTACTGTTGCCTGATCCAAGGTTCACGCCGCCGTTTTTGACAAAGGCGTATTCCGCGAAGACTGCCGAACCTTCGCCGAGGGTAAGGTCAAATCCGGCTGTTGCCCGGCCCGCAATGATGCCAGCGGTATCCGTTTCACTGCTGGTCGTTACGACGCCAAGTCCCGCACCGGCATAGGGGCGGAAGGGTAGTTTCGTCGCGAAATCATAGCGCATTGTGTAAAAGCCGCTCAGCTTTACGTCGCGCTCTGTCGTCGCGAAAGCATCCGAGAATGTGGAAACATCCTCTAGTTCTAAAGCTTTGTCTTCATCAAGCTCTACTTCAACCAGACCAGCCCAGCCGCTCTTTTTCGCTTTGTGGTTTGGGTCAATCTTGATGTCCTCTAGTGCAATTGCCAGCGCAGGGACTTCAAATGACGTAAGGTCCATTTCGTGGAGAAAGCCGCGTGTTACCACGAAATCCAGATCCGCTTGGCCAATGGCTGCGATATCAGCAAATTCGTGTGAATCCCAAGCATTGGTGGCTTGGACTGTTGTACCGGACAGCGCAACGGCAAAAAAAGTTAACGCTTTGAATACAATCAAAGAAGGTATCTTTTTCACGGTGTTTTCCCCGACTTTTTGATGACATCACCCCTGAGTCATCCGCCTTTTGAGGGGATCATACTCTTCAAAGGCTAATATGCGGTTATGATTGTTGTGGATTGACAACGCCTTGCGCACATGCCCGAAAAGGCGTCTTACCAGCCTAACCGGATGACTCAGATGCCTCAGACCTCGCCAAACCCCGCTTATCCCAGAACCCGTATGCGCCGAACACGTCAGGCTGCATGGTCCCGTACAATGGTCGCGGAAAACGGGTTATCGGCGGCTGATTTTATCTGGCCTATTTTTGTTATCGAAGGCGAGAACAAGACCGAGCCGGTGGCTTCAATGCCTGGCGTAGAGCGGATGACGATTGATATTGCCATCAGGCGCGTTGAAGAGGCCGCGACGTTGGGCGTGCCTTGCGTCGCCCTCTTCCCGAATATAGACGCCAGTTTGCGCACGCCGGGATGCGAGGAAGCTTGGAATCCGGATAATCTGATCTGCCGTGCAACGCGGGCCATCAAGGATGCCGTGCCGGAAATAGGAATTATGGAGGACGTGGCGCTCGATCCGTATAATGCGCTTGGGCATGACGGCATCGTTCATGGTGAAAAAATCGTTAACGACGAGAGCGTTGAGGCGCTGGTAAAACAAGCACTCGTGCAAGCTGAGGCGGGGGCGAATATCATCGGTCCTTCGGATATGATGGACGGCAGAATCGCTGCAATCCGCGATGCGTTGGAGGCGGCAGGGCATCAAGATGTCATGTTGCTGAGTTATGCGGCGAAATATGCCTCGGCATTTTATGGACCTTTCCGGGATGCGGTCGGTGCATCCGGCAAGCTGACCGGCGATAAGAAAACCTATCAGATGGACCCGATGAACTCTGACGAGGCGCTGCGCGAGGTCTCGCTCGATCTTTCCGAAGGTGCAGATATGGTGATGGTCAAGCCGGGGATGCCTTATCTGGATATCTGCCGACGTGTGAAAGACGAATTCGCCGTGCCCACCTTTGCCTATCAGACCAGCGGCGAGTACGCGATGTTGGAGGCAGCGGCGGCAAATGGTTGGCTTGATCGGGATAAGGTGACAATCGAAGCGCTGTCAGCATTCAAACGCGCAGGCTGTGACGGGATGCTCAGTTATTATGCCGTTGACGTCGCGAAACGCCTAAAAGCGCAGGGCTAGAACTTCTCAATCGTATTGTAGCAAAAAGCCCCGGTGCGGTTGCACCGGGGAAGTATGTAGAGGAACAGGGAGTTCGAGGAAGAGGCTTAACGACCGCGCGGCTGGCTGTGCTTCAGCAGGCGAACCAAAGCAGCGTCATGACGGTTCAAAGACCGCTTTTGACTGGTCGCCTTTCTATTCGTGAAGGTCGTGGCACGCGTTTGAAAGCGCTGCGACGTTACTTGCTGCTTATTGAAAATTTTGGACAGTTTATATTGTTGCTCCGTCACGGTGCTTTCAGCGGAAGCAGGCGCAGCACTGAGAGCAGCAATGGTTGCGGCAGCGGCAATTGCGAGTGAAAACTTTTTCATGATCGAAGTCCTTTCGATGTACCGAACACCATGCTCGGCCTGTGCTTAAGAACTTAGCGATTCACTCGATCACGAAAAACCCCACGGCGGATCAACAAATTCAGCAGACCCGTGAGAAATATTTCATCTCTTTTTTGTGAGTATTTAAAACTCGAAGTATCTTCTTTGTGATGCTTTGTATTACTTGAAATATTCCAAGGCTTCACTAGTAGCCCAACCTTGGATTTTCCAGTCTTCCCGAAACCCTGAACTATGATAGAATCCACGCTATGAGGCGGAACACTTTCCAAGGAGCCTCGAGGGTACTTTTTTGGCAACGTCAATTGAATTCAAAGCAAAGCTTGCATGTCTTTATGCCGGGGCCTGCTGGGGCTTATTCTGGATTCCGTTGCGTGCGCTGGAAGATGCCGGTCTCCATCAACTTTGGACCACGGTAGTTTATTTCCTCGTCCCGACGCTCTGCCTGCTGCCCATAGGCATCATGCGCTGGCGGCAAGTTCGGCAAGGGGGCATGAGCTTTCAGCTGACTGTGATCGCAAGTGGCTTGGCCCTGACCTGTTATTCCGCGTCGATCGTTTATACCGAAGTCGTGCGCGCCATTTTGCTATTCTATCTAATGCCGATCTGGAGCACCTTGCTTGCGCGCTTTATTTTGGGAGAAGCGATTACGCCCGCACGGATCATGGCCATCTGTTTGGCTGTGCTGGGGATGCTAACGATCTTTGGTTTGGGCCTAACTTTCCCCGTACCTCAGAATATCGGTGATTGGCTGGGGCTGGCCGCTGGAATTTTCTGGGCCATCACCGCCGTAAGGTTGCGCCGTGATGAGGGGCAATCCTCAGTCGATTTGACTGTCGGCTTTTTTGTCTGGTCGTTAGTTATTACAACCTGTGCAGCGTTGCTCATCGCCCCGACTGAGATTCCAACGATTGAGCAAACCCTTCCGGTAATGCCGCTGCTCTTGATCTTCATGGTCGTTTTTGTTTTGCCGGGAACCTATGCATCGCTTTGGGCGCCGAAGTTTCTCAGCCCCGGCACAGTATCGTTTCTGTTGATGACGGAAATCGTCGTAGGCGCAATTTCAGCGGCACTGCTGGCAGGCGAGCAATTCGGTATGCGCGAGACCATCGGTGTATTGCTCATTGCAAGCGCGAGTTTGGTCGAGACAGGGGCAGCTGTGATTGCGTCGCGCCGGGATCAGAAGCGGGCGTGATGGTCAGGCCGCGTTGCGGCTCTTGCCTTTGTTTTCGGACTCTCCTGCTCTCGATGATTATTCGTCTGTCATTCCCGCAAAAGCGGGAAACTCCTTCAATTTTAAAAGATACCCGCTGTCGCGGGTATGACAATGGATGAGGGTAGAAATCTGCGCTGTTTGTGCTGGCATTTAGGACGGACGCATTTGCACTTGCAAATCTTGCCTTTGTTTTCGATCTCTCCGGCTCTCAATGGTTTCGCTGTGCTCAACCATTTGCCGCTGCGCTGTTTGTGCTGGCGTTTAGGGTGGACGCATTCGCTTCGCGAATGCTTGCCATTGTTTTCGATCTCTCCGGCTCTCGATGATTTTTGCTCTGCAAAAATACATCTGCCGCTGCGCTGTTTGTGCTTGTGGTGAGGGCGGACGCATTTGCTCTTGCAAATGCTTGTGTGTTCATTATATGTTCTTTTCAGTTTTCTTCTGAAAGGACGGCATGAACGACGAGGTCATCATCAACTATCAAGTGACGGCGCTGATGCGTCTGGTTGCTTCGATGTTTGCGCTTTTCGGGTTGGTCCCGAACGGGCCGGTGATTGCCTCGATCCCTGCCGACATTCGCCGCCGAGTTTTACGGGTTTTGCAACCGGCTGAATCGGCTTTGCGGCGGGTGATACTGATGAAGGCTCGGGGGCTGATTGTCTCGATCAGTCCAAAGCGCCCTGCCCCCAAAGGCTTACGACTGAAAGGAAAAGGCACGGGAGATCGCATTCCGGCTTTTGTGTTGTTTGATCCGCGCAAATGGTTTCGCGAGCTGGCAAAACCTCATCGGATTCTGCGCGGGGCTGGCCCTCGGATCAGTGGTTTTGATGAGCAACGCCCTGCTTTTGAACCATCCGTGCCGCGCTCTGCTGAGGCCAATCCTGCCAACTTGTGCAGGCGGTTGCAGGTTTTGCAAAACGCGTTAGAGACCATACCGGCGCAGGCAAAACGGCTGGCTCGGTTGCAGGCAAGGCGGCGCGCAGCGGGTGAGCCACTCAGACGTACCGAACCGAGGCGACCGGGATGGCCGCCGGGGTATCGAAAACATCACACCCATCCAGTGGATGAAATCTTGTGGGATTGCGATATTCTGGTGCGACGAGAGCCGCGACCGCCCGATCACAAGAGATAGCATTGTTTTAATAAGGTTTTCCGACTCCCGCATACAGGCAGGAGGTATTTTCGGCTGGAAGAATGATTTTGTTGCAATCACTTTTCGAGAATCAAAGTACTCTGCAGGGGCAAAAGTCCAAGTCGATCCTTCATTTCGTCGTATTTCACACGATACTTGCACATAAGATTATCGACCATAATCGGAGATTGTTTTGATGCGTATTCTTCAAGCTGTTGTTTTTTGTGCAGCAATGGGCTTCTCAGGAGCGACCCACGCTCAAAATATCAGCGTCACGGGCGCTTCTGCCGCCGGACTTTGCGCCAGTGCTCTGGATTTTGTAGCCGGTATCCGGGCTGCTAATGGGAGCGCAACACCGGAAGAATTAAACCGCTTACAACGAGCAAGAGACCTTATTCTTACACTACGCAAATATCCAAAAGGCGAAGTCGAAGCCTACGCACAAGCATGGTCGCAACGGATGGTTGAAAATTTATCCGAAGCGCAAACCGAAGTTCAACGTGTTGCAGTTGCTGCCGACATAACCAAACGCGCTGAGAACTGTCACAAAGGTGTGGTTCAGGGCCTAGCAGCCGCAAGGCAACAGCAGCAAGGAACGATCATTCAGAACCCTGCCCCTCTTCCAGCAGAGTAATAGAAAAGGCGACTGTCACCAGCCGCCTTGTTTATTTTTAAGATGGTAAGTCGAGGAACTTATTCTTTCGGCTTTTCATCTTCAGGACGTTCAAAGAACAATGCCAGACATTCCTGAACCCCGGAAAACAGTTCATCATGAGTTTTCTGGAATTCTTTCTCATCGCCACCGGCTTTCTCGTTCAAATCATTCCAGATTTTTTCACTTTCAGAGTTCATGACCCGAACCGAGGTATCAACGCCATCATCAACCGCGCGGCGTTCCGCTTCGGCTTTCAAGGCTTCTCGCGATTCTTTTAAAGATGCAGCCGCGCTTTTGAGGTCGTCGCGACCCTGCGCGACGCTGGCCTCGTAGAACCACATCAAGGCCGACACACGCGCACCGCAAACACCCAAGGCAATATCGCCCTCGTGCATGGTTTGACGAAAGGCTTCGGTTTCTTCAGGTGTTTTCTCGTCAGTGGTTTCTTTGCTCATCGTCTCATCATCTTTTTTCTCAGCGTCAACGTTTTCGTCGTCATCCGCTTTTTTGGTTGGTGTTTCAGTTTCAGCCTTATCAGCGTCCGCAGCCTTGGTTTCAGATGCATCAACATCTATTTTCTCAGCTTCATCTGCATCCGTTTTTGTTGTTTCAGCTTCAGCCACGACAACATCGGACTTTTCAATTTCTGTGTCTTCGGTTTTTGCGTCTGCCGTTAATTTTGCTTTCGTGCCTTTGTCCGCTCCGCCGCCTTTAAGCATAGGAATTCGGGTTTTCTTTGGCGCTTCATCCTGCGCAAAAGCGGCTATTGACGGTAACGTCGCTGCAACGCCAAGACCGGCAACAAAGATAAAGCTCGTAACAAGTGAGCAAAAATTTTTCATGCACCATCCCCGGTTCGGCTAAAAACAATCGGCTCTTTATTAACACGCGAAAGAAAGCCGCAAATACGCCTATCTTTGGTTAACAGATTATAAATTTCCGATATTTGCATCGTTCCGTTTCGCTCATTGCAAATTTAAGTCCTAAAGAACGTCGCCGTATTCAACGACTTTAGGGGCTGGAACTGAATCAATCGGAGGCAAGGCTTCCGCGTCGATCACCAAGGGCCTTGATGTCGGCGGAAGCAAATCATCTCCTTCCCCAAGCGAGATTCCGGAATCAACCCCGGTAGGAGACGCAAAGGCAAAAGGAAGGGGTTCTTGCGGCGCGATAGGACGAGAAACCGGTTTCGGAACCGGAAGAGTCAAAGAACGCGCGGCTGGCCTGCCAATAGACTCAGTGATCGGCGCTGGCGTTACATCAATCGCGGGCAAAGAAACTGTCTCGTAAACTGGCGCGGTGCTCGATTGTCCAATAATCGGAGGAGCATTCGAAATAATCGGCGCAGCACTCGACTCCAGCACCGGCGCGTTGAGAATTGCCAGTTCAGTGCTGGCTTGAGGTTCCTCAATGAATGTTATGGGCTGCGGCGTTTGAAATCCGAATGCCGCTTCGCTTTCGATAAACTCGGTCCCTATGGGCTGAGGAGCAAACTCAATCGGCGCATTATCAATCGCAAACGTCTGAACTGGCTGCGTTGTGAGAACAGGAGAGCTTTCAACAGTATAGGCGGGCGCTGTTACCGTGGGAGCCGGTGCAGCAGCCACAGGCTGAACGGCTCTCGGTGCGGGAACCACAGGCGCAGCGGTATTGTTCGGTAGCGGTTGCGGTTTAATCAGTCTCGGCGAAAACACAGACGGCCCTTGGCAACCGGCCAAGACAACACCCAAACATGCACCGCTCAAAAGTGCTTTTAAACCAATCATCTGCTTATCTCCTCTATACCCATACTCAAACTGCGCGGACAATGCTGACGAAGCATCGCTCTGTCAATCAGTGTGAAACGCACCTCATCAGATCCATTGCACTGCCCTGTGCTCAGTCTTTACGGTTCAGACAACAGCCTTTACGCGAGTCGCCCTATGACGATCCACTGCTACGGTTCAATCAACGTTGATCATGTCCATCGTGTGACCCATTTCCCCGTGGCGGGAGAAACTCTTGCTGATAATGATTATGCTGTGGGCTTAGGAGGCAAAGGGGCCAACCAAGCGATTGCTGCAGCGCGCTGCGGGGCGCAAACCCATTTTATCGGAGCAATCGGAAAAGACGGGGCATGGGCTTTGGACCTGCTTTCAGAAGCGCCCATCGACACCAGCAGTATTGCACTATCAGATGCGGCAACCGGCCATGCCGTAATCTATGTCGATACGCAGGGTGAAAATACAATTGTTATTCATGGCGGAGCAAACCAAGCGCTCACACGAGATCAGATCGACAAGGCTCTCGCACGTTCAAAACCGGGCGATTGGTGGCTCGCACAGAACGAGACGAACTTAGTGACTGAAAGTATCGTCGCGGCCAATGCACGAGGGCTGAGGACTGCCTATTCTGCAGCACCGTTCGATGCCATTGCAACACTGGCTGTTCTTCCCCATCTTGATTTGCTCGCTGTCAACGAAGGCGAAGCGGCAGCGCTGCGCGATCATCTCGGGCATGACCCGGATGTACCGGTCTTGGTGACGACGCTCGGCGCGCAAGGTGTCATGATTAGAGAGCGAGGCAAAGACAGCGCCATCACCCTGCCCGCCTATAAAGTGACTCCGATCGATACAACGGGCGCGGGTGATACATTTATTGGCACATTGATTGGTGCGCTTGATCAAGGCAAAGACCTCATCACCGCTGCAGAAACAGCAAACGCAGCCGCAGCACTCAGTGTTACAAAACTGGGCGCAGCGGATGCGATCCCGACAACCGAAGAAGTCACCGCCTTTATGGAAAACCACGCATGACTGCCATCATACTCGACACTGATCCGGGCATCGACGACACAATGGCGATTTTCTATGCGATGGCTGACCCAAACTTAGAGCTGGTTGGCTTGACGACGGTTTTCGGCAACGTCTTCACATCTGACGGAACCCGAAACGCGCTCGCGCTTTGTGAGTTGGCCGGGCAAGACATTCCGGTTGCTGAGGGTACGCATGTGCCGCTTGTCCAACCGCAACATCCACCCGCCGATTTTGTTCATGGCAAGCACGGCCTTGGTAATGCGAGGCTGCCGGGACCTAACCGGAAACCCGATCCACGACCAGCACATCAATTCATCGCAGAAACACTCGGAGAACGCCCCGGGGAAATTACGATTGTTGCCGTTGGGCCGCTGACCAATATCGCGCTCGCTTTGCAGCATCATCCTGAGATTACAAAGACCGCCAAGAATGTTGTCGTTATGGGCGGGGCGATTCGGACCCCCGGAAATGTCAGCCCTTATGCCGAAGCCAATATCTGGAACGATCCCCATGCTGCTGAGATTGTGTTTTCGGCAGATTGGGACGTGTCAATGGTCGGTCTCGATGTGACAGAACGCATCCAGTGCACGCCGGAAGATTTCGCACCGATGCTCACCTCTTCGCCGAATTGCGGTGCGCTGATGAACGAAGCCGCTGCCTTTTATTTTCAGTTCCACCTCGACACAAAAGGGATCAATGCTTGTTTTTTGCATGATCCTTCAGCGATCATCTATGCACAACAGCCAGAGTTGTTTGAGACGGTGACAGCGCCGATTACAATGCGCTTAGATGGTGATGAAGCGGGTCGGACGGTGGAGGATGCCTCGGGGGACACGCCGCCCGTTACGATCTGCATCGAACCCAAAACCGACGCTATTCGTGCGCGCTTTATAAAACACCTCAATTCGGGCGTATTACCTTAAGGCAATACCAATAAGGCATACGCGCCGCTTGCCGGAATCGCTACAATAAGTAAGCTATATGAAGGGCAAATTCTGCGGGACAACAGATGTTTGACATCGCTACGCTTTCCTACACGGATTCGAATTCACCAGCGGAATTCGCGCGGTCGCTTCACGAGACCGGATTCGCAGTTCTGACCGATCATCCGATTACACCGGAACGGATCAACGCGGCCTATGCCGCATGGGGTGCTTTCTTCAATTCGGAAGAAAAGCAAAATTGGCTTCCCACCGACGGCAATCAAGACGGCTTTTTCCCGTTTCGATCTGAAAATGCCAAAGACAGCGCGGTCAAAGACCTGAAGGAATTTTATCACGTCTTTCCTAAAGGAAAAATTCCACCCGACCTCGAAGACCTGACCCGCGCACTTCATGATGATCTTACCGCGATTGGCGCGACGCTTCTGGGATGGTTGCAAGACCACAGCCCCAATGATGTGAAAGCGCAGTTTTCGGAACCTTTGCCCGATATGCTGGCGGGGAGTGATCAAAATCTGCTACGCATTCTACACTATCCAAAGCTCGACCAAGCGCCCGAACCGGGCGCGGTCCGCGCAGCAGCGCATGGGGATATCAATTTGATCACGTGTTTGCTTGCAGGCTCCGCGTCCGGGCTGGAAGCTAAGGATACAGCAGGGAATTGGCATAGAGTGCCGTGCAATCCCGGTATGATGGCAATTAATGCGGGCGATATGCTCGAAATGGCATCAGCGGGTCATTATCCGGCGACAGTCCATCAGGTTGTCAATCCACCGGCAGAGCAAAATGTTGCGCGGTTTTCTATGCCGATGTTCCTGCACCCGCGCCCTGAAGTTTTGTTAAAATCCGACATGACAGCAGGCGCATTTCTGACCGAGCGCCTGCGCGAAATCGGCCTTAAAAGTTAAACTTATGACGCATCCGGCAATCAGAAATTCTGATTTGCAAGGGATGCACACAGCAAAAACGGGGAGAACCACATGCTCAAGATCCTAATAGGGGCCACAACTGCGGCACTCATGGCCACAACCGCAATGGCCGCAGATTTCAAACCGGCTGTCATTTTCGATATGGGCGGCAAGTTCGACAAGAGCTTTAACGAAGGCGTCTGGAACGGGGTGAAGAAATTCATCGACGAAACCGGCACTGAAGTTATGGAGTTCGAGGTAACTAACGAAGCACAACGCGAGCAAGCCATGCGCCGGATGGTTCGGCGCGGGGCGACCGTCGTTCTCGGTGTTGGATTTGCTCAGGCCGATGCGATTAACGCAGTCGCCGGAGACAATCCCGACGTGGATTTTGCGATCATTGATGTTTCATGGCTCGATCAACCAAACCTGCGCCAATACGCCTTCAAAGAACATGAAGGCAGCTATCTTGTAGGCGTCGCAGCGGCGATGGCATCGGAATCGAATACGGTTGGTTTTGTCGGCGGCATGGATATTCCTCTGATCCGCA
Organism: uncultured Neomegalonema sp.; assembly: GCA_937990185.1. GTDB lineage: Bacteria > Pseudomonadota > Alphaproteobacteria > Rhodobacterales > Rhodobacteraceae > JAHDDY01. Next base: position 45,122 of record CALKBI010000034.1, on the reverse strand, counting down.
AATTTGCCTGTGGTTATGTGCAAGGAGTCAAAGAAACCAACCCGGATGCGACCGTCATCGAAGTGATGACCGGTACGACGCCGGCGGCTTGGAATGATCCGACCAAAGGCGCAGAACTTGCCCAAAGCCAAATGGATCGCGGTGCAGATGTGATTTATCATGCGGCAGGCGGCACGGGCCTCGGTGTGATCCGCGCGGTTGCCGATAAAGGCAAGCTCGCGATTGGAGTCGACTCAAACCAGAACGGTATTGCGCCGGGTAGTGTTCTGACATCAATGCTCAAGCGTGTTGATGTTGCGGCTTATGACACATTAAAATCGGCCATGGAGGGCAAGTTTGAGTCCGGCGTCAATGTTCTCGGCCTTGCGGAAGACGGCGTTGACTGGGCATTGGATGACAACAACAAAGATCTCGTCAACGCCGAAATGATTGCCGAAGTCAAAGCAGCACGCGCGGCAATTATCGCTGGTGATATAGTCGTCCATAACTATGACAACGACGGAGAATGCCCCGCAGAGTTTGAAAAACGGGCAATATCCGCAAGCCTGTCAGCGGATGATATTACATCCGAAATCAAGGCATTAAGTGCCCGTCTCGACGAATTGGAATCTATGCTGAAATGAACGACAAGACGCGGCCTCAAGAGCCATCTGAGGCCGCACTTATCGGGCCGCCTGCTGTTGAATTGCGCAAGATTACCAAGACATTCGGCGCGGTCGTGGCAAATGACTCGGTTGATCTGACTGTTTCCGCCGGCACGATCCACGGAATTATCGGCGAGAATGGCGCAGGAAAATCCACCGTCGTCTCGATACTCTACGGTTTCTATACTGCGGATAGCGGCAGCATAGAGATCAACGGCGAACCAGCGACAATTACCAATAGTGCCGACGCTATCGAACGCGGCATCGGCATGGTTCATCAGCACTTTATGCTGGTTCCCAATTTCACGGTGCTTGAGAATGTGATGCTCGGGTCCGAAGACGGTTTTTTCCTTCGCAAAGGTAAAGCCGCAACACGCAAAGAACTGCAACGTCTCTCGGACGAATATGGCCTCGATGTTGATCCCGATGCCGTTATCGAGACACTTCCGGTTGGCATTCAGCAACGTGTTGAAATTCTGAAAGCTCTCAGGCGCGGCGCGCGTATTCTGATCCTTGACGAACCAACCGGCGTTCTGACGCCTGACGAAACGGATCGTTTTTTTGACATCCTGAGGGGCTTGCGCGCCCAAGGCGTCACGGTCTTGTTGATCACTCACAAACTACGCGAGGTTATGGAGGTCACCGATGGCGTCTCCGTCATGCGGCGCGGCAAGATGGTCACGCATAAGCAGACGTCTGAGACCACTCGCGAGGAACTGGCGGAACTGATGGTTGGCCGTCGGGTTGAACTCACGACACCGCGCATTCATGTAGACTCCGGCCCGATTGCACTCGAAGCTCGCAATCTGACATGGCGCGGGACGCGAGGCATAGCGCGGCTTAGGAATGTCAGTCTGACATTGCGGGCCGGAGAAATTCTTGGCCTCGCTGGGGTCAGTGGAAATGGTCAATCTGAATTGCTCGAAGTGCTGTCCGGGATTACGCCGGTTCAAGAGGGCCAAGTCATTATCGGCGATCGGATCATCAATAAAAACAAGCCAACCGATCCGGCTGAACTTCGTGCGCTTGGTGTCGCCCATGTTCCTGAAGATCGCCATAAGCGCGGGCTTGTTCTGCCTTTTGAAGCACGGGAAAATGCTGTTCTCGGTTATCACGCCGGTTCCAATACCGGCGAAGGCCGCCTTCTTAGCCCTCGCGCCCTTCAAGGCCATTGCGAAACGCTGATGGAGAGGTTCGACATTCGCCCGACTAATCCTAAACTCTCGGCAGCCGGATTTTCGGGTGGCAATCAACAAAAACTGGTGATGGCCCGAGAGATAGAGCCTGAACCGTCAATCATGTTAATCGGGCAACCCACACGCGGCGTCGATATCGGGGGTATCTCGTTTATTCATGCAGAGATTATGGCCCGCAAAGCAGCCGGATGCGCGATCTTACTGGTCTCGGTGGAGCTTGATGAAATCATGGCACTGTCTGACCGGATTGCGGTGATGAATGCCGGAGAGATTGTTGGCGAGACATCGAGAGAAGATGCCGACTATCGTCAAATCGGTCTTATGATGGCGGGTGTCTCTGGTGCGGGGGACGCTGCATGACGCGTCTTCCCGCTTGGATCGAGTATCTGCTGATCCCCATAATGAATCTCGCCCTCGCTTTTGCTGTTGCTGCAATTGTCGTTATGCTGATTGGGGAAAGTCCTATCGATGCACTTACCGTGATGATCAACGGTGCATTCGTTTATGAAGGCGCGCTAGGCTATACGCTCTATTATACGACCAGCTTGATCTTTACCGGCCTTGCCGTCTCCGTCGCATTCCATGCAAGTTTGTTTAACATCGGTGCGGAAGGCCAAGCCTATCTGGGTGGGCTTGGCGCTCTGTTGGTTGCGCTCGCGTTGCAGGACTGGCTCCCGATAATTTTGATGATCCCGCTTTGCATCATTGGTGCAGCGGCGTTCGGCGCGCTCTGGGCATTGATCCCCGGTTGGCTGCAAGCCTATCGGGGCAGCCATATCGTGATCACCACGATCATGTTTAATTTCATTGGCGCGGGCATCATGGTCGGCTTGCTATCGGGGTCATTGATGCGACCCGGTCAATCCAATCCCGAAAGCCTATTGTTTGAAGACAGCGCAAGGATGCCACAACTGCATAGTTTGCTCGGTGAGTTGGGAATAGAAATTGGGCGCTCGCCACTGAACCTGTCGATAGTCTTCGCAGCGTTTGCCTGTTTCGGGGTATGGCTTTTGATCTGGCGTACCCGTTGGGGATATGCGTTGCGGGCCATGGGCGCGAGTGAACCGGCAGCCCATTATGCCGGCGTTCCAGTCCCGCGCATGATCGTCACCGCGATGTGCATCTCCGGCGCATTGGCTGGGATGATGGCAATCAACACGGTGATGGGCGATCAGGGAAAAGTCACTCTGGGCTTTCCCGCAGGGTTCGGCTTCACTGGCATCGCAGTCGCTTTGATGGGGCGGAGTCATCCTGTGGGAATAATCCTGGCGGCATTGCTGTTCGGAGCGTTGCTGCAAGGCGGCTCCGAGTTAGATTTCGAATTTCAGACCATCACGCGCGAAATGGTCTTATTGATCCAAGGTCTTATCATTCTCTTTTCGGGTGCGTTATCGCTGATGTTCGTGCCGTGGATGGAACGCCGCTTTGCCAGAAAGGAGATCGCATGACGTATCTGGATTTCCTGCTCGTATTCGACTCGGCATTGCGTCTCGCGACACCATTGATCTTATGCGCTATGGCCGGATTAATATCCGAACGCGCTGGCATCGTAGATATTGGCCTCGAAGGAAAGCTGCTCGCAGGGGCTTTCGCTGCCGCCGCTGTAGCAACACTAACAGGTTCGGCTTGGATGGGATTATGCGCCGCAATCGCTTCATCGGTTTTTCTGTCGATGGTCCACGGCTTTGCCTGCATCACTCATAAAGGCGAGCAAATCATTTCCGGCATTGCGATCAATATTCTCGCCTCGGGCGCGACAGTCGTGGCCAGCGTCGCACTGTTTCAGCGGGGCGGCCAAACACCGACGCTCGACCGAGACGAGCGGTTTTCGCCGATAGATCTTCCCGGCGTAGATACCCTTGCGGATGTTCCTTGGCTTGGACCGCTCTGGAAAGAGTTGATCTCCGGCCATACGATTCCTGTCTATATCGCACTGATCTCAGTGCCGTTGATTTGGTGGCTGTTATGGCGCACCCGATTTGGGCTGCGCCTGCGCGCTGTCGGAGAGATGCCAGCCGCTATTGATAGCGCCGGAGTATCCGTCACTTGGCTGCGCTATCGCGCGCTCATCATTGCAGGCATTCTTTGCGGGATCGCAGGTGCATTTCTTTCCACCGCCCATGGTGCAGGGTTCGTACGGGAAATGAGTGCGGGCAAAGGTTATATCGCTCTCGCCGCAATGATCTTTGGAAAATGGAAGCCGTGGTCGGTACTCGCCGCTTGTCTATTGTTCGGCTTTCTGGAAGCAGGAGCAAACCGGATGCAAGGCACGCCGTTGCCAATCGTTGGGGAGATTCCAATCGAAGTCGTGCTGATCTTGCCTTACGTCGCAACAGTCATTTTGCTCGCAGGATTTTTTGGTAAGGCCATACCTCCGCGCGCACTTGGCACGCCATATCGCAAGGAACGATAATGGATATTGAGACGCTAATCGGTTGCGCGACCCAAGCGCGCGTAAATGCCTATGCACCCTATTCCGGTTTTACCGTCGGCGCAGCTATTGCAGACGAACAAGGTCACGTTCATATCGGCTGCAACGTGGAAAACGCCGCCTATCCTCAAAGCCAATGCGCCGAAGCCACCGCCATTGGCGCGATGATCGCAAGCGGTGGACAAAAAATCTCAGCTATTGCCATCGCAGGGCCGGAGAGCGGCGCGCCTTGTACACCTTGCGGAGGATGTCGCCAGCGCATCCGCGAATTTGCAACACCGGACACGCCAATCTATATTTGCTCCGGCAATAAGATCATTGCGGAATATACTATGGCGGACCTTTTGCCAGACTCTTTTGGACCCGAAAATTTAAGCTAAAGCACGCTTACTCGGTGGCGCTTATTTGATCGTAATGCGACCATCTAGTTTCGGCGTATAGGGGCTGTTCTCACTCAAATAATCGGCCACCACATCCTCGATGCTAGGGCCAAAGTCATAAGCGTTTTCAGCTTTATTCTCGAAGACAGAATATCCGTCACCGCCGCCTCTTAAGAAGTCACTCGAAACCATACCGTAATAATCAGAAGAGCTTACCGGCTCATACGTATCACCTGTCAGGACTTCAACGTCAGAGACGCGACCGGCGAAAGGCTCAACACTAAGATCAATCGAAAACCGCAATCCAGCAACTTGCGGGAAACGCCCTTTGCCATTTTCGATCTGGCTAACAGCAGACTCAAGTGCAGATATCAAATCAGAACCCAGCAGATCAAATGTCGAAACAACATTTTGGAAAGGCAGCACCGTCAAGACTTCGCCCATAGTGATCTCGCCCGCATCAATCGATGCTCGCAACCCGCCCCCGTTATAGATCGCGACCGAAACGCCCTCATCTTTGAAACGATCGAGCAAAGCATCGGCGACAAGGTTCCCCATCTCGCATTCCTGCGAACGGCACCGATTACGATCTCCATCAATCGGGGCCTTTGTGGTCGCAACCGCCTTTTGTCGAATTTCTTCCAGCGGTTCGGCAAGCTCGGCAATGCGGGTTTTCAAAGCGCTATCTTCCGAAATCTTTCCATCAACGAGGATTGGTTCACCCAATGCAGAGGTCACGATACCTTCGTCATCGAACTCGACATCCAAGCGACCAAGATATTTTCCGTAAGCATAGGCTTGCACGATGGCGGTTTTGCCGCCACTGGGATTGCGAATCCATGTCGGGTACGGTCCGTCCGCTCTCTCGTTGATATTGGATAGAAATGTATTCGAGTGGCCACCAACAATGACGTCAATGCCGTCAACATCAGACGCAACAATCTTGTCGATTTGATAGCCTGAATGCGAAAGCACAATGATCCGCTTGATGCCTTGGCTTTCCAGTTTTTTGACTTCATCAGCGACGGCTTCTACTGGATTGGTGAAAGTAATGGCTTTTCCCGGTTTGGAAAGATCAGGCGTATCTTCGGGCGTCAAACCGATTAGCCCGACTTTCTCGCCTCCGCGCTCGATCACTATCGACGGCATCAACACATCTGAAAGCAATTCTTCCTTCGAGAGATCAGCGTTCGACATCAACACTGGGAAATCGACCGTCTCAATAAATTCACGAAGGACTTCCGGCCCATCATCAAATTCGTGATTACCAACCGTCATCGCATCATAACCAAGAGCATTCATCATCTCGGCGGCGACTTGTCCTTTATAGCGCGTGTAAAACAGCGACCCTTGAAACTGATCGCCGCCATCCACGAGGATCACATTATCTGTGTCTTCTTTTGCGGCCTTAATTGCGCTGATCAAACGTGCATAGCCACCAAAGCATTTACCCGCTTCGTTATCTTCCGGCTTGCATCCACTGTTGAACTGATTGATCGGCTCAACGCGGCTATGGAAATCATTCGTGTGCAATATGGTCAGAGTTTCAGCGGATACAGGCGTTGAAAACGCAATAAAAACCGGCACAAACTTTAGGAACTTCATCCGAGCAATCTCCAAACTCTAAGGTCGATTGCAATGCTATCGCAGCAGGGATTTTTAGTCTACGGAGCATCCGCCAGAGCAGGCCAGTCCGGTCTTACATCGCGTACTCTGTAAAACCTGCCTGTTCCAAATTTCCGGAGTGTTAAGCGCTAGCCTGACCAAACTCGGCAGTCGATACACCCAATGTTGTCAAGACTTTCGCGGCAATATCGTCTTTTGTTAGCCCAGCCTCAGCATACATATCCGCCGGGCTGGCTTGATCGATAAACTTGTCTGGCAAGGTCATTGAGCGCACACGGACATCGCCATCAAGCAAGCCTTCGTCACTCATCCAATGCAAAACATGCGCGCCGAAACCTCCCGTAGAGCCTTGTTCAACGGTGATCAAAACTTCATGCTCTGCCGCCAGCGATGCGATCAAGTCGGTATCGAGTGGTTTGGCAAAGCGCGCATCTGCAACGGTGGTTGAGATGCCCCGTGCATCAAGGTCTTCCGCAGCCGCAATGCATTCTTGCAGATGGCCACCAAAGGAAAGCAACGCAACTTTGCTACCCTCTTTCACAACACGGCCCTTACCAATTTCGAGCGGCACGCCGCGTTCAGGCAGATCAACGCCAACGCCTGCCCCCCGCGGATACCGAAAAGCAATCGGGCCGCTGTCATGGGCAACCGCAGTCGCCACCATATGCATGAGTTCAGCCTCATCCGACGCCGCCATCACCGTAAAGTTCGGCAAGTTCGTCAGATAAGCGATGTCAAACGCGCCGGCATGAGTCGCGCCATCCGCGCCAACCAAACCAGCGCGATCAATCGCAAACCGCACTGGCAGATTCTGCAAAGCAACGTCATGCACAACCTGATCATAACCGCGTTGTAGAAAAGTCGAGTAAATCGCACAGAACGGTTTCATCCCCGCTCCGGCTAATCCAGCCGCAAAGGTAACGCCATGCTGCTCGGCGATCCCAACATCAAAGGTTCGTGCAGGAAAACGCTTCGCCAATTTATCGATACCGGTTCCATCCGGCATTGCGGCGGTTATTCCGACAATACGGCTATCGCGCTCTGCTTCAGCGACAAGGGACTCGCCAAAGATCGCAGTATAACTCGGCGCATTCGAAATCGCTTTGGATTGCTTACCTGAGGCAACATTGAACTTGGATACGCCGTGATACTTGTCGGCAGAGTTCTCAGCGGGCGCATAGCCCTTACCTTTAACGGTCACACAATGGATTAAAGTCGGGCCATCAGCCCTCGCACGGGCCGCGCGCAGCACAGGCAACAATTGGCTCATATCATGGCCGTCGATTGGGCCAATGTAGTTAAAGCCCATCTTCTCAAAGAGTGTCGTGTCCTTCTCGCCTTCTCCCGTCACGAGCGAACGCGCTCGCATAGCACCCTCACGTAAAGGTTCAGGCAAGTTCTGTGCAAACCCGTCGGCGATCTCTTTCAACGCATGTAGGGGCGTATTTTCATAAAGGCTGGAAAGATAATTCGACATCGCTCCGACGGGCGGCGCAATCGACATCTCATTATCATTGAGGATCACAAACAGCCTTTTGCCCAAGCTGCCAGCGTTATTGAGCGCCTCATACGCCATGCCCGCACTAATCGACCCATCGCCGATCACAGCAATTCCATCACCTGTCGATGCACCCATATCCCGGGCAGCGGAAAACCCGAGCGCAGCCGAAATAGATGTTGACGAATGTGCCGCGCCGAACGGGTCGTATTCGCTCTCACTCCGTTTGGTAAAACCTGACAGGCCATCTTTTTGGCGCAGCGTGCGAATGCGATCGCGCCGCCCCGTAAGAATTTTGTGGGGGTAGCACTGATGCCCAACATCAAAGATGAGTTTATCATGCGGAGTATTGAAAACGGCATGAATGGCCACGGTCATTTCGACCACACCGAGGCTCGATCCAAGATGGCCCCCTGTATCCGAAACCGCCGAAATAGTCTCCGCTCGCAGTTCATTGGCAAGCGTTGCCAATTCCCGGTCCGTCATGTCACGCAAATCACTCGGAAACGCAACACGGTCGAGAGTCGGTGTCTCAGGGCGCTTTTCGGTTTCGGTCGTCATCGTTACCCTTTCCAGCACCCTGAGCTTTGTCATTGCGCTCTCACTCGTAGACTGGCGTTTCAGTAGTGGCCAATTCCGGCCAATCTGAGATCATATCCATGCCTCCCAAAGGTTTGTATACCCCTTTATGACAGGTTTTGCATGCGGCTTTTGGCGCATCGCTGTGTCTGGGGCCAAGCCGATTGGCAGGATAAGCGTCTTTCAGGGGTACAAGGTAATCATTATTAATATCTTGCACCATCGCACGGGCTTCATTTGCCACTGCCCATTGCGGTGTCACTTGCTCTCCATCATAGAATGCACGGGTGTTGTGACAAAACGTACAATTCACGCCTAACGAGTTAGCATAGTAATTCATCAATGAATACGTGCGCTCAGCATTCTGGATCGCTGCAGTTCCCTCGTTCGACGCGCGCGGTTCCAGATCGTGGACCGAGATCGTCTCGTCTCCCAAAAGATATTGCTCCAGCGCGTCTGTCGGTAACGACGTTGAACTGCTCTGCAATGTTGCAAAGTTTTGGTTAGCAGACCAGCCACTCACATTTTGCAATACGGGGGAGCGTTTGAACCAAATATCGCTCGGGATCGCTTCACCCCGGTGGCACGTATAACAGTTTACACCTGCCGGAGCGACGTGCCCTTCATACTCTTCATTAATCAGTTGTGTCATCTGGATCATCCGGCGCGCCACAACCTTAGTGTAAAGATCATCCTTCGCATAAGTCTCATCATCGCCGTGACAATAAGCGCAGCCTTCATCCGGCGAGACCCACGCAGTTATCGACGCCATCATGCGATCAAAGTTATCCTCAGTGACATCACCTAGGACTTGAACATTTTTATAAACGTCTTTCGCGAGGGCATCGCCCTCCTCCGGGGCATATGGCGCATCAGAGGTATAAGCTTCAACGGTAGGATCAACTGCTTCTCGGTTGGCTACCAACTCTACAACACCCATACCGGAACCGCGCGGGCCGGTCTGCATCGTTGATGTCTCAGCAGGGTTACCCCAAGTGATGATCAAAGCAGCGACCAAAACCGCTCCTCCCACCGCACCAATAATAATCGCAGGTCCGAAAACGTCCTTCGGGTTTTCTCTGTTCCACTTAGGGAACCAATCTAAATCAAACATTTTCGGCTCCTCAAGGTGTATAGGCTTCGTAGCCGTAGCCGCCTTCATACGCTGGCGCGAAACTGTGCTCGATAGCCCAGAGATACCAATTATCGACAAGCGTTCCGGTGATCAGAATTCCAATACCGCCAGTAATCGGTGTCAGAACAGCAAACCACCAAGCCCAACGGTGAATGCCTTCCATCGTCGCGTTAAAGCCCATCGTCCAGCGCCAGAACAATGCGGCGCGCTCTGATGCCGTTCCACGGTCGAAGATCTGCTCTAACTCGCGATCACCACCGAGACGGGACACGGCTAAAATCGTCGCACCATGCATCGCAAACAGCAGAACGGAACCGTAAAGGAAGACGATAGAAAGCGCATGGAATGGATTATAGTAGAGATTACCATAGCGAATGGAAAACGCCGTGGTCCAATCCAAGTGAGGGAAGATCCCGTAAGGAACCGCTTCCGACCATGATCCCATAAGAACCGGACGGAACAACCCCAAGACAAGGAACAGCCAGATTGCAGCGGCAAAAGCCCAAGCGACATGCTTACCCATTTTCAATTCGGACGCGCGCACATAACTGCGCACCCACCAGCTAAGAACTGAAATTAACAGGAAGAAACTACAGATAATATACCAGCCACCTTGATCGAGAGGCGGCATTCGCAAACCCCATTCCGGTCCTGGTGGTTCCAGCGCAAGCCAAAATCCTTGGCGCAAAAACTCAGGGAAGGACCAGCCAACCTGCGCCAGCATATTCAAGCCAATAATGTTAAAGGCCAATGTGCCGGTAATGACTGAAATCAGGCCAAAGAATCCGAGATGGATAGGGCCAATCTGAGCATTCCCGATCCAACCCATGATTTTCGAGAAAAACGGTGTTCCACCACGTTCTTTCTCAATCCCTTTGCCATTCGTGATCCCTAATTCAGCGGGGCCTTGAACCTGCACTTGATTGAAGATGTTCTGATACTCAATCATGACATCGCCTCCGCGTTTGGCCAGATCGGCAATTCAAGCCACCAGTTCCACCATTCAGGCCAGCCACTCGTCCAAACCGGGCCAGAGATAACGATACAAACCGCCGACCAGAAAACAGCATTCAAAGCCAACAACAGACCAACACGGTGAATGCCCAGCGTCCCGACCGAATACCCGATGAAGTCGCGGAAGAAAGTATCTTCATGATCAGGTGTTTTGACCTCTTCGCCTTTTTCAGGATTGGCTGCCGACAAGATCAATCCGCCATGAAGCGCCAATGCCAATGTCGTCGTGAAGAAGAACGTCACCGCCAGCATGTGAGCAGGATTGTAGTGGAAATGCAGGTAAGAATACCCGACATTTGACACCCAATCGAGGTGACTGAAAATTCCATACGGAAAGCCATGGCCCCAAGCACCGAGCAATACGGGCCGGATCACGACCAATGTTACATAAGCAAAAATTGCAAAGCTAAATGCGAAAGGAACGTGATAACCGATGCCGAGCTTCCGGCAAATTTCCACCTCCCGCAAAGCCCAACTCACAAAAGCGCCAATCGCGCAAATTGTGATAATCTGCCAAAGACCGCCTTCGGCGAGCGGAGCCATGCCAAGGCCATAACTTAAATCAGGCGGCTGAATATTGATGAGCCACGGATTAAATGTGCCTTGAAGGGCAGCTCCGTAAAAAATGAGAGCTGTTCCCAGTGCTGTAAAGAACAGGGTCGTCACTCCGAAGAAGCCCACGAAAAAAGGCCCAACCCAAAAATCGAAAAGATCGCCGCCGATCAGCGTCCCACCTTTCACACGATATTTTCGTTCAAAACTGAGCAATGCCATGATGGGTCTCCGCTCTCGGTCTTAGAAAATGAATGTATCCTTCCGCGCCGACGAGCAATCAGCGAGGTATTTGCTGCGGCCATCATGAAGACGCCCGCAGCTTTCTTGATAACTGGAATGAAAAATTGTCCGCGACAGATTACTCTGCAGCGCGCGCAATTTCTTCGGCCTGTGCGACCTCAAACCAGTTGTAGCGTTCCGTACTTAGCAGGACGAGGTGAATCATCGCCGCCAGCAGGAAGAGGAATACGCCTTGTGCAACAAACACACGGCGTGGATCGAAAATCAGCCAGACTTTGTAGAACTTGCTCATTTCATCCCTCCTCTAAAGGTAGAACCAAGGACGCCAGATTAGCACTGCCAAGTGAGCGACCGCCGCAACTGCGGTGAAAAGAATAAGCCCGCTCATATAGACAGAGTGCAGTTCCTGCGCCTGTTCTTCGGAAAGGCCTGTGAAAGACAGGCCGTCGTTGTCACTCATTTGGGTACCTCCAGTTGAGCAATCGAAACTACGGTTGCCCGCAGCCAAGTCACTGATCGGCGCTCGCCCATCAGCAGCACTTCACATGCAAGCAAGCGAAGTGATCTCTAAAACTCCGCGCCGTAAATCAGGCGGAGAAAATCATCGAAGCCGCTGTGTGTGCTTCGCTTACCGCTTCACGTAAAACGCTTTCTTGCGATGGTTCGCCGGTTGCCATGGCGAAAACGCGCTTGAGCAATGTCGTCGGCAAAAGCAAAGCAAACAGCAGCGTAAAATAAATCCAGTATTCAGCGCGTGGCTGACGCTTAACGCGTGAACGCATCGGGGCGTCTGGGTTTTGTACAGCCATGTTAATCTCCATTTTCAACGGACGATGTTAATCTTTAGAGCCGGTTTGCAGCGCGGCGACGTTTTCGCGCACGACACGGTCGGCTCCAGCATCAAGAGCGGATTTTTCTGCACGATCACGAAGCGTTTTCGCGGCAGAAATACGGGTAAGAATCGGGTGGTCCTCGACAATCTTATCGAGCAATGCCTGAGCATCAGGGTCCCAAGGAAAGTCACGACGCAAACGGGTCGGTGTTGCTGCCGCTGCATCCATCTCGGTTCCGAGGGGCAGAATATGGAACAATGCATCGAAGAGGCTGTTACAAACTTCCTGCAACAGATAGGTCGCCCCCGCATATCCCATCATTGGCGTTCCGGTAGCGCGTCGAATGGCAGCACCGGGAAAACTTGCCGGAATGAACGCAGGTTTTGGTCCGTGACCACTGCTCATTTCTGCAAGATACATTTTTTCGTTAATCGATCCCAGAACGACAAGCGGACGCTTTTCGTGCATCATCTCTCGGACAGCATCATTATCGGTTTTCTTACCTGCGATACGCGGAACAGCGAAAGCGCACGGCAATCCAAGTTCGTGTTCAAGATAGTTTTGAATACCGCGTGTATAAGTCTCGTTCGCAACGATCGCAAAACTCGCGGTCGCAAAGAAATCTTGCGTGACCGAGCGCCACAAATCCCAAACAGGTTTTAGCGTGGAGTGCTTTTCCTGTTCAATGAAAGGTTCCGGATCAAGGCCCAGCATCTCGCCGAGTTTGCGCAAAAACTTTGTTGTCGAGTCAATGCCAACAGGCGCTTGCAAATAAGGTTTGCCAAGCACTTCGGCGAGGCCACGACCGAACTCGCGATACATAACCACATTCGCTTCGGAGTTCACCAATTTGGGCATCTCGCCGAGATGAGAACCGAGTGGCATTACCATGTTAATCTCAGCGCCGATGCCTTCAACCAAGCGCCGGATTTCCGCGACATCGGATGGCATGTTAAACGTGCCGTACATCGGGCCAAGGATATTGACGCGCGGTTTTTGCCCTTCAGCCAAAGGTGTCGTCTTGCGGGGTCGTTCTTTGGTGCAGCCGAATTCGGTGAAGATCCAAGTCATCGCGCGATCCGCCGCTTCCCATTGATCTTCATCAATAGTGCGCGGTAAAAACCGTTGGATATTGGTTCCTTCAGGCGTTACGCCACCGCCGATCATCTCAGAGATTGATCCGGTAACAACCACCGCAGGCAGAGCAGGGTCAAGCGTATTCCATGCCCGCTTCATCGCACCTTCCGTACCATCACGGCCAAGTTCTTCTTCGCCGAGGCCCGTCACGACAATAGGCAACTCGTGCGGCGGAAGGCCGTCAGTATAGTGCAAGACCGACGTAACGGGCAGGTTCTCGCATCCAACAGGGCCGTCAATAACGACTTGCAAGCCTTTGGTCGCGCAGAACGCATAGACCGCGCCCCAATACCCACCCGCCCTGTCATGATCTTGCACAAGCATCAGATCATCTCCGCAGCTTTGGCAGCGCGAGCGGCCTTTTCGCGCTTCTTTTGGCGGTGCGCACGGAAGCCGTCATCCACATTGGGTGAACCTTCCCAGACGCCAGCGGTATCGCCGCTCCCAACGCCTTCGAAGAATTCACGCATTGTGTCCATCCGGCCTTTGTTACCGATGGCAGCATTGACGACCTGCGCAAGTGATCCTGCACCAGCCGGTCCCATCAAAGGCCGTGCTGAAATTAAATTAGTGAAATATAATCCCGGTGTGCCGCGCTCTTTCGCTTTTTGAACAACGGGTGTTGTACCGATAGCGAGATCAGGATTGATCGCTTCCATCGCAGAACAATCATCTTCAAGGCTGGCACGGAATTTCACCTTAACGCCTTTGGCCTCAAGCCAATCACGATCCGCTTCTGACCAAGCACTCTTAGCGCAGGCTGTACCAACGTAAGGCACATTCGCCCCGCTCTCGATTAACAAACGGGCGACTAGCAACTCCGACCCTTCATAGCCCGAGAGTGTGATTGTGCCGTTGATTGGAGTCGCGGCTAATGCGCCTTTGATAGCGGGCAAGAATTTATTTTGAGCCTCAGCAATCTTATCCGCGCTTATATTGAAGGCATCTCCGATACCCGCAAGCCAAGCGGCAGTTCCGTCATGGCCAACTGGTGCTGATCCGACGATTGTTCGCCCTGCAGCTTCAAACTCACGGACCGCCGCAGTGTAGAATGGATGAATCGCAGCAACGGCGCCGCAATCAAGCGCAGAATAAAGCTCACGCCATTCACGGCATGGAACCGTAGGACCAGCAGCTAGCCCCATTGGATCTAACATTGCCCCAATCGAAATTGGATCAACCGGAAACATCTCGCCCAGTAATGCGACAGTCGGGCGATCAGATTTACCTGACTCCGGTGTTGCAACGGGGCCAGCTTCTGCCTCTTCCCGCGCATATTTCAGCATCGCACCCGCAAGAACGTCCTTGGCTTCCGCATGAGTGGGAATACCAAAGCCCGGAACGTCGATACCAACAATCCGAACACCGTTGATCTCATTAGGCAGCAAACGGAGCGGTACGCCCGATGCAGTCGGCACGCATAGATTTGTGACCACTATCGCGTCATACTTTTCCGGGTCTGCCATTGCATGAACAGACTCGCGAATGTCCTCAAACAGTTTACCTGTAACCAGAGTTTCAGAGTTAAACGGGACATAACCAACAGAGCGTCGCGCTCCATAAAAGTGCGAAACGAATGTTAGGCCATAAACGCAACAGGCCGAGCCGGATAGAACCGTCGCCACGCGGCGCATTCGCAATCCAACGCGCAATGACCCAAACGCAGGGCACATGCTTTGAGGTTTATCATGTGGGCCTTGTGGATAATCTGTCGCGTATTGATCAAGGATTTCCGACTTACCCGCAGAGCGCGCTGCCGCCTCCATTTTCCCAGCAGAATGACACCCCATTCCATCTTCAGATGGTGTAGGAGCATCACTCAAATTAGGAGCATCAATGAAGGCATCATCTGTCATTCGTCCGCACTCTCATCAGATGCGACATCAACAGGCTCTTCATTCATACGGCCCAAGGCCTCGTCAACGCGGGCCATTTCTTCAAGATCAAACATTGTCGTAAACAACCTCCAGCGATTCTTTGACGACAGAGTTTTTCCCGCGCATATCGACATCGGTTGCTGGTTCCAGCACGAAATCTGCGCCGGTCTGCGAGGCAGAAAATAGTCCGAGCAATCCGTCTTGAGTTAGCGGCGTCGGGCGCAGTGGCGGAGCCTCTCCGACATTCTCGGCAAGCTCTGCAAACAAGCTGCCCCACTGCGTCTCATCCGTACCAACAATCTGATAATTCGCTGATTTTTTACGCAAATCATCATCTTGTGGGATGGAAGCGAGGATTGGAATATCGACCGCCTTGGCAAACGCCGCAGCTTCACCCGTACCATCATCTTTGTTGATTACGATCCCAGCAACGCCGACATTGCCGCCCATTTTTCGGAAATAATCTACCGCTGAACAAACATTGTTCGCGACATACAAAGATTGCAAATCATTAGACCCAACGACGATGACTTTTTGCGCCATATCCCGTGCGATGGGCAATCCGAAGCCGCCGCAAACAACATCGCCTAGGAAATCGAGCAGGACATAATCAAAGTCCCAATCATGAAAACCTAATTTTTCGAGCAGCTCAAATCCGTGAATAATCCCACGCCCGCCACAACCGCGACCAACTTCTGGGCCACCGAGTTCCATCGCGAAAACACCGTTTCGCTTGAAACAAACATCGCCAATCTTAACTTCTTCCCCGGCCAGTTTCTTCTTCGTCGATGTTTCGATAATGGTCGGACATGCTTTACCGCCAAATAACAGCGAGGTCGTATCAGACTTTGGATCGCAACCGATAAGCAAGACACGTTTGCCTTGCTCCGCCATCATATGGCTGAGGTTCGCAAGCGTAAATGACTTCCCAATTCCGCCCTTGCCGTAGATCGCTATGATCTGAGTCTTTTTCGTCGGCTCAGCGATGGGCACTTCCATCGTCGGCTCAGCCGCCGCTTCATCACGCAAACGTTCGTGGTGATCCTCCAACGTATCGGAACGAAGATTTGGAACATCAAGACTCATACAGAAGCCCTCCAATCGAGGATCATTTTAAGGCAGTTAGGGTCAGTAAACGCGGTCTGATATGCGTCGGATGCCGCATCCGCATTGGCGGTGTGTGTGATCAGACCATCAAGCGACAATGCGCCATTATCGATCAGCTCGCGAGTCGCGATCATGTCCGCCTTATTCCACTCAGCAGCAATTCGAAAACGCGCTTCCTTCATGAATGCAGGCGGAAATGCGAAACTAAGAGGTTCAGAATAAAAGCCCGCCAGAACGATTTCGCCGCCTTTTTGCAGACGCCCAATTAAAGCGTTGAGCAAGTTAGGATCACCACTGCAATCATAGATACAACGGTAATCGCGGCGCTCGTCGTCTTCAGGGTCCACGACATCATAACCGACACCGCCTATCCTACGATCAGCCGACGTTTCCCACACTGTTGGCGCAGCACCGCCCGCCGCAAGTGTCAGCCGCGCGAGCAATCGGCCCAACACACCATGTCCAACAATCAAGTCAGGCAATGTGGTATTGATCCCCGCCACCGCATGACGAGCGGTCGCTGCTAATGCCACTAACGCCGCCTGCGGACCAAGTGCCGCATCAAGCGGAATAACGCGATCCATCGCAGTCACAATCCGAGAAGACGCGCCGCCAAACAAACTTTTTATTTCTTTGGTACAGGTCGCACCGGGCACAAAAACTGTATCGCCAACCTTGATGGCGCTGCCTCGCGGTGCTTCAACGACTTCTCCTGAAGCCTCATATCCTGGAACGAGTGGATAGCCCATGCCGGGGAACGGAGGCATGTCGCCTGACCAGAATAATTTTTCTGTACCAGCGGAAATACCAGAATGCGCAATATCGACGATAACATCGCTCGATGTCGGGTCAGCAATCTCGACGGAACGGACACCTAAGCGTCTTGGACCTTCAAGTACGACTGCATCCGCGTGCATAACGTCCTCCCCTAATTAGATCGTGCATCTTATGAGTCGGAAGCATCAATCTAATATGTATGTTTAACTAGACATTTATTGTTGTCAATTTTTCGATACACATTTTTCTGCCATGAGGCTCAAAAAACTTTCCGTGCTGTCAAAACATTCGTTACAAAAGCTGTGTCAGTAGGATGCGTAACAATGTCGGAGAACCCTGCCTCAAGAAGCAATTCGGAGTGCCTCTGCGCAGATCGAGGCCGCCCGGTCGTCATAGCCATCGTATAAAAGCTGAAGTAGGCATCGCCAGCTTTTGTAGGCTTTGCGCCGCCCGACATCGGTTCGGAGATCAGAAGCGTGCCTTCTTGTGGCAAAGCTTCATAGACTGCCTTCAGCAACGATCGGACCGTTTCATCATCATGATCATAAAGGACACGGATCAAACTGACAGCATCAGCTCCGGCGGGCAGTGGATCATCAAGAAAACTGCCACCAAGAACATCAATTCGATCTAAAAGCCCGGCAACGTTCAGATGACGTGTCGCCTCTTCCGCAACAGCTGGAAGGTCAAATAAAGTGAGTTTTAGTACGTCATACTGTGCGGCCACCGCCGCCAAAAAAGCACCCGTTCCACCACCTATGTCAACCAGATGGGAGACATGGCTCAAAGAAACTGCGCGCAATGTCTGGATGGCTACCAATTGCTGCGATGTCGCCATCAATTCCGAATAAGTTTTCGCAACATCTTCCGCTAAATCATGGGTTTCTCTACCCGCAACATAAGGCCAATATTGCGATAACTCTGTCTTGACTTCGCCCCGAATAAGCGCATCAGGATCGGCGAGGTCCCTGTAAAAGATGCGGTGATGCCGGATCATCAACTCTAAACCGGGAACGCCGATAACCGCTGCGCCAAGGCGACCCAATGCGTAGCGTCCATCGCGTTGTCGAGACAATAATTCCAAAGACGCGGCTCCCTGACACAGCATGGTCAAGCGGTCTGGGTCGACCCCCTTTTCATGTGCCAAAGAGATAGGATTAATCGCTTCTCGTTGAGCCGCATTCAGTAAATCAAATTCAACACAGGCCAGCAGCGTTTGAGAATAAACAAACCCTGAAACGAGATCATAAACTTCTTCTGCTGAACGCCGAGAAACCCTCCGCGTCAGAGGAAAACGACTGGCCCATTCCTGAAATTTCGGATTAGAAATCTTTGAATTTCGCCACGTTACATACGCTTGCGATAGTCGCTCTATTGCTCGCGACAAAACCGACGTCCCAGAGAAATGAGGTGTATCCGTCACGCGACGTAACGCGCAACACCGACCGGAACGAGACGCTCGGCCTGATGCCGGACAATTGCCTGCAATGTTGCCTCGCCTTCGCAAGGCGGAATAGACTCCACCGCACCCTCAAGGATGGAGTCTAATTTTTTAACCGCACCTTGAACACCCAGATGTGCGACGGCGTTGGGACGGTCATGCACGGCGTCTTGCCCTGCTGGTTTACCGAGTTCTTCAGTGTCTAACAAAGCGTCGCGCAGATCATCGGCAACCTGAAACGCTTCACCAATCTTTGCGCCTAGTGTTTCCCAAGGTTCAGGATTTTCGCCCATTGCGCGTGCGCCCATCCGTGTCGCAGCAACAAAGAGAGCACCTGTCTTCGCCCTATGATATGCAGAAAGGTCAATATCGGATTCGCTCTCCCATCCCTGCCCTGCACAAATTCCGTTGGGCGCACCCGTCGCAAACGCCAGATCAACAAGCAGGCTATTTGCCCGTATCGGATTGCCCGCAGAACACAGCGCGAGTGTTTCAAATGCAGCAACAATCAATGCATCGCCTGCTAAAACCGCTAGCGGTTCACCATATGCGGCATGCACAGAAGGCTTTCCGCGGCGCAAATCGGCATCATCAAAACAAGGCAGATCATCATGAACGAGGCTGGCGCAATGGATAAGCTCAATCGCCGCTGCCGTCGCAGAAACTAATTCAGACTCATCCCGATCGCCACATGCATGCGCCACAGCGAGACAAAGCTGAGGACGAACCCGCGCGCCTCCATCCAGAACGGCATGACGCAGAGCTTGAGATAGCTTAGGGGGAGACGGCTTCTCAGTTGCACGTTTAAGTGCAACAGCCAACGCAGTTTCGATTCTCTCGTGCGTCGCCATGTTTGTCCCCTTGCGTCGATATGTCAGCAATATATGACATATTTATATGTCAGAAAAACTGGACACTTATCGAAGGGAAGTCAATAGTCATTCCTATTGAAGCAGGAGCAATCAACGCATGGCGCGGTCAAATGCGAAGAAAGTCATCATTATCGGAGCCGGAATCGGGGGTTTGTCTGCTGCTGTCGATCTTGCTGCTGCAGGGATTGATGTAACAGTTCTTGAACAGGCTTATGCACCCGGAGGGAAGCTACGCCAGTTCCCAAGCGATGCTGGTCCAGTCGATGCCGGCCCGACGGTTTTGACAATGCGCTCAGTTTTCGAATCCTTATTTCGACGAGCAGGCGTTACATTATCCGAACACGTTACATTAACACCTGAGACGATACTTGCCCGACATTGGTGGCAAGATGGCTCGACCCTTGACCTACATGCTGATCCAGCAGAAAGCGCCAATGCCGTTGGAGACTTCGCAGGCCGAAAAGCGCGTGAAGAGTTCGTCGCATTCTCAAAATCAACACAACGACTTTTCGAAGCGTTTAATGAACCCGTCATGCTAAGCGAGAAACCAAGTTTGTATGTTCTCGCGCGAACAGTGATGTCCGACGCTCGGCGGTTGCTGCCTGCAATGGCTCCCATAAGTACATTAGCCGGAGCGTTATCCCGCGCATTTACTGATCCACGTTTGCGACAACTCTTCGGTCGGTATGCCACCTATGTAGGAGGATCGCCGTTTGCGTCTCCTGCTTTGTTGTCTTTAATTTGGAACGTTGAGTCCCAAGGTGTTTGGCGGATTCAGGGGGGTATGCTTAATCTCGCAAAAGCCTTGGAAAAAATCGCGACTGAACGCGGGGCTAACTTCCACTATGGCACTGCAGTCGAACAGATTCTCACGGAAAACGGACAGGTCGTCGGTGTTATATTAGAAACGGGCGAGCGCATTGAAGGCGAAAGAATAATCTTCAATGGGGACCCGGCAGCTTTATCGCGTGGCCTCCTCGGATCAGCGCCGCGCCGCGCCGTCACCCGCAAAGCCACAACGCCGCGTTCATTATCGGCTTACGTCTGGGCTTTTGCTGCAAAACCATCCGGTGTAAATTTAAAACACCACAATGTCTTTTTTGGTCATCAACAAGCCAACGAATTTGATGCCATCAAACGTGGTGAAATGCCTTCAGATCCAACGCTCTATGTCTGCGCACAAGATCGGGGTAATGGCATCGTCCAACCAGACAAAGAGCGCTTTGAGATCATTATGAACGGTGCACCTCATCAAGGGGCCGCACAACATTCTGCAAAGGAATTCGAACAATGTCGCACGCGGACTTTCCGGACTTTGCAAAAGATGAATCTCAATTTCGACGTAACACCGGATCGACTGTCGTTGATAACGCCAGCCGACTTCGCGGCACGGTTTCCGGGGTCAGACGGTTCGCTCTACGGGCGCAGCCCACACGGAATGATGGCGACATTCAAGCGCTCAACGGCGCGGAGCAGGATCAAGGGGCTTTATCTCGCGGGGGGAGGGATTCATCCGGGGGCGGGCCTTCCGATGGCCAGCCTTTCCGGACAGCACGCGGCCGCGGCGATCATGACAGACCTTGCTTCGACATCTCGGTCCCGCCAAACGGCTATGCTTGGTGGTACGTCGACGGCGTCTCGGATGATGGTGAACGGGCCATCTCAATCATCGGGTTCATAGGATCGGTTTTTTCTCCTTGGTATCGATGGTCAGGCCGAAAACAGCCTGAAAATCATTGCTGTATAAACGTTGTTACGTATGGGCGTGGCGGTCGCTGGACAATGACAGATAGGGGGGCATCAGCTCTGCGTCTGTCAGAAGATCGCATGGAAATTGGCCCAAGCAGCATGACATGGGATCGCGATACCCTCGTGATCGACGTCGATGAAATGACCACACCACATCCCGGCAAGCTGCAAGGCCAAATTAGGCTGATACCCACGGGTGTCACCAATATCGAAGTTCCTTTGAAAGATGATGGTTCACATGTCTGGAGGCCATTCGCACCCACAGCACGCATCGATGTCGATTTAAATCGGAAAGGTTGGCAATGGTCCGGGCATGGATATTTCGATGCGAATTTTGGAACCGCTGCCCTCGAGGACGATTTCTCATACTGGACATGGTCGCGCATGCCGGTGCGCGGAGGATCAGCGGCTTTCTACGATGCCGAACGCCGTGATGGATCATCGTTGGCCGTCGCCTTGAAATTTGCGGAGAACGGCGACGTTGAGCAAATGACTCCTCCACCAAAACAACGTGTTTCACGCTCACTTTGGGCGGTTCACCGAGAGACCCGCAGCGATGATGGCAGCAATCCACGCCAGATCAAGGCAATGCTGGACGCGCCTTTTTATACGCGGTCAGTACTTAGAACGACGATTCACGGTGAAGAAACCGATGGCGTTCATGAAGCGCTGGACCTCAATCGATTTGCATCCCCCTTAATCAAACCAATGTTGGCCGTGCGTGTTCCGAGGCGGAAGAACTGGACATTCAAAAACTAAATGGCTGCGTTCCTCTGGTTCGATCACGTTGCTCAAGTTGAGCAAGAATGCTGACGACTGCGCCTCCGCGTCCATCACCCCACCCGCTAGATGCAACACCTTGCGTAGATGCTCCTGCATCCACCAAGAACGCCACTTCAGCTAGCGGCCTCGCATGCAAGATAGCCGATTGTGGTAGAACAACACTGCCGACTGTTCGCAACATCGACCAAGCCAGCAGACCAACCTTTTCACGTCCAGACGTGCGTGCACGCTGCGTGACCGTATCATAGTGGTTTTTTGCAGCTCGCCGTCCGATTCCAGCATAAATAAAGCGCGCACCATAAATGCCAGTTCGAGATGAAAGGGGCAGCCGGGAAATCCCAGCCTCGGATCGTTGATACAACGCCTCCGCCGCCACCAACAAACGCCGGGTAATTTCTCTAATTTCCGGTGATGCTTGTGGATTGGCTAAAAAGGCATCAGGATCAACACCCAGTTCTTCCATCCAATCTAAGGGCAGATAAAGCCGCTTTTCACGCGCATCTTCACCGACATCACGTGCGATATTTGTCAGTTGCATTGCAACCCCAAGATCGCAAGCACGCGCCAGTGCATCCGCATCCCGGACACCCATAAGGACGCACATCATCGCTCCAACCGCAGAGGCTACACGCGCTGAATATCCACGCAGCTCTGACAGGCTCGCATATCGACGATCCGTCGCATCCCATGCCAGCCCCTCTAGCAGCGCCTCTGGGTATTCTCTGGGCATATCAAAATCATGGATCATCGCCGTAAAGGCACGATCCGCCGCCGCATCACGCGGCGTTCCCGCGTAGGCAAGATCGAGCCTGTCACGCAAGGATAGCACTGCCGCAGCTTTCTCATCACTCAGATCAACAGCATCATCGGCCAAACGGCAAAACGCATAAAGTGCCATTGCTGGGTCCGCGACTTTGCGCGGTAGCAATTTCGAGGCCGCATAAAACGAGCGCGACCCATGTTCAATCGCGCGTCGGCACTCTGCAAGATCTACTGGGTCAATCATGCGCTCACCCGTTCAGCATCCGGAACCAGCTTTGCGAGCACCTCTGCAGAAGAGACCACACCTGGCAATCCAGCGCCCGGATGCGTCCCCGCCCCAGCAAGATAAAGTCCTTTCACCTCTTCAGAAACGTTATGAGGCCGGAACCAAGCGCTTTGCAAAATACGCGGTTCGATAGAAAAGCCCGAGCCATAAGGACTTAAATAGCGATCTTGAAAATCAAGAGGCGTCATAACGTGACTGGCTGTAATATGCTCACCCAAACCGGGAAGCATTTCCTTCTCAAGAAATGCCTGCACTTTCTGGCGGTAAGGTTCAGCCTCCACCTTCCAATCAACGCCATTCTCAAACCCCAAATGAGGAACAGGCGAGAGCGCATAAAACGTATCATCGCCTTCAGGCGCGGCGCTCGGATCAGTTTCGGTTGGGCGATGCACATAAAGGCTCATGTCGTCGCAGAGCTTTCCCTTCATGAAAATATCCCGGACCAACCCTTTGTAACGCGGGCCGGACAGTATCGTGTGATGTCCAACATCGCGCCATTTTTCGCGAGTGCCCTTTGTCCCGAAATACCAGATAAACAAGCCCATCGACCATCGACGACTAGCCAGCTTTTTTGGTGTCCAGCGACGTTTTTTGGTGCGCCTAAGTAAGTGGTCATAGGTGTGCCCGGCATCCGCATTCGACACGACAATCGGCGCGTCCAGTGTATCGCCAGACTTCAACTCCACACCTTTTACCGTATTGTTTTTAATAAGAATCTGATCGACTTCTTCATTCAACCGAATGCGCCCGCCTTGTCCGCGAATGCGTTTTGCCATCGCTTCGGCAATCGCCGCAACACCGCCCATTGCGTAGTGAACACCGAACTCTTTTTCGAGATGGGATACCAATGTGTACATGGAGGTAACATGAAACGGATCGCCGCCAATAAACAACGGATGGAAACTCAGCGCCATGCGTAAACGCTCATCTTTCAAGCGTTTAGCGGCATGAGCATAAACCGAACGATCAGCCCGATACCAAGCGAAAGTCGGAAGCACTTTGATCAGCTCCCAAAGCTCGTTCATCGGGCGGCGACCTAAGTCTTCGAAGCCAAACACATAACGCGCCTCGGCATCTTTTACGATTTTATCGTATCCTGCGAGATCATGTTGAGACAACCGCTTAACTTCGGCCCGCATGTCTTCATGATCTTTACGTGCTGAAAATTGAGAACCGTCCGGGAACCGAATTGTGTAAAATGGATCGAGCGGTCGCAGGTCAACATCATCTTCAAATTTATGATCAGTTACAGCCCATAAGTCTTTGAAACAATTTGGGACTGTTACAATAGTTGGCCCAAGGTCGAACCGGTGTCCATTTACCGAGACAGAAGTACCGCGCCCCCCGACACTATCGAGTCGATCGATGACCTCTACGCGGTATCCCTTCGCTCCCAACCGCATTGCCGACGCCAAGCCACCAAGACCTGCACCGATGACAACAGCCTGTGGACGGGTATCGCTTTTAGCACTAAATCCTTGATCCAAATCATAAGTTTCTGGATCATCGGAAAACGGTTCGGTTCTTTTCAGCATAAAGTGCCCCTCCCGGAGCATTTGCCGCTATGAGAGCGGTGAATTTAGACTTCCATAAACGGGCAATGAGTGTCAATTTTATTGGACACTCAAGGAGCAAAAAGCGATTCAAACGGTTAGCCTCAGCCTTTTTCGATTTACCACCCATCGTGAACGCATCTGGGCGTTTACGCAGATGGGCTTTGCACGCTTTTCATTGCGCAGAATCAAAGGGATAGAGTTTTACAAACTCTGCGGAACCGGCACTGGAGAAGGCTTTAATCCAAAACCGAACTGGAGCGTATACACATTATTAGCGACATGGCCTGACGTAGCCACAGCCAAGCAAGCTATTGATAAAGAAACATTTTTTACGCGCCATCGCAAACATGCTTCCGAGTCTTGCACATTGCTGCTGCGGGCCACGTCATCGCGCGGTCAGTGGAGTCGTCGTCAACCTTTCGAGACAATCGGAAAGGCAAGCTCCGGTCCCATTGCTGCGTTAACACGCGCCACGATCAAGCCTTTGATTTTAATGAAATTCTGGAAGCATGTCCCCAATATATCGGCGATGATCGGAACTGATCCCAATGTCCGCTTTAAAATCGGCATGGGCGAGATCCCGTGGCTGCATCAGATCACTTTTTCGATCTGGCCTGACGAGAAATCAATGGCCAATTTTGCCCGTAAAGAAGGCCCCCATGCCCGTGCGATAAAGGACGTTCGTGCCGGAGATTGGTTTGCCGAAGAACTCTACGCACGCTTTGAAATACTTGATGAAATCGGAACGTGGGAAGGCAAACGCCCCCTCGCGCGCCTCGCTGTGGATGCTGCATGAAACACGCTTTTCCCTTCTCGGCCATCGTCGGACAAGACGAGATGAAACGCGCTCTGATCCTCACGGCAATCGATCCCAGCATCGGCGGCGTGTTGGTTTTTGGCGACAGGGGTACGGGAAAATCCACCGCCGTCAGAGCGCTCGCTGCTTTGTTGCCGACCATCAGCGCGGTCGAAAACTGTCCATATAACTGCACAGGTAAAGCACCTGAATCCTGTCCCCACTGCATGGCAAAACTGCCGAAATCGCAGGCAAAATCTGGAAAATCCAAGGTAAAACCCGCGAATAGAGTGGTAAAAGTCCCGACACCTGTCATCGACCTGCCACTCGGCGCGACCGAAGACCGAGTCGTCGGTGCATTGGATGTCGAACGCGCTTTGACCGAAGGCAAAAAAGTCTTCGAGCCGGGACTGCTCGCTCGTGCCAATCGCGGATATCTTTATATCGATGAAGCCAATCTTCTCGAAGACCACCTCGTCGATCTTTTGCTCGATGTTGCACAATCGGGTGAAAATCTGGTCGAGCGTGAAGGCCTCTCGATTCGCCATGATGCCAAGTTCGTGCTCGTTGGTTCGGGCAATCCCGAAGAGGGCGAATTGCGTCCGCAGCTCCTTGACCGATTTGGCCTGTCTGTGGATGTTGCCTCGCCGACCGATCTGGATGAGCGCGTCGAGGTCATCAAGCGCCGCGATGCGTTCGACCGCGACTCTGCCGCCTTCATCGCCGAGTGGAAGGCGCAAGATGACGCCCTCCGTAAAAAGATAATTGCGGGCCAAAAGAACGTTAGCAAAGTCACCACACCGGAAGACATCTTACGGGATTGCGCACAGCTCTGCATCGCCCTCGGCTCGGATGGGTTGCGCGGAGAATTGACATTGCTACGCACGGCCCGCGCTCATGCAGCCTTCGAAGGTCGGAGCGAGATCACGCGCGAGGATATTCTCGCCATCGCCACCAGCGCCCTGCGCCATCGCCTACGCCGTGATCCACTGGATGATGCAGGGTCCACGGCGCGGGTCGAACGGATCATTGCCGATGTTTTCGCATAAGCATACCGACAGATTTCCATGATAACCCCGACCCCATGGGAACACGCAGCCCAAGCCCTCATCGCTTTTGCCATCGACCCCGGCGCCCTTGGCGGTATCTGGCTGCGCGCCCGTTCTGGCCCTGTCCGAGATCGTTTTCTTGTCGCCCTAACCGAAGCATTACCAACGCAAAAACTGTCTCCGCTTGCCGATGATGAACAGCTTTATGGCGGGTTGGATGTCACCGCGACATTGGCAACACTCAAGCCCGTTTTTACCACCGGCCTAATCACGCGCGGCGGTGTGTGCGTCACACCGATGGCAGAGCGCATTCCAGCGGAATTAGCGGGCCGTCTTGGGGCAGCATTGGACAGCCATTCTCTTTCATTGGTCGCGCTGGACGAAGGCACAGAAGACGAGGGCCTCCCTGCCGCACTGCAAGATCGCCTTGCGATTCATCTCGACTTGGATGCTCTCTCGTTTCGCGATTGTCCGCAGATTGACCTATCGGATATCAAAGCCGCCCGCGCCCGTTTATCGACAGTAGAGATTCCGCCGGAAACGATCCGGCACATCACATTGCTCGCTGTACAGATGGGTATCACGAGCCTCCGTGCGCCGGTTCACACACTGCGCGTTGCCCGCGCTTTGACCGCCATGCACGGTGATGATGAAACCGCCTTGCATTGGGCCATCCGCTTGTGCCTTGCGCCTCGAATGCTGACACCGCCGCCAATGGAAGACGATGAACAACCGGAAGATTCTTCCCCGGATCAACAACAAGACAATGACGGTGACGACACCAACAAACAACAAAGCCAAACCGATGAAGATCTGATGCTGGAGGCGGCAAAAGCAATCCTGCCGAAAGACCTGCTCGCGTCCCTCGCAACCTTCGACATGAACAATGCGGCCTCAACCAGCGGATCTAAAAGCGGCGCGAAGCGCAGCGGCAACCGCAGAGGCCGCCGCCTCCCTTCACGCAAAGGCCGCGCATCCTCGTCCAATCGCATCGACTTGCTGGCAACTCTGCGGACTGCTGCCCCATGGCAAGCCCCGCGCCGCAAAGCCCGCCCGAAAGACCCGCGCCGCATTCTGATTGAACCGAGCGACATTCATATCAAACGCACGCAAGACGTCAGCGACCGCGCAATCATCTTTGCAGTTGATGCGTCCGGTTCAACCGCCCTCGCCCGCCTCGCCGAAGCCAAAGGCGCGATTGAAATTCTCCTAGCCGAAGCCTATTCCCGCCGCGATCACGTTGCGCTGATTTCGTTTCGCGGTGAAGGCGCAGAGCTTTTGCTCCCACCAACCCGGTCGATTGTGCAAACGAAACGCCGCCTTGCGGCCTTGCCCGGCGGAGGCGGCACGCCTCTCGCTGCGGGTTTAAAAACTGCTTATGAAGTGCTTGACCAAGCCGCCCGCAAAGGCATGGCCCCCACGCTTGTCATCCTAACCGATGGCGTTGCCAATATCGCGCTTGACGGTGAGGCCGGACGCGGCAAAGCGGGCGAGGATGCACTGGAAATCGCCAAAGCGCTGCGTATCCAAAACGCACCAATCATCCTCATAGACACAGCACGCCGCCAACAGCCCTTAGCAAAAGACCTGTCAAATGCGCTCGCCGCACGCTACGTCCCGATGCCCCGCGCCGACGCAAGACGCATGGCAGGCGCGGTGTCAGAGGCATTAACGTGAAGACCTTCCGTCCCGCATCTTTTCTCCGTCCGGCAAAGGGACGCGGTGAACGCCAAAGCACGCAAGCCCCCTCATGATCTGGGATCGCGAAGGAAACAACTGGCCGCACCGCTCGTTGAGCCACTTCAAAAGCATGGGCAAAATCCGCTGGCACATCCAAGAGGCGGGAGAGGGAAACACCATCCTCCTCCTTCACGGAACCGGCGCATCAACCCATAGCTGGCGGCATGTCATGTTGCCCATGGCCGAAACCCACCACGTCCTCGCACTCGACCTCCCCGGTCAGGGTTTCACATTCGCCAGCGATCAAAACACCTGCAGCCTCAAGGGAATGAGCAACGCAATATCCGCCCTGCTCTCCGACCTCGGCATCACCCCCGAAATCATTATCGGTCATTCGGCAGGCGCGGCCATCGCATATCAACTTGCGCTCGACCTGCCGCAAACCCCGCGCCACATCGTCTCGATCAATGGCGCGCTCGAACCTTTTCCCGGCGTCGCGGGGGCGATCATGCCGTTATCGGCCAAGCTCATGGGTTTCGGAGCCATCGGCGCAAACCTCGTTTCGCTTACCATGTCGTCCGAAAGCGCCGTGCGCAAACTGATCGAAGCCACGGGCAGCCGCATTGATCACCAAGGCATCGATTGTTATCGCACCCTCGTCGCGGACAGCACGCATGTAGACGCCACCATCGCAATGATGGCCCGGTGGGAGTTGGAACCTTTGATCGCGCGCGCTCCTGAAATAAAATCCCGCAACCTTCTTATGACAGGCGGAAAAGATCGCGCAGTCGACCCTAAAACCTCCGAACGCTGGGCAAAGCGCCTAACAAATTCCGACACCATCCATATCCAAGACAGCGGCCACCTCCTTCACGAAGAAAACAAGGGCGCACATTTTCTGGCGCATCTCGATCAGGTTTTAGGTTAAGACGACATCAGTAAATTCTGACCCTCTCCCACTGTGAGAGGATCAGGGTGAGGGGTTACTGATGACAGTTATAAAAGCCGGAGCCGACCTATGACCTTTCCCGACCGTATAAAATCTAAACAGGCCGTTATCGGCATCATTGGCCTCGGGTATGTCGGTGTTCCACTGGCTCTACGGTTCTCGCAAATGGGCTTTCGCATCCTTGGTTTTGACATCGACGCCGCCCGTGTAGAGCGCCTCAATCAAGGTATCGAGACAATCAAACACATCTCTTCGGATGCCGTCGCCACCATGCGCACATCGGGCTTTGAGGCTACCACGGATATGTCCCGCATTGCCGAAGCCGATACAGCAATCATTTGCGTCCCGACCCCGCTCAACCAATACCGCGAACCTGATCTCAGTTTTGTCACCGGCACGATGGACGCCATCGCCCCCCATCTGCGCGCTGGCCAACTCGTTAGTTTGGAAAGCACCACATGGCCGGGAACCACCGAAGAAATTCTGCGCCCCGTCATCGAGGCACACGGACTTGAAATCGGCACAGACATTTACCTCGTTTATTCACCCGAGCGCGAAGACCCCGGCAATCCGGATTTCACCACAGACACCATTCCCAAAGTCGTCGGCGGCTCTACGCCTGTCTGCCTCCAAGCCGGCCTCGCGCTTTATGGTGCGATCATCAACACAGTGGTTCCGGTTTCCTCAACCCAAGCCTCCGAGATGGTCAAGCTGCTGGAAAACATCCACCGCGCCGTGAATATCGGCCTTGTCAACGAGATGAAGATCACCGCCGACCGCATGGGCCTTGATATCTTCGAGATCATTGACGCCGCCGCGACCAAGCCTTTCGGCTTTACGGCGTATTACCCCGGCCCCGGCATTGGCGGTCACTGCATTCCGGTGGACCCGTTTTACCTGACTTGGAAAGCCCGCGAATACGGCGTTCATACCAAATTCATCGAGCTGGCCGGAGAGGTCAACGCCGCCATGCCGCAATTCGTCCTCGACAAGCTGATCCGCGCTCTCAACGCGCGCGGCAAAGCCTTGAAAGACGCAAGAATCCTCGCGGTCGGCATCGCTTATAAACCGGATGTAGACGACATGCGCGAAAGTCCCGCCGTTGAAGTCATGGAGCTATTGCGTGAATGGGGTGCGGATATTGCCTATTCCGACCCGTGGGTTCCAAGCTTTCCGCGAATGAGAAAGCACAAATTCGACCTCGCTTCGGTCGACCTTAGCCCCGAAATCCTCGCCAGTTATGACGCCGCCATCATCCTCACCCATCACAGCAATGTCGACTACGCCATGATCCAACAACACAGCGCAGTTGTGATCGACACCAGAGGCCAATATCGGGAAGAATTTGATAACGTGGTCCGTGCTTAAACCCGCGACTATACTGCGCTTGCAAATCCTTTGAATCCAAGCAATCCTCGCCCTTCAAACCGGAGGCAAGCGCCATGAACATCCAAATCCCGAATTCCCTGTCTGCAATCAACATTGCAACGGGCGTCCATCAATATACCGACATGGCCGCCCATGAGGAGAAAGGCCCGCACATCATGGCGCGCGCTGAAGGCGTTCGCCTGTTCGATGACGAGGGGCGCGGCTTCATAGACGGGATGGCGGGACTTTGGTGCACTGCTCTCGGGCATAGCGAACAGCGGCTGAAAGATGCTGCGATGAAGCAAATGGATGTTATGAGCTACACCCATATCTTCGCCCACCGCTCGCACCAGCCCGCGATTGAACTGGCAGAACGCCTGACAAAACGTGCCCCGGCTTCGATCACCCGGGCGTTTTTCGTCAACAGCGGATCAGAAGCCATCGACACGATGATTCAGATGGTTTGGTATTATAACAACGCGCTGGGCCGCCCCGAGAAGAAAAAGATCATTGGCCGCGACCGAGCCTATCATGGCGTGACAGCCGCAGCAGGCAGCCTCACGGCCCTGCCTTATAAGCAAAACGATTTCGACCTGCCGGTGAACGACCGCTTTTTGAAAGTCTCCTGCCCTCATTTCTACCGCTACGGAAAGACGGACGAGACCGAAGAACAATTCGCAACCCGCCTCGCGGAAGAAGTCGAAAGCCTGATCATTGCCGAAGGTCCCGAGACGATTGCCGCCTTTGTCGGAGAACCGGTTATGGGCGCGGGCGGCGTCTTGATCCCGCCAAAAGGATACTGGCCTGCCGTCGAGAAAATCTGCCGCAAATACGATATCCTGCTGGTCTGTGATGAAGTCATCAACGGCTTTTGCCGGACCGGAGAATTCTGGGGGTCAGAGACCGTCGGCGGCATCCAGCCGGACATCATGACTGTCGCAAAGCAACTCTCATCCGCCTATTTGCCCATCGGCGCAACACTCGTCAGCGAGAAAGTCTACGAAGTCATCGCCGCGCACAGCCCCAAAAACGGTGTCTTTGGCATCGGCATGACCTATGGCGGCCATCCGGTTTGCGCGGCAGTGGCGTTGGAAACCCTCAAAATCTATGAGGAACGCGATATTCTCGGCCATGTCCAAGCCGTCGCGCCCCTATTTAAAGAGCGTTATGATGCCCTCGCATCGCACCCGCTGGTCGGCGAAGCCCGCTGCACCGGTTTGGTCGGCGCCGTTGAAATCGTTGCGGACAAAGACACCCGCGAGCAATTTGCGCCCACCGCAAAAGCCGCTCCTACGGTCTATCAACATACGATGGAACAAGGCACGTTCGGGCGTCCGTTGCCCGGTGACGGCGTTGCCTTCTGCCCACCGCTAATAGTGACGGAAGATGATATCAATCAGATGTTTGATAATCTGGCTAAGGGCCTCGACCTCGCCGCTGCAGATCTAGCACAACACCGTCCGGCTTGATCGTTCCTCAGGAATAAATGGCGGCACATCCGGAGCGCTATTTTACGCATCCCGTTGCCCTAAACAGGGCAACTGCACGCTCTACTCCGCCAGAGGCAAAAGGATCAGGCCCGGCATTGTCCATATATTCCGATCACTCTCGATCATCGGATGATCTAGCAAGGCGTCACGGAGAATTTTCTCATCATTCGGAAATGTCTTGAAGGCGGCAAACGTCTTCGGCTTGGTTCGCACGGCACGGCTGCTTTCCGCCAACCCGGCTCCGAAGGTCGGATACGCGGCGGCAAGATCAAGCGACGGACGCATTCTCAAACCAATAATACCGGCACGGTCCCCAACAGCAGGAACGCGCATCCGTTGCGTTTCAAGAGGGCCGCAAAGATCAATTGGCCTCAGCCCGCCATCGGGCAACAAAGGCAACCTGTCCACAGCAAATATCAGTTCACCATCATCATATGAATCGACCGTCATGCTCAACAACACAAGACCATAGAGAGGCGGCAACTCCAGCCGGTTTGGAGTATGTCCCTCCACTGTCAGGGCTTCAATCGCCTCGCCGAGTTCAGGGAGCTGACATTCTGGCAAAGGGTGCTGGGGAAACGACTTTCCCGCGTCCGGTCTTAGCTTATCGGTCAGGTCAGCATGGGCGATGCTTGAGATACAAAGCGCACAAACAGCGGCAACAATACTCAGAAATCGGCTCATAATCATCTTACCCCATCACGAGAGCTTTCTCTCGTGATACTCGACCACAAGAAAAGCCCGAATGACAGGCACATTTGTATTACAAATGCTGTTCTCGCCTTGGCTGCGAGGATGGATCAACCAACGTCAGATTTAACCAACCGCAAATGACCGCGATTACGGGCGACTTCTTCCTGCGGCTCGATGACCTGTTCAGTCGACCCGAGAAGCCCCCCGTTAATCGCTGTCAGCTCAGGCCGCCCCCCGGCCAAAAGCTGACTTGCCGCAAACGGTTCCAGACGTGGTGGTGTTGGCTCTCCGCGGCGGTCCCGTGCGCGGCGTCCGAAAATCGGGGCCGTGCCGACGCCTTCAAAGCTATCGCCTGTCAATTCGAACAAGCGCACTTTGTCGACCCAGTGATGGATTGGATCGTAGAGTTTCGAGAACGCGCGGTTCTCTCCGGTGTAATATCCGCAACCCAACACACGGCTCATCTCGCCCATATCGGATCGTAACGGCAGATAAAGAAATTCGGCTTGGTAATGGAACCCGCCACGATTTTCGACGGTACAAGCAACATGACCAATACAAGGTTCGTTGACGACCCGATGCATCACGTCACGCACCTTAGCGCGGCACTCTCCATGCCAGAGTGCAAGCGCACTCATGCCGCGTAATTCCATCCCAAAACTCTCACAGAGTTTCGTACCAGCAAGGCGGAAACGAACGCTATCTCGGCTCTGAACTTCTAGGATAAATGTACTATCCAGAAGAGGCGCAATCTCACGAGGTTCGATCTCAGAACGGAACGGAGCAAGGCGACCGTCGCGAATCGAATTCCAATAATCGTAAAGAGCGCGCGTTTTAGCGTGTTTCATTCTGCTAGTCCCATCGGAGGAAATCCTTTTGTTTGGGTATCTTTGCGACACTTCTCTAACAAAGGAACTTCCATTCATTTACAAAGATCAACTGCACTAGACCCAGAATAGAGCGAGTCGCGGCTCGTTGAAATGATGAACTCTAGTTCGCAATGCACATGCCAGAACATCATCCGTATACGGCTGGAAATCCCTTATGTATTCCAGTAAACGTGGTTAACAAGTCACATAAGGACAAAACCGTGCCTATAAACAGCATGACGGGCTTTGCGACAGCCGACGGTCAAACAGGTGATTCTGACTGGCGTTTGGACGTGAAAAGCGTGAATGGGCGCGGTCTTGATCTTCGCTTCAGACTCCCCAGTGGTTTCGAATCATTAGAACAAAAACTCCGAATTGCGGCGCAAAAAGCCCTAAAACGTGGCTCGGTCACGATTTCGCTAATCCTGCGATTTCAAAGCGGCGAAGGCCGTACTTCACTTGATGAAACGGCTTTGTCGCATGCGGTGGAAGCGTTGAGCATCGCAAGAACACAGCTTGAAAAGGCTGGAATTCCTGCGGCCCCGGCCCATGCCGAGGCCCTTCTCGCACTCCCCGGCGTTTTGATTACCGCAGAAGAAAATGATCCGCTTGATCTTGATGCTTTGAACAAGGAAATTTTAGCCGGATTCGAGATCGCTTTACAGGCTCTCCTAAAGGAACGTGAGGCTGAAGGTTCCCGATTGGCACACGTGATTTCGGCACAGGTGACCCAGATTGAATCGCTTACCTCAGATGCAAAAAAGTGTGCAAATGAAGCAGTTATCGCCCTACGCGAGCGTTTTAAGACTCAGCTAACCATGCTGCTGTCTGACACCACTCTTTCACCGGAACGATTACAACAAGAGGCGGCCATTCTCGCATCGAAAGCAGACATCCGTGAAGAGATAGACAGGCTAGAAGGTCATGTCGCTGCAGCGCGTGATCTGCTGGCAATGGATGAGCCGATTGGAAGACGCCTTGAGTTTCTGACGCAGGAATTTAACCGTGAGGCGAATACGTTATGTTCTAAAAGCTCAACAGATGCCCTGACACGCATTGGTCTCGACCTCAAAACGGTCGTTGATCAGATAAAAGAGCAAGCGGCCAATATCGAATAGTGCGCCCTTCCCCTATTAGATTTACCAACGTAGAAACTTCGCGAACGAAAAGAGACGCGAGTGCCGCTCATGAAGCCGATCCTTGATGCTGTCGAATCTATTGAACAGGTCCGTCGTCGCGGAATGCTCTTTATTCTCTCATCACCATCCGGTGCAGGAAAGACGACGCTGGCAAAACGGTTGATGCAAGCTGACCCGGCGGTCACTCTTTCAGTCTCGGCCACGACGCGTAGGCCTCGGGACGGTGAGGTCAATGGCGTCGATTATCATTTCGTTGATAAAGAGCAATTCGCGAAGATGGTTGTCGATGGCGAAATGCTCGAACATGCAACCGTGTTCGACAATTACTATGGCAGTCCGCGCGGTCCCGTCGAAAAAGTCCTGTCTGAAGGCCGGGACGTTCTTTTTGACGTTGATTGGCAAGGCGCGCGGCAAATCCGCGATTCAATGAAAGAGGATGTCGTCAGCGTCTTTATCCTGCCGCCGTCAGTCGAAGCGCTCGAAGACCGTCTGCGGAACAGGGGGCTGGATGATGAAGAGACCATCCGCCACCGTATGGAAAAGTCCATTGCCGAGATGCTGCATTGGCCGGAATACGATTATGTGCTGATCAATGCGGATCTCGACACCTGCACGACGCAACTCGGGTCGGTTTTGGCAGCAGAACGTCTCAAGCTATCACGCCGCAGCGAAGGTCTGGAAACAATGTTCGACCGGATCAAAGGTGGCTAATCTGACACCGCACGCAGCGGTCAATACACCCTAACATATTGCACCCTTACGAATTCCACCGTAACGACGCTCTAAGCAAATAAGAATTAGGATTGTTTGATGAGCCTGTTTCACTTGATCCTCGTGGCGTTGGTCCAAGGGATCACTGAGTTTTTGCCAATCAGTTCGAGCGCTCACTTAATCCTTGCGCCAATGGTGACAGGTCAACCTGATCAGGGACCGATGATCGACATGGCCGTCCATGTCGGAACACTGTTCGCAGTCCTATTGGCCTTTAGAAAAGAAGTCGCAGAAGCCTTCTTCGGCTTCTTTCATCTATTACGCGGACGCACAGACAGATGGGACGCCCGCCTCGCGCTATTTCTCATCGTCGGCACAATCCCGGTGATCATTGTTGGGCTAATCTTTAGCAAGCTCGATATCATGGACTGGATGCGAGACTCTTCCCGTGCATTAACGATCATCGGATGGACCACACTAATATTCGGCATCCTTCTCTATATCGCAGACAAATTCACGGCCCAGACCCGCGAGCTAAAGGAAATCACGATGAAGGACACAATCCTCGTCGGCCTTGCTCAAGCCGTCGCCTTGATACCCGGCACATCACGGTCAGGTATCACCATGACGGCAGGGCGTTTTCTGGGTCTCGACAGGACATCGGCAGCACGCTTTTCAATGCTAATGGCAATCCCGACCATTATCGCCGCTGGCGCGCTCGGGACGAAAGACATCATTGACAGTGGGAATATGCAATTAGGCGCCGATGCTCTTATTGCGGCTGTGCTGTCCTTCATTGCTGCTCTGATCGCGATCAAACTGTTTATGCGCTGGATCGCCTCGGCGTCGATGACCCCATTTGTCATTTATCGCCTTGCACTTGGCGTAATCCTGCTTTGGATCGCCTACACATAAAGAAAAGCCTCCCCGTTAGTCGGAGAGGCTTTGCTTACCGTAGAATACGGTCGAGCCTGCGCGCGTTAACGAGAAACGCTTACGAACCTGCTGGCTGAATTAATTTTGAGCCTTCTCTTCGCTGCGCTCTACAAAGACCGTTCCGGTTTTTCCGGCGCTGCTAAGTTGATAAACTTCATAGACTTTGCCCTGAATTTGGACGAGTCCGGTCTGCGCTTTGGATTTATTTGCGCGGGTCGCCGCCGAGCTGCGCTCAGTATTCACCAAGCTACCATAGGTGCTCGATTCAATTCCCGTGAGCACTTGTGGAACCAGCCCATATTGCTTAGCCACATCTTCAATGGTCAGCTTTGGATCATGCGGCGCAGATAAGGCCGTGACGACACTCGCTTTTCTCAATGCACCGTCTTCGCAAATGATAAAACTACGCGCCTTGTCCAGAGTACCGCGATTACACGTCGCATCCGCAGAAGCCGTTTTCACCGTTGCTGCTTCGGTATTTCTAGCGTCCGCATTAATGGTGGTTTCTTTTTCAGATTTAGCAGGAACGATTCCCGCGTCCTGCACTGCCTGCGCTGAGGCAGAATCAAGCGCCTCAATCGCACTCAGGGTCGTTTCCGCAGGTTGCTCAGTAATCGTGTTGCTGCAAGCCGTGAGAGCGAGGATTGAAAAAAGAAAAGCGGGGGCTTTCATTGCGTTTCTCCGTTATCGGGTTTGTACGGAGAAAAAACTATTAAGGTTGATGAAACGTAACCAAGGCACTCAAAAGATTTTCACAATTGTTTATACGATATAAAAAAATCAATCGAGATTATGCATATTGCTAGTATTGCAACTTGGCTTTGCTTTCCGCGAGATATTGCCGAGACCGCATTTCGGTTAAACGGCTCGCTGTTCTGGCGAACTCAAACGACCCGTCACCACTTTGATAAAGATTATCCGGTTCTGCCTCCGCTGAGATCAAAACGCGGACTTTTGCGTCGTAAAGGGCATCTATTAACGTAACAAACCGCTTGGCCTGATCCCGTTGTTCAGGCCCCATAACCGGAACATCTTCAATCATTACCGTGTTAAAAGTCCTAGCAATTTCAAGGTAATCCGCAGGACCAAGCGCCGCCTTACACAACGCTTCAAAACTGGAGCGCATCGCCGTCCCGTTCGCTTCTTCCAGTTTCAGAACCCTACCACCAATTTTTAACTCGCGCGCGCCAGTTGGTTCCCCGCCGACCAAAGACCGGAACATCCGTCCCGCCAGCCCCTCAAAGCGCGGCGCATCTTTGGTGATATAAACACCTCCGCGATCCATCCTCAGCAACCGGTGATCTGTGTCGCTGTCCAAATGCAAAATATCGAGCTGATCTTTGATGATTTTGATAAAAGGGAGAAAGACATCACGATTGATCCCGTTTTTATAGAGATCATCAGGAGGGCGATTCGATGTGGCAACAATCGTCACACCGCCAGCGAGCATTCCCTCAAACAACCGACCGACGATCATGGCATCGGTCACATCCGTAACTTGCATTTCGTCAAAGCACAGCAATTGCGCGGTTTCAGCAATCTGTTTGGCAATTTTTGGCAAAGGGTCAGATGTCCCTTTCGCCCGTTCTTTTTTCAGCCGATCATGCACTTCTTGCATAAAGCCATGAAAATGCACGCGGCGCTTCGGTTCGGCGGACGCAGTTTCAAAGAATAGATCCATCGCCATTGTCTTGCCACGCCCGACCCCGCCCCAGATATAGAGGCCCCGCAAAGGCTTTTCTTTCTTGGCAGCTTTGGCTCCAAAACCAAAGAACCCGCGCGGCGCTGGCGTATCACGCCGATACGTCCGCTCCCCAAGGCGCAACCACAGGATTTGCAGTTTTTCGAACACGATATGCTGCAAGGGATCGGGGTTGAGCTTACCTTCAGCAATAAGCGCGCGATATTTTGGGAGAGGTCCGTCCATTAAGTCTCACTCGTGCAGTTCAGGCCCGGGCTTTACCAGCCCGATAGTTAATTTTCGACATTCGCTTACAGCACTTACAGCGGATGAACGAAGCGGTTATCGGGATTGAGCGAGAAAGTGCAAATCAAATTCATATGTGCTCTCAATCGGCTTCTCAGATAATCCCTGCCGCTGTTTCGATCAGCGCTTAAGACAATCACAAAACTTGATCGTCCCTTACAGAAAAGCGCGTTAGAGTATTCGGCAGGAGACTCGCCATGACTCAACAGCGCACTGCCGACAACTTGACGCCGATACTAATGGCGACCTCGATAATCCTCTTGGTCGGGTTTGGCATCCGCGCGTCTTTTGGTGTGTTTCAGGTTCCAATCGCAGAAGAGTTCGATTGGCCACGCAGCGATTTTTCAATGGCAATTGCCGTCCAAAACCTCGCTTGGGGAATTGGGCAACCCTTTTTCGGAATGTTCGCCGAGAAATACGGCGACCGCAAAGCGATCATCCTTGGGGCATGCATGTATGCGGTTGGATTGGTCATCGCCTCAAATGCAGGAACACCATTCGGACAGGTAATGAGTTCCGGTGTCCTTGTAGGACTCGGAGTTGCTGGTACAGGGTTTGGCGTGGTCCTTGCCATTGTGGGCCGTGCGGCCAGCCCGGAAAAGCGCTCAATGGCTTTGGGTATCGCAACCGCTGCCGGATCATCAGGGCAAGTGCTTATCCCGCCGGTCACGCAATTCTTCGAGAGCCAATTCGGTTGGGATTCGACCATGCTCATCATGGCCGTCGCAATCCTCGCAACGCTGGCAGTCTTACCCTATCTCAAAGCACCGCCGCCCCCAGAAGTCACCCGTGCCGCCGCCGAAGAAACTCTCTGGCAAGTGCTGGGCCGTGCCTCCCGCGATCCGAATTATATTTTATTGTTCCTCGGGTTCTTTTCCTGTGGGTATCAACTCGCTTTTATCACAGCGCACTTTCCGGCCCTCGTGACCGAAGCCTGTGGATCGGCGGCGTTGGGTGCTGCATCCATCACCCTTATCGGTATCACCAATATTTTTGGAACGCTGCTCGCTGGAAAGCTCGGTGGTATTTATCGCCGCAAGACATTGCTCTCGATCATCTACACATTGCGAACTGTGATTGCGATTGGCTTCATCATGCTGCCGCCAACACCGTTGACCGTGATCATCTTCAGTCTGTCGATGGGCGCTTTGTGGCTAGCAACCGTGCCTTTAACGAGTGGCTTGATCGGTTATCTTTATGGCATGAAATATATGGGAACGCTCTACGGATTTGTATTCCTGAGTCACCAGCTTGGCGGGTTTTTAGGCGTCTATCTCGGCGGAACACTCTACGATGCCTACGGGTCTTACGATGTTGTCTGGTGGGTTGGCATCGCCGTGGGTGCTTTTTCAGCTTTGGCTCATCTGCCGATCAAAGAAGAGCCTCAAACCTTCGGCCAGCCTGCATAATCAAAACTTCCGGCCAATGCGATAAAGTAGCTCTTGTGT
The DNA here is from genome assembly GCA_937990185.1 of uncultured Neomegalonema sp. Lineage (GTDB taxonomy): Bacteria > Pseudomonadota > Alphaproteobacteria > Rhodobacterales > Rhodobacteraceae > JAHDDY01. The sequence continues at coordinate 5,529 of CALKBI010000034.1, read as the reverse complement.
AGATTATCGGGGCGTTATCCGCGCGAACGCATCACGAAGGATCACCAACTGAGGTTAGACGCCGCATAAAACTATGCTGATGATCACTGCTGGTTCGTCTCTCCTGCAATCGAGGACGCAAGAGACGGTTCAGGAGTAACGTAACTCGGCTCCGGCTCTTTGGTATTATACAAATCGACCAACCATTCACCCAAGACCGACTGTTCCTGTCGGTGCGCGTCTTCCATCCAAGCGTTACTGTTCAAGCCAGTTTCGCCAGCATCCACGCGCGCCCTATTCCGGCGATTGTCGGACATAATGGCAAAGATCAGCTCCCGCCCGTTAATCGTCAGGAACCCGCCATATCCACGAACAAACTTAAGCGCCCCAAACTTACCCCGAAGAGAATACGCCTGAAATCCACCCGGACGGTTTTCGCTATGCATATCTGTGAATGTTTTTCCAAAGCGCTGATATCCGAGACGGAGGATCGCCGCCATCTGACGGGGAGTGGCGCGAGTACGCGTGGAAAGCCCCGAATGATTCATCATCCGAAATCCGCTCCACCCTTTCCCGTCAATTGGACCGGCTTCGGCTTTCACCCATTCGCCTGTCGCCTGTGCAGCCTCCGCAAGAGATCGCGGTGATCGCCCTGTTCGCGCGACAGACAAAACACCCAGCGCTTCCGCAGCAAGATTAGACGAGCTTTCCATCATCCCGGCGATTAGATGCGAAGTCAGCGCACTTTTATGCACGGCAATTTCAGTGCGCGCAGAATGTCCGTCAGAGCGGATAGGCTCGGGCAGTGTGATACCATTGTTATGCGCGAGATACCGCAACATATAGGCCGCGCGTCGCCCCGGATTTTTTATCGCCCGGCGCTGACCATTCACGACCCTGAGGTTCCGGTCAATATTGAGGCCGCTGACGGGAGGATTATACGTCGCTCCGAAAGGTTGGTCCTGATCAATCACCGCAGACTGCGGCAGAGCGCTAGGGTCATAGGTAAACTGACCGGAAATCCCCTGTACGCCTGCCGACGCCAGTTTCGACGCCATAGCGGTGATATCAGATTTTTTAAGGCTCGGATCACCGCTTCCAACTAAATGTAAGTCGCCATGCAAAACACCATCGGTAACAACACCATTTGTCATCAAACGGGTCTGCAATCGTCTCGTTGTGCCAAGCGTATGTAAAGCAATTAAAGCCGTCGGTATCTTCGCAAGCGAAGCCGGAATGAACAACTCATCTGCATTCTTATGAGACAGCACATCGCCTGTGACGGCATCAAGCAGAATATATCCCTGACGCGACCCCGCATTGGCGTTCGGATCGGTTTTCTCCGTCACCGAAGGCTGAACAGCCCCGGATTGCGCTGCCACAGCACCGGCAAGGCCCATCGTTGCGCCCGCAACAACAAAGCCCATCAAAAGCGCCGTAAACTTCTTAAAAGAAAATCGCTTCACCGGTCCTATCCTCAGTTCGAAAGAAGATCTAACGCTGCAAGGTTTATAAACCGTGCGAGGCTTCGGGTGAATTGATCGTGACCATTAATGAATTAACAGAGGTTAACATTCGTCGTTATAATGTGGACATCACGATCCCTCCAATATCCTCGGGCAATCTAAGTGACGGTCTTTTCTCAACACAATCAACTGACCCGCATTGCTCTGTCAGGCGTCATGGTCGCGATCATAAGCATCGGATGGCCCGCACCGGCAACCGCTCTGACAGACGAAGAAGTCGCCGATCTCTCCTTGCAGGTTTTCGCATCTCACGGAGACGAACGCCGCAAGGTAATCGACACTTTGCTCGAAACCGAAGACAAAAGCTTGATCCCGACTTTCGTGCTTGCCATGCGATTAACAGGAGATGATCCGGCGGTTGGCGATGCCCTCACTGCGCTCACTGGAGCCGAGTTCGAGACGTGGCACGACGCCTATGATTGGCAGGAAGCACACCCCGAAATCATCCCGCACAAATCCTTCCGGCCTCTCAAGCTAAAATTCATCACCAACACCGATGCACGGTTTTTGGATTTCTTTACGGGGCCGAACACGACCCGCCCCGACATGAAAATCCGCTTAGAGGAAATCGTCTGGGGCGGTGTGCTGGTGGATGGGATTCCGCCCCTCGATACCCCCAAAATGCTGACGGCAGATAAGGCCACATATCTCGCGGATGATGATCTGGTATTCGGTGTTGAGATCAATGGCGATGCCCGCGCCTATCCACTTCGCATTATGGGCTGGCACGAGATGATGAACGATGAGGTCGGCGGCGTGCCCATTGCGCTCGCCTATTGCACCCTCTGCGCGGCGGCGATTGCATTCGAGACTAAAGCCGAAATCCGCGACGAGCCATTTATCTTCAGCTCATCCGGCTTGCTCTACCGCTCCAACAAGCTGATGTATGACCGCCAGACCAAGAGCCTCTGGAACCAATTCACAGGCGAGCCGGTCGCGGGCGAGTTGACCCATAGCGGACTTGCGCTGAAAACTCGCCCCATCGTGACGACATCATGGGCGGCATGGCGCGAGGCACATCCCGACACCTCCGTCCTCTCGCAAGAGACCGGCTGGGTGCGCGATTACGGCTCCGGCGTCACCTATAACGAATATTTCGCCAGCCCCGACTTGATGTTTCCATCCCGCATCAGGGATGAACGCCTCGCAAAACGCAAAGATTATGTCTTTGGCATAAGAAGCTTTGCGGCGGCAAAAGCATGGCCCATCGAGGCATTTCAGGATCGCCCCGTAATCAACGATCATGTAGGCGCTCAGCCTGTCGTTTTAATCGGCGATGCAAAAACGCGCACGGTCCGCGCCTATGAGCGCGGCGACGAGACGTTCAGTTTTCTTGAACCCGCCACACTCAAAAGCGCATCCGGCGAATGGCAAGCCAATGAGGATTTTCTGACCTCAGAAGACGGCACACAATTACCGCGCATCGCCGGGCACATATCCTATTGGTTCGCATGGGACAGCTATCTCGGCGTGAAGAGTGACCTCTATCAGCCAAAATGAGTTAGCCGGTCAGCCCCGGTTTAGGCCGCGATAAGACTCGAATGCCGCCTAAATCGCGGGTGTCTTGCAAGTTTGCTTCAGCGATCTCAATCAACCGAGCCTGCGTCTCCCGCACGGCGCAATCAATCTGTTTTAGGTCGGCTGTATTGATCGGGCTACCGATTTCCGCACACACATGAAGACAGGTAATATTGTTGAGCAGATTATTCTGAGCATCCATGACCGAAGCCATCACCGTGCGCCGAGTCTCTTCCGCCACACGCCGTCTCTGAACCCGCCACACGCCCCAAAGGACTGGCAAGCCAAGACAGACAACAAACAAAAGGGCGTCAAACATGGGTGCGACTCGCAGATATGGTAAACGCTTTGTTAACCATTACTCCGTGAACTGGTTAACGAGAGGTTAACAGATCGGGCGCCAGCATCGCACACGTGGAGAGTGTGGCAAGAATGAATACGGGTGGTCAATGAATCTCCGTCACTCCCGCGAACGCGGGAGTCTGTCTCAGCGGATGCAATGAACTTCCAACTTTCGCTCGATAATTCTAAAGAGTCATGCGACACACGGTCAGTATGAAACCCTTCGCCACAACCCTTGGCACTCTAATTTGTGCATGTTGCCTCACCGGGTGTGGACCCAAAGTGCCCGTCTATGAAACGGAGTCGCAAAAATTTAGCTGGGGCAGTGCCTATGTCTGGATGTGGATATTCCCTCCACGCGATCCGGAAGCCACCTCTGGCAAAGGTTATCTTGTGATCAATACGTTCTATAATGAAAATGTCCTGAACAAGAATTGTGCGATGACCGTCACGCACGTCTCGATGACAGATCCGGATACAAGCGCTGTTTTGATTGATGAGACACCCTCACGGAGGGATGGCTCACCGATGACAAAAGACATAAAGGATTTTCCCAACGGTCAATTTTCCTTTCATGATACTCCGTTTGAATTCGAGCGGGATGCATTTCCCCATGATCTGAAAATCAAGATTGATCTGAATTGCCCGGACACTCATTCGGAGCACGAGTTCTCGAAGCAAATTAAATTTACGATGAGGCGACAAGTCAGCTTGATGCCTTGAACTGCAATGCAGACAGCGCCGCGCGCGGAGAGGGTGGCAAGAATGAATACGGGGGGCGAAGAAACGTCGTCACTCCCGCGAAAGCGGGAGTCTGTCTCAGCGAATGCAATGAACCTCCAACAGATTCCCGCTTACGCGGGAATGACGGTGATCGGGTTGAGCTTGAGAGCACATGCCATCACTATTTCGCTGAAAATTCTTAATTGCTTTTCACTCTTAAAATAACAGTTATAGACACCAAAAATCCTTTCTAGGATTCTGGATCGCTTCCAGAGCGTTTAAAGTTCCGTTTGGCAATCCAAGATCAGAAAGACAATGAATCGGTTTAATGCCCTTTGAAAATATTCTACCTTGATTATTAGCAAGAAATACTGGTGCTAGTTCAACGAGATAACGTGTTTCGGAAAGAGCAAACGACCGTGGGTCTCTCCGGACAGCACTGAAGAGGGCGTTGGCTGCAAGGTCAGCTAGGGCAAAGCATTTGTCGTCAGCCTTCTTCGCGTTTGAGATTGAAAAAGCATTCAGTCGCTGAATCAATTCTGCTCGAGGGTGCAATGGATTGCGCTGAATCGCCTGAACAAATGCTAAAAGTGAATCGTATCGTTGATTTCGCGTTTCCAGTATTATCTTCACTTGATCTTGCGGAATGCTAAAGGTCGCTAAGAAGGAGCCGATCATTTCAAGAAGATATTGCGTGCACTTGTTGTAATAATGGGTCGGTGTTTTTTTAGCATCTGCGAAATATTCCAAAAGACTCAATTTATTAGAGATCACTCCAATCAAACCGATTGGTAATTCCGCAGCCTGCCGACAAAAGTGCACCTTCTCAAAATGACTGAGTTTTTGAGCATGCAATGGAGTTTTTTTAAAGGGCAACCCTGACAACGCTTCTTCAATCAAGAGGCGGTTATCCTCTTTGAATATCACAGCGCTGAGACAAAAGTACTGCGTTGGGCCATAACTAGGATCGGGCATGACGTCGGTTAAACCCGTATCGCCTGATTCATCAATCAATATAGTGTACATACACCGTAAGATGTACTGGAGATTGAGGCACTTGTCACTCCCGCGAAAGCGGGAGTCTACTCATCCGTTGTCACTTGCCGAACTGTAGTTTCCCGCCTTCGCGGGAATGACAGTCGATGGGTATGCGCAAGCTCTCGATGATCACGCTCCCAAATTTCCTTCGGAAATTATAGAAGCGCGATGCATCTGCCGCGCACCATCGCGCCCGGCGTCACCGCCATCCGCATTCGCGACGCGAATGCTATCGAGCAAATTTCTTATACTTAATCTACCCGTCACTCCCGCGAAAGCGGGAGTCCACTTACCCGTTGTCACTTGCCGAGCTGTAGCTTCCCACCTTCGCGGAAATGACAACCGAGGGGTATGCGCAAGCTCTCGGTATTTCGCCTCCGTCATTCGCCATGCGAATGTCGGA
>CALKBI010000033.1 GCA_937990185.1 uncultured Neomegalonema sp. | reverse complement strand
GTCGGCGGAAAGAGAATCAGCCCGGACGGGCCCGCCGCAAAACGCCGCCAACAGGCCAGCCACCACCCGCAATGGCCTCAGCATCGGCAGGTTCCAGATAAAAATTCCGTCATAAATCGAACACACATGATCCTCGGGCCGATGGCAACTGCCGAAGCCGGAAGACAGTATACGGTTGACCTCTCGCCACCTCGGCACGGTTCGCAGCGGATCAGAGTGTCACCATACGCACCGATTAAATTGCAATTAATCAGCGTACGGACAGCAAATGAGTTTCAGCAGGCTATTTAGTTAGATATTGTTCAACTCTGCCGAGCTTGTAAGGCCAGAAAAATAATCGAACGGGAGTGAACCATGACAAAAGAGACACCGACCCCATCACGCCGCAGTTTTCTGCGCGCTGGGGCAGCAACAATGGCAGCCGGGTCTGCCGCAGTGGCAATGCCACATGTTGCACGTGCGAAGACGAAGACGCTGAAGGTTCAGGCCGCTTGGGGCGGTGGTATCTTTCTTGAGAACGCGAAATCCTATGTTGATCGCGTCCACGCGATGGCAGGCGACTCGCTAAAAATCGACCTGCTGCCCGTGAACTCGGTCGTTAAAACATCGCAGATGCAAGACGCTGTCCACCGCGGTGTTCTCGACGGCGCGCACTACGTGCCAGCCTACTGGTATTCGAAATCGAAGTCAGCGTCGCTGTTTGGCACCGGCCCTTGCTTCGGTTGGTCCTCGCAGGAAGTGCTCGGTTGGTTGCACTATGGCGGTGGTCAAGAGCTGTTTGACGAGCTGATGGGCGAGCTGGGCCTGAACGTGGTTTCATTCTTCAACAGCCCGATGCCTGCACAGCCGATGGGCTGGTTCAAAGAAGAGATCAAAGACGCGTCGCAGATGGAAGGACTGAAGTACCGGACAGTTGGTCTGGCCGCAGACGTTCTGCTCGAAATGGGCATGTCGGTTGTTCAGCTTCCCGGTGGCGAAATTCAGCCAGCCATGAAGTCGGGCCTGATCGACGCAGCAGAGTTCAATAACCCGACCTCTGACCGGGACTTTGGTATGCAGGACGTGTCCAAGCACTACCACCTCGCCAGCTTCCACCAGTCGCAGGAATTCTTCGAGATCACCTTCAACAAGAAGATGTTCGACCGACTGCCCGCTGAACTGCAGGCGATCCTGAAGCACGCTTCGGAAGCCGAGAACTCGAACTTCTACTGGCACAACACCAAGCGCTATGCAGAAGACCTCGTGAAGCTGCAAGACCAAGGCGTCAACGTGTACCGCACGCCAGACTCGGTCATGAAAGAACAGCTTAAAGCTTGGGACATCGTTGTTGATCGCCTGTCGGGTGAAGACAAGTTCTTCGCGAAGGTCATCGACTCGCAAAAAGCCTATGCGAAAGACGTGATGAACTATCTGAACCTCAACCAACCTGATTATAAGCTCGCTTACGATCACCACTTCGGTTGAGTTTTCCTTCCTGAAGGATACGCGATTTCGATCCGTCGAATAATCGGCGTTAGCCCCGGCAAATGTGCCGGGGCTTCCTGTTAAAAAGACGTTTCGAAGACGCCGCAAACGATCGAGACCGGGGGCAAAAGCTTCCGGTCTCTCTTTGGGTATGTGCCACGAGGAGGTCCCGTTGGTTGGAGTCATCCATTCCATTGAAAGTCTGAGCATTTGGGTAGGGCGCGCTTTCGGCTGGTGCATCCTGATCCTCACGCTTTCAGTGTCATACGAAGTATTCGTCCGATACGTGCTGAACGCCCCGACCGTGTGGGCCTTTGACATGATGGTGCAGATGTACGGTGCGCTGTTCCTGATGGCCGGACCCTATGCCCTCGCCCAAGACGCCCATGTGCGCGGCGACGTCGTTTACCGGCTGCTGTCAGTTCGGTGGCAAGCCCGGATCGACTTTGTGCTCTACATCCTCTTCTTCTTCCCTGGCATGCTAGCCCTCTTTTGGTACGGCGCTGAGATCGCAGCGGACTCGTGGCGCTACGAAGAGGTGAGCTGGAACAGCCCGGCCCGCATTCAGATTTACTTCTTTAAAACCCTGATCCCCATCGCCGGTTTTCTGTTGATCTTGCAGGGCATCGCCGAGTGCTTGCGCTGCTGGAAAGCCATGAAGGAAGGCGCGTGGCTCGACCGTCTCGAAGATGTTCGCGAGACCGAGGACCAGCTAATGGAAATGGCCGAGCAAGCGAAGCGGGGGCAAGTCTGATGACCAACCCCGAAGTCGCCATTGTCATGCTCTCGCTGTTCATCGTGCTCGTGTTGCTCGGGTTTCCCGTGGCATTCACGCTGCTCGCGATGGGCGTTGCGTTCGGCTATTACGCTTACTACGATTCAGATTATATCGAGACATTCGGCGATCTGTTCGACAACCAGATATTCTATCTGCTGAACCAAAACACCTATTCTGTGATGGAGAACGACACGCTCGTCGCGATCCCGCTGTTCCTGTTCATGGGCTATGTGGTTGAGCGTGCGAGCATCGTTGACCGCTTGTTCAGTTCCCTCCAACTCGCTGCGCGCAACCTGCCCGGTTCAATGGCGATTGCGGCTCTGATTACCTGCGCGGTATTCTCGACGGCATCGGGCATCGTTGGCGCTGTTGTCACGCTGATGGGCTTGCTGGCGTTTCCGGCAATGGCGAATGCGAACTACAACAAATCCTTTGCCTCAGGCGTGATTTGTGCGGGTGGTACGCTTGGTATTCTCATACCGCCATCAATCATGTTGATCGTTTATGCGGCCATCGCAGAGCTATCACCACTCCGCCTCTACGCAGCGGCAGTCTTCCCCGGCTTGATGTTAGCAGGGTGCTACATTCTCTACGTGATCGCCCGCGTTACGATTAATCCGGGCATTGCTCCGAAACCGGCTCCTGATCCATCCATCACACGCGGATATATTTGGTGGTCACTGATCAGCTCCTTCGTTCCGCTGGCCGTGCTGATCATGCTGGTTCTCGGCTCGATCCTCGGCGGTTTAGCAACCCCTGCTGAAGCCGCTGCCATGGGCGCGCTGGGCGGACTGGTTCTCGCAGTCCTCTACCGCTCCCTGACATGGACCAAGGTAAAAGAATCCGTCTTCCTAACCGCCAAAGCAACAGCGATGGTATGCTGGATGTTCGTGGGTTCGTGGACTTTCGCATCGGTGTTCTCGTATCTCGGCGGTCACGATGTAATTGAGCACTGGTTCCTGTCGATGAACCTCTCGACGATCCAATTCCTGATCCTGTGTCAGCTCATCATCTTCCTGCTTGGCTGGCCGCTTGAGTGGTCGGAAATCCTGATCATCTTCGTGCCAATCTTCCTGCCCATGCTCGATACCTTCAACGTGAACCCGTATTTCTTCGCGATGCTGGTTGCGCTGAACCTTCAAACCTCGTTCCTCACTCCCCCCATGGCCATGTCGGCCTATTACCTAAAAGGGGTATTGAAGAACCAGATTGAGTTGATGGAGATCTTCAAGGGGATCATGCCTTACCTTGCCATCGTGATTTTCTGCATGGTGATGATGTATATCTTCCCCGGCATCGCGCTATGGCTGCCTGACTATCTCTTTGGTGAGTACGTCGCGTGACGCATTGGGCGCTAAGCGCAACCGATGCCGCTGCGCAAATTCGTGAGGGGGGGCTTTCGTCGGTTAATCTGACAAAAGCCTGCCTTGCACGGATCGAAGAGACAGACGGACAAATCGGCGCATGGGCGTTTCTCGACGCTGAAAATGCGCTGAAACAAGCCGAAGCCATGGACGACTTACGCAAGCAAGGCCGCCCTTTAGGGTCCCTGCATGGCATCCCTGTTGGCGTCAAAGACATCTTCGACACCGGCGATATGCCAACCGGCCTCGGCTCTCCGGCACATACAGACCGGCAACCGGATGCAGATTGCGCCGCCGTCGAAAAACTCCGCGAAGCCGGAGCCGTCATTCTCGGCAAAACCGTCACCACCGCCTTAGCCTTCGTCAGCCCGTCAATGACCCGCAACCCCCACAACCCGGAATATTCTCCCGGTGGATCATCCTCTGGATCAGCGGCAGGCGTAGCCGCCGGACACATGCCACTCGCCATCGGCAGCCAGACCGGCGGATCAGTCAACCGCCCCGCGTCCTATTGCGGTGTCTATGGCTTCAAACCGACACGCGGATCAATCTCGCGGCGCGGCGCTTTACAAACGTCAGAAACCCTCGATTGCGTCGGCGGTTTTGCCCGCACGCTCGAGGACGTCGCGCTCCTCACCGATGCCCTCACAGGATACGACGCCGCCGACAGCGCCAGCCACATACGGCCAAAGCCTGTTACCTTGAGCGGCTATCATAGCGAACCGCCTGTTGAACCGGCCTTGATCTATCTCGATATCCCATCCTTCGCGCTGACAAACTCGATGCGCGCCGCAATGGAAGAAGTCTGCGAAGCCCTCGGCGATCAAGTCGAACGCTTCCCCGCACCGGAAAGTTTTGAACAATTCCTCGCGGATCAACTCACGATCCACACATACGAGTTTTCACGAAACCTCGATGGCAACCCGGCAATTGCGCCGGAGAACACCGACGACATTCTGAAAGAAATGCTCGTCATAGGCCGCGCCGTCACCGGCGACGCCTATGCAGAAGCCATTGCGCGCGTCAGCAGCGCAGAAGCCTATTTCAAAGGCTTCTTCAACGATTACGACGCGATCCTCTGCCCTGCTTCACTTGGCGTCGCCCCGCTTCTCAGCGAGAACACAACCGGCGATGCCGTGTGCCAGAAAATCTGGACGCTCTCCGGCCTACCAACCCTCAGCCTTCCCCTCTTTGAAGGCGAAAATGGCCTGCCGATGGGACTGCAACTCGTCGGCGCACAAGAAGAAGATGACCGCCTATTCCGCACCGCGCATTGGTTAGAGACAACCCTCTCTCCTGCCGCGCCCGACCCCGCGACCACCTAAAGGAGTCAAAGATGTCCAAACCGGAAAATCAGAAAAAAGATCCCGCGAAGAAAATCACCGGCTTGATCGGTTTCGTCGTCTTTGCAATTTTTATTCTTGGCTTGTCCCATAGTATCTCGACCGGCTTTGCAGGGTTTAACGGCGGCCTCCCCTTCCTGATCATCGCAATCGCCTGCATCCTGATGGCACTCTACGATTACTGGGATGAATGCCTGCGCAAGAAATGAGTTATACGGTCAGAGCGCTCGAAAAATCTGACAGGGAAACATGGTCGGCTCTCTTTCGCGCGTATCTACATTTCTATGAAGTTGATCCATCGACAGATCACATGGATCGCGTATGGGATTGGATATTCGATCCGAATAACGACTTTTGGTGCGTCCTTGCTATCGCACAAAGCGGACATCCCATTGGCCTCGCGCACTACCAATTAATGCACAACACGTTGACCGGAAAAATGACGTGCTATCTCGCCGATCTTTTTGTCGACCCTGAACAACGCGGACAAGGTGTGGGGCGTCATTTGATTGATGAAGTCTTGTCCATTGCAAAAGGCAAAGACTTACCAACGGTCGATTGGCTCACCGAAGAAACCAATCACGCTGGCCGTCGGCTCTACGACACATAGCAACCAAAAACAGACCTGGTTTTTTACACCGTGCCAACCGGCCTTATCTCGAGTTAATATGTTTGCTTGCCAATCCGAGAGGCCCCAGCAATTATACTAAAATGACAAAAGACGCGCATTGGGTAGATCACTTCAACGGACTTTCGGGGCTTGATCCTGCCGCCCAAAAATTGCTTCTGGAGCGGAGCAATATTGTCGAAGTCGCGGCCAATCAGCCGGTATTCCAGCCCGGCCATTCACCTCAAAATATGCTGTTATTGCTAGAGGGAACGGTAAGAGTCCAGCAAACATCGGAGGCTGGACATGAGATCGTTTTATACCGCATCGAAGCCGGGCAAACCTGCATCCTGACTTCCGCATGTCTGCTGGCCTGCGAAGATTACTCCGCCGAAGGCATCACAGAAACATCTGTCAAAGCCGTCGCAATACCGCGAGAGCTTTTCGATAATCTCATGGCGCAATCTACAGTCTTTCGCGGCTTCGTCTTTGAAGCGTTTTCAAAGCGTTTCACGGACCTGTTTTCGATGATTGATGAAGTCGCTTTCCAGCGTTTGGATGTGCGTCTGTCAGACAGGCTGACCAAACTCTCCGATAGTGAAGATAATATCGCAACAACACATCAGAAACTCGCGGCAGAACTCGGCACAGCCCGCGAAGTTATCTCAAGGCAACTTCAGGAATTTCAACGGCGCGGTTGGATCGAACAATCACGTGGCAATATTCGCCTGCTAGACAAAACCGCCATTACAAATCTAGCGTCAAAAAATCTTTGAATTGCGGCCACAATGACAATGCCCTCGCGTATAACGAGGGCATTACAGATTGTAGATTATCCTGACCAAGCTACGCCTTTGCCCAGCTTATAACCCCAAGGTAATCCGGCGTTTCGCCATCCGTTACGCGTGCGCACACCGTTCGAATCCTTATCGCCTTCGAAACCTTCGGTCAGGTTCCAGACATTCGTAAAACCGGCTTGGATCAGTTTTCGCGCTGCACCCGCTGACCGGCTTCCAGAGCGGCACGTCACAAACAGCAGATCACTTTTTGTCTTCCCTTTTTCGGCAAGCAAACGCTCAAAGTCCGCAATTAATCCCCGGTTTGCGACCATCTTATACTGTCCACTCGTTTCGCTTACTTCATGTGTCGCGGTTCGCAAGGGGATGATCTTATCAAGATTTGCGGGATGGCCGACAAAAGTAATCTCAATCGGATCACGAACATCGACAAACAAGATTTCAGGGTTATCCAACAAAGCACGATGAGCCGCGCGCGGCGTCAAATACAAACCCAGCGGCGTTTGCTTTGACGCCCGCAAGCTATCAAGCTCAACGTCACTTTTGATTTGTGACGCCGCCTGAACAGCCGTTGCCGATCCCGCAACAACGGCTCCCAACGCACCATTCAAAATCGCCCGCCTGCTGAATTTATTTATGTCCTGAGCCATACATAAACCTCAGCAATCCGAGCAGGTCTTGATACCGATCAAGCGGTAAATCGGGCAAAAGTTGATGAAGGCCGTGCCAACGAGAATCGCACCAAGCCATCCCCACGCACCAATCACGCCGGTAAGAGCCAACGCGATCAAAGCACCACCGAATACAAGCCGTGCGAGGCGGTCAAAGCCACCCAAGTTTTTAGCGATATTCATAATAAGTCTCCTTTCCAGCATCACATCGCATCTTGAGTTGCCGCCGGTCTGTAACAAAGTCACCAATAGAAGAAACAACCTCTGCAATCCGCTTGCATCATGCTGGAGCATGATGAAAACTAATCTTCAGGAGAACAGGCGGGGCACACTAAACCGCGCCGGTGTCGGAGGGACACGCCATCACATTCAGATTTCTGCATACCGCAGACCTGCATCTAGACTCGCCGCTCAAGAGCTTGGCGTTAAAGGATGCGGAGCTTGCAGGATTAATCGGGAATGCCTCGCGCAAGGTTTTCGAGTCGATTGTCGGCATTTGTCTGGATGAACAACTCGATGCGCTCCTCATTGCCGGTGATCTTTTTGATGGCAATTTGCGCAGCGTTAAAACGGCAGCCTACCTCTCGAAACAGCTTAAGCGTCTCGATGAAGCAGGGGTTGCTGTCTACATGATCCGGGGCAACCACGATGCCGAAGCCTCCGCCATCACAAAACAGCTCGATCTGCCCTCCTCGGTTCACGTTTTCACCGGCACTGGGGGAACGGTAAAACTGGAGGACAAAGGCGTTGCAATCCACGGCGTCAGCTTTGCGAATAAAACGATGCCGAACTCGTTGCTACCGAAATTCAAGGAACCCGTCGCAGGCATGACCAATATTGGTTTGATGCATACGAGCATCGGCGGTAGCGAGCGCCATGACGTCTATGCGCCCGTTTCCGTTTCTGACCTCGTGGCGTATGGATTTGACTATTGGGCGCTTGGCCATATCCACAAACGCCAAGTCCACCACGAAAACCCGTTCGTCGTCATGCCGGGTATTCCCCAAGGCCGCGACATGGGCGAATCCGGTCCCAAATCCGTTACCCTCGGCACAATAGACGAAGCAGGCATCCGCATTGAAGAACGCCTGACAAGCATCGCCGAATTCGTCGACGCAACCGTCGATGTCACGGCGATGCAAAACATGGAAGACGTCAGCGATCTCATCGCACAGACGATCCGCGATCAAGCCGACACAACACAATCCGAACATACCGTCCTGCGGCTCACTCTGAGCGGAGAAACACCGCTCGCGTGGAACATTCTACGAGATAGGGACACGCGATTAGCAGAGGCCCGCATAGAAGCCGACACCCTTGGAACAGTTTGGATCGAAAGCCTACGCGCGCAGCCCTCGCCACCATCAACGACAACAACAGAAGACGATCCCGTCATTGAATTACAAACCTTGATGGAAAGCACAGTCATCCACGATGAAGCATTCCGCAAAGACGCGGAAGCCGTACTTGCTGCACTCGTGAGCAAACTCCCCTCCGAACTTCGCAATGATTTCGGAAAAGACGAAGCGGAACGCGAACGGATACTCGATGCATTAATCAAAGGCGGGCACACTGATGTCACCGCCGCGCTACACGGCATGACCGAGCGGAGTGACGGATAAATGCGCCTGCGCCAACTCGCCATCACCCGTTACGGCAAGTTCACCGACCGCGTGTTAGATTTCGGTCCGAAAAAAACAGGACAAGCAGACTTTCATATCATTTACGGGCCGAACGAGGCGGGCAAATCGACGGCACTGTCCGCATACATGGACCTGATATTCGGTATCGACTCGCGCTCGAGTTACAACTTTCTGCACGACTACAAATCCATGCTGATCGGCGGCACAGTGGAAACCGCCGAAGACACTCTGACCTTCAAACGCACAAAAGGAACCAAAGACACCTTACGCGATGACAATGGCAACCTGATCGACCCTGCGCGTCTAAACACCCTACTCCACGGATTAGACAGGGACGCCTATGGCACAATGTTTTCACTGGATGGCGCGCGGCTGGAAAGCGGGGGCGAAGATATTCTCGCAAACAAAGGCGAACTCGGTCGGCTTCTATTTTCAGCGGCTTCCGGCATGGCTGATATTGGCAGCACGCTCGATACACTGAAAGGAAAAGCCGACGCGTTTTTTGCACCTAAGAAACGTAAACACGAACTTACAGACCTAATAGGTCAACTCAAAGCGCTCGACGCAAAACGCAAAGAGATGGACACGCAAGCGGGCGAATTCGAACGCCTGCGCGAGACACTTGCCGCCGCCAAAGAGCATCGGGATAGTGTTCAGGCGGAACGAACGCAATTGACCCGCGAGAAGGATCGCCTCGAAAGCCTCAAAAGCGCGTTCCCATTGGCGCAGGAATTGACAGAACTTACAGCCAATGAACAAAGCCTTTCAAGTTACCCGCCTCTGGACGACCCCTCTCTGTTAGATGAAATACCGAAGTTACGCGACGCCATCACCGAAGCACGCACGATGGAGCAAGCCGCAACCCAAGAAATCGAACGGATTGATGCTAATCTTGCGGAGCAACCGACAGATTCCGAAGCCCTGTCTCTCGCCGATAAAACAGCCGACCTTGAAGACCTGCGGAGCCGATACCAATCGGGGCGTAATGACCTAGAACGGGTTCGGCAGGAAAAAGACGAAGCCGATGCCGCAATTCAAATCAACGTCGTCGCCCTCGGTGCGGATGACAACGCACCACTCGAAATGCTCATACAACCCGTCGATAAAATCGCACTGCTCTCCGAGCTAATCAAAGAACACGCCATCCTAACCGCCAAGCTCGACACAGCCTCACAAGAAAAGGCGGATGCTGACGACGCCTTGACCAAA
Source organism: uncultured Neomegalonema sp. (assembly GCA_937990185.1). Taxonomy (GTDB): domain Bacteria; phylum Pseudomonadota; class Alphaproteobacteria; order Rhodobacterales; family Rhodobacteraceae; genus JAHDDY01. The sequence continues at coordinate 9,226 of CALKBI010000033.1, read as the reverse complement.
GCGAAGAATGAAACAACCAAGACCGACACGGCCACGGTCAACACAGAGACACTCGAACCATTGCTACGTCGAATAAGGAACGACGATTCCGTAGGCGTTCTCACCCGTGCAGAGGAAGCATTGCTTCGCGCAAAATTAAACACCGAGCGCGCACTATCGTCATTGAAACCTTGGACCGGAACCGCCGAGGTTCTGCTTTCAGGAACAGCCCCCTACCCCGATCAAGCAACGGCATGGCGGGATAAAATACGCAACTTAAACGAGGACCGCACGATCCTCGCAAAACGCAAAGCTCAAGACATCGAAGAACGCGCAAGGTTGGTTGCCAAAATCACCAGCATTACCGGCTCAGAAGGGATCATCTCTGACGCCCAAGCAACTGAAACCCGCAAGGCACGGGATACCGCATGGCAAAAACATCGCTCCGCATTAAACGATGAAACGGCGGACATATTCAAAGCCGCCTTAGATACCGATGATCGCGCCCAAGCAGCACGCCTCGATCAAAGCGACCGCCTCGCCAACCTGCGAGAACTAGAGCAAAACCGCGCGGCTTTGGACGCAGGGATTACCGCAGCTGAGGCCGAAGAACTGCGCCTCGATGTCCTCTTACAAGAAACGCGCTCGCAAATAAGCAAGGTATTGATCGCGGCTGGCTTGCCCGAAACATTCGATCCGCTCGGCTTACCTAAATGGTTGTCTGACCGCGAGGCCGCCAAATCAATCGCTACCCATGAGGCCACCGCAAGACATGACCGCGATACAGCAAAACGACAGATAGACACGCACCTCTCTTCGCTTCGCGTTGCATTGCGTGAAGCAACTATCTCACTAGAGAATGACTGGTCTTTAGAGCGCCTGCTCGATACCGGGGACGCCTTGGTTGAGAAAGAGAAAACAACCGCGCTCACCCGCGCGAGTTATGAAGAGACTCTGGCTGACGCAAGAACCAACGCAGGCAAACGCGGCGCATCGGCACAAAAAGCCAAAGAAAACCTCTCCGATTGGCAAGCGCGCTGGTCAGACACACTCACCGGTACATGGATCGAAAATAGAACACCCGCAGAAGTCAACGCTCTGCTCGATCCGCTCCGTAACCTTCCTGCGCAAATCAAATCGCGAGATGACATCGCCCGACGGATAGTCGGCATGGAACGCGACATCAACGACTTTGAAAAAGCGTTCAACGACCTCAACGCCGACACTCCTGAAGATCACATCGACGACGCTGGTATCCGTTTCACTAAACTGACCGAGCGTATCAATACCGCGAAAATCAACATGGAGAAAACCGCAACTCTGAAGGCCGCTCGCGACAATCAAGAAACAGCAAAAACCCAAGCTGAGGCAAAACGAACCGCCACGCTTGAACGTGTGAGTGAAATCGCAAAGCGCTATCCGGAAGACCTAAAAATTCAAGACGTCGACTCATTGGCATCCGCGCTCCATAAATCCGCGGAACGAGCAGACCTCCATGTAAAAGTAACCTCTCTCAAAACAGCCCTAATCGGCTTACTCGATTGCATCACACTGGACGAAGCAAATGCGATGCTGTCAGAAACCAACGAAGCCATAACAAAAAGCTCTTTAGTCGAGATTGAAAGCAGTCATCAACAGGCGGAAGAGAAATGGAAAGATGCCATCATTGCTCACCGCGATGCTGAGAACGCGATACAAAGCGTCGGCGGCGATGCTGCAGTGGCTCGCATCGACGAAGAACGCGCGACTCTCCTACTCGACATCAGTGACAAAGCACAATCATCGCTACGCCTTAGATTAGGGATTCTGGCGGCTGAACGCGCGCTCTATCTCTACCGTGATCGCCACCGCAGTTCGATGATGAGCCGCACTACCAACGCCTTCCGCAATATCACGGGTGGCACTTACGACAAGCTGGAGACGCAGCAGAATGGCAATACAGAACGCCTTATCGCTATTCGGAAGGATACTGGCGCATCAGTGGGCGTAGAAGGTATGTCGACCGCAACGCGGCATCAGTTATTTTTCGCCCTGCGCCTCGCTGGATATGAAGACTTCTGTGAACGATCAGACTCTCTTCCGCTCATCGCCGATGATATATTGGAATCTTTCGATGAAGATCGTGCCACAGAATCTTTTAAACAACTTCAAGCGCTCGCCCATAAAGGCCAAGCCATCTATCTGACCCACCATCGACATTTATGCACAATTGCAGAAAAAGTCTGCGGCGATGAAGTTTCAATCCACGAACTGTAACGCGTCTGTATTTTCAATGAAGACCAGAGGCGTGGTCCCAGGGGATTTGGGGCGATGCTGGGACCACGTCAGGTGAACGCCAAGTTTTTTGGAGAGTTACTTACGCCAACTTGACTGCGCACAAAGAAACCCATTATTATTAACCAAACACTACCTGCCGTTTTCATAATAGTAAAATATTTAATAATAATGAACACTTAATAATGATTAAAAAATCATTAAATATTTTCGATTTACAGTCAATTAACCTTAATCAAATATTTTCGATTAATTGCCGCGTTGAATCAACGCGTTTATAGCATTAATGATGGAGTCAACAGATGAAACTCTACACACTACCGATGTGTGGCATAGTAATTCTTTCAGCTTGCGCATTGCCGGAGAATTCACGACAAGCCAGCGCGTCTTGTGAGCGGATATCAATCTCTGACAATCGCAGCATGTTCGTCTGCGATGAATTCACGAAAAAGCTTGATACTGCGACTGTCGCGGCTGCAAGCGTAACACATCCACTCGTGAAAAAATCCGAAAGCGATCTCAATGTTCGGACAGTCGCGAAGGATTTCAATATCCCGGCTTCCGAAATCACAGGGATTACGCCGGCAACGAAGAACGTTAAAAATCCAGCGACACGTGTGAACATTATCAGGTTGGATGGTAAGAAATTCGCTGTCTACCATCGTGGCGATGCAACAATCTATGTTGAACGCGACGACTAACGCTATCAGGTCAGGTTCCATTCAATAAATTGGCGTGGAACCTAACCAGCCAAATTCTGTAACGCTCTGCCTGAATTTGTAGAGCTTTATGAAAAGCCCACTTATAAACTCACGATACATTCATGTGATTGCTCTAACGCGAAAGCAATACTCGCGGGCAACTCACATCTCGAGTAACGCCGTTTAGCGCGGGTTACTTAACGCACTTTGCTTTTACATTGAGGGTATCAACGGATGCGAAAGGCATGCAGTCTTAGCATCAGCTTTCGATTCAGCTTTAACGGAATGCGCTCTCGGGTCGGATTTAGCCATGCCTTGGCGAGAGCATTTAGCTCAGCACATACGTGCTTTACTCAGACCGCATTCGACGCAAAAGCACTGTTGTAGAGTATTGGTAAGTTAATCCGATCTACTCGCAGCGTCGTCCTTAATCATCTAACGCAAAGATCAACACAAATCACTCCAATAAAAAAGCCGCCCCCGAAGGAGCGGCTTTTCTTAGTCAAGATGTGTCTAGCCTTACGGAACGATCGTGATGTTTACACGACGGTTCAAAGCTTCACGAACACCGTCACCTGTTGAAATTGCAGGATCAAGTTCACTACGTGCACCAACACGGAGCTGCTGACGGTTGATGCCTTGAGCGGCAATCGAGTCTGCAACTGCGTTCGCGCGACAGTTAGCGAGGCGCGTGTTGTACGCTTTTGAGCCGCGCGTATCGGTGTGACCGATTACGTCAGCGTATTGCGCGTTGTACGACTGGAATGCAGTCGCGGCCTCATTGATCACCTGACCAGCCTCTGCCGTTAGATCACAGCGGTCGTAACCGAAGTAGATCGTATAGTTCGTCGGCAACGAAGGCGCCGCAGGAGGCGGTGGTGGTGGTGGAGGCGGTGGTGGTGGTGGTGGTGGTGCAGGCTGCGGACAACTGATAACCGCCTGATCATTCACCGTCGAACACGTACACCCAGCCGGAACATCCGCCGCGAAACACGCGTCAACTGGTGCAGCAGGTAAAGGAGCTGGCACCGGAGGTGGTGGTGGCGGTGGTGGTGGCGGCGGAGGTGGTGGTGGTGGCGGCGGAGGTGGTGGTGGCGGCGGCGGAGGCGGAGGTGGTGGCGGTGGCGGTGGAGCAGCATGAGTTTTCTGGAAACCACACGCTTCAAGTGCCTCGTTCAACTCAGCCAAAATTGCGTTAGGGTCAGTGCAAGAATGCGCACCTTCCGAAAGCTCTTCAGCATAATTGTCATAAAGAGCAAGTGCACGCGCACACGCGACAGGGTTGCGAGCCGCTCCGGTGTTGATCGTGCGAATTACTTCTTTGTAAACGCTATCGATCTCACCCGAAAGCCCGAGGGTCTTAGGAGCCCAAGGCTGGATTTGTTCGCCGCGCAGAGCCGCAAGGCCCTTTTGCATATAGGCAGACGCGTCAATCCAGTTAACATCTTCAGTCGCAGCAATCCGTGCGAGTTCCTGATATTCGCGACCTAAAGCAGCGCTGTAGGTTTGCGCCGGAAAATCAAGTCCTTTGGTAGGGATGCCAGTATCCAGAAAATTCTGAACACCAAACGTACCACCAAGGCTTGCTCCCGGTAATTTTCCACAAGCAGCTACGCTCACGAGCGCACTTGCCATAAGGATGCGGGAAACTGTCTTCATCCCTCTCTCCATAATATTATTGCCGCCGTCAGTAACACGCACCAACTGTCGCAGCATCGCGAGGCTTTGTAGCCACTACACACTAGTCTCCCATGATTCTATACAACCGGAAAGGCTAACGAGTTAAAAAATCTGTCTCTTGGGAGATTTTCATTTTTCCGCGACCTTTGAACAACACATCAACAACGTGTGTAACTGGGTTTAACGCATTTTTGTTGCGTTTTGATCCACAACTTTCTACTTATCGTCATAAATAAGTACTTTGTAAACGTTTTCGTTGTCTGTCTCATATTGAGAGCTTCAGAACGTCTGTTGCCTCATCGAAAGACAACTAGTGCGATTGTCGGTCGGGAACTCGCAAGAGTCGACGAAAGCACTGCCGAAAGCGTTTTGGAATGTATCGGCGGTGTTTCACTTTTGCACTTCTGCAATACGTCGGGGAAATCCCGTCTTAGGATTACGAGGGATAGAGCATGGCACAGACAATTCTCATCGTTGATGATGATCCGGCCCAACGCAGGCTATTAGAGTCCGTCGTTGGCGCGCAGGGTTATAAGACCATGACGGCGAATGACGGTCGTCAAGCGTTGGATATTCTACGCAGCGCAAAAGGCGCATCCGTAGACTTAATGTTGCTCGATTTGGTCATGCCGGGTGTTAACGGAATGGCCGTTCTTACAGAGCTGCGGCCGGAAAATAGCAACCTCCCTATTCTGGTTTTGACCGCCAATGGTTCTGTCACAACCGTCGTTCAGGCGATGCAAGCTGGCGCAAATGACTTCATTGTTAAACCGGTAAGCCCTGAGCGTTTGCAAGTCTCGATTCAAAACGCATTAAAAATGAACGTCCTTGCGGGCGAAATATCGCGGCTGTCCCGTAAGACAGAAAATCGTCTGCTATTTAGTGACCTGATCGCGCGCTCTCTCGTAATGCGACAATCCATTATGCTGGCCGAACGCGCTGCCCAATCGAATATACCAATCCTAATTGAAGGCGAAAGCGGCGTCGGTAAAGAAGTCATGGCCCGCGCTATTCAAGGTGCTTCTGATCGTTCCGGCAAGCCGTTTATAGCCGTGAACTGTGGCGCGATTCCAGAAAATCTGGTCGAGTCGATATTGTTCGGTCACGAGAAAGGCAGCTTCACCGGCGCAACAACGAAGAAAATCGGTAAGTTCCAAGAAGCCGACGGTGGCACTCTTTTCCTAGACGAAGTTGGGGAATTGCCTCCACAGGTTCAAGTTAAGCTCCTGAGAGCGATCCAGGAAGGCGAAGTTGACCCCGTTGGCGGAACCAAGCCAATTAAAGTCGATATCCGTCTGATCTCTGCGACCAACAAAAACCTTCAGCAACTTGTCGCCGAAGAAAAATTCCGCGAAGATTTGTACTATCGCCTCAATGTATTCCCGTTGGGCCTCCCTCCTCTCCGTGAGCGCCGCGAAGACATTCCAGAATTGATCGCTTATTTCATTCGTAGGTTTGCTGCGGAAGAAGGAAAACCCGTTCGTGGAATCGAAGATTCAGCGCTAGAAATGCTGTCGGATTATCGCTGGCCGGGCAATGTGCGCCAACTAGAGAATGCTGTCTATCGTGGGGTTGTCTTGTCCGACCGGGAAGTCCTCACATTGCATGACTTCCCTCAGATCGTCGGCCTCTCCGCCTATGGCGATGACGCGCCTGCAGTATCCGCCCATGGACTGGATGGTGAGGGTCTTCACGGTCATGGAGGCGGCAACTCTTTCTCGCCACTTACCTCTGACGGGCATTTACGCCCGCTCGCTGATGTAGAGGGTGATATGATCAAGCTGGCCATCGAAAAATATCAAAACCATATGAGCGAAATTGCACGCCGTCTCGGTATTGGCCGCTCCACGCTCTATCGTAAAGTCCGCGAACTCGGGCTGGATGTCAGAGACGCTGGATAACGCAAAAACTTTATTCCGCATTTGAAAAAGGTCCGCTGGCGAGCGGGCCTTTTTTATTGGAACATGATCAACAGCAGAGTCGGTAAGGAACAAGCACTCATGGCAACGATTGATGGCTTTGAACCCCAAAAAGTCGAAACACGCGCGGGTGTATTGAATGTCGCGATGGCGGGGGAAGGCCCTCCTCTGGTTCTGCTTCATGGATTTCCGCAAACGCATGTGATGTGGGCAAAGGTCGCTCCAGCGCTTTGTCAAAACCGGCAGGTTTTTTGTGTGGATTTACCCGGATATGGAGAAAGCTCTCCACCTGAGTCCGAAGCCTTTGCCTCAAAGCGCGAAATGGCGACACAAGTCGTTGAAGCGATGTCCAAACTCGGTCATGGAAGATTTGATATTGCGGGACATGATCGGGGCGGGCGTGTCGCCTATCGCCTTGCTCTAGACAGTCCCAAGCACGTCAACCGCTTGGCGGTTTTGGATATATTACCAACCTGCGTCTATTGGGAGAAAATGAACCATAGCTTTGCGATGGCAATTTACCATTGGCCTTTTCTAGCCCAGCCATATCCATTGCCAGAAACATTAATCGGCGGCGCTCCTGATTTCTACATCAAGCACACGTTAGCGAGTTGGACAGCCGCAAAAGATTTATCCGCTTTCGAAGAAACAGCCTTAAATGCTTATTGCGCACAAGCACGCGACCCAGCGCGCCTAAAAGCAATGTGTGACGACTACCGCGCTGGTGAACAGATTGACGTTCAGCATGATCAGGCGGACCGGAAAGCTGGCCGCACAATTACAGTGCCAACCCTCGCATTGTGGGGCGCTGCTGGCATCGCAGCCGGTGCAGCGACCCCGCTCGATACGTGGCAGGATTGGTGCGGAAATATTCAAGGCGAAGCGATTCAGTCCGGGCACTTTATTCCGGAAGAAAACCCAACAGCGACAATAACCGCTCTCGACACCTTTTTCGCTAACCATTGAAACCTCTACATCACCGCAAAATTCGGGTGGAGCGCGGCACTCGTACCCTCTAGCTTCGTCTCATTAAGGAGGCGGCCATGCATAAAACCGAAACATCAGTCGACTATGATCGGATGGCGGAGGCTATTCGGTTCATAGATGAAACCTGTGATGAACAGCCGGGGCTTGATGACGTCGCCGCACATCTCGGCCTCAGCGCAGCACATTTCCAACGCATGTTCTCTCGCTGGACGGGTGTAAGCCCAAAAAAATACCAGCAATATCTAACACTCAATCATGCAAAATTCTTACTGCAAAAACGCCATACGGTTCTGGATACGGCACTCGAAAGCGGCCTGTCCGGACCGGGGAGATTGCACGACCTGCTTGTGTCTTGGGAGGCGATGACACCCGGAGAATACGCACGAGCTGGGGGCGGTTTAGAAATCCGATACGGATTTGCAGACTCCGTTTTTGGTGAAGCACTGGTGTTATGGACATCGCGAGGTCTTTGCGGCATGGGATTTACTGCCGAGATGGGACAAAAAGTTTGCCTTGAAGACATGCAAAAACGCTGGCCGAAAGCCACCTACATACAAGATGATCCTGCGGCAGCCACCCAGATCAACGGTATATTTTCTGGCGCAGAAACCCGTTTATTACTCAGTGGCGCGCCTTTCCAAATCAAGGTTTGGGAAGCCCTACTCTCAATCCCTTCGGGACATGTTACGACATATTCGGACATTGCGCTTCGTGCAGGAAACCCCAAAGCAGTCAGGGCAGTAGGGACCGCAGTTGGACGTAATCCGGTGTCATGGCTCATCCCTTGTCACCGCGCTTTAAGGAAATCTGGAGGATTAGGCGGTTATCATTGGGGGCTGCCTGTGAAAAGGGCAATGCTTGCTTATGAGAGTGCCCGTTTCGACGCGCATGATGAGGCTTGCGAAAGCGGGGGATAATAGATTATACCCCGCCCGACGGAGAGGTGGCCGAGTGGTCGAAGGCGCACGCCTGGAAAGTGTGTAGGCGGGTGACCGTCTCCAGGGTTCGAATCCCTGTCTCTCCGCCATTTCCCTGTTTTTCGAAAATCATCCGATTGTATCCGGCACAACTATCCTGCAGACGGATCAAGAGGGAAACACGAAATTAATATTCGGCGTGATAAGCGCTTGACGGTAGCGCGACAGAAACGTAGGAAGCGCGCGGATTGCCCTTGTAGCTCAGTTGGTAGAGCAGCGGTTTTGTAAACCGAAGGTCGCGGGTTCGACTCCTGCCGGGGGCACCACTTTTAAATAAATTAGCCGTTACGCCTAATTTATGCAGCAGCAATTTACTGTTAAAAAGATTTACTCCCATCCTTTCAGCCCCCCCCCTCCTCTAAATCAAAAGAAATGACCCAGCCGCAAGGCAACAGAGAACCCATCGCTATAATCAATGCTCAGAAAGTGCTTTTGAAGGAATTGGAAGTTACGAACTTTGAGTTTTGGTAAGCTCACAAGATTCTTGAGACGAAAGCGGTATATTGCAGTGAGCCCATTTTCTAGACCGCCGGAGATTAGAATTTTCCGGCTCTTTCACGATGGTGGGCTGGTTTCACCATCGCGATTTTGTACGGCAATCGGGACATCATAGCCGATCGCGCTGTGAGGACGAACCTCATTGTAGTCTCTACCATTGCCCGGCAGGCGATGCGTGCATCGCCGAGAGGGGCCAAGTCTCCAACTTTTC
>CALKBI010000032.1 GCA_937990185.1 uncultured Neomegalonema sp. | reverse complement strand
ATGAAAAATTACCTTGAAACTTGGGCCAATAGCACTTCTATCACCTTCAAACGTCTTATTTGGAGGATGACATGGCCGACGGTTTCAGCACTCCCGGTGCGGGAAATTTTTTCCAAGGATCGCTTGAGTCCCGCGACCCGGCTCTCTTCAAATCAATCACCGATGAATTGACGCGCCAGCGCGATGAAATCGAGCTGATTGCCTCTGAGAACATCGTGTCGCGCGCAGTGATGGAAGCGCAAGGCTCGGTGATGACGAATAAATACGCCGAAGGCTATCCGGGGCGGCGCTACTATGGCGGTTGTCAGCATGTCGATGTCGCGGAAGTCCTAGCCATAGAACGCATTTGTGCGTTGTTCGATTGTAAATTTGCGAATGTGCAGCCTCATTCCGGCGCGCAGGCTAACCAGGCTGTCATGCTCGCAACGATCAAACCGGGCGATACTGTGCTGGGCATGGACCTCGCGTCAGGCGGACACCTGACCCATGGCGCAAAGCCGAACCTCTCCGGCAAGTGGTTCAATGCAATTCAGTATGGTGTGACCAAAGAGACCAACCTGATTGATTACGATCAGGTCGAAGCGCTCGCGCTAGAGCATAAGCCCGCGATGATTATCGCTGGTGGCTCGGCCATTCCACGCCAAATTGATTTCAAGCGCTTCCGTGAGATTGCGGATAAAGTCGGTGCAATCTTGCATGTTGATATGGCGCATTTCGCTGGTCTGGTTGCCGGAGGCCAACACCCGAACCCACTCGAATATTGCGATGTCGCGACCTCAACGACGCATAAAACGCTGCGCGGTCCTCGGGGGGGCATTATCCTCACCAATGACGAGGCGCTTGCCAAGAAGATCAATTCAGCCGTCTTCCCCGGATTGCAAGGTGGCCCGCTGATGCATGTCATCGCCGGTAAAGCCGTCGCTTTCGGCGAGGCGCTCACGCCCGAGTTCAAAGAATACTCCGCGCAAGTCATCCGCAATGCTCAGGCAATGGCGGATGAGTTGATCAAAGGCGGTTTGGATATTGTCACGGGCGGCACGGATACGCATGTCATGCTGGTCGATCTGCGCCCGAAATCGGTGAAAGGCAATGATACCGAGGCCGCGCTTGGCCGCGCTCATATCACCTGCAATAAAAACGGCATCCCGTTCGACCCTGAAAAGCCGATGGTAACGTCCGGTATCCGCTTGGGCACACCAGCGGGAACGACACGGGGCTTTGGCGAAGAAGAATTCCGCGAAGTCGCAAGGATGATTGTTGAAGTCGTCGATGGCCTGTCAGCGAATGGCGCAGAGGGCAATGCCGCTGTTGAAGCAGCGGTAAAGCAAAAAGCAACCGCGCTTTGCCATCGCTTCCCAATCTATGAAGCGATGCTTGCTTAAATGATCAAACTGCTTTCCCTGGAATAATTTCGGGGAAAGCATTCGCCGAACCATTTTGACACTGCCAGCATAGCGGCGCTCTTGTTTTTGAAATTTTGAATGAGAACTTTCTCTGCAACTTCCGCTTTCTAAACAAAGTATGAAGCGCTTTAATGTCTCGTGTTTTGCGGCTCAGACGAGATCGTCTTGCACTGCTGTAGAACTGCATTCTTCGATTTTTTTTCGACATTCTACAGTAAATCGAAAACCGTCTTGATTTCTTAACCTCCCGCCATTATCCCCGTCCGTGGAGAGGTGGCCGAGTGGCTTAAGGCACACCCTTGCTAAGGGTGCGTGCGGGAGACCGTACCGTGGGTTCGAATCCCATCCTCTCCGCCATTTCATGTTGTAAGAGATTGAAACTAGAGACGTATTTTAAAGACGCGCTCTTCTGTTTGCCAACAAGCTCGCTATTGTGGGAACGCTTGGTCGGTTGATGTCTCGATAATCAGAGAAATAGCTCTTCCATTATTGCTTGGTAGAAGCGCGTCAGCGTCAGCATTCTGATCGGCATGGGATTGGCAACGTTTTCGTTGCGGCGATTATCGGTCCGACTAACTACCGCGCCGAGGTCGTCAATACTTCGAAAGTTCTTTAATTCGCCAATGTATACGTTTGCGTGTACCGTCTTTTTGCAATTTGATTCTGCTTGGGGGGGAGATACATGGACGATCCGTTCCAAATGCAACCGGAGCTTCGCTATGGGGCACCGCCCTGCGATGAAATTCTCACTGGACGGTTTTTCACCATCGGATACTCGTGGTATTTTAGGCAAGCGAAATGGACTTTGGAGATCATCAATCGAAACGATCATCTGTTGACCGAGGTCGAACGCAAGGATCACTTTCGTGCCGATACGCGTGTTCCCAAACGGTTCCGCGCTGGGTTGGGCGCTTACAAACGGAGCGGCTTTGACAGAGGTCATTTGGTCGCAAGTGCCAACCAGGATGTTCGCGAAATTCAGAATAGCGAGACATTTCTGCTCTCGAACATGTCGCCGCAAAAACCGAACTTTAACCGGAAAATTTGGCGAGAGTTGGAAGCGGCAATTCGCGATTTGAATGATCACGAAGAGATATTGGAGACCTATGTTCTGACTGCTCCTGTCTTTTATTTTGAACAGGTAGTCAAAACGATTGGTGATCAGAAAGATGATTACGGAATTTCCGTGCCCATTCCTCACGCTTTTATCAAAAGCGTTCTAACCGAAGATATTCGGGGGAAATTGTCGCTGTGGACATTCGAAATGGAGAACAAACAGCTGGATGGGAAGCTCAGCGATTATCTCGTTAAGACATATGACGCAGAGCAAATCGTTGGCGGGCGGTTTTGGGATCGCATCAGTGGAGGTGACCTTCACAAACAAAAAGGCCGGAAGAATAGAATGTGGAAGCTGGGTTCGAAGAAAAAGCCAAAGAAAAAGTTGACGAGCTAACGTCGTCTGGCAGGAATCATACGCCTGCCGTCAAAAGCTCGTTTTCAGCACTCTCTGACTTGCAAAAACCCGGCGCTTATGGCGTTGCCTTGAGCGGGGGCTTTTGTGCTTTTCGACCTAATCGCAATGCTTCATGGTTATTCCAAAACATTCTAGGCCAACCAAGCCGATGCCTATTGGCAACATGCGATATTTATCGTTTATGCCCGTCAAGTAATCGGGGTTTTTGCGAGGTTCAAATTGATGGCACATGAGCGTATTCGAAAGTTCAATACCAAAGATACCTATCCGGAACAGAATCTCGATAATGATCTCTGCCAAGCTGTTG
>CALKBI010000031.1 GCA_937990185.1 uncultured Neomegalonema sp. | reverse complement strand
TCTTGCTTGCGCAATTGATCCTGAATTTGCTTACGGCGATCGACGCCTTTCGACTTCTTGCCATCGCCAGACTTCGCGTCCGACTTAATCCGCGATGCACCCGAAACAACCGGCTTAGGCGCGGTTAGAACGTAGAGAAACGAATAGACAGACATGAACGTCAGGATGCCCATTCCTGCGAGCAACCCTGAAGTACCGACCGTTTGTGCGAGCGTTGCAAACATGTTGCGTAGCCTTCCCTAGTTGCGCGCCGGAAAATCGACGCGCGAGTGGATTAATCCACCACTTCTTCCATACTGGCCAAAGCATCCTGAAGTTCGATCTCGCGGTTAAACCCGCGCGCCCGATCCCAGAAGTTTGGTTGACCGATACCAGTCGAAACGTGCTTGCCGACCAGCTTGCCTTTGTCGTCTTCGCCAGTGACTTTGTATTTCACCAAGTCCTGCGTGATGACCGTGTCACCCTCCATCCCCAACACTTCAGAGATGTGGGTAATCCGACGCGAACCATCCCGAAGACGTTGCGCCTGAACGACGACGTTCACGGCGGAAACAATCATCTCGCGGATCGTTTTCGATGGCAGCGAGAAACCGCCCATCGTAATCATCGATTCCAAACGCGAAAGACCTTCGCGCGGCGAGTTGGCGTGGAGCGTACCCATCGAGCCGTCGTGACCCGTGTTCATCGCCTGAAGCAAATCGAACGCTTCGGGTCCACGAACCTCACCCACGATGATCCGCTCAGGACGCATCCGCAGACAGTTTTTAACGAGGTCCCGCATCGAAACCTCACCCTTGCCTTCAAGGTTGGCTGGTCGTGTCTCCAAGCGAACAACGTGGGGCTGCTGCAGTTGCAATTCAGCCGAGTCTTCGCAGGTAATGATCCGCTCATCGTCGCCAGCAAAACCGGACAGACAGTTGAGCAGCGTCGTTTTACCAGAGCCCGTACCGCCCGAGATCAGGATATTACAGCGACAAGCTGCAGCGATTTGTAAAACCGTCGCACCTTCGTCGGTAATCGCGCCGAACTTAATCAAGTCGGACATTTTCAACTTGTCCTTCTTAAACTTACGAATGGTCAGCGTAGCGCCATCAATCGATAACGGCGGGGCAATCACGTTCACACGAGAGCCGTCCAGCAAACGCGCATCACAGATTGGCGAACTTTCATCAACGCGGCGGCCAACCTTGGACACCATCCTCTGACAAATCTCTAAGAGCTGCTGATTGTCACGGAAGCGGATGTTGGTCAGTTCGATCTTGCCGTCAACCTCGATGTAGACCTGCTGTGCACCATTCACCATCAAGTCGGCGATGTCATCGCGCTCGAGCAGTGGCTCCAGCGGTCCATAGCCCAGCACGTCATCACAGATATCATCTACCAAGCGCTTTTGCTCGGCGATCGACATGATGTGGCCTTTAACCGAGATGATTTCATTTACGATCTGGCTAATTTCGTTTTCAGCATCTGGACGCGGCAACGAAACAACGCGGCCCATATCCATGGCATCAATCAGGGCTTCAAAGATCTCTGATTTCAGATCGTAATATGCGTCATTGTGCATCCCGTCACGGCCTTGATCGCCACGGGTTGCCGGTTGGGGCTGAGCTTCTTCTTTTAGCTTAGCTTTGCCTCTGCCTTTATTCGCACCGAAACCGCCTTCACGCTTATCTTCCAGCTCTAACGTCTGGGTATCAGCAACTTCGGAAGCTTTGCGCCGGGCAATTTCCCGGATGTCTGCCTCGGCATCTTCGCGAACCATTGGCGTCTCAAATTCCATCGGTTCGGCAACAGCAGCCTTCTTCGACACAGCATCTGCAGTGCCTTCAACAATCGAACGCTGTGGTGCTTTTGATGCGCTAAGATCCGCATTCAAGGCATCCAGGGGACGCGGCTTAATTTTAGGCGTTGGCCGTGTCAGCTTCGACCCAGCCGCACCCGGACGAGGCGGCGGTGGCGGCGCGCGGCGAGTTGCTTCAGGAACATTTTTAGGTTGATCCGTTGTCGCTGGAAGCGAAGGTGAATCAACTTTCAGTGGCTTTGCACCACCATCAGAGCGTTTGCTAAACATAATCGCCTTCCGCAATCCTTGGTCGGGCGCGCCCTAAATGGACGCTGGTGAAACCAGCACCTTCTGGAACTGGCATCTTGATTAAGTTTCCTCGGGAGCAAAGGTGACCAAAAATAACTTTGGTCACCCTGACAGTCGGCCCTAGGATTTCTTTTTCGAAATCTTCCCGCGCAAACCTGCGAAGATTTCTTTCATCTTGCTGCCACTAGCAGCTTTACGACGCTTTTTCAGAACACCGGACTTGCGAATGAGCGAGTCATTCAGTTCGGTAAGCACGCCAACTGTCTCATGCTTCGCATTAATCTCGTTAAGCATCTGACCGTTATTCGAAGCAGAACCGAACAACGTAGCGTCATATGCAATCGAGAGCTCAACATCAGCACCGACAATTTCGATGATGTCTTTTTCCGCAATCTCAGGACGCTTAGGCATACCGACCTGATTGATGATAATACGTGGCGCTGTATCATTGGGGCGACGTTGGACCAGAAGGTCGTACATCGCTTTCAAGTTCCGCAAAGCCGCAAGTTCAGGCGTAGAAACCAGAACAATCTCATCCATTTGAAGGATAGCCGTACGAACCCAAGGCGTCCAGATATGTGGAATATCGAAAACAACATAGTCCGAAGATTTACGCACAACCTCGATCATTTCGACAATTGCAGCCTCTTCAAATTCGCTCGACACTTCCAGCGAAGATGGCGCTGCCAAAATCGAAAGATAATCGTCATGCTCAACGAGAAGGCGTTGCAACTTGACGTCATCCAGCTCATCAATTGATCCAAGTGCATCAATGACAGACCGTGTCGGTTCGCGGTTAAAGTCGAGACCCGCCGTTCCGAACTGCATATCCAGATCAACGAGGATGACTTCTTTTTCCTCGTCATTCGCGATCATCGCTGCGCAGTTATGCGACAGCGTTGAAGCGCCCGCACCACCTTTAACACTAACAAACCCGATCGTCCGCGCAATCGGCGCTTCTTCCGGATCAGAGAAGACCGACGAAATCGCTTCGATGACTTGCATCGGCGCAGCAGGAACGACGACATATTCATCGACGCCTTGGCGCTTTAACTCACGATAGAGCGTGACGTCATTAGACGGACCACAAACGATAACTTTGGTATCCGGATCGCAAACCTCGGCGAGCGCTTCAAGCTCGTCAAAGATGGCGAGACCCGTCTCTTTAGTTTCAAGAATCAGAAGGTGCGGTGTCGTCGCCTCCTGATACATCGTCGCAGCCTTTGCGACGCCGCCCATTGAGACGGCAACCGAGGTCCGGGTCATCCGACGATCGTAAGCGGAGTCCTGAAGAGCCGTGGCCATCGCCGCAGTCTCGCAAAACGCCTCTATGTCGATCCGAGGGATAAGCGTTTCGATGGGACCACCGAAGCTTTGTTCCTCATCATCGTAATCGTAATTTTGTGCCGCCTGAGACATGGGGCTCTCTCCTTATTTGGGCTATGCCCACGTATCCGTTACTCGATCAGCGATTGTGTGCCGCGAACAGGTGCAGTCGTTGCTGTACTTTCACCTGCACGGTAGGCATCGAGAACACGCCGGGATCTAATGGGATCACTTGGTGTCAGAGCACGCGGCGTGTGCAGATCTTCTGGGTTTGCGACAGACAAAGTAATGTTGCTCTGATGCGCGCACCCGAAATCTGGTGTCGGTAGATTTTGTGGGTTGATACGGATATCAGGCGTCGCGATCTGGTCACAATCATATACCGTACCGAGCTTGAACGTCTCCCAAGGATCATGTGCCGCTTGAGGAGCTTGAGGCGCATCAAATGCGCTACTACAAGCACTCAGCATAACCAATGCAGACAGCGCGGTCATGCGGACGATGGTTTTGTTGATTTTCATCTCTGCAAATCCCTCTTTTATTCGATGATGAAGCCGAGGGGCGCGTTAAGCGCCTGACGGGCTGCTGCTACATCCTGTTCGCCTGTGCCATACACTTTGTGCAGACGGCCAAGCAGGAAGAAATCGATGTCACTTGCTGGTGCAAAACCATCGGTTGGGAGACGGAATTCGCGTTCCTGACCATGTTTCACAACATAAGGCGTCACCAGAATGACTAACTCAGTCTCAGCTTTGTTATACTCGCTCGATGAGAAAAGTTGTCCGAGGACAGGTACATTCTTGATGCCTGGAACACCTGAATGTGTTGCGCTATCGGTTTGTTGCAACAATCCAGCAATCGACATTGTTCCACCGGAAGGCAGCTCAACTGTGGTGTTAGCACGCCGAACCGAAAGACCCGGAATTTGCAAACCACTGTCTAAGGTTACCGAGTTTGCATCTGTGATTTCGCTGATTTCTGTCGCGATCTGAAGGCTAATGCGCCCTGGTCCTATAACGACAGGAGTAAATTCTAGTGCGACACCAAAATCCCGGAACTCAAAGCCGATTTCACCATCTTCTTGTGAAGTTGGGATTGGGAACTGACCACCAGCGAGGAAGCTGGCCGTTTCACCGGAAAGTGCCGTAAGCGTTGGTTCAGCAAGCGTACGCATGACTGCGTGTTGCTCGAATGCCTGCACCAATGATCCAAAGTCCGCATTTGCGATTGAGCCGCTCAACCCAGCCAGAAGACCAGTGGCACCGCTCTGTGCAAAATCGAATAGGCTGGACCCAATCGCTGCGCCGCCGCCAATGCCTCCAACAGAGGTTCCTACAGCAGCTGCATTCGCAACACTCCAATCGACACCGAACGTCCGAACAACAGTTCGGTTCATTTCAGCAACGCGAACCTTGAGCAGAATTTGATCATCGCTGGCCGTTGCAAGACGGTCAATGAATTCAATAGAATCCGCATCAGCTGTAACTCCTGCTCCCAGCGCGGCTGAGAAGAGGTAACGTCTAACCAAATTACGGATTTCGGTTGCTTCCGCCGGACCGCTAGCCGCACCAGTAAGAACGACTTCACCCAAGAGCGATTCAACTTCAACCAACGTGTCTGGGAAAGACCGTTTCAGTGCTGCACGAAGGGGGCGCAGATCGTAACGCACGTTAACATCAAGGCTGAGAATTTGATTATTGTTCTCGTCAAACGCAATGATGTTCGTGGACCCGACGCGAAGGCCAATCAACACCATTTGCCGTGCTGTGCGGAGAACAGCGCGAACAGATGTTGGGTCAGCAACACTGACTTCAGTCGCTTCAGCAGGTAATGTTAGAATTGCCGATTTCGATATAAAGATATCTGTGGATTGACCGGCATTGCTTTCGCCACCACGGTCAATTGTGCTGCGGCCATAACTGCCATCACCACGTTCAGCAAAAGACAATCCCGACGGTGCCGATGTCGGCAAAGCCTGAATATCTGTCAGCGGCGTTGGATCAACTAAAGTGCTGAAATCCGTCTGAGCAGATTGATGTACTACTGGTGCATCGACATACTCGATTGCAGGTAGCGACGGCGCCTCGTGAAACACGGTTGGCTCAGAATGAACAGTAACAGGCTCGGACAATGTCGGCGCTTGCGTGTACGCTTCAAAGGATACGGCCTCAGAGATTACAGGAGCAGCTGGCGCTTCATAGCTCTGCGTATAAACAGGTGCAGGAGCAATATCGGCGCTCGCATTCTCAAGAATTTCCGTGGATAATTCTTGCACAATAGGCGCAGGAGAAACGAATGAAACCGGTTCCGGCGTAAACGTTTGTATTTGCGGTGCAGGGTCCGCCAATGCCTGATCGAGCACATCTACAAGCGGGGTTGCTTGAGTATAGCTAGGCTCTTGCGCAATCAATCCAGCAAGCGGCTCAACCGATGTTGGGTTCACTGAGGTTATGTTTGCAGCGCTGTCGCGATACTCCACCGAACCGTCAGGGCCAATGAAGTAATCACCGTCATCAGCAACGACCGGAAGTGCGACGCTAATGGCCAAAATGGCAGCGGCGGCTTTGGTAGTGGATCGGCGCATGATCTCAACTCCAGTTACATTAAAGGCGCGGTTAGTTTTCAGCAGATTTCTCATTGTGACCCCGCGCTGTTTGGCGTGATGGTATGAACGACAATTGGTCGGCCATTACGGATCAATGTCACGGTAGACGGAGGTGCAGGCGTGTCCGCAGTTGGTCCTGCCGCTTGCGTTGTAGAACCAGCGACACTTGAAGCTGCAGCAGCGGCTTTCGCTAATTTTTCCGCTTCTAGTGCTGCTTCTGCTTCCGCTCTTTCAGCTTCAATTTTTGCTTTTGCAGATCTTTTCCGAGCGCGTTTCATGTAGTTATTTCTGGAATCGTCCGCAGCTTTCATGCGTTCCGCAACCAAAGTACGCAGATCGAGAACAGTAACAGGCAACACTTTATCGATGTCGTCGCCATACTCATCGATCATCTCTTTGAAGCTGCGCAGGCTCAGAGTAAGAAATCCGCGATCCTGTTGAGCCATCTGACGCGTTAGAGTGATCAATTCAGCTTGCTCTGGCGTCAGTTCCATCGTCGCACTGTTGCCAACACTCGCTGCGTTCACGCTTTCATTGAGTTGCTGGTCAATTGCGAGGACGCGAACCGTCTTCATAATCGTGTCAGTCTGATTTAGCTTTGCAGACCGCTCAACTTCACCCGTCTCTTCATCGATTTCTTCGATAAGGACTTGGCGGGTCAGGAGAATGTCAACGAAGTCACCAGGAAGAATAAATCCACCAGCTCCCGTGATCTCAGAGATCGGGATTGAGATGGCGCGCATACCAGGACGCAAGAGAGCCGCAAGTACACCAGTACCATTCAGATCAACGATCTTATTACTAGTGATCGGCTCGCCTTCAACGATAACGAGGCGCGATGCAGATCCTGTAAGGGTTTCGATCGCATCAACGTCTTCCCCTTCAGTATAGAAGTTTTCTGATACTGAATCCTCCGGCCATGCCTGCCAACGCAGATCTTCTGGACCAAGGACACGGCCCGTTGGGATGTCACGGTTCGCGACCAATACCTGCGAAGTCACAGGTTCTTCAACGGGGTTTTCAGCGGGTTGAGCCGCCGCGAGCTGTTGCTCAGGGGTTGGGAGATTAGCCTGACTTTGCAGGGCACTCCGCATCATCCACATAGCAGCCATCGCTGAAACGGTGGCGCATATCAGGATTAGAACTCTCAGGCCGCGCATGGCGCATCTCCTCTAGAAGCCGGTTCGAACATTTTTACAGAAGGGACGTTAGAAAAGTGCGAACGTCGGCCTTCAATTTGCTTGGAAAGTGCTAGAAAGTGGATCACGAAGCCCCTCCACCATGTAATTTTGATCGCTCAAAAAGCGCGTTAAGCGATTTTGCTCCAACAGAAATGAGTGACGGAACGGCTTCCCGAACTGTATCGACGCAACCGCTTCGAGCAGCGCGTTCAACGACGCCAGCACGCACAGCCAGTTCAGTAAGACCGAAATTGCCACCCATACTCCGCAGATCGTGAGAATCCTGAGCGATGACTTCCAAAGAGCCGCGCGCAACATGGATTTCACTCAATCTGTCCAACCTTAGCCGGACGTCGCTTTCCATCTCGGAAAGCAAAGCATGAACCACGCTATCGGACATGATTTCCGTCAGACCATCGATGATGCTTTCATCGAGGTAGTCCATCCGAAAATTGTTATGTGCAGTGGAAGCGACAGCCATGACCAACCTGATTAGAAGGGCGAATGACTGGAAGGGTATCGGGACAGTTTTAAGAAACCGCTTAAAAGCGGTCACATTTACCAAGAAACTGATCGCAACCTATCGGATTTCGACTATCGCGTTAGGAGAATCCACCAAATTTGCTCAACTTTTCAGCCTCGCCAAAATAAATATATAAACGCATTTTCTCAGAATGGCCTTATTTCGTACGATTAGAATTGCAAGACGTGGGAAATAATGGATAACGGGACAAAAAGTGTGAAGAATGGTTAAACTTCGTTAACCGTTCTTAAGCAAAGTGCGCCCGACCATACTCGGCGGGGAAACTATGTTGATGCGCGATAAAACTAACAGGCAACGAATATCTCTAGGAGAAAACACATGATTCGGAAGACGCAAACTGTCGCTGCACTAGCGTTGACCGCTGCGATCTGCGCCCCGGCTGCCGCCTCGGCACAGGATCAGACGCGATTAGGCGCCTTTAAATTTTGGAGCGCGTTTACTGCGGATGCTCCAGACGGCAAAGTTTGCTGGGCAGCAACGGCACCAATAAGCACAGATTACTCAGGCGATAGCAGGGGTGATGTGTTTCTCATGGTTTCGATGTGGCCTTCACGAGGAATCGACAATGAGATAAGCATTATCTCGGGTTATGAATTCGACGAGAAGCGCACGGCACAAGCAAAGATTGGTTCGGAAACATACTCGTTCTTCACATCAACAGATGGCGCATGGCTCGAAACGCGGCGGGAAGAGGCATCCATGGTAAAATCCATGAAAGCCGGAGCGAAAGCCTCCATCACAGGGCATTCAAATACCGGATCACGCTCGAATGACAGCTTTTCGCTTCTCGGTTTTACGGCTGCTTTCAATGCAGCGAAGAAAGCCTGTAGTTAAGAAAGTTGCACATTTGTGCTTTATCAAGCCGCTTCCACATGGGAGCGGCTTTTTCATTAGTATGAGTATCTCGGAACATTTTAGGCAGTACATTTGCGGCACAAGCTAATTTTAGGATATAAAACCGCACTGCCTGATAACGGCGCATATTTGATGATACTGGAAATCCACGATGACCGCCAATCTTGCAGCTAAAGATCTTGCGCTAACGCCTGATCTGCTTGCCTTGCCAAGACAATCGACCGCAGAGCAGCCGACATTAATAGGCAAAACGCGCGAGGAATTAAGAACTGCTTTAATGAGCGTTGGCGTGCCAGAGCGTCAGGCTAAAATGCGGGAACGTCAAATCTGGGCTTGGTTATACCAACGAGGCGTCCAAGATTTCGGTGCAATGTCTAATCTGTCAAAAGACTTGCGTGAAACACTCGCCGAGCAATTCCAAATTGGCCGGCCAGAAATTGTAACCTGTCAGGTTTCTAAAGACGGGACCCGCAAATACCTTCTCCGCATCGAAGGTGGGCACGAAGTCGAAGCTGTCTACATTCCCGAGGAAGATCGCGGCACACTTTGCGTCTCGAGCCAAGTTGGATGCACGCTGACTTGCTCGTTTTGCCATACGGGGACACAAAACCTTGTACGCAATCTGACCGCCGCAGAAATAGTCGGACAAATTATGGTTTGTCGAGATGATTTAGGCGAATGGCCTGAGGAAGGCGGCGGACCGAGCACGAACAAAAGGCAGCTCTCTAACATCGTACTCATGGGAATGGGTGAACCGCTCTATAATTTCGACGCGGTTCGGGACGCGATGAAAATAGCGATGGATGGGGAGGGGATCAGCCTATCCCGTCGCAGGATCACTCTTTCAACCTCTGGCGTTGTGCCTCTGATTGCGCGGGCAGGTGAGGAAATTGGGACCATGCTCGCGATTTCACTGCATGGTACGACAGACGGGGTTAGAGACACGCTCGTCCCGATTAATAAGAAATGGAATGTCGATACGTTGATGCAAGCGTGTCGCGATTATCCAAAACTTTCGAATTCCGAACGCATTACTTTTGAATATGTGATGCTCGACAACATCAATGACAGCGATGCTGATGCCAGACGCCTTGTCAAATTAATTGAAGGCATCCCCGCCAAGATTAACTTGATCCCCTTCAATCCCTGGCCCGGCGCACCTTATAAGCGCTCAAGCTGGAGCAGGATCGAAGCCTTTGCGGAAATCGTAAATCGTGCTGGATATGCTTCGCCGGTAAGGACACCCCGCGGACAGGACATTATGGCGGCTTGTGGTCAATTGAAGAGTGCGACAGAGCGTGCGCGCAAGGCACGCCCATCAGAATTGAGCTAACCTGAGATGCGCAGTATATTTCTATCCACAGCCTTGGTGATGGTTGCTTCATTCGCATTCGCTGAACGTGGAGCCAAAGACCCAATCGACCACGATTTTTCGGATACAAGTAAAAGTGGTGCTCAGATTGGGCAAAAACCTGCCAGCAAAGATCGCGTTTTCTCACTCTTGTTAGTCTATAATGCTGAGGCAGGCGATCCAGTCGCCCAGTTTGAGCTTGCTTGGGCTTATGACAAAGGACTGGGAATAGAAGAAAACGACACCCTTGCCGCGAAATGGTACACGAAAGCCGCCGAGCAAGGGTATATCTATGCTCAATTCAATCTTGGCTGGATGTATGAAAAGGGTGTTGGCGTAGATCAAGACCATCTTGAATCGATACGTTGGTATTTCTCTGCTGCTTCTCAAAACCACACCAATGCACAATACAATCTCGCCTATAAATTCGACAAAGGCATCGGCGTACCGAAAGATGATAAAACTGCATTCGTTTGGTACGAACAGGCAGCTTTATCCGGGGATCGAGATGCACAATATGCTCTTGGCCTCAAATATGATGAAGGCATCGGCGTAGACGAAAACAACGAAGAAGCCGTGCGATGGTATACTGCCGCCGCCGAAGCCGGTCTCAAAGAAGCACAAAACAATCTTGGCGTTATGTTCGCGATTGGGGAAGGCGTAGAGCAAAACGATCAAGAAGCTTTGCGTTGGTATACCCAAGCCGCCGAACAAGGCGATTCCGAAGCGCAGGACAATATCGCACGCCGATACAAAAACGGCGTCAAAGGCACAATAGAGAAAGATTTGAGCAAAGCGCTTATCTGGTTTCAAAAAGCTGCGGAACAAGGGAACGTTGATGCACAATTCTCGCTCGCATGGGCATATGACAGCGGAGACGGAACCGCAGAAGATAACGCTGAGGCAATCAAGTGGTACATGAAAGCCGCTGAACAAGGTCATAGACGCGCCCAGTTCAATCTCGGCTGGATGTTCGAGCATGGTGAGGGTGCGGAATCCGATCCAGAGAAAGCCTTCAAATGGTACATAAAGGCCGCTGAGCAAGGGGATGCAGACGCCCAGCTCAATCTAGCATTGATGTACCAGTTCGATAAAAGAGTAGAAACGGATCTGAACAAAGCCATCCGCTGGTATCTCGCGGCAGCAGCAGCAGGCAGCGGGTTGGCACAAAATAATCTCGGCTATTTCTTCGATTCAGGAGAAGGATTACCGGAGAATGATTCTGTTGCAGTAGATTGGTATCAACGAGCAGCAGAGTCCGGTCATATCTTGGGCCAATACAACCTCGCACTCAAACTCGATGCTGGTGAGGGTGTGGTCGAGAATAATGCAGAAGCCCTGAGATGGTTTCGCAAAGCAGCGGCTCAAGGTGAATCTGATGCTCAATACCGCATTGCTCTGCTCTATGCGGCAGGCGAAGGAACGGAAACAGATTTAACGGAAGCCCATGCATGGCTGACGCTAGCGGCTGAACAAGACCATAAAGCAGCGGCTTTGATGCTCGAAAAAATTACCGCCAAGCTTGAAGATGCCAGCAATACAAGTTTGCACGCGGCACAGGAACGGCTCACAAACCTGCGCAAAGAGCTTAAGAAATAGAAGCAGCTTAGGTGAAATGCGACTAACTTGATCACATTTCAATCTATACTCTCAAAGTCGGGATAAAACCGGTTGCTTGCGGCAACAATACACACAATTCAATTAAATTGTAGCGGATCCGCCGAGCCCCTCGCTCCCCAGCGTCCCAGCAAATCCACTCGTTAAATCATTCACACAGCGAGCTGGAAGAGACTGTGATTAAAATCACATTCCTACACATTCACTTTTTAAGTTAGGATATCAATATGATTCGCGGGGAGGTTTAAATTTTGCACTCAAATGCTGCGGAAATCTTTTCCAAAACCCGCATATTCGCAGGCGCACCTGTTGATGTATCCGTGGCCATTGGTAAACGGGCGCGGTATATTTCGCTTGATCCGAACGATGTACTTTTTAACGAAGGCGACCAAGCTGACGGCTTCTATGCAGTAGAAATCGGTGGTCTAAAAGCCACAAGGCTTTCAACAGACGGCATGGAACAGCTAATCGCTTTGTTCAGTGAAGGCGACATTATCGGCGAAATGGCTATTTTCGACGAATTTCCGCGATCCGCTACAATCACTGCCTTAAAGCCCACCCGGGTAATTTTCTGTTCCCGCGAAGCATTCTTTGATTATGCAGATCAGAACCCCGTGATCTACCGCCACATGCTTAGCGTTATGGCAGGACGATTGCGGGCAACCAACGAATCGTTGGCTGCGCGAGATTTCCTAGCATTGCCGGGCCAATTGGCTCAGGCCATGCTACGGCTCGCGGATGGATTAGGTCGTGAGATGATCACAGGGTCTATTCGGATCGAATATAAACTTACGCAATCTGAGCTGGGCGCGATGATTGGAGCAAGCCGTGAAAATGTTAGCCGGGTCCTAAACCAATGGAAGCGCGCAGCAATCGTTTCGCGTGTTGACGGCTATTATCATATCAATCAACGCGAAAAACTGCTCGAAATCGCTAAGACATAGCAATCACTGAGTTTATTTTCATTTCATAGATTTTAAACATTCATCTACTGCAGCATCCATCATTTCAGCATTTATTCTTTTTGTCGCAACATTGTAACGAGAAGGATGAAAGCTCGAGATCAGCTTGATATCTGAGATCTGCGCCAGTGCTCCATGGGAAAACCGATGACCGGCAATCCGCACGTCTAGGGCTTTGAGCACAGAGTCATGTGCGAGCCTCCCCAAAGCGAGTACCGTTCGCGGAAAAGTTAACTTTACAGCTAAGTACCGACGACAATTTGCTACCTCTTCGCCGATGGGCCGGTTTTGCGGCGGGACACAAGCGATGGCGTTCGTTATGGCACAGCCTTGAAGTATAACTTCATCGCTCTTTTCCACCGCCAAGCCAGCTCGAAATAGCGATCCAAACAATAAGTCACCCGATGCATCTCCGGTAAAGGGACGTCCCGTCCGGTTCGCCCCCTTTAATCCGGGTGCAAGGCCAACAATCAACAGAGGCGCATCAGGCGCGCCCCATGTCATGACCGGAGCATTATGAAACTCCGGGTATTTTTGTTCATTTTCACGCCTAAATCGAACAAGCCGAGGACATGCGTGGCATGTAGATGGCGGATCGATCCGGGGTTGAGCCTTCGCACCATTGCTAGGCGACATGATCAATCGACCAAATGATCCTCAGCTTCAACCTCACCCTCAGGGCGAGGGCGATGAGCACGGCCAATAACATCACTCAAATCTTCCATCTCGATAAAGTTATCGACCTGACGACGCAGCTCATCTGCGATCATCGGGGGCTGCGAGCGAATTGTGGAAACAACACTGACACGCTTCCCTTTACGCTGAAGCGCCTCGACCAATGAGCGGAAATCCCCATCGCCGGAAAAAATAACGAGATGATCAATGTAAGGAGCCAGCTCCATAGCATCGACAGCCAGCTCGATATCCATATTACCTTTGATTTTTCGACGCCCAGCCGAATCAGTATATTCTTTCGCGGGCTTGGTAATCAGAGAATATCCATTGTAATCGAGCCAATCCACTAGCGGCCTGATTGGTGAATACTCTTCATTTTCCATCAAGGCAGTGTAGTAAAAAGCACGCACAAGTTTGCCACGCGACGCGAATTCTGTGAGTAGTTTTTTGTAATCTATATCAAAGCCTAAAGCTCTGGCAGCAGAGTAAAGATTCGACCCATCAATAAACAAAGCAAGGCGGTCGTCGCGATAAAACATATAGTCTCCGATTGAAATACGATTTGATTGATAATCAGTATGGTGAACGCTAGCCCAGATAAACGGATAATCAACAGCCGGAGTGCCGCACCCATGACGCAGCGAGAAACGGTTGCTTTGATAGCGCTTGGTGCAAATCAACCATCTGAGCAAGGCACACCCCGAGACACGTTGGAAGCAGCGCTTTCATTGCTGGACGCAAGAAGAATTTCGGTCGAAAAAACATCACGATGGATGACATCACCTGCATGGCCGGCAGGATCAGGACCAGATTATGTGAACGGCGCTGCCCGCATCACAACAGTTCTGTCCCCAAAGAGCCTCATGGACGTCTTACATAAAGTTGAAACAATGCTAGGCCGACAACGCGATGGAGATCGTTGGGCCGCACGACCTTGTGATCTCGATATTATCGCCTGTGGCTCGATGGTTTCACCAGATCTCGCGACATGGCGGCATTTCGAAGCTGCACCGCCCGAGACGCCCCGCGACACTCTGATCGTTCCTCATCCTCAAATGCATCGCCGAGCTTTTGTTCTCATGCCTCTCGCGGATATCGAGCCAACGTGGCGACATCCGGTTTTCGGGCAAACAGTCACCGAAATGCTTGCCGATCTGCCCAAAGAGGATTGTGCTGTAATCACACCCTTGCTCTAACGCTGTTGCCGCGCCAACATCGCTTCAAATATTGAATCAGGAATACCCGCGTTATGGAAATCGTCTCGGAAAATGTCTGCTTTGAAGGCACACAAGGAGTTTACAAACACGACAGCACTGTCTGTGGCTGTGAGATGACGTTTGCGGTTTATCTACCACCGCAGGCTAAGGCTGGAAAAGTACCGGCGCTCTGGTGGCTTTCCGGCCTGACATGCACCCATGCAAACGCAATGGAGAAAGCGGGCGCACAAAGAGCCGCCGCTGAGCATGGCATCGCTGTTATTTTCCCTGATACATCACCGCGCGGAGACGATATCGCGAATGATGACGCCTATGATCTAGGTCAAGGTGCGGGCTTCTATGTCGACGCAACCGAAACACCGTGGGCGCCTCACTTTAAGATGCGTTCTTATATCCTCTCCGAATTACGCGATTTGATTGGTGACAAGTTTGCGCAAATTGACTTGGCTCGTTCCGGCATTAGCGGCCATTCGATGGGTGGGCATGGCGCATTAACGTTAGCGATGACCAACCCGGACAAGTTCAAATCGGTCTCCGCGTTTTCACCAATCTGTAACCCGCATGGCTCTGACTGGGGCCGCAAGCAACTGGGCGCATATCTGGGTGATGAGGCAAACTGGGGAGAGACTGACGCATCGAAACTGATCACGGCGCACGGTTGGCCGGGCGAAATTCTCGTTGATCAAGGGGATGCGGATAACTTTCTCGATCTGTTGAAAACACAAACATTGATTGATGCTTGCAAAGCAAAAGGCCAAAAAGCAACGATCACGATGCGGCCCGGTTATGACCATAGTTACTACTTTGTCTCGACCTACATGCCAGACCATGTTGCCTTTCATGCGGAGAATTTAAAATGATCACCAGGAGATTCACTCTCGCAGGTCTTGTAGCTCTATTCACTTTTCCGGTGGCCGCAGATAGTGTCAAACTACTCTCCCCGAGCGAAGCAAACGAGAAGAAAAATACTGGCGAAGTTGCGCTCGTTGATGTGCGCGAACCTCATGAGTGGAAAGAAAGCGGCGTCGCTCAAGGAGCCGCCTTAATCGCCATGCGCGACCCTGCGATTGATGCAAAATTTGCGGAATTGTCGGACGGTGACAAAACTGCGCCGATCGCTTTGATCTGCCGGACTGGCATACGATCTGCTGCGGTTGCCAAATACCTGAAGAGCCGAGGCTACACCAACGTCTACAGCGTCGATGGCGGCATGTACGGCTCATCCAGCAACCCCGGCTGGCGTCGTGGTGGTTTGCCAGTTGAGGGAGTCGAATGACGGCTCAAACAGGTGGCGAACTGCTGGTAGAGTGTCTCGTTGAACAAGGGGTCAAACGTGTATTTTGCGTCCCCGGTGAAAGTTATTTAGCCGTACTCGATGGCCTGCACGGTTCTGCTGTTCAAACTGTTGTTGCCCGACAAGAGGGCGGCGCGGCGATGATGGCGGAAGCAGACGGGAAATTGACAGGGCGCCCCGGCGTTTGCTTTGTCACCCGTGGTCCCGGCGCGACGAATGCCTCGGCGGGTGTGCACGTCGCTCAGCAAGACTCAACACCGATGATCCTTTTCGTTGGACAAATATCCCGCGGCTGGACAGGTCGCGATGCATTTCAAGAAGTAGATTATCGTCTGATGTTCGGCGGTATGGCCAAGTTGGTTGAACAGATCGAAGACCCGGCCCGCATCCCCGAGATCATCAATCGTGCATGGCACGTCGCCATGAGTGGCCGCCCCGGTCCCGTGATACTCGTTCTTCCTGAAGATATGCTGCGCGAGCAAGTCAACGTGAACCCGGCGCGCCGGGTTGAAGTCTCTGAACCATCACCAAGCGCCGCGCAAATGGAATGGTTCAAAACGCTCCTCTCGCAATCAGCGAAACCCTTCGTCATTGTTGGTGGCTCGCGTTGGAATCCTGAAACAGTTCGAGCTTTGCGAGTCATGGCAGAAAAATGGATGCTGCCTGTCGGATGTTCGTTCCGGCGGCAACATTTGTTTGATCACAATCATTTTTGCTACGCTGGCGATGTTGGGCTAGGCATAAATCCAGAATTACGTCAGCGGATTGAAGAAAGTGA
The DNA here is from genome assembly GCA_937990185.1 of uncultured Neomegalonema sp. GTDB lineage: Bacteria > Pseudomonadota > Alphaproteobacteria > Rhodobacterales > Rhodobacteraceae > JAHDDY01. The sequence goes on along the minus strand of CALKBI010000031.1, from coordinate 63,095 downwards.
CTTGCTGATTTTATTGGGGGGTCGTCTCTCTGAAAATCCTGCACAGGGATTCGATCTCATCAAAATTCCGAACCCGGATAAGATGCTGATCCATATCCATCCCGGCGCAGAGGAACTGGGCCGCATCTACGCACCTAATCTGGCCATTAATGCGACTCCGGGAGGATTTTTGTCCCGTGCGCTCGAGATAGACGCGCCTGAAATTCTTAGTTGGACACGCGAAACCGAAATCGCCCATGAGAGCTATCTCGCTTGGAGCGAGACACCACCGGAAGCCCCTGGTGATGCCACGATGGGCGCGGTTATTACACACTTGCGCGATGTATTACGGCAAGATGCAATCCTGACAAACGGGGCAGGAAATTATGCCGGATGGCTGCATCGGTTTTACCGGTTTCATCGTTATGGAACGCAAGTCGCTCCAACGTCCGGGTCGATGGGGTATGGCCTGCCTGCCGCTATCGCTGCCAAGCTGCGCTATCCAGACCGGGAAGTTATTTGCCTCGCCGGAGATGGATGCTTGCAGATGACAATTCAAGAAATGGGAACTGCTGCCCAAGAAGGTGCGAACGTCATCGTGATTGTCTCGGACAATGGCATGTATGGCACAATCCGAATGCATCAGGAGCGGGAGTATCCCGGACGGGTCAGTGGTACTTGGCTACAGAACCCAAGTTTTGCACCCCTTGCAGAAGCTTATGGATTTCATGGTGAAATCGTCACTGACGACTTGGAGTTTCCTGCCGCCTTTGAACGCTCTCGCAGTGCGGGACGCCCAGCGTTGATCCATGTCGTTACATCATCCAGTGCGATTGCACCGGGTAAATCGCTTTCTGAATAGAGAGATTTATCCGGCGCGCCTTCTGAAAAAGTGCATAGTGCTTCCTCGGCTAGCAGTGCAAAAACCAGCGATATCCGAGTCATTTTCATAATCATAAATTATGGAAATGCGCTCACCAAACTATTCAAGATGTATCGCGGAAGTACTCCCAAAAAACAGTGCTTGTGAGACGGAAATTTGCACCGCCGACCTCTTGAATGGTTTCGTAATTAAGAAAGTCGGTTCCGGACGCTCACCAGTCAATAATCGTTCCGGGAAAGCCGTAATAAATATAATCGGGACGCTGAATTTCTCGAGGATATCTTTCGCAGCATCAATTCCTGACGATCCATCAGCCAATTGAATATCGCTCAAGATTAAATCAGGGCGTTCCTCGTCAGCTAGCTTAACAGCAATTTCGTGAGTATCGGCAATGCCAACACTCGTGTGACCTAATTCGAGGACAATTGACTCGATATCCATCGCGATGATCGGTTCATCTTCGATGATTAAGATACGTGCAGATGTCTGCTTTTCAATCTCTGCTAGCGCAGCCGTCTGCAACATTTCCGCCTCGGTCGTCGGAACGTTCATAATCGCAGCGATATCATTCAGTGAGAAATCTTCCAGCGCATTAAGGAGCAATGCTTCCCGCGACGGTGGGGTCAATACGGCTATTCTGCGCTGCGCTATTCCTTCTAACCCAGAAGCGGTGTCAGAGGACAAGTGAGCGGCAGATCCCGCACTCGACCACACCGCATGAAAAGAACGAAACAAGGCAACCTTTGCTGGAAGGGCCGTATCAAACGTACTTCGATCTTCAATTATCGCCTCAAGCGTAGCAACGGTATATGAGTCACCGCTTTCCTGTGATCCTGTTAATGCCCGCGCGAAGCGGCGAAGAAATGGAAGATGAGTTGCGACAGCGCCGTGAATGTCAGTCGTGTCGTTCGGCGATTTGATGTCCTCGTCCATCGTGTTAAAAAACCCTCACTCGCTTAAATATTTATAAGGTAGTGGAACCAAACGCCGCTTACAGAAGTTTGGTTCCATTGCGCAATGAAATCAATGTGGGAACCGGAATGACGACTAATTCCAAAACAAACGGTTTTGATGAGAATGAAACGTCTCCGCAAGAAGTAGGTTCAAACGACCCAATATCAAGCGCATTAAAACAAGTTTACGATGAAGTAGCAAATGAGCCATTACCCGATAAGTTGAACTCGTTGCTCGAACAACTTCGTAATGGCGATAAAAAATGAGCCTCGAAGATGATCTGATCGCTCAGACAAATAACCTACGCGCGTTCGCCAGAAGCCTTGTTCATGATCAAACACGAGCAGATGATCTCGTGCAGGAAACAATCCTAAAAGGATGGAGCAATCTGAGTAGCTTTAAGGAGGGGACAAACATGCGTGCTTGGCTGTTTACGATCCTTCGAAATACTTTTTATTCTGAAATTCGCAAACATCGCCGTGAAGTAGAGGATATTGACGGACGCTATGCTGCTCAGGTTCCAGACAAGCCAACGCAGCACGGCATATTGGATTTGCGCGACTTCAATGAAGCTTTTGCCACTTTGCCAGCAGATCAGCGTGAAGCTTTAACACTCGTGGGTGCATCGGGATTTTCTTACGAAGAAGCCGCAGCCGTTTGTGGATGCGCCATTGGCACTGTAAAAAGCCGCGTTAACCGCGCTCGCGCACGCTTAGTTGAACTGCTCGACGATGACACCGGCAGCAATGATCGGTCTGAGGGCGAACTGCTGGCTGCCCTTGGATCAGGCGGTGACGCGGGACGGAAGTAATTCAGTGCGACGCTCCGAGTTCATGTTCCCATCTTTAGAGCGTTTGCTCCGCAAACTAAGTCTTCGCGCACAAGTCGCAATCCTATTGGCTGTCGCAATGCTCCCAATCGGCGTTTTTGCTGTAGCCCAGGGTATAACCAATTACTCCGAAACAAAGAAGCTACGCCGCGAAGCGTTCACCTTTGAAGCTGTTCAAGCCAGTCAAGTCGAACAGGCCGCGATACTCGAGGCTTTTGGGGCGCTGAATGCCCTTGATGCGCTTATTGATCTGGATGGGGAGGTCAGCGCCTGCCGGAACGTCCTCAATGCATTTATCAAGCAAGAACCAACAGTACCTTTTATTGGGTTCATCGACTCTGCAGGGATGATGGAATGTTCATTTCCTCCGAGACCCCCGACAGATTTCAGCCATCAAATTGGTGTGCAAACCTTCTTAAAATCGCCCCGACGTGCCGTCACAGCGCGCGAGAAAGGTGAAGTCAGTGGCCAGCAAGTAATCGTCATCAACCACCCTTTATACCGTAATGGTACGCTGCGCGGCGCCCTTAGCATGTCAATTTCGAGCCGCTACTTGGAATGGGTCGCCCGATCAAAAAATCTAGCTCCGGAAGCACGCTTCGCAATTGTCACCCCAGATGGATCAGGGGTTGCGCAAAGCAGCTCAGCTACTAATTTTGACTGGTTGCCGTCGGCTACAGAATTGAGGCGAATTTTTAAAAGTTCCGATAGGATCGTCGAGGTGAGCTCACGATCAGGCCAAACGAGGGTATTCGCTATCGCCCCGTTATTTAAACAGGACATTTTTGCGATTTCCAGTTGGCCCGGTGAGATAGTACCCGCTTCACTCGGATGGTTGAACCTACTAACCGTGAGCTTACCAATCCTGATGTGGGGACTTGCTGTTGCTGTTGCATATTTTGCAGTCGATCAACTAGCCCTGCGCCACATACTGTATCTTGATCGTTTGGTTACCGCCTATGGACGGAGCGGAAGACCGTTGCGCGCGCATCGTATGCGAAACGCACCAACAGAAATCGCCAAACTCGGGTCCAGCTTCGATGAAATGGTTGAAGTGATCGAAACACGTGAACACGACTTGGTCGAAACCGTTCAGGAAAAAGATGGCCTTCTTCTCGAAGTCAATCACCGGGTTAAAAACAATCTACAGATGATTTCGAGTCTGATGAGCTTGCAGATTCGCGATGCTGACAGTGACCGCGAAAAGCTTGGATTAGAGCGCCTTCAGGAAAGAATCCAAGGTTTGGCTCTCGTACACCAGAAAATTTATGAATCAGAAAATACGAATGCAGTCCGAATAGATGTCATGATTGCCGAGATTGCTGAAAATCTATTGAGTGGCAGCGCCCGGAAGAGGGACTCGATCAAACTCTCAACAGATCTTGATCCTGTTACGGTTATTCCCGATACGGCTGTACCTCTTATTTTGTTCGCAACAGAAGCCATTGTGAACACATTCAAGCACGCGCTCAGCCATGTCGAGGATGGTAAATTAGAGATCGTGATGAAGGATCGTTCCGATTGTCTCAGCTTAAGCGTACGAAACAGCGTACATCCGGAAGCAATCAAGATGGATAAGCAAGAAAATGCCAGACGCGGCATCGGCCAAAAATTAATCGATGGTTTCGCCCGGCAGTTGCGAGGGACCGTAAAACGCACACAAACCGAAGATAGCTTTCATATCGAATTGGCTATTCCAAAAGCGGAAATCTCTGAACCAATATGATGAAGGTTGCAGTCTTCCAAAGAATTATCGCAGCAACATATTAAGTGAAACGCGATCAATATGAACGTTATTTAATCGCGTTTCATTATGGAAATCCGAAGCTCACGAGCTTCCGATATTAGTTTACAGTTGCGTCGGCTGCTTGGGCAGTTTGGCGGCGCTCAAGTTCACGACGATAAAGCGCAACAAAATCAACAGGATCGAGCATCATCGGTTGATATCCACCATCCCGCGTGACGTCAGCAATAATGCGACGGGCGAAAGGGAATAGCAGGCGCGGACACTCAACCAATAAAATCGGCTCTAGCATCTTGGGTTCAACATTACTGATATTGAATACACCCGCATAGTCGAGAGCAAGGCTATAAACCGCTTCTTCTTCGGTCTTGGCATTCGCTTCAATTTTCAAGCCGACGATATAGTCGTCTTCGCCGCCTTTACTGGCATCAACATTGATGTTGACGGAGATCGTTGGTGCTTTTTCGTACCGTTTTAAAGCACCTGGATTTGTAAAAGTTAGTGAGCGGGTTAGTTGAGCCCGGATATTAAGCTGGGGTGCAGGTTTTGCTGCAGCAGGCGCTTCATCTGCCATGAGCAGAACTCTCCTTCTGGAATGTCAATTTGGCGAACCGCTATCACGCGAATTGCCTCATTGCAAAGTAAAGCACGCGGATTCATGTTCGATTGATCGAGGCGAGTTGCCTTAAACTTGATTAGAGAACAAGCAATTCCAGTAGTCCGGTTCTAACATGCTTAAGTTGCACGGCTAGCATTGGCGTTACCTGATTTCACTCATTTTCAGGCAGACCCTATCGTTTTGCATTCTTAGGCTTTATATTCATAGCGTGAGTAGAATGTTTAGTGATAAAACGCTAAGGTTCGAGACAGACGAGCTAGATAGACGCAAACCCTGTGTAAGTGTGCAATGAACGGCGCGGTGATGATAGAAATTATAATCTTGGCGGCTGTTGCTGGCTTCCTCGTCCTGCGATTGCGCGATGTCTTGGGTCGTCGAACCGGACATGAAAATCCAAGTGATTACTTTGGGCCGGGCGGATCAGCGACGAGCGGGCATGAAGGCAGCTCGGACACCGTTATTCCGTTTCCTGGCGCAGAACAGATGGACCCATCGATGCGCCATGCCGACATTGCGGCACTTGTAGATTTGGAAAGCCCAATTGGTGAGACGCTCGTTGCAGCCAAAGATCATGAAACGTCTTTCAACGCTCAACAGTTTATTGAGGGCGCAAAAGCAGCTTACGAAATGATTCTTATGGGGTTTGAAGCGGGGGATAAGACCGCACTACGCCCACTGCTTGGAAATGATGTTTTTGACAGCTTTACGAGTGTTATTGATGAGCGCGCGGCCAACAATCTCTCGGTAGACGCTCGTTTTGTGGGGTTAAGAAGCGCCAAAATTGAAAACGCTGAACTCACCGAAGAAACAAAAACACTACAGATTGACGTACGCTTTGACGCGGAAATGATTGTTGCGGTTCGTAATGCGGAAGGCGAGGTTGTCGATGGCGATCCAACCTTCGTACGTCGGATGAACGATCTGTGGACTTTTGAACGCACCCTCGGCGATTCCAACCCTGGTTGGCTGTTGGTTGAAACTGGCGACTAAAGCCCTTCAATTATAGCGCATCTACATTCCGACATTTGCATACGGTACTTTGATCGCGAGATACGGACTACAGGGGCGCATTTCAACTAACCAAACGGCGAATATCATGACTGACGCGCTTTTGTCTGATCGACAGGAAAATAAAACCCTTTCCTATACAGCCCGAAAAACCTCTCTTCGTGCGTCTTTACTAGCCTTAATCGCTGTTTCGGTGTCTGCATGTGCCGGAAGAACAGTACCGCCCGGCCCATCGCAAAACCCGGCGCCAGTCGCGCAAAGTACCCCGACCAGCCCTCCTGCGCGCCCTATTCCGAACACTCAGCCTATTCCAAACCAACCTCAGGTTAATGACACGGTTCTGACGCCATTTAATCAGCAACCCCCGACATCAATTAACCCGCAAGTTTCAGCGCCGGTTATCCAACAGCCTCCAGCGCAAGCCATCCAATCACCTCCGTCACAAACGGCATTTTCTGCCCCTGTAGCGCAGCGCTTTACTTTCGCATCGATTCCCGGTTGGGCCGAAGGAGATCACGCTCCTGTTTTGCTGACTTTGCGTGATGCTTGTCCAAAAATTTCGGACCGCGCTGCGGATCAAAGCATCGGTGGCCTCGTATTTAACGATGAACCGGTTTTTGGACGCGCAAGTGATTGGCGACCGATTTGCGCGGATGCAGCGCAGACTGATACGCGGAACAGCAGAGAGTTTTTCGAGAAATGGTTCGAGCCGGTATCGGTCAACGGGGCCGGCGAAGCAGAAGGCTCCCTCTTCACCGCTTATTTTGAACCAGAACTCCGTGGATCGCGCGTACGTGGTGGCCCTTACCAATATCCGATTTATTCCAAACCTTCTGACTTACGATCAAGGACACCTTATTTCGAGCGCAGCCAAATTCAGCGCGGCGCTATCGCAGGGCGGGGTTTAGAGCTTTTTTGGATTGATGATCCAGTCGAAGCTTTCTTTCTTGAAATTCAAGGATCAGGGCGGGTGAGATTGCCCGATGGTCAGGTTGCTCGTGTTGGATACGCCGGAAAGAACGGCCATGCCTATACAGCTATCGGAAAGACTCTTGTTGATTGGAACGAACTGCCCCTAGAGCAAGTTTCTGCGCAATCCATCAAAGCTTGGATACGACAAAACCCGCAAAGACGCGATGAGCTGCTCGCCAGCAACAAATCTTATGTCTTCTTCGTCGAGCGCCCTGAATTAGCTGCTGATCCATCACTTGGTCCTATCGGAACATTCGGCATACCGCTCCCTGCGGTCCGATCAATAGCCATTGACCGCAAAAGCTATCCACTCGGAATCCCGTTTTGGATTGATTTCCAATCTCCTGTCGGACCTATGCAAAGACTCGTTATTGCTCTGGATACTGGCGGCGCAATAAAAGGATCAGGACGCGCAGACTTTTTCTTTGGCTCTGGAGATGGACCGGGGCAAGCCGCTGGTGAAACGCGAGCACGAGGGCGATTAATTGCGCTCGCACCAACTGCCGCCCTAAGACGGGTGTTCCGAGCAGGATCGTGAGTACAAGACGTCCTCCGAAACTCGATAAGCCTGATCGTGGCCCGCGCAATCCCAATGATGAAGAATTGGCGCTCTGGCAAGGGGCGACCCGCGAAACAACACCTCTCGATCTCAATTATGCGCCGTCGACAAAGCCCCGTATTCGCATTAGCGGACCACGGGCGTTTTCCGGACCGTCACGCCCCGCACCTTCTGTTCCGGCAAGGCGTTTCTATCCTGACGCTTCCGCAGTCGATCCCCTCACTGAAAGTACGCCGGGGCTAGATCGCAAAACTGCAAAGACACTCAAAAAAGGGGAGCGAACTCCAGAGGCCAAAGTGGATTTGCATGGATTAACGCTTGATGCGGCTCATCGCGCCCTAACGCAATTTATTCTCAGAGAATATAACAATGGCTCACGGTGCGTGCTCGTAGTTACCGGTAAAGGTGGTGATTACCGCGGACGCGCGATTGGATATGGAGACGGACGCGGCGCAATCAAACGCGATGTCCCCAGATGGCTGCGCGAACCAACTCTGGCCGGAGCGGTTGTCGGCATTTATCAAGCGCATAAGCGACATGGTGGCGAAGGCGCACTTTATGTCTATCTTAAGCGCTCTCGATGAAAGGCAGATAGATCAGGATGGAACGGCCATCGCCGCGCTATAAAAAGTTTTTGCCGAGAAGCCTTTTTGGCAGATCGGTCATGATTCTGGTTTTGCCCATCGCCATTCTGCAGGTGGTCGTTGCACTGGTATTTATTGAACGACACTGGACCGGGGTCACACGGCAACTCGCAGCAGAGTTTGCAAATGAGATCAATTTTGTTGCGACGTTAGTGGAAAAAGAAACCGATCCCTTAAAACGCGAAGCGCTACTAGCAGAGATATCTGAGACATTTGGATACGATTTCTGGATTGAACCCGAAGGTGTTCTCGCCCCCGGCATCCGCCGACCTGCATATGGCATCATTCCACGCGTTCTTACCGAAACATTGCACGATTCTATTGACCGATCTGTCCGTGTTGACACCGTCGCACTCGACAAACGGGTTGATCTGCAAGTGGAGACGAAGGTTGGCATTCTCCATGCCACACCCCGGGAAAGCCGGATGATCGCATCAAAGCCGCATCTGTTGTTGGTTTGGATGGTAGTCGCCGCTCTTGTATTGCTTTTGATCGCGGTGATCTTCATGCGCAATCAAGTGCGCCCTATCCGCCAGTTGGCTGATGCCGCAGAAGCGTTTGGTAAAGGACAGCCTGCAAAGCCATTCCGACCAACGGGCGCGGAAGAAATTCGCCGCGCTGCAAGCGCTTTTCAGCAAATGCGAGGACGAATTGAACGGCAAATCAGCCAACGAACCATGATGTTGTCAGGTGTAAGCCATGATTTGCGGACACCTCTAACCCGGATGCGCCTCGCATTGGCACTCGCTGAAGACGATGAAGAGACGGACGCTCTAAAAACCGATGTGGACGAAATGGAGCGCATGATTGATGGGTTTCTAGCTTTCGCACGCGGAGAAGAAGGAGAAGCACCTTCAGCGACAGATTTACAAGAAATCATCGTGTCAATCGTAGAGGCCGAACAAACAGCCGGGCACGATATAACGTTGATAGCGGTTAATGCTGACGACGATTTTAATCTGTTGTTACGTCCAGATACGACACGGCGCGCCATTCAAAACCTGATTGGCAATGCGGTGAAATATGGAAAGAAAACCATTGTTTCCCTTGAAGCTACGCTCCAGCGGATCAAAGTAACGGTCGAAGATGACGGGCCGGGCATTCCCGAGTCTCTTCGTGAAGAAGCTTTCCGTCCATTTCACCGCTTAGACCCTGCCCGAAACATGGATGGTGGAGGAGGTTCGGGGCTTGGCTTAAGCATCGCATTGGATGCTGTCAGAGCGCATGGTGGGGATATCGCGCTGAATGATTCAGATCTCGGCGGTTTAAAAGCGACGCTCTCATTGCCCCGATAGCGCCTCATATGCTGTCCTATGAGCCAAAACCCGAACTTTAATTATTTATATACCGTCCGTACCAAAATGGCGCGCTGTTTGCTCTGTAGATCTATAAGACATTCACGGAGAATTAAGGGGCAAACGGGATAATGTTGGCGGGCTCTCTCAAAAACATCAGGATGCTAATGTCTACCACCGTCTCCAGATATGATCATGAGGCGGAAAAAGCACGCAAAAACCCGTCACTAGCAAGAGCCGGGTCTTTGGTAGCCGGGACTTTTGTTATTCTGGGTATTCTTGATGCTATTTCTACGAATTGGGCACTTGAAGCCGGCGCTTATGAAGTGAATGGCTTTATGCGCTATCTTCAAGAAAAGCTTGGGGCTCTCTGGTTTATTCCAAAAATGATGTTGCAAGCGCTCGTTGCGACAATGATCGTCTGGTCTCCAAACAAACCAACAATTTTCATCATGGCACTGACCTGCTGCTGGACCGCCAGTGTTGTTATATCTAACTTTTTAATTGCAGATTTTTTGACCTTTAATCTTTAAGGCGAAGTCTGCTAACCACATGGCCCATTAACTTACAAATTAATCAATAGTTTACCGCGCTAGCACCTTGGGCAATGATCTTGAGTGACGCACTGACTATATTTTATTCGGAAAACTGATTGTAGCTTCGGTGCAAAAATCCTGTTAATCATTATGTCTCAAATCAGGACAGTGATGCAGAGGGTCGATGCAGTCCTCAATACCACAGATCGTTCGTGACACAGATCAGTTACGCAGATTGCTTCGCGGTTGGCGCAAAACGGGCGAGACAATAGCCCTCGCCCCGATGAGGGGCGGACCACATGATGGGCATTTCAGCGTACTTGAAACAGCTAAACGTCATGCAGGAAAAGTCATCGTTTCCGTCTTCGATGATGTTGATATGACGCAAGCGGTGCTATTGGGTCGAGCGGCCTGCGATCTAATATTTGCGCCCCAATCTGTGACGGGGTCCACCAGAGTGCAGGTCACTCAAGCCAATCTCGGTGGTCAGTCTTCACCCAAAGCAAAAACAACAAAATTCGCGCGCCTATTTGGACAGGTGCAGCCAGACGTTGCTGTCTTCGGCGAGAGAGATTGGCTTCAACTCATAACTGTGCGCCAGATGGTCAAAGATCTCGCATTACCAATCGGCATTGTTTCCGCTCCAACCATTCGCGAAAAAGACGGGCTGGCTATCTCATCTCGAAACGCAATGCTGACGCCAGAAGAGCGAGCTATTGCGCCAACTTTGCATAAAGTACTTACTGCTTCAGCTAAGCTTTTAGCACGCGGAAATCCGGTCGAAAGCGTTACAGCCGCAACGTATAAATTCTTGACCGAATCAAACTTCTCGTCAGTCGAATATGTAACGGCCCTTCGGGCCTACGACCTGACACCAATCTCGACGTTTAACCCTGCAAAACCTGCGCGTTTATTTGGCGCGGTACAGCTAGGGCGTGTTCGCTTGACTGATAATGTTCCAATTGCGGGATAGAAGTCACAAAACCATCGCAAAATCACCGAAATGACGGGAAGTCGGATTTACTTCGATCCCAGCCATTGTTAGACGCGGCTGCATCGCAGTGCCGTCTTCATCAAGACCGATACTCGGCCATGGTTAAGTGATGCTGCCAGAGGGAAATCAGGGCGCAGCCGCCGGAAAAGTTATCCAGCGTTGTTTCCTGAGACAGGTGAGGGACCACCATGAAGCCAAACGCAGACATCAAGCTAATCTCTGGCAATTCAAACCTGCCTCTGGCTGAGATCATTAGTAACAAGCTGTTTCGGCCATTGACCAAAGCACGCGTCGAACGTTTCGCAGATGATGAGATTTGGGTCGAAATTCAGGAAAACATGCGCGGTGAGGATGTCTTTATCATCCAATCTACCTCTAAACCTGCGAATGATAACTTGATGGAACTGCTCATTATCACCGATGCGCTGCGCCGCGCATCAGCAGGCCGGATCACCGCAGTCATCCCCTATTTCGGATATGCACGACAAGACAGAAAACCCGCACCGCGTACTCCAATTACGGCGAAATTAGTATCGAACCTCATTACACAAGCAGGTGCAGAGCGCGTTCTGACCGTTGATCTGCATGCAGGGCAAATCCAAGGTTTCTTTGATATTCCGACGGACAACCTCTATGCCGTCCCCGTTTTTGCCAATCATGCGAAGACCTTATTTAATGGCGATGACAGCCTGATGGTGGTGTCTCCAGATGTTGGTGGTCTTGTCCGTGCCCGCACTTTTGCAAAATCAATAGATGCAGACCTAGCTGTAATCGACAAAAGGCGAGAGCGCGCCGGTGTTGTTGATCAGATGCAAGTTCTCGGGGATGTGGATGGAAGAACGTGCATCCTCTTTGATGATATCGTCGATTCCGCCGGAACCTTATGCAAAGCGGCAGAAGCGCTGCGCGAAAAGGGTGCAAAAGATGTCCATGCTATGTGTACCCATGGCGTCTTATCAAACAGCGCGATGGCCAGAATTGATGCTTCAGAGCTAAAGACTGTATCAGTGACCGATTCCATTGATCAAACTCAACGTGCCCCTTCAGAAAAACTCAAAGTATGCACTATCGGGCCAATGCTTGCTGAAGCTATAGGGTCCATAACGCGGCATGACTCGGTCTCACGGCTATTCCACGATGCCCCTACGAGTTAGGCGTCGATGAAAAAGCTAAGATTAAAGAGTCTTTTTCCCCGTATTACGCGCCCGAATCCTTGCCAATCCAGCATTACATCGCTATAGCACCGCCGTATAGCGCGCCGGTTCATCTGGCGCGCGATTGTTTTATGGCTTTCCGCCAACTCGAAAGACCGATCCGATGAAAAAAGATACGCATCCTGACTATCATATGATCAACGTAAAGATGACGAACGGGACGATCATCCAGATGCGTTCAACTTGGGGTGAAGAAGGTAAGGAAATGGCGCTCGACGTCGATCCAACAACCCACCCTGCTTGGACCGGCGGTCATCAGCGTCTTATGGACACCGGCGGACGGGTTTCTAAGTTTAAAGAGAAATTCAAAGGCTTCGGCTTTTAATTTCGACGTTGATTCGGCGTTAATCTTCGTTAACTTCTCCATATGAATAAACGCCCCCATATCATCGCCTTCGGTAACGAAAAAGGCGGTTCCGGTAAGTCTACTACTGCTATGCATGTTTTCGTCGCGCTAGCGCGGCGAGGATTGCGTGTCGGTGCATTGGATCTGGATCTCCGGCAGAAAAGCTTTTTCCGCTACATTGATAACCGTGAAGACTGGTGCAGACGCAAAGACGTCGAACTTATCCTTCCAGAGCGTTTATCCATCGAAGCCAGCAATGATCCTGATCGAGAAAAATCATGGGCGATTGAAGGCGAACGGTTCAACGACGCTATAACTCAATTAAGTGAAACGTGTGACGTCATTCTCATTGACTGTCCTGGAGCGCACTCGAACTTGTCGCGCCTCGGGCATAGCCGTGCGGACACGCTCGTAACGCCAATGAATGACAGCTTCATTGATTTTGACCTTCTCGCCCGCATTGATCCAAAAACTTACACGATTTCCGGGCCTTCCGTTTATGCGGAAATGGTTTGGGATACACGCAAGTTGCGCGCGCAAGTGGGACTTGGCCCAACGGATTGGGTCGTTGTTCGCAACCGTATGCCACTGGAAAATGCCGCCAATAAGCGGCGGGTCGGCGAGATGCTGCAACAACTATCCAGCAAAATCGGCTTCCGCATCGCCCATGGTTTGAGCGAAAGACCTATTTTCCGCGAAATGTTCCTGTCCGGACTAACGCTCATGGACCTCCGTGACACCGGCGAGCAAATGGATATGTCCAAGATCGCCGCGCGGCAGGAAGTGCGCGAATTGATGAATGTTCTGAATATATTACCTGATATTAAGCCGGAAGCTGAACCTGCACCTGTAGCACCACCAACTCCGATTGCTGTTGGAGGACCGGGAATTGCTCCACCACCCGCACCAATCCCAGAACCATCAATTGCCGCATCCGTAACACCGGAACCGGAAAAAACGGAAACGCCACAAGTGGTTGAAACTACGCCGACGATCTCTACACCTGAAGAGATCAAAGCACCAAGTACGCCTCCACCACTCCCGGTGGCAGAACCACCAAAGAAAAAACGTCGTTTCAGTATCTTTGAGCGTTTTGGACGGAGTGCATAAGCGCCCTCCCGTATTTATTGGATCGATCTACTTTCACTGAACGACAGGCGAGGACGCGGTGCGCAATTCCGCGCCCGCTCATAGCCCTTACTAACTGTATGCCGATTTATGCATGAAAGCGCAGCAAGACTTTGCATCTTGAACGCTTTCCTGAACACAGATTACGAGAAGCTTAGTTATCAATAACGACGAAGCAATCAACGCGGTTTGCTTTGAGCCTTTGGCATGCATTGTCGGCATCACGTTTAGCAAAACCAGCTAGCCGCGCGCGATACAAGGGCCGACCACCAGCATTACGCACCGAGACAACAGGTGCAGCTTTTCTAAGATTAGCGGGCTGTGACAGCCTTTTCACGTCACGTAGGCGACGTTCCGCCAACGAACGTTTCCGATAAGCGCCTATTTGAACCGCATAATTCCCGTTCGCTTCTGACGCTTCGGCTGGAGCCACAATAACGCTGGAAAGAGCGGCAAGTCCTTTGCCCACAACCGACTTTTGTCTCTCACTCGCTACAGCAGCAATCGCAACGCTCGTCCCCTTCCATCCCCCACGTTTAGGACTGAGACGGGGAAGCGGCGATTCCAAATAATAATCAACTGGAGGCAACGTTGTCGCTACAGCGCGCTTTGGCGCGATTTTAAAGCCATCATCCAGCAGCTTACGCATGTGGCGATTGCGACGGGCACTCGATCTCCCACCAAAAACAACACCGAGGATACGACGACCGTCTTGTTCAGCAGAAGCGACAAGGTTGAAACCAGATGCGCTGGTATATCCAGTTTTAATGCCATCTGCGCCACGGTACTTGCCCAAAAGCTTATTGGTCGCGCGATATTTGCGACCACTATGGCGGAACACTTTGCGTTTAAAAACGTGGTAGTGATCAGGAAAATCAAGGAAAAGTCGCCGACCGAGCAATCCCATATCACGGGCTGTGGAAAGCTGTCCGCGCTGAGTAAGGCCGTGAGGATTTTTGAAAGTTGTTCTGGACATGCCCAGAGAATGCGCTCTCGCCGTCGCCATCGCAGCAAAGTTACTCACCGAGCCGCCAATCGCTTCCGCCAGTACAACCGCTGCATCATTGGCAGATTTCGTCGCACATGCCTGAATTGCATCACGTACAGTAATGGTCTGTCCTGCACGCAAGCCGATTTTTGAAGGAGGTTGCCGCGAAGCATTACGCGAAATGGGTAGATGCTGGTCGAGCGAAAGACGCCCGTCTTCGATTGCCTCAAACGCCATATAGAGCGTCATCATCTTGGTTAATGAAGCGGGATACAGCTTTTTGTCTGCGCGACTGGAGTGGAGTACCTTTCCCGTATCCATGTCGAGAACAATCGCAGCATATTTGGAGTTCGCTTGTGCGTTAGGAGCGGATACAAAGACAAATACTGCTGCTAACAGTATTGTCATAATCATCGAGGTTTTTCGCGCAAAATCTAACATAAGAACCAGCGTCGCCCCAAATTTTCGAATCTTCAGAATCATAACATATTCAGCAAGGTTAAAGATATAACGTAAATCTTTGTGTTAGGGCGGCGATAAATTATGATGCTTGGACTCTTTTCTCGTACTCATCGCCTTTTTTATCGGCGCTAAGAGGTTATATTCACGTTTCATGCCGAAGAACCAGAATCCATTAACCGATATTCAACTGCCCTCTCTCGCGGATAAACCGAGAGACGATCAGGATTCTAATGTCCTGACCCAAACAAAACCGAAAACAAAGAAACCTCCACTTTATAAGGTCATCATGCTTAACGATGACTACACCCCGATGGAGTTTGTCGTTCACGTTCTCGAAAAATATTTTCAAATAGGACGTGATGCAGCAGTCGAAATTATGATGACTGTTCATCTCAAAGGAGCAGCAGTTGTGGGGGTTTTCACCTATGAAGTGGCTGAAACAAAAGTTGCCGCTGTGATGGATGACGCCCGCCGGCATGAACATCCACTCACTTGCCGTATGGAAAAAGAGTGACATCGTCCCAATATCAGTCACTCACCCCGTCGCACTTCTTCGTGGCATCATCATCAAATTCGAACATCCTGACGAAAATCCGTGACGCGCGTCTCTGGACGTGCTGAACTTGAGAAAAGGTTCAGGAAGCATACCATGAATCGAGCAGCCAAAGGTCCAATGTGGATGGTAAATGCACCATTTTCTTGTGCCCAAGAGGAGGGTCAAAATGCCTTCATTCACTAAAACGCTCGAAGAAGCGCTTCATCGCGCTCTTTCAGTGGCGAACGACCGCAAGCACGAACTTGCGACGCTGGAACATCTACTTCTTGCTTTGATTGATGAGCAAGATGCCGCTCAGGTTATGCGTGCATGTGGCGTCGATCTTGATGAATTGCGGGCTGCGCTTACGGCGTATATCGATGAACAACTGATCAATCTGGTCTCTGATGTCGAAGGCAACGAAGCCACACCGACAACAGGATTTCATCGGGTCATTCAGCGCGCCGCTGCGCATGTTCAATCTTCAGGTCGCTCGGAAGTCACAGGGGCCAACATCCTTGTTGCGATTTTCCATGAGCGGGAAAGTTATGCCGTTTACTTCCTGCAAGAACAGGACATGAGCCGGTATGATGCAAAGAACTTCATCGCACACGGCGTTGCCAAAGACCCAACTTTGAACGAAGCACGCAGTGTTCGCGGAGCCGACGACGAAGACGAAGAAACGACCGAAATCGAAAATAACGGCGAAGGCGAAGCCGCAAAAACCGAAACGGCACTCGAAAAATACTGCGTTGACCTTAATGCTAAGGCAGAATCTGGCGACGTTGATCCCTTGATTGGTCGCGGTGATGAAGTGGACCGCTGCATTCAAGTACTGTGTCGTCGGCGTAAAAATAACCCATTGCTGGTTGGTGATCCAGGCGTCGGTAAGACAGCTATCGCCGAAGGATTGGCACGAAAAATCAATGAAGGTGACACACCTGAAGTCTTAGCGGGTTCAACGATCTTCTCTCTCGATATGGGCGCTTTGCTTGCCGGAACACGCTATCGCGGTGATTTCGAAGAACGCCTCAAAGCCGTGATGACTGAACTTGAAGAACATGAAGATGCTATTCTCTTTATTGATGAAATTCATACGGTTATCGGTGCTGGCGCGACCTCTGGTGGTGCGATGGATGCATCCAATTTGCTCAAACCCGCGCTTCAGTCCGGTAAGCTGCGGTGCATGGGGTCCACGACCTATAAAGAATACCGTCAGCATTTTGAAAAGGACCGCGCACTTTCACGCCGGTTCCAGAAGATTGATGTCAACGAGCCATCTGTCGAAGACGCAATCAAGATTTTGAAGGGTGTTAAATCCTACTTCGAAGAGCATCATGGCGTTAAATACACATCAGACGCGATCAAATCTGCCGTCGAGTTGTCGGCGCGCTACATCCATGATCGGAAACTACCCGATAAAGCAATTGATGTGATCGACGAAGTTGGCGCGGCTCAGATGCTTATGCCAGAGGCCAAACGCCGCAAAACAATGACCGCGAAAGAAATCGAAGCTGTCGTGGCCAAGATCGCGCGCATTCCACCTAAAACGGTTACCAAAGACGATGCGGAGGCTCTGAAAGACCTCGAAGGTGGTTTGAAACGGGTCGTATTTGGTCAGGATAATGCCATCACTGCATTGGCAAGCGCTATCAAACTGGCACGGGCAGGCTTGCGGGAACCGGAAAAACCAATCGGTTCTTATCTCTTCACCGGGCCTACCGGCGTTGGCAAAACTGAAGTCGCCAAACAACTCTCCGAGATTCTTGGCGTCGAAATGCTACGCTTTGATATGTCGGAATATATGGAGAAACACTCGGTATCACGTTTGATCGGTGCGCCTCCGGGCTATGTAGGCTTTGATCAAGGCGGCTTACTTACCGATGGCGTTGACCAGCATCCGCATTGTGTCTTGCTGCTTGATGAGATCGAAAAGGCGCATCCGGACGTCTATAATATCCTGCTGCAAGTGATGGATAACGGCAAGTTGACCGATCATTCGGGTAAGACAACCGACTTCCGCAATGCTGTCCTGATCATGACATCGAATGCAGGCGCGACCGAAATGGAGAAAAACTCCATCGGCTTTGGCCGAGGCCAACGCGAAGGCGAAGACATGGCCGCTGTCGAGAAAATGTTCTCGCCGGAATTTCGCAACCGCCTAGATGCTGTGATCCCGTTCGGACGTCTGCCGAAAGAGGTTGTTCTCAAAGTGGTCGAAAAGTTCGTATTGCAGCTTGAAGGTCAACTTGCTGACCGGAATGTTAGTTTCGAACTGACAACACCTGCCGCCGCATGGCTCGCCGATAAAGGCTATGACGAGAAGATGGGCGCACGTCCTCTGGGCCGCGTCATTCAAGAGCACATCAAAAAGCCGCTGGCCGAAGAACTCTTATTCGGCAAGCTGGCCAAGGGCGGCATTGTCAAAGTAGCGGTTAAGCAAGGCAAACTCGACCTGATCATCATGCCCCCCGATCCACCCCGGATTGGTAAGAAGAAAACGCCTTTATTAGAGGCTAACTAAAAATTGAGGCCGTGTCGGGAAACCAACACGGCCTTTTCTTTTGACGCTTGGTTTTGCTAACGGCAATTTAACCACGTTTGGCAATTCTTATTGCAACGTCAAAAGACAAGGGTGGTTGGCAATGACATATTCGAAATTGGCTGTGATTGCAGTTGGTGCAGTCCTATTTTTGCCAGCCGCATCGCCGACACCTTCCGGGATCACGCCAATCAAGTTGGGACTGCCGATTGATTGCACGCTGGGCAAAGATTGTTTCGTTCAGAATTATGTTGATATGGACCCCGGCGAGGACGCGAAGGATTTCACTTGCGGACCACTCGCTTACAATAACCACCAAGGAACTGACTTTCGGTTGCTCAATCGAGCAGCATTAAAACGGCCTTACTCCGCCTTAGCGACTGCGCCGGGTAAAGTGGTCCAAGTCATCAACAACCGACCTGATCACGGATTTGAGGAAGGCGCGTATAATGCGCTTGATTGTGGAAACGCTGTGATGATCGACCATGGCGGCGGTTGGTTATCTCAATATTGTCACCTTGCAGAAGGCAGTGTCCGCGTACAGAATGGCGATCATGTGAAAACCGGACAACCTATTGGTTTTATTGGATCTTCTGGTGGTACAAGCTTTCCCCATTTGCATTATGCAATCCGCGCCTTTAACGCGACAATTGATCCATTTATTGGCGTAAGTCCAACGGGGTGCGACGCTGAAGAAGCTGGGGCGCTATGGGATGAATCAGTTGATATTTTCTATGCAGAAAGTGCGGTTCTCGGCTTTGGCGCAACACGCAATTTCCCAAATCTCGAAGCAATGGAAAATGGCATCCTATCTGCGAAGCCGAATGAACCATATGCACCATTTTATATCTGGGCGCATTTGATGGGAGTGAAAGAAGGCGACACGTTACGCTTTTTGGCCTTTGCTCCCGAAGGGAAAATTCTCGCCAGTGAGCGGTTCGAGATCACTGAAGATAAAACGATCTTTTCGGCGAATATCGGTGTCGAACCATCCGATGGGGGCTTCGAGAGCTGGCCAGCCGGGACGTATGAAGGACGGTTCGCATTTTATCGCGGTGGGCAAGAGATTGGCAAAAGGTCTACGACATTCACCCTGCCCGCTACGCCTATTCAACCTGCATCGGAACGTTTAGCAGATTAAGCGCCAACCCGGTTAGCAGTACCAAAATATTGTCGACTTCTTTAGATTGATTTGTCTTATTACTCTAAAAATGCAAATAATAGCTACATTATTATTGGAGAAAATAAGCGATGTATTTATTGCAATAGATGAATACTAGAACATATTAACCATGTATAAAATAAAATTAAAAAATTAATTATACAATTAATAGATTACTCTGTACAATTACAATCAATAAATATTAAATTTACTTAATATACAATTGATTTTATTGACTGTTTCTTATTATTAATCAAAAATGAACAATCAATTCATCTGGAGATGATTCATGGAAGCTGTAGTTTCCTGGACGTTTATTTTTGCGATCGTTATAGGACTGCTACTTTTGGCAATCGTCTGATGAACATAGCTTAATGTTAAAGGATATAGGTCACTATTCCGCAACCCAATTAATACTATAATTTCAATCCATTAGATAGATTTTTACCTGACATTCTGTCCGTAAATCTCCAGCAGACACCTCAAGCTAAATACCTTTCTTCAACCAAAAATGTATTTTTCTGCTTTTTGAGCCAAACGGCTTTTTATCAAAAACGATCCATTACAAATCGTTTTTGACCTTCCAAATGGCAGCACCATCGCTTGCTGCTGTATTAGTGTTTATCTTTGAAAAACAACCCAAACAGGCCGAATCCACCGTGATGACCATAGCCTTTATGCTTGAAACCACCATGACCGAAATTCTTGTGGCCGAAACTGCGATGGCTAAAGCCACGGTGACCACGAAAACGTCTGTGACCAAAGCCCCGATGGCTTCTGAACCCACGGCGACCAAAACCTCTATGGCCAAAACTCCGGTGGCGACGAAGACCATGGTGGCCCTTCTTAAAGCCATTGACGTTATGAAGCAGCGTGTCTGAACCGACGTCCGTATTATCAAAATCGGCCTGAACAGAAGCCTCAATGTTGAAATCGAGCGCATTAATTGGACCAGCTTGCGCAGATTGAGACGTTCCTGCGAATACAAAACCGAGCAACAAGGTGGCTGCGAGGGCTGTGGTTTTCATAATCTGTCTCCTAATCGGTTACATCATTTGTGATTTCTCTTAAAAGCAACATGCCCCAAACGTTAACTAATTAAAAATATTGATTGCCTATATCTTTGATAGCCATAGGCTATCGCTCTGTCAGTTTTAGCTCGATACGTCGATTCCGCGCCAATGCTTGGGCTGTGTCCCCATTATCAAGCGGCTGAAACTCACCAAAGCCAGTCGGTGCAAGACGTTCAGGGGATACGTTGTGCTCACGGATCAGGTATTGAGCAACAGACAGTGCCCGCGCCTGACTGAGCGCCCAGTTATCCCGATATAAAGGACTATTACGAAGCGGACGTTTATCCGTATGCCCATCTATGCGAAGAATCCAATTCACCTCAGACGGAATATCAGCCGCAATCTCATTCAAAATACCCGCAAACTTGCCAAGTTCCGCCTTACCTGCATCGGCAAGAGCTGCAGAGGCCGGTTCAAACAACACCTCTGATTGGAAGACAAAACGATCTCCCACAATCTCGACCTCATCGCGCCCGCCAAGGACCTGCCGCACCTGCCCGAAAAACTCCGACCGGAAATTCTCAAGCTCATCAACCTGCGCTTCGAGCAATTCCTTGTTCTTTTCCAACGCCGCATTGCGATCAGCCAAAGCAGCATTGAGGCGCGTCCCAAGCAACGCGATTTCTTCCCCCCGTTCCTCTGAGGTCAATTCGGCTGTGTCACGTGCCTCTTCAGATACGGAAAGACGGCTTTCCAACGATCTAAGCTGAGCGCGTAATTCTCTGGTCTGCTCGTTCAAAAGCGCAACCTGTTGCTGTTCGCTTTCCGAAGACTGCTCAACTGTCGCAAGCTGGGCGCGGGCAACTTTGAGCAAAGCTTCACTGCGCGTCAGTTCTTCATCCCGCGCGTCTAAATCTTCCGTCAGTTTCTCTTGCGCAATATTCGCTGCAGCGAGCAATGTCAGCGTATCCTCGGCTTCAGCGCGCCGTGCATCAAGTTCAAGTTCTAGCGCCGTCATTTCTGTTTCAGACGATTGAAGGCGCTCCCGAAGCGCTTTAGCGGCCTCTTGCTCGACAAGTTGTTGTACTTCAGCTTTCGTCAATGCCTCGGTGCGCTCTGCGAGTGACCCTTCAAGGGTTTTTAACTGAGCAAGGTCTTTTTCGGCTTTTGCCTTGAGGTCAGCCGTAAGCGCTTTCAAGGCTTCGGTTTCCGCACGCTCTCTCTCTAAGGCAACTCGCTCAGCAGTCAGCGTTTCATCAAGTTTTGAACGGCTTTCTTCTGACGTCGCCAAACTTGCGAGCAGTGACGCGACTCGCCTATCAGCCGCGCTCTTCGCCTCTGAAACGTCGACGAGCGAAGCACGAAGCGCCGTTCCTTCCGTCGCGAGCTTTTCTTTTTCAGTACGTTCAAGTGAAAGAAGATCAGATAAAGAATCTAACCGGGAAGTCAGCGTATCCAGGGCGCGTTCTTTTTCTTCAATTGCTTCTTCCTGTTGTTCAATCTGAGTTTCCTGACCCGTAATCGTCTCGCGCAAGAAATACTGCGTGATCATAAAGATCGACAAAACGAAGGTCAGAACCAGCAACATCGCGGTCATGGCATCGACAAAGCCGGGCCAAATTGCTCCGCCTAATCCGTCGGAAGAACGACGCCGGAGAGCCATTAGCTGTTCCCGTACATATCAAGAAAGCAACGTTGTTCATCAAGCAAACGCTCGGTCGATGCTAGACGTGATCGCAAGAGATTAATCACCGCCCAACTCCCCGCGTGCAGCTGCCTCAATCACCCGACCGAGCTGTTGAATCTCAGCGCGCAATTGAGTGGTCGATTCCGCACGCCCCGCCGTCAGCTCTTCTACCAATCGCAGGATATGAGTATCGATGCTTTGAATGCGGGATCGCGTTGCTTCGTCCATACCGCCGATAACACCCTTGTTGCGTTCGGTAGCCTCCAACAATGCGAGGCGCAAAGCATCTTGCGAGCCGGATAAATGCATCGTTGCGGACTTTCCAGCCTCGTAGTGCTCCGTCACAGCGGCAAGGTGTGCCGCAGTTCCTTCCATCAACGAATGAGTCTGAGCAGCGCGCTCGTAATCCTCCGTCATCAAAGCGGCAAGATCTTCCATCGCTTCAGCGGTGCGACTTATAGAACTGGAAATATGCTCAGGACCGCTCTCTCCCCGCGCCACATGAGTGATTTGAGAGAGGGCTTCTTCCAGCTCACGATAAAAGCGGTTTTGCGCGTGGCCCGCCATGATTTCGAGAAAGCCGACGATCAATGATCCTGCCAATCCCAGAAGCGAAGAGGCAAACGCCGTACCGAGGCCTTCAAGTTGATCGCCGAGATTATCTATCAATCTTGAGAACGTACTCGCACCACTTTCATCCGCGCCGGGGGCTAGATCTTGAACAGTGGCAACAATAGCAGGGACCGTAATCGATAACCCCCAAAACGTACCCAAAAGCCCCAGAAAAATAAGCAAATTGGCTGCATAACGTGCAATGTCCCGCGCTTCGTCAAGACGGGTTGCAATCGAGTCAAGAATTGCACGCACAGTTGTCGCACTGAGGCTGCGCCTGCTTTCGCGGTCGCGCAGCATTCCAGCCATTGACGCAACGAGCCTCGGCGGTTCAATCGTCTCCAAACCGGGACGTTCGGCAATGAAAGCCTCGATCCAATCAACACACCGATTTAACCGGCTCACCTGCCAGAAAGTGTAAGCGATACCGACCAGCAAAACGAAGAAGATTAAGCCGTTCAGCCACGGGTTTGCCGTGAAAACGGTACGGATTGACTGAAATAGGAGAAATCCTACGACCGCAACAATCAGAAGAAATCCGAGCATGAAAACAGCGGTGCGCGATGGGCGCGTAACACTGACCGCGTGCCTGAAATGACCGCCCATCCGTTCACTCATCGGCATTCCTATCTTTTTTCATTCCTGGGCTTAGCTTCGTAAACCTTAGCCCGCTCGCCGACCACTCATTCGTCACGCTCGATTTAAGAAATCCGAGCAAATGCTGCGTTCTGCCCTTATAAATACTCAAACCGAGCGATACATAACCGACTTTCTAACCTTGTGATGAACAAAGACGGCAGAAGTTTGGAGCGATAAAAAACAGACAAATACTGAGTTTTGTAGTAACCAAAAATACTAGAGTAAAACTTTTCATGCGCAAAAGTGAGATTTATCAGATTGCTGAACATGATCTTCAGGTGAGCGATGCGACAAATGATTTATGCGAGTAGTGCTGTGGTCGAAATGACGCCCCAGAAACTCAACACCATTTCCCTACAAGCCAAAAGAAATAACAGCATTAATAATCTAACCGGAATGCTGATCTATGGCGATCAAATGTTTTTCCAGATTTTAGAGGGCCAAACCGACAAAATCGCTGAGATGAAAGACCTTATCTGGAGCGACAAGCGTCACACTGGAATATCTGAATTCAAAGACAGCACGATTTCTGAACGCTGTTTCCCCGATTGGTCAATGGGATGCTATCGGGTCGAAACCACAGCCACAAATGATGGTCAGTGGCCGATCATCGACGTCAACAGTATTATGGATCATATGCCGCCAACGGTCACACCAGATGTTCGGGTGTTAACCGAAACCTTCTTCCAAATCATTTCCCCACGAAGTGTACGTTGAGACAAGAGGCCTAGGAATTTTTGTAAAACGCAGGTCTATTCCAACGCCCATCGTGCAGCAGCGGTATCGTCGGTTTCTCGCGCATCAACCCACCGCGCACCATCCGCTGTGCTCTCTTTTTTCCAAAACGGAGCGCGCGTTTTAAGAAAATCCATCAGGAATTCCGCCGCTTCAAAAGCCACGGCACGATGCCGCGAAGCCGTTGCCACAAAGACAATACGTGCGCCCGGAGCCAAAGGTCCAACACGGTGAATGATGGTAACACCTTGTAAAGACCACCGCTTTCTTGCTTCTTCCTCAATCTCTTCCAGCGCTTTTTCCGTCATGCCGGGATAATGCTCTAGCACCATCTCAGACACATCCCCACCCCGAACCAATCCCGTAAAACTGACCAACGCGCCGATATCGTCCCGTCCTACCGATAAAGCCTCAAGCTCGGTAGTGGGATCAAAGTCTTCTTCTTGAACGCGGACAGCCATTTATCCGCCTGTAACCGGAGGAAAGAGAGCAACTTCACGCGCACCGACAATTGACGCGTCAAAGTCGGTTTGCTCCTGATCAACTGCAACCTTGATTGCAGCGGTTTGTGCAAAGGCCGCCTCGTAACGCGGTTCTCTCGTCTTGAGCCATTCAATTAAAGCCCCAACGGTATCAACTCCCTGCGGTGGCGACACCTCTTCAGAACCGACCCCGATCCTCTCACGCAACCATGCGAAATAAAGCAGTTTCATTGATGCAAACCTCTCTTACTGGGCATGATCTTAGAACAGAGTTGAATAAAGGGAAATCACGGCTTTGCATCACATGAATTAGGCGGTTATTTTCCGCGCATGAATATAGATCCTGTCGCCCTAACCGCCTCACTAATCCAGTGTCCTTCTGTAACCCCGGCGGATGAAGGAGCCATCCCTCTTTTACAAAAAACACTAGAAGACAAAGGATTTACCTGTAACCGGCCAGATCGCGGCGGCATCCTCAATCTACACGCACGCTTTGGCACTAAAGGACCAGTCTTTGGTTTCAACGGCCATACCGATGTCGTTCCAACAGGCGAAGGATGGTCAATGGACCCCTTTTCCGGGGACATCAGCGACGGCAAAATCTGGGGGCGCGGGGCGGCAGATATGAAATCCGGCGTTGCGGCCTTTGTCGCGGCTGCAACATCTTTCGTCGAAGAAAACTCCGATTTTGATGGCTCCATCGTGATTATGATCACCGGCGATGAAGAAGCCGATGCAACAGATGGCACGGTCGCAATTCTAGATTGGATGCGCGAAACTGGCGAGACTATCGACGCTTGTCTCGTTGGCGAACCCACATGCCCAGAGCGTATGGGCGACATGATGAAGATAGGGCGGCGGGGATCTCTCACGGCTAAGTTTACAGCCCAAGGGATTCAGGGACACAGCGCCTATCCACATCGAGCCAACAACCCAATTCCTCCTCTTGTCTCTTTCCTAAATCGGCTTGCGCGTTGGAAGTTGGATAACGGGACCGACCATTTTGATCCTTCAACCCTTGCAATCACGACGATTGATGTTGGAAACCAAGCGACAAACGTGATCCCTGAGCAAGCGAATGCCACCGTCAATATTCGCTTTAATGACAGTCATTCCGGGGCATCATTAATTGAAACAATGCAGACATGGATGGATGAAACAGCTGAAGAAACCGGCGTTACATTTTCGATGCAGACAAAAATCAGCGGCGAAAGCTTTATCACAGAACCCGGCTCCTTGAGCGAAACCGTTTCAGAAGCCGTCAAATCAGAAACAGGGCTTTCACCGGAGCTATCGACAACAGGTGGAACATCTGACGCCAGATTTATCTGTCACGTCTGTCCTGTCGTCGAATTCGGTCTCGTAGGAAAAACACTCCACAAAGTTGATGAACATGTCGAAGTCGCAGACATCGAAACACTGACGCGTGTCTATCGTAAGGTTTTGGAAAGTTGGTTCTCACAGACCCAGTAGGGTCTGTCTCTCCAATACCGCCCTAGAGTTAACCCAACACGCTCTAATCAAATCACGCCATTCCGCGTTTGCCAAAGCCTTTTCGCCCAGAACCGCTAGAGACGCGTCTTTCAGCACGACGCGCGGTTGTTTCCTCATGCAACACCTCAGGAGCGGTGTCACGGACGGCTTGATTTTGTTGGCGCAGGGCGATCTTATGGGCCTGTGCACGATCTGCCCAGCTTTCATCAGTACGAGCCGCACCGTCAAAAATACTGATCCGGTCTGCGCCATACTTATTTTTCTCCAAAAGTTCCTGGAAAAAATCCACATGCGAGACCCAAACCGATAGGCATCAACATTACGAAAAATGCAATTGGTCCATTTGCCGGATCAGAAGCAATCAAGGCCGACGAAATCGGAACAGCAACAAAATTGATGACCGTGAGCCACCCACTCATGTTCATGTCATGGAGGCGTTTTACCTGTGCAGCAATTCCCATGTAAAGCGACAGGCCGAGAACGAAAATCAAGAAAATAATCGCCGCTATTCCCACTCCACCAGCCACAGCTGATTCACGATCATCAAGCTCCGCAAGATTTACGTTTTCGGCACCTTGGTTAAGGTCAATGCCGATAATACTTAGAATTGCGACTAAAGCGCTGGAAAAAGCAAAAAACAACCCGAGAAGAATTGTCCACTGGCCAATTATCGCGAGCCAATAGTTCCTGCGGCCAATACGACCTTCAATTCCAAATAAAATACGTAACATTTAGCCACCCCCATGCTGCCCAACTACAATTGTACAACATCGGAGTAGCGTATAGATTAATACATCAGATTTTATGCAATTTCATAGAGTAATCAAGAAACACACACTCTTAATCCCTCAATAGTTCATTTATTGATGTTTTTGAGCGTGTGCGCTCATCAACGCGCTTCACAATTACTGCACAATACAAGCTTGGACCGTAGTCTTTTCCTGGAAGGTTTGCTCCGGGCATCGAACCCGAGACCACCACCGAGTACGGGGGCACTTCACCCATAAAGATCTCGCCGGTTGCGCGATCAACAATCTTGGTTGATTGCCCGATGAAGACACCCATTCCAATGACCGCGCCTTCACGCACGATGCAGCCCTCAACCACTTCGGAACGCGCCCCGATGAAGCAGTTATCTTCGATAATAACAGGCCCTGCTTGAAGCGGCTCCAAAACCCCGCCGATGCCCGCGCCGCCTGACAAGTGAACGTTCTTACCAATCTGCGCACATGAACCTACCGTGGCCCATGTATCGACCATTGTCCCGCTGTCGACAAACGCGCCTAGGTTTACAAAACTCGGCATGAGGACCACATTTGGCGCAATATGCGCACTCCGGCGAACAACGCAGTTTGGAACGGCGCGGAACCCAGCTTTCGTAAACTCAGCATCGCCCCAGCCTTCGAATTTGGATGGGACCTTGTCCCACCATGACGAACCGCCGGGACCACCCTCTATCGTGGTCATATCATTGAGGCGGAAAGACAAGAGCACTGCCATCTTAGCCCATTGATTAACGGACCAATCGCCGTCCACACCTTTTTCAGCAACGCGCAGCGCCCCCGAGTCGAGCAAATTCAGCGTCTCGTTAACCGCGTCACGCACTTCGCCTTTTGTATCTGCATTCACTCCATCACGGGTTTCAAAGGCAGCTTCGATAACGGATTGCAGCTGTGCGCGGTCCATGAGACTCTCCTCGTATTTAAATATTCACCGGCACACCTAGCGGACTCGCCTGCAAAAGAAAATCTTTCGATTCACTCTCTGCCGTGCGAAGGGCTAAGGACAACGCGAGAAGGTCCAAAGATGAAGAAAAAACAATCGCCACTCACGCATGTCGAAGAAGACCTTGAACGATTCGAGGATATTCCACATACGGCGCAGTCCGAGTCACCAACCTATCGGCTCGCCGTAGCAGATCAGGATTTCTTACTACGCGAAGAATTACGCCCGATCCGACTGCAATTAGAATTGCTCAAACCTGAAATGATCCTGAGCGAACATGGCATTGAATCGACGGTTGTTTTATTTGGTGGCGCGCGTTTGCCTGAACCGGGCGTAGAACCATGGGCTGCCAAAAACGACACGCAGCGCAAAAATCTAAAAGAAAATTCGAAATATTACGAACAAGCCCGTCTCTTCGCCCAGCGCGTGAGCCAAGAATCCTTGAAACATGACAACAAAGAATATGTCGTCGTGACCGGCGGTGGCCCCGGTGTCATGGAAGCTGGAAATCGCGGTGCAACCGAAGTCGGTGCAAAGTCTATCGGTCTCAATATTGTCTTACGGCAAGAGCCTTTGCCGAACGCATACACAACGCCAGAACTGTGTTTCAATTTCCACTATTTCGCAATACGCAAGATGCACTTTTTGCTCCGTGCAAAAGCGATTGCTGTATTCCCCGGCGGTTTCGGAACAATGGACGAGCTGTTCGAAACACTGACTCTGATCCAAACCGAACGTATGGAACCGGTCCCGGTTATCTTGTTCGGAGAATCATTTTGGCGGCGTGTCATCAACTTCGAAGCGCTCGCAGAAGAAGGCACGATCGGGCCAAATGACACCGATCTTTTTTCTTTCGTGGATACCGCTGAAGACGGATGGGCAGCGATTGCAAAATATTACGACCTGCCTACGTAAGCTATGCGTTGCCGATTTTTGCCAAGATCATTTCATCAACCCAGCGCGTGACAATGTCAGTCGCTGGGCCATACCGCCCCTCATCAAACAAAAATGCATTATCTGAAGGCTCAAGATTCAATTCAAGCGTTGGAATTCCAAATTGCTTGCATGCCGCAACATATCCCGCAGCAGGATAAACGGCACCGCTAGTGCCGATAGACACAAACAAAGTCGCGTCAGGTAAAACCTGTTCAATCCGCTCCATATGATAAGGCATTTCTCCAAACCAAACCACATTGGGACGGATAGAGCCAACAGTCTTGCATTGCGGACAGGTACTATCGGACGTCATCTCTTCGCGCCAATCGCGCACGTCCGAACATGATGTACAAAGCGACTCGACAAGAGACCCATGCATGTGAATCACGTCATCTGAACCGCCGCGTTCATGCAGATCATCAATATTTTGAGTGATTAAAGTAACATCATGCTGGCTCGCCAAACGCGCCAACGCCTGATGCGCTTTATTCGGTGTCGCCGACAGCAGATTAGCACGGCGGGCATTATAAAAATCCAAAACCAGTTTCGGATTACGCGCATACCCTTGCGGTGTCGCAACATCTTCAAGATCGTATTCCGACCAAAGGCCATCCACATCCCGGAAAGTTCCCAGACCAGATTCGGCTGAAACACCCGCACCCGTTAAGATCACAATCAGTGTTGCAGCCTCCGCCGCAGCATCTCGACATCTTCGCGCGTACTTGAGTCATCCTTACAAAGCTGAATCACACGCTTAACACCGTGCATAATGGTGGTATGATCACGGTTGCCAAACTTCCGACCGATCTCCGGTAAAGATTTATCGGTAAGGTCTTTAGATAAGAACATCGCGATTTGTCGTGGGCGGGCGATAGAACGAGCGCGGCGCGGTGACAGTAGATCAGACAGCTTGATGTCATAATGCTCTGCGACACAGCGCTGGATTTCATCAATGGTTATCTTACGATCATAAGCACGAAGCAGATCTTGCAAAAGTTGCTCAGCAATATCGCAATCAACCCGACGTCCGAACAATGACGCATGAGCCACAAGCCGATTTAATGCCCCTTCGATGACGCGCATGTTTGAGGAGACGCGCTTGGCAATAAACTCTATAACTTCCGGGTCAATATCGAGGTTCGGTGATGTGGCAAACACGGCGTCTAATTTTGATTGCAACACACCAAGGCGTAGTTCGTAATCCGGCGCGCCTATATCGGCCACCAAACCCCAATTCAATCGAGATTTGATCCGATCTTCAACACCATCAAGATCACTTGGCGACCGATCTGCGCTAATGACGATCTGACGATTTTGATCGATCAAAGCATTAAACGTATGGAAAAATTCTTCCTGCGTTGATTCCTTGCCGGCGATAAACTGGAAGTCATCGATCAAAAGCAAATCAACCGAGCGGAATTCTTCTTTGAACGAGTGGGAGTCTTTATAGCGCAGTGCACTAACGAAGCGGTGCATAAATTTTTCTGCAGATACATAGAGCATTTTTTTGTGCGGATAGAGTTCTTTGGTCTCCCACGCAATGCTCTGCATCAGGTGAGTTTTACCAATACCGACATCCCCAAAAAGAAACAGAGGATTATAGGCATTACCGGCCCCATCCGACTCAGCAACGCGCCGCGCCGCAGCATGTGCCAACTCATTTGATTTTCCGACAACAAATGTATCGAACTTCAAACGCTCGTCTAAAGTGACGTAGGTGGAACCATAGCCATTGTCATTCTCAGGCACAGAAGACAATGTGAGACGCGGGCCTCCAACAGAACAGGCCTGCTGGGTAACAACCGACTGATTAAGTTCGCTCGCAGCGCTAAATCGAACATCCGATACACCGACGTCGGCATCCATCCAATATTTGCGAAGGATTGATCCAAAGCGATCAGAAACTTTATCACGAACAAATCGGTTGGGCGCGCAAATCCAAATCGTACCGTCTTTGAACGAGAGTCCGGAAAGAACTGCTATCCAACTCAGATAAGATGCCTCGCCAATATCAGCACGTAAGGCATTGCGGATTTGTGACCAAATCGCATCCATTGATGGCGGCAAATTATCGGTCAAATGCCAAGTGCTCCCCCACAAACACGACCGCCCAAGTCGTAAAGCCAAAGTTATCGGTACACTTAAGTAAGCAAAACGATAGTAAATCCAGCATCACCCAAAGATGATGATGCATCTAAAATATCCACGATCCTCTAAAACGACCCCCCATCAACTTCGAAGATAATGCTTTTGCATTAATATCAAAGCCGAGTCGCTCCCTACGTCACAAAATATAGTTAACGAACGAGCGCCGAGTCGCGCAAGATAAATAAATCAAATTTTTTTGAGTTTTTTATCGTGAAAACGCAAAAATCGGCGGACCCGCTGATACGCCGACTGAATAATTATAACGACACAAAATGGTTGGCAGTGTTTAGACGCTCAATGCCTTAACACGCGCGGCTAGACGAGAGATTTTACGGCTCGCGGTGTTCTTGTGCACGATGCCTTTGTTGGCACTACGCATAATTTCAGGCTGAGCCACTTGCAGAGCTGTTTTGGCAGCTGCACCATCGCCAGAAGCAATAGCTTCTTCGACTTTACGAATAAAAGTACGCATACGGCTGCGGCGTGCTGTATTAATCTCGGTACGGCGCGCAGCCTGACGAATGCGCTTACGGGCTTGGGGCGAATTTGCCATCTGCTTCTACACGATCCTGATTTATTAGAGGAGCGGGCTATACACCCGGCTAATGGGTTTCGTCAACGGTTGCGGAACTGCGCTTTTCGTTTTTCTACAAAAGCTGCCATTCCCTCTTTTTGATCTTCAGTCGAAAACAGCGAATAGAACGCTGTACGCTCATATTCCAAACCCTCGGAAAGCGAGGCTTCATGGGCGCGCTCAACGGTCTTTTTAGCGACCATAACAGCAACACCCGACATATCGGCGATCTTTGCCGCAAGCGACATGACTTCATCCATCAAATCACCTTCAGGCACGACACGACTCACCAAACAAGCTCGCTCAGCTTCTTCAGCAGTCATAAAGCGCCCGGAGAGAATCATTTCCATGGCTTTTGCTTTACCAACGGCACGGGTCAGTCTTTGGGTGCCCCCTGCACCGGGAATAACACCCAAAGTAATTTCCGGCAGACCAAACCGAGCGGTATCCGCAGCGATGATAATATCGCAAGCCAATGCTACTTCGCACCCACCGCCTAACGCATAACCGGCAACAGCAGCGATAACAGGCTTACGACATCTGGAAACTGCTTCCCAAGGTCCGCCCATAAAATCGTCTAACATGGTTCCCGGATACGTCCGTTCAGCCATTTCCTTAATGTCGGCCCCTGCAGCGAAAGCCTTTTCACTGCCGGTTATAACAATCGCACCAATCGTTTCATCGGCCTCGAATTTAGCGAGCGCCGTTGCCATTTCACCCAAAAGGCTCGCATTCAGTGCATTGAGAGACTCAGGTCGATCAAGTGTGATCAAGCCCACATGCCCTTGAGTTTCCACGACAATCGTTTCGAAAGCCATTTATAAGCTCCGTTGATCTACATCACGGTAAAGCGAGACGGGTATCTGATTGGAACCCGGCGCGCAACGGCATCTCATACACGATTTAAGAGTTTAATTTTGGCATAACGCGCAATAGTAAGTCGAACGTCCATTTTGAACGATACGATTAATTGTACCAGAACACATTGATTGTGAACATTTTTTCCCCTCCTGATCGTATACTTTAAAGGCATGTTGGAAGTATCCGAGCTCACCACTCGCGCCATGAAAATCGCGTAAGCTTGATCCACCTGCATCTATTGCCGTGCGCAAAACGTCACGGATAACCTCCACAAGTCGCGTATAATCTTCGCTATTCAGGCTTCCTGCCATGCGTGTTGGCAAAAGTCCCGCACCATGCAGAGCTTCACAGACATAGATATTTCCCAGTCCAGCCACGCGCCTCTGGTCCAGTAATGCCGCTTTCAAAGATGTTTTCCTATTTGCAAACGCTTCAGCGAGGTATTCGCCGTTGAAATGATTGGATAATGGCTCTGGCCCCATGCCGGACAGAAACTTATGGCACTCAATCTTTGATGTTGGCCAAAGGTCCATGGCACCGAAACGCCTTGCATCATTGAAAACCGCACGACTGCCACCTTCGATTTCCAAAACGACATGATCATGCTTACCGGACTGGCTCCCTACTGATTGATGGAAGTCTGCTCCTTCACGAATGATACCGTCTTTATGAAGTAAAAAACGCCCAGACATCCCTAGGTGAACGATCAAAGTTTCCGCACTATCGAGATCCAACAACAGATATTTCCCACGTCTACCGATTCGCTCAATCCGTGTTCCTGTCAGGCGTTCGGCAAAATTTTCTGGCAGTGGCCAACGTAAATCAGGACGATTCTGGACAGCCTTCGCAATCCGATAGCCCTCCATTACCGGAATTAAGCCACGCCGGACCGTCTCAACCTCTGGCAACTCGGGCATGATAATCCTTCACTTTTGTGCCTGTAGTCCTTATAGACGCGCTTCTCATGCGCTCACACCCTTGGAGGGAGCGTAAGACTTTAAATCGGAATTTGGAGAAATAAGCGATGAGCGACATTGTGAAAATGTCCGTCGAAGCGCGTCCGGGAGTTGGCAAGGGGGCCGCCCGGGCTGCACGTCGCGCTGGTATGGTACCTGGCGTGATTTACGGCGACAAAAAAGACCCTGTGACCATTCAGCTTAAAGGCAACGAGTTGCTGAAAACGCTGAACAAAGGCGGGTTTTATCAGACAATTTTTGACATGGAAGTCAGCGGCGAATCCCACCGCGTCATCCCGAAAGACATTCAGAAAAATAAACTGAATGGTCTTCCGATTCACGTAGACTTCATGAGACTCACCAAAGGCGCGAAAATCGTTCTCGAAATTCCTGTCGAGTTCCTTAACGAAGAAACTTGCCCCGGCCTAAAAGCTGGCGGTACGTTGAATGTTGTTCGTCACGCTGTCGAGCTATCGGTTGATCCGGGTAGTATTCCAGAAACAATTGTGATCGACCTTGCAGCATTTGATCTTGGCGCAACGATCAATATCAGTGATGCCAATCTACCAGAGGGTGCGGCCCCGACGATCACGGATCGTGACTTTACGATTGCGACGATCATCGAACCACGCGGTGCGAGCGACGATGAGGAAGAGGCAGACGGCGAAGAAACGCCTGAAACCGAGGTTACCGGCCAGAAAGATGAGGCTGCCGATGGCGGCGAAGAATCTTAACGACGTCCGTGACCTAATCGCAAATTACGTGTAATCATGCGCCCGCTCCCACCAGAGCGGGCGTTGTTGTATGGAGCATAGGCGATGATTCTTCTGGTTGGCCTCGGCAATCCCGGCGATAAGTATATCCGTACCCGTCATAATATCGGATTCATGGCAGTTGATGAGATTGCTGACGCTTTTTCGTTCGGCCCTGAGAAGTCCAAACATCAGGGTTTGATGCGCGAGGGCACGATTGGCCCCGAAAAAGTCATCGCCCTTAAGCCTCAGACATATATGAACGAATCCGGCAGAGCGGTCGCTGCTGTTGCTCAATTCTATAAGCTGGACCCCGCCGATATTGTCGTCTTTCATGATGAGCTGGACCTCGCCCCCGGCAAGCTTCGGACGAAGGCCGGAGGCGGCCATGCCGGGCATAACGGGTTGCGGTCACTCCATGCGCATATCGGAGAATCCTACCGCCGTGTCCGTCTCGGCATTGGACATCCCGGTGATAAATCAAAGGTTTCCGGCTATGTTCTTCATGACTTTGCGAAGTCTGACAATGACTGGCTTGGCCCGCTGCTTGCAACCATCGCTAAAGAAGTAACATGGTTGGTAAAAGGTGAAGATCAGCGATTCCAGACAGCGGTAGGCCAAGTGTTAAACACCCCGAAAAAGGGTGAAAAACGATCAAAAACCGTGGCAAAATCCGCAGATGCAGAGGGAAAACCCTCAAAAAACGATGCAAAACCTGTGAATCCTGCTGAAAACCCTGCTGTTTCCGATGATGGTCCCTTTGCGGCCCTCAAACGGATGATCAAGGGAACCTGACCCGACCCTTAAATGGGCGACGCAAATGAAAGAACTTGACCTTGGCGCCCAGACCACTCGATTAACGGGTAGTACAAAGAACCCTGCGCAACCCGATACGGAGTTTCCTGAGACCACACGTATGCCCGATGGCAATGAGACTCTTGCATGGCTGGCTGGCAACCGTATGGCGGAGCGCAGCAAGACACTTAACCCGCCCGCTGGCGCAAACGACCCTCATGCTGATCAGCTATTACAGGAAAAAATCCCTGTTGACCCGATACAAGCGGCGGCACGGCGCGCGAGCGTTCTCGCTGACCTGCATAGCAATGCTCCCCGCGATCCTCGGGTTATATCGGTATTCGAGAATGACCCGATTGTCGCTGAAGACCCGGACAACGGAAACTTGGTCACGCGCCTAATGCTGTCGTGCCGCTTGGACCTTTTTGACACTGTGTTGACACTGATGGGCAGGCCGACGCTATCACGGGGCACACGCGCGCGAACGTCACTGGCGCTGAAAGGCGCTTTTGCGATGCTCGACGATGATGCACAAGTCGAGTGGGCGTTGAGCGAGGTTCGGTTCGAAGAAACCAAAGCCTTTTTAGATCAATGCGCCTCGACAGATTTGAACGCTCTCGTTTCACATTTGAACGCGACCTTAGAGAAACACGATATCTGGACCGCAGCGCGCGCCTTTTCTATGGCTGCTCATCTGAGCGTAGGCGCGTCGAAAGGCTCCGCCACCCTCGCTGATCTCTTGGAGATGCGGGACGTCAGAGACGCCTAAAAGATCAACGGTATGGAAACGGTTATCTCTGCAATTCCGCAAAGGAATCTCGGTTCCTTTGCAGCGATGACCCTAGTCCACAGTCCCTACCCGTTCCTGTAAGTATAGCTGTAACCGTTAAGGGCAGGCGCACCGCCGAGATGGGCATAAAGAATTTTGGACCCTTTCGGGAAGAATCCTTTCTTCGCAAGATCGATCATACCCTGCATAGATTTTCCCTCGTAGACCGGATCAGTAATCATCGCCTCTGTCTGCGCGGCCAGACGAATGGCTTCGTTCGTCTCATGGCTGGGAACACCATAGGCGGGATAAGCGTAATCCGGATTGATCACGATTTCATCGTCACGGATTTTACGTCCCAGTTCGACAAGTTCGGCAGTATTATCAACAATACCGCGCATCTGATCACGCAGTTGATCCGGCGTGCCGGACCCGTCAATCCCGATGACACGGCTCGCGCGATCATCTGCGGCAAAACCAACGATCATGCCCGCTTGGGTCGATCCGGTGACACAACATACGACGATATAGTCGAACGTAATGCCCATCTGAGCTTCCTGCGCACGAACCTCTTCGGCAAAGCCAACATAGCCAAGGCCACCGTATTTGTGGACCGAGGCCCCTGCCGGTATCGGATAGGGTGTGCCGCCTGCATCGCGAACCGACTGCATCGCATCTTCCCAGCTTTGACGGATGCCGATGTCAAATCCATGATCAACCAGCCTGCTGTCCGCCCCCATGAGGCGCGTCATAAGTATGTTGCCCACCCGATCGTAAACGGCATCATCATGCGGAACCCAGCTTTCCTGAATAACCACGCATTTCATTCCGATCTTTGCAGCCGTCGCAGCAACCATCCGCGTATGGTTGGATTGAACGCCACCAATTGAAACGAGCGTGTCTGCGCCCGATGCAATCGCATCAGGGACGATGTATTCGAGCTTGCGCAGTTTGTTACCACCCATTGCCAGACCCGAATTGCAATCATCCCGCTTAGCGTAGATTTCGACATCGGCACCGATAGCATTGGTAAGGCGCGGCAGGTGTTCGATTGCGGTCGGCCCGAAGGTCAAAGGATAGCGTTCAAATTTACTCAAGTTCATGGGTTGATCCATTCAGAGTTGCGATGACCCAACATACCAGAGAGCTTAAGAAAGGTGCTTTCATAAATTGCCAATAAACGAATAGATTTTCCGTATTTTTATAATTAAATACGTTTTCAATCTGTATATGTGATAAAATATGGAAAAATCTTTCATGACACCTGAAATCGACAAAATCGATCAAGAACTCCTCAAATGTCTTCAGGTGGATGGTCGGATTTCAAATGCAGACCTCGCAGAGAAAATCAATGTGAGTCCTGCTACCTGCCATCGAAGAACTCAGCGCCTCTTCGATGAGGGCATTATCAGCAATGTCAGAGCAACCATCAATCCAGATGCAGTCGGGCTTGGTGCATTAGTCATGGTCGGTGCGATTTTGGACAGTTCTACCCCGGAGAGTTTTTCAGCCTTCGAAGAAGCAGTATCGAAGTTCTCGTTTGTCTTGGATTGTCAATGTGTCGCCGGAGATTTCGATTATCTCATGAAGGTGCGCGTCCGGGACACGGCAGATTTCAACCGCCTCCACCGCCAGAAACTCCTTACCCTACCGGGAGTGCGCCAGCTCAGAAGCTATTTCGTCTTGAAAGAAGTCATCGATAACGCGCCGCTTGTCGTATAATTCCGTGTTATTGCTAGAGATGTGTCGACACTCCAGTCTTCTCATACAACACAACGGTAATTGTCATTGCCCGACTTGTTCCTGTGATGACCCCAAGAACTGCGCAATGTCGTGTACCGTGCAGTCTTCTTCTGAATTTGGCATAATATCTATCCCAAGCACCTCAAAAGTATGAATGTTCTTGTTTTGATCAGATGAACTCCAATTTTAGAAAAACCACACACTGCGCATGTTGACTCTCCCGTCCGCTCCCGTCATACAGCGCATTCCTGTGCCGCAGTCCGCCTGCGGCATCTTTATTATTTGACGCTGTTTGAGGCTGGCATAAGCCAGAAAGCGCGCTGAAAAGCGCCGCCACAGGACGCGGGACATTGAGAGGCGAATATGTTCGCGGTCATCAAGACTGGCGGCAAGCAATATAAAGTTGCTGTCAACGACGTTATCAAAATCGAAAAACTGGCTGGTGAAGCTGGCGACACGCTGACTTTCGACAATGTGCTTATGCACGGCGCGAATGGCTCGGCAACCGTTGGAACACCGATGGTTTCCGGCGCGGTTGTCACAGGAGAAATCCTCGAGCAATTCCGCGACAAGAAAGTTATCGCGTTCAAGAAACGCCGTCGTAAGCATTCCTCAATGACCAAAAAGGGTCACCGCCAATATCTTACAGCGGTTCGTATCAAGGGAATTCCGGGCGACGAAGACGGCTCGAAATCCAACGCAGCGCAAAAAGAAGCGCGCGACGCCGCTGCAAAAGCAAAAGCTGACGAAGAAGCTGAATCGGCTGCTGCATCCACTGCTACAGAAGCACCCGCTGCTGCTGCACCTGCTGATGAGGCTCCGGCAGCACCTGCGAAAAATATCGACGATTACACCCGTCCAAACAACTTCTTGGATGCACCTGTCGAAGACGGTGATGATCTGACCAAACTGCCCGGCCTCGGGGTTGCATCGCAAAAGCAACTGAACGACATGGGCATCTATTACTACCGCCAGTTTGATGAATTCTCGGCGGCAGATTGGGATTATGTTGAGGCATACATCGAGACGCAGCTTGAAGGCCGTGTTAAGGTTGATCGTCCATCAATCATGGTTCAAATCAAGAAACTGCTCGAAGAGTAAGGAGAACAACCGATGGCACATAAAAAGGCAGGCGGTTCATCCCGCAACGGTCGCGACTCCGCAGGGCGTCGCCTTGGCGTCAAAAAATACGGCGGCGAGCTGGTCATTCCCGGCAACATCATTTGCCGTCAGCGCGGCACGAAATGGTGGCCCGGTGAGAACGTCGGCATGGGCAAAGATCATACGATCTTCGCGAAAGTCGAAGGCCATGTAAAATTCAGCAAAGGTCTGAAAGGCCGCACGTTCATCAATGTTGAACTACCGGCGGAGGCTGCTGAGTAAGCCGCCACCTTCATCTTTGTGACTTTTGAAGGGGATCGGCGAAAGCCGGTCCCTTTTTCATTTTCGGAGCCTTCGTGACCCTGGACACCCTCATACCGTTCCTGATCTTTGCTGCGGCAATGGTCAGTACACCCGGACCGGCCAATATGGTCGCGCTCAGTGCGGGTGCGCGGTTTGGGCTGCGCGGGTGTGCCGGTCTGATCATCGGTCTGACAACCGGCAAGGTTTTGCTCAACGTTGCGATGGGCGCAGGCTTAGTCGCCGCCATCCGTGCCTATCCAATGATCTTCGAAGCCGCGAAATGGGCAAGCGCCGCCTATATGATATGGCTCGCATGGCGCATTGCGGGATCAAGCATGATGAGCCGCGACGTTCCAAACCGCCTGACCTTCAAAGACGGCGTGATTGTCCACCCGCTCAATCCGAAAGCATGGGCAATGACCCTAGGTGCGTTCACGCAATTCACCGATACCGCCGCACCATGGACCCCGCAAGTTCTGGTGATTATTGCCGGATTCGCAGCAATGCAGCTTATCTTTCACACGCTTTGGTGCGCTGCCGGAGATCGCATTGCCTCAGTGGTCGCGGGTACAAAAATCGAGCGTGGCTTGATGATAACTCTCGGCCTTGCAACACTTGCCACGATCATTTGGGCGATGCTGCGATGAAACCAACCAAACTCTATGTCAGCGTCACAAAAGAAGACGGCTCGTTTTTGGTGCGCGGCATGGCGAGTCATCCGAAAACCTTAGAGGTCTTCCGTACTTTCTACGCGGAGCGCCCCGGCGGACGCGCCGTTTTTACCCTGCTCAGTCAACATGATGGCCGGCTGCGCGTCAGACCATCGCAGGACGACTTATTCGAAGCCGAAGTCATTGGCCGCGCGCCCCGCAATGCTTCATTCTGGGGCTTGTTACCGGCCCAACCCGAAATCGCCCTTCGCAGCCAAACATTTTCCGGTCAAGACGCCGAAGCTGTCATCGAAGCCCTCTTCCACTATGGTCGGGGGCAATTCCTGCACATGGTCCGACAGGAACTCGGGCAATGACCACGATTGCGCTTCGTCGCACGGCGTGAGAAAGCACCGCTATGAAATTTTTAGACCAAGCAAAAATCTATATTCAGTCCGGTCACGGTGGAAACGGCTGCGTGTCGTTCCGGCGGGAAGCCTTTGTTGAATTTGGCGGACCGAATGGCGGCGATGGTGGCAAGGGCGGCGATGTCTGGGCCGAGGCAGTAGACGGCCTCAACACCCTCATCGACTTCCGCTATCAACAGCACCACAAAGCCCAGCGCGGTATCAACGGCATGGGTAAAGACCGCACAGGAGCGGGCGGAGAAGACAAGATCATCCGCGTTCCGGTCGGCACTGAAATCTATGACATGGAAACCGAAGAGCTGATCTGCGACCTCAAACGCCTCGGGCAAAAAGTGCTCATGGCCGAAGGCGGTAATGGCGGCTGGGGCAATGCGCGGTTTAAGACCTCGACCAATCGCGCGCCGCGCAATGCCAACCCAGGCGCACCGGGGATCGAACGCACACTTATTCTGCGCCTAAAGCTCATTGCAGATAGCGGGTTGGTCGGCTTGCCCAATGCGGGAAAGTCCACCTTTCTCGCGGCAAATTCAAACGCACGGCCCAAAATCGCCGATTATCCCTTCACCACCCTACACCCCGGTCTGGGCGTGATAGCAGTTGATGGTGCTGAACTGGTGATGGCGGATATCCCCGGCTTGATTGAGGGCGCATCGGATGGCGCAGGACTGGGGGATCGTTTCTTAGGTCATATCGAGCGCTGTGCGGTAAACCTGCATCTTGTCGATGGCACTTCTGACGATGTTGCATCGGACTATCTGGTCATTCGCGGAGAGCTGGATGCCTATGCAAACGGGCTGGAAGAGAAACCTGTTATCGTGGGCCTCAACAAAGTCGATGCGCTCACAGATGAAGAGATCGCTGAAAAACGTGCCGCCCTTGAAAACGCCAGCGGCTTTCCCGTCATGGAACTCTCCGGCGCAACCGGCAAAGGCGTCCAAGACGTCCTGCGCGCCGTCCGCGCCGAAGTCGTCAAACTGAATGAAGCTAGTGAAGACGAGAACGAGAAGTGGGCGCCATGATGCACTGCTCCATGGTCCACATCCATTTCTGGTCAATTACAGGCTTGACGAGATGAAAAAAAAAGTGACGTTGGAAGGTGTACAAATTGAAATCTACTTATAATTGCAACGCTGTAACCCTTGGTAGAATGGCTGATCCTGTTGACATCATGCCTTATTTACCGCGCAGCTGGCAGAACGGAATAAAAGAAGAGGATACCGCAAGATGGACACCATAAACTCTGCTTCACCCATACCCGCACCCGAAGCCAAAGACCCCGCTTCGTTATTCGAAGATGAATTGATCCTCTCCGCACCCGCCGTAACATCGTCCGGTTCGGGGCAAACACCGGCTGGCGCACCGCTTGTGCCCGCACCACGCGGTCGCGCTCCTACGACCCGGGTTCAAAAGCAAACCCAATCAAGTGAAAAATTAGCCGAAGAACGAAAACGATATCATATTAATACGGTAAAATGATCCCAGACGCCCGCAGGATTGTCGTCAAAATCGGTTCAGCTCTTTTGGTCGATCCTAATACAGGCGGTCTACGTTCTGAATGGCTTAATGCTCTAGCAGAAGACGTTGCCGACCTTCGCCGACAGGGAAAGCGGGTTGTCCTTGTTTCCTCCGGTGCGATAGCGCTAGGTCGCGGAGTCCTCGGACTGCCCCGCACAGTACTCGCACTGGAGCAAGCCCAAGCAGCCGCAGCCGCTGGTCAAATTGCTCTCGCCCGCGCTTATGCAGAAGCCTTTGCGCCCCATAATATCACCGCTGCACAAATCCTGCTCACTCTTGATGATACAAAGCACCGCCGCCGTTATCTGAACGGGCGCGCGACAATGGCAACCTTGCTAGACCTTGGCGCATTGCCCATCGTCAACGAGAATGACACCGTCGCTACCGATGAAATTCGCTATGGAGATAACGACCGCCTTGCCGCCCGCGTTGCTGTAATGGCCAGCGCGGACCGGCTGATTTTGCTCTCGGATGTTGACGGGCTTTACACAGCCAACCCGATGCTTGATCCGACAGCCAAACGCCTCGACCGCGTCGACGCCATCACCCCAGAAATCGAAGCCATGGCAGGCGGCGCAGCCTCAGCATTCAGCAAAGGCGGCATGACGACAAAGATTCTCGCCGCGAAAACTGCGATGCAAGGTGGCTGTGCCATGGCCATCGCAAAGGGAGAGGCACTCAACCCGCTGCGAGCTTTGGCTGAAGGTGGTCCCTGCACATGGTTCATCCCGCCGAACGATCCCCCCAATGCCCGCAAGCAATGGATCGCTGGTCTCAAATCGGCGGGTACACTCGTCATCGACCAAGGGGCTGCGGATGCACTGGGGGCGGGTCGCTCACTCCTGCCAGCGGGCGTGCGTACCGTCATTGGTAGCTTTGAACGCGGTGAAGCGGTTACAATCACCACATTAGAAGGAACCACTCTCGGCGCCGCCTTATGCGCTTATGCTGCAGACGAAGCGCGCGCGATTGCGGGACGCCGCACGGATCAAATCGAAGAAATTCTCGGATATCCCCCTCGTCCAGCAATAGCCCACCGCGACGATCTTGTGCTATGGGATTAGGGGAGG
The DNA here is from genome assembly GCA_937990185.1 of uncultured Neomegalonema sp. Classification (GTDB taxonomy): domain Bacteria; phylum Pseudomonadota; class Alphaproteobacteria; order Rhodobacterales; family Rhodobacteraceae; genus JAHDDY01. The sequence continues at coordinate 20,714 of CALKBI010000031.1, read as the reverse complement.
AGTCCGATTATGAACACGCATACCGACTTGGACGTTGCCGCCGTCATGCAGCAGATTGGCGACGCTGCCAAAGACGCCGCTACTGAACTCGCCAGCGCCAACGCTGAACGCAAACATGCGGCATTGATTGCAGCGGCAGAAGCGATCCGCAACGACCGCGAGATAATCATTGACGCCAATGCTCTGGATGTTGCCTATGCCACTGAAAAGGGCCTCAGCGCAGCAATGATTGACCGGCTTGTCTTAACCGACGAGCGGATAGAAGGCATCGTCTCCGCACTTCTAGGCATTGCCGATCTACCCGATCCTGTGGGCGAGGTAACATCGGAATGGGATCGTCCAAACGGCCTTCATATCAAGCGCGTTCGAACCCCGCTTGGCGTTATAGGCGTTATTTATGAAAGCCGCCCGAACGTCACCGCCGATGCCGGGGCGCTATGCCTGAAAGCGGGCAATGCAACAATCCTGCGCGGCGGCTCCGAGAGCTTCCATTCCGCCCGTGCCATTCACGCTTGTTTAGTAAAAGGCTTGCGTGCCGCTGATTTACCAGAGACGGCGATCCAACTCGTCCCAACGAGAGACCGCGCAGCGGTGGGCGCGATGCTATCCGGTCTGAACGGCTGTGTAGATGTGATCATTCCACGCGGCGGACGCGGCCTCGTGGAGCGCGTCCAAACAGATGCCCGTGTCCCTGTCTTTGCCCATCTCGACGGCATCGTGCATCTTTATATCGACGGCGCGGCAGACATCAAAAAAGCCGTTGCCATTGCCAAAAATGCCAAGCTGCGCCGAACCGGTATTTGTGGGGCTGCTGAATGTTTGCTGTTCGACAACGCAAAGCCAGAAAACATTGCCCCAGTGGTTAAGACACTGCTCGACAACGGATGTGCTGTGCGCGGCGATGCCTCGGTACAAGCAGTCGACACGCGTGTAGAACCGGCCTCCGATGGCGACTACGGTTTCGAGTTCCTCGACACCATCATCGCTGCGAAAACTGTTGACGGCATTGATGGCGCTATCGACCATATCCGCCAATTCAGTTCCAGCCATACCGAGAGCGTCGTGACCGAAGATGACGCTATTGCGGATCGCTTTTTCACCCGATTGGATAGTGCAATTCTCATGCGCAATGCGTCGACACAATTTGCTGATGGCGGAGAATTCGGCATGGGCGCAGAGATCGGAATCGCCACCGGAAAAATGCACGCACGCGGTCCTATCGGAGCCGAGCAACTGACAAGTTTCAAATATCTTGTTGAAGCGGAGTGCGCCCTGCGTGACTAAATCTTTACGTTTGGCTTTCATGGGTAGCCCGGACTTCGCCGTTCCCACACTCGACGCTTTGGTTGAAGCGGGACACGAGATTGCCGCTGTCTATGCACAGCCGCCCCGCCCCGCTGGGCGCGGAAAAAAAGATCGACCCACCGCCGTCCATGCACGCGCCGATGAACTCGGTCTCGAAGTCCGCACACCAAAATCACTTCGTGATGATACGGAACAAGAAGCCTTCGCCGCCCTCAATCTCGATGCCGCAATCGTTGCTGCCTATGGATTGATCTTGCCACAGCCAATCCTTGACGCGCCTAAATACGGTTGCCTCAACATCCACCCGTCTGACCTTCCCCGATGGCGCGGTGCAGCGCCAATTCAACGCGCTGTTATGGCGGGCGACACGCAGACCGCTATTTGCATCATGCAGATGGAAGCGGGCTTGGACACTGGCCCTATTCTTTTGCGCGAAGACACAAAAATTGATCCGGGGGAAACCTCTGCGGACCTTCACGACAGTCTTGCCAAAGACGGCGCGCGATTGCTGGTTCAGGCGCTCGCATCGCTCGACACATTGACGGCGACGCCCCAAGCCGAAGACGGCATCACTTACGCAAATAAAATCGACAAGGCAGAAGCACGCATTGATTGGTCGCGTTCTGCGGATGATTTACGTGCTCATATTATGGGTCTCTCGCCTTTTCCCGGCGCATGGTGCGAAGCGAATAAAGATCGCATCAAGATTCTACTTGCCACTGTCGAGGATGCGAGCGGCATAGCGGGTACGATGCTGGACGATAAGGGATTAATCGCCTGCGGCACTGGCGCACTCCGGCTTCAACGCGTGCAGCGCGCAGGTAAGCCGGCTATGGGCTTCACGGATTTTATACGCGGCTTTCCACTAAATGCCGGGTCAACCCTCGAATAACCGGGGGCGCTCGCTTATATAGATGCTGCAATTGGAAAAGGACGCGACGGCATGATTTATCTTCTCTTCATCGTCATTGGTGCTGTGCTTGGGTATTTCGCAGCACCGCGTCTTCAGGCTGACCCGATGGTTGGCGGCGCATTAGGAGCAGTTGGTGGCCTTTTAGGAGGAGTCGTCGTAAAACTGCTTTTCCAAATCATGATTGGTCTGATTGGCGCAGCGATTGGCGCTTTAATTTTGCTGTTTGGATATCGCGAATATCGAAAACGCCAATAGAATGTTTCTCCATGATTTCACATGGACTAGAAGCATCCCAAATATCTTAGATGTAAAGAGCAATAAAATAAAAAGCCCTGCACAATGGCAGGGCTTTCTAAAACTGTATCTCGATGGAAAGTTCAGCGTGTTATGTGCTCAATTACGATTCTAGAGCGCCAACGCCTTGCAGCAATTCAATGATACCATCACGCGCGCCTTCAGCCGCGTAGTAGGCATCTTCACCCCATGCATTATCGAGCAAGCCACGCGGAACTTCATTTTCTTGCGTCACTTGGCCAACATTCGCACCATCCGAGTCTTGAACTTCCCAGACAATCGCAATGCGATCAGAGTTTGCACCCGGCGTCTTCGACACACGCGCAGTCAGGAACAAAGCACCCGGCTCTGGCGTTGAGGTCACGCGAGCACCTGATTGAGCCAGCAGCTTACCGACTTCACGGCCCAGCGCTTGATCACCATCACCCGGCGCACCTTGAACACCGCGGAACACGAGCGGACGAGGGCCGGACGCAACAACCGTCGGAGCTGAAACAGGCTGTTGCGCATTCTGTGGACGCAGCGTGTCAAATGCAGGCGGCGGCGCAACAGGACGCGGCGCTTGCGTAACAACTTGCGGCGCTGGCGGTGTCACACGAACCGGCGCTGGTGCAGGCGCAGCTACGCGCGTCGGCGCAGGAAGCGGGACAGCTGCACGCGTCGGCGCTTGGATCACAGCACGCGGCGCAGCGGACTGCGACGGACGGGTAACAACTTCAACAGGAGCACTATATGCCGTTGTATTACGCGGCGAAATCCGAGGCATTGGTGCTTCGGCCAGGCTCGCACCTCTGGTCAAGACGAAGGTAGAATTTGGTGTCGCCTGAACCGTTTCATATTGCACGTTTTGAATAGGAGCGGTGTTAATCGTTTCATATGTAGAATTTGCAGCAGCATAAAGAGTTGACTGGCGCAATGCACCATTTCGCGCAATCCGGTCAGCAACTCTTTGACCCATCGCACGGAGTGCGCTGTCATTCATCTCTTTCCAGTTTCCGCCCTCCTGACGCTCTGGGAAGACACCAATAACATTCTTGCTGGCATCAAACAGAGTCCATTCTACAGAGACATACCCTTGAGTGTTACGCTCAGCACGTCCCCGCAGATTATAGGAAACCGCAGCACCACGTGCTGTCGCTTCATCAATTGGCGTACCGATTGTTGATACCACGGTACGAGCCAAAGTCGCCGAAGCAACACCGGGAGCGCCAATCACCGGATGCACATTGACAACCGCGCCATTCGGAAGACGCGACCGCAAAACAGCAATCGGCGAAACATTTGTCGGAACAGGCGCGCTGTACGAATCAAGAGGCGCGATTGGAGGCGCAGAAATCGAATACGTCTCAACAGGCGCTTGTGCATACGTTTCAAGCGCAGGGATCGAATAAGTCTCATTTTGAATCGGCGCTGGCTCGTACGAACTCACTTCTGGTTGAGAAGCGGTTCCTGCGACCGAATATGTATCCAGAGGCGCTGAGTCATACGCTTGATAAGCGGACGTTTCGACAGTGGTATATGTCGGAGCCTCCGAACTTATCGGAGCATATGTTTGCGCCTCAAAATCAAGAGGGGCAGCGAAATCATTCGTTGCGACGATTGGCTCTACGCTCGGCGCTTGTATGGCCGGGGTTTGTATAGCTGGTGCTTGCAGAGCTGTTTCGCCCGAACCACCAATGTTTTCAAATTCCAAAGGCGCGAAGGCAACTTGTTCAGCTTGAGCCTCCCGCCCTGTCGGGACAGGTAGAGGCGGCGTATCAATCGGCGATACACCTGCTACATCTGGCGCGGAAAGACCATTGGTCGCCTCAGCCACATCATTCTGAGCACCTGCAAGAGCTTGATTGAGCTGCGGTTGAACCGCATCTTTAGTGCGATCTTCGACCGGTGCTTTCAAACGCGCAAACGCATCTGCCGGAGGCGGTGGAAGCCGTAGAGCTTCGCCACTCCCCGTCACACTGGGTGGTTTTTGCGTGATATCATAGCTGCCCAAATTACCGGGAGCATCAGGCAACTTACTTGCGTAGTCGCACCCGGCAAGAGCGCCCACCATAATTGGCAGAGCAAGAACACGCACGAGCGCAGTGGAAGATTGGGTCAGCTTTGGAGTGGTCATTGGGTCACCAGCGGGCTATGTCACGACGAGGTCGAGGCTGGCGCGTGAAAGGCTCTCAGAACCATCCTGAGTCACAAGCGAAGTACGACCAAGGCATTGTGCCGTACCCGTCTCGCTGTCCATCAGGATCATATGCAAAAAGAAAGTCATATTTGGTTCGATTACCGTCTCAGCGCCTTCAAAAAACATTTGCGAATCCATCCACGAGGGAGTGAACCGTGCGCCGACGCTATATCCACAAGCGTTAAGACGGTGTTTCCGTAAACCATATTTATCGAGAACCTTGGCGTGCTCGCCAAACACCATTCCCATCGTATTTCCTGGCTTTAGCGCGGATTCACAGGCAATTAACGCCTCAATACACGCTTCTCGCATCCGTAAATGTTCAGGTCGCGGTTTACCAATAATCAGCGTATTCATCATCGGCGCATGGTATCGGCGCCATGCTCCCGACCATTCCAAAGTTAGTTGGTCAAGTGATTCGAGGACCCTGCGGCCAGAATAATATCTACAAAGCAATGCACCTTCGCCGGAGCCGATAATGAACTCGTTTCCGGCATAATCACCACCGCGCGCAAAAACCTCGCCCTGCATTGCAGCTAAGATAGCGCCTTCATCAACGCCCGGGCCGGTCATCGCAATGGCTGCTTCCAAAGCAAGATCCGAGAGTTCAGCGGCTTTACGGACATAGTCGACTTCCGCATCTGACTTGACCAAGCGCAGCTCAGATATAAGCGATGAAGCATCTACAAGTTCAGGCCGTTTCTTACGGCCATTGACCAAAGCACCTTTCACCATCCGCCAATTTTTTGCCGTCAGCCCTTGAGTATCCAGCTCAACGCCAAGGCGCTTACCTTCGAAAAGGCCCATATCTTTAAGAAGATTGCGAAGATCGTCAGCCCCATTTGCATCCTTCCGGTCTTTCCAGACATGAATTTCATTCAGGATTGACGTGAACTCAGCTTGCCGGAGATCAGCCGAGCGCGTCAGAAGAACCGGTTCGCCTTTCATAGGCAGAATCAAACATTGGAAAAAACAAAACCCAAATGTGTCATAGCCGGTCAGCCAGTATTGGCTTTCCGGCGCAAACAGAAGCATCGCATCAAGATTCATCTTCTTCATTGACTTGCGCGTACGGTCGATACGGCTCTGAAATTCTATGTCAGAAAAATGCGGCATGGTTTCTTCCCCTGTTTTGGCAGAGGCCACCATGTCATGACGTATTATTATTGGAAGAGTGGAATCAGTTTAGATCGCTGAAGTCGCGGACATCTTCAGTTGATCGCTTTCCATACAGGACATTTACAGCACCAGAACTTAGACATTGGTTTTCGAGATACGATCCGCTTCAACTTGAACATGAATAAAAAACATACAGCTCACTCATCGATCAATAATAACCAATTAGATTTCTATCGAAACGCTACACAAAGACTACACAGAATCGATTTATTTAAATATCAAGTTTTTCGTACCAACTAAAAGAAATAAATCTCAGCTAATACAACTTGGAAGAACATTTTATTATCTGACCGACAATAAATTGGAGATTTAATTATTTCTTAGGTTGCAAATACGGACTGATCTATATATTTTTAAACAAAATTTCATTGCAACTATAAGAATTAGTTTTTGACCTTTCTCCTTTAACGCACTAGTATCGCGTCCTGTACTCATCTCAAACGTGTGATTTATTTTACCCCTCAGCTCTCACCCCCCCTCGGAGGAATCGTGACTAAATCCCCAAACCCCATCGATATTCATGTCGGAAGCAGAGTGCGCCTCAGACGCATGATGATCGGTATGTCTCAAGAACGACTTGGCGAAAAACTAAATCTGACCTTTCAACAGGTTCAGAAATATGAAAAAGGCGCGAACCGCATCGGTGCAAGCAGATTATTTACGATCGCAAGCATCCTTGACGTTCCTGTCCAATTTTTCTTTGAAGATATGCCCGGATCTGCAACAGAAAACTTACCCGGTGCATCAGAAGGTATGAAAGAGCCTGATCAGACAGAATATGTCATGGGCTTTGTCAGCAGCGCAGAAGGCCTGCAACTCAACACAGCGTTTAGCAAAATTGATAATATCGAAACCCGCAGAAAGCTGGTCGATCTTGTAAAGACATTAGTAGATTAACCCGTTACCACGTTTGAGAGACATTGAAGCATCAAGTGTCTGATTTTACTCGATACTTGATGCTTCAAACGAAGCATAACCAGCTCTAGTTTGCGAAGCGGAAATGCATAATATCCCCATCAACGACGGTGTAGTCTTTTCCTTCTAGGCGCATTTTTCCCGCATCTTTCGCCGGTTGTTCACCGCCCAATTCTACATAATCTGCGTGCGCAATCGTTTCCGAACGAATGAATCCCTTTTCAAAATCTGTGTGAATTGCCCCCGCTGCTTGCGGTGCGCGAAAGCCTGCCGGAATCGTCCAAGCCCGCGCTTCTTTGGGGCCACAGGTAAAATACGTAATCAAATCCAGCATTTGATACCCCGTGCGGATCAGCCGATCCAATCCCGGCTCATCAAGGCTCATTTCTTCCAGAAACGCCATGCGGTCTTCATCGCCAAGCTGAGAGATTTCCGCTTCAATCGCTGCGGAAATCACAACACTTGAAGCACCTTGTGCTGCTGCCATTTCTGCGACGCGGGCAGAATGTTCATTCCCTTCCGCTGCGGCATCTTCATCGACATTACAGACGAAGAGGACAGGTTTTGCCGTAATAAGCTGGAGCATCCGCCATGCGCGGGCATCCTCATCATCGACTTCCATTTCGCGCGCGGGGCGTCCGTCTTCGAGCAGAACTTTGACTTTTTCCATCAAAGCCGCCTGTTGCGCAGCCTCTTTATCACCGCCCCGTATCCGTTTGGTGGTGTTGACCAAGCGCTTTTCAATGCTTTCGAGATCCGCGAGCATCAATTCAGTTTCGATAATCTCCGCATCCGCTATCGGATCAACGCGCCCTTCAACATGGGTGACATCGCCATCATCAAAACAGCGCAGCACATGCGCGATAGCATCAACCTCGCGAATATTGGCAAGGAACTGATTGCCCAGGCCCTCGCCTTTCGAAGCGCCTTTGACCAATCCGGCAATATCCACAAATGTCATACGTGCCGGAATGATCTTTGCTGATCCGGCGATTTCCGCAATCGTATCAAGGCGCGGGTCCGGGACCGAGACCTCGCCGACATTCGGTTCAATCGTACAAAACGGAAAATTCGCCGCTTGCGCTGCCGCCGTGCGGGTCAATGCGTTGAAAAGCGTTGACTTGCCAACATTTGGCAGGCCGACAATGCCGGTCTTGAAGCCCATGGAGTCTCTCTCGGACAGGGGTGTAGAAAACGCCGCGCATGACAGGCGCACGCCAAAAAGTCAACGATTGCGAAGGCTAGAGAGCAAATTCAGCCCTTATCGCGCAGCAATCTCGCCTTATCCCGTTGCCAATCACGCTTTTTGGAGTCTTGCCGCTTATCAGCGACATTCTTACCTTTTGCCACGCCGATCTGTAACTTGGCTATACCCCGATCATTGAAGAACAAGCGCAGCGGGACGATTGTCATACCCTGCCGTTCACGCGCTTGTTTCAGCTTTTCCATCTCACGTTTTTTGAGCAGCAGTTTTCGCGGACGACGCTCCGCATGATTGAGCTTTTCATGAGCCTGCGGATACGGCGGGATTGCCGCGTTGATCAGCCAAATCTCGCCTTTCTCCGGCGAGGCATAACTTTCAGCAATATTGGCCTGCCCCGAGCGCAAAGATTTCACCTCGGTTCCGGTCAGAACCAATCCGGCTTCGATCTTTTCCTCAATGGCATAATTGTGCCGCGCCTTGCGGTTTTCCGCAATCAGCTTGCCATTATCGCCGGGTTTTGCCTTGGATTTCGGAGCCACTGTCTTATGCCCCGCATAAAATACGGGGCCTCCTTCCATTCAATAAGCCGGTCAGTTCAATACACCGGCATGAACCATTGCATCTCTGATTACCGTCTTCGACTCTTCGGTTACCGGACAAATCGGCATCCGAACGTCTTCGGTGCATTTACCAAGCAATGAAAGAGCGTATTTCGTTGGCGCAGGGCTGGATTCAATGAAAACCGCCTGATGAAGCGGTAAAAGACGATCCTGCCATTGCAGCGCCTCAGCATAATCGCCGCGCAAACACGCCGCCTGAAGTTTTGCACAAGCAGCAGGCGCAACATTCGCTGTTACAGAAACACAGCCAATTCCGCCCATCGCATTAAACCCGACCGCCGTAGGGTCTTCGGCAGAAAACTGGATAAACTCTGGTCCCATCGCCATGCGCTGCACCGCGACCTTACCAACATCACCGCCCGCATCTTTAATGCCGACAATTCGGGGCAGCTTAAACAGCTCGACCATCGTTTCCGTGCTCATATCAACTACGGAGCGTCCAGGAATATTGTAAATAAAGATCGGCAGGTCAGCCGCATCATGCAGTGCTTTATAATGCTCATACAGCATTCGCTGCGTCGGCTTGTTATAATAAGGTGTCACCACAAGCGCCGCATCCGCACCAACATCTGCTGCATGTTTCATAAAGCGAATGGCTTCTGCGGTATTGTTCGACCCTGCACCCGCCATCACAGGCACACGTCCAGCAACCGTTTGAACCGTCAATTCAATGACGCGCTCATGTTCTTCATGGGTTAGCGTGGGCGACTCTCCGGTTGTCCCTACGGGTACAATTCCGTTACTGCCTTCTTCGATTTGCCAATTGATGAGCTGTTTGAGCGTGTCCTCATCCACCATGCCGTTCTTAAACGGCGTAACCAAAGCAGGCATGGACCCACGGAAACGCTCAGACAATGGAAGGGAAGAGGACATCGGTCGAATCTTTCGTTATGTTTCAGGAAGCTGGACCGTAAGGGAACAACGTCACAAAAGAAACCGCCTCTCGTAGTTGATAAAGTCGATGCTTTCACGCATCGTCAATATTTGATAGGATACGCCTAATAAACCACGAAACGTGGAACGAGCAGGCAGAAACATGATCCGACCGATATACCGAAATCGCTTTTCCGCGATCGTATTAGGGCTATGCGTTACTCTTGGCGCACAGGCTGGAATGGCTTCAACGCAAGATAGCCCAAGGGCCGAAGCCATGAAGCGCGTTGTGTCCAAGGCAAAAGCCAGAGAATGGACTGCGGCTCTTAATGCCGCGAAATCGCTGCGCGATCCTGTTGCACTGGAAGCGTATGAATGGTTGCGTTTGCGGCAACCCGGCATTGATAATTTTGAGCGAATGGCGGTTTGGGTCGAAGCCCATCCCGATTGGCCTGATGAAAGGCGCATTCAAGCTCAGGGCGAAGCTGCACTCATACCAGGCGTCTTTCCGCCACAAAAGCTCGTAAATTTCTTCGACCGCCATGCCCCTCATTCCGGCAAAGGCGCAACGATTTATGCCGAAGCCCTACTTGCGACCGGCCAACGTCAACGCGCGGATCAAGTCGCGATTGATGCTTGGCTAAATATGGATCTGACAGCGGAATATGAAGGTCGCATGTTGTCAAAATTCAATCATGTTCTCAGTCGCTTACATGATCAACGGCTTGACAATCTGATTTGGCGAACCCGCCTGACTCCCGCAAGGCGTCAGATGCGCCGGGCCTCCCCTCCCGCCCGCGCATTGGCAGATGCGCGTATTGCACTGCTTAAGAACGATGGCGGCGTTGACCGGCTGGTGCGGGCAGTCCCACGCTCGCTGCAAAATGATCCGGGGCTAGCTTACGCCCGCATGGTTTGGCGCAAGAAACGCGGTCTCCGTCGCGGCGCTGAAGACATGATGCTTGAGATGTCCCGCCAAAACCGCCTTGGAAGAGCTGAAAAATGGGGCGACGAGCGCGCTCTATTCGTCCGCGAATCCCTCGACGCAAAACGTGATAAGCGTGCTTATGCCCTCGCCGCAGGTCATGGCCTTACCGAAGGCAAGTACTTTGCCGATATGGAATGGATTGCCGGTTGGATCGCATTGAGAAAACTAAACGATCCTAAAATGGCGCTGTCGCATTTCACTCGGCTACATGGAGGCGTCAAAACACCCGTCAGCAAAGCCCGCGCCGCCTTTTGGGCAGGCGAAGCTGCATCAGCAATTGGCAATCCCGCTCTCGCCTCTCAATGGCGCGAAGAAGGCGCGCGCTATCAAAGCGCATTTTACGGTCAGCTCGCGTCCGAGCGCCTGACCGGTCAAGCCACTCTGAAAATTCCGGGGCAGATCCAGCAATCCGCCGGAGCCTGCACCCAAGACCGCCGCGTCGCTGTTGGTGCTGCGCTTGCCTTGGGCGGGGCCGTCGTACCGGCGCGGACGTTCTTTTATGACGCAGCTAAAACCTGCCAAAATGCCAATGAAGTCAAAGCGCTTGGATTGATCGCCGAAAAACAAGGCGCTTTTCGTATTTCAATCGGTTTAAGCCGGAAGGTGCGCGAGAAAGGGATTTTCGTCCCTGAAATCTCGCACCCGCTCGTTCGCCTTCCCGTCCAAGGCTGTCAGGGAGTTGCACCACCGGAACGCGCTTTGACATTATCCATCGCCCGACAGGAAAGCGGCTTTGACCCGAGAGCCGGCAGTTCTGCAGGTGCTCAAGGCGTCATGCAAGTGATGCCCGCCACAGCCAAACGCACCGTTGGCGACACCGGAATGCGTTATTCCCGCGCGCGGCTCGGGTCTGATCGGTCGTATAATGCGATTATCGGCCAATGTTACTTATCTAAAATGCTGGAACGGTTTGACGGGTCTTATCCCCTTGCCATCGCCTCTTACAATGCTGGCCCAAGCCGCATTGAAGAATGGGTAAGACGCAACGGCGACCCCCGCCGGGGCGAGATCAATATGGTCGATTGGATCGAGCGCATTCCGTTTCATGAAACACGAAACTACGTGCAGCGCGTTCTAGAGAATGTGGCGGTTTATCGCGCGCGAATGCGTTGAACTATAGATCAAAGGCACGCATGACTGAGTACTGAACAATAGGATAGTGCCCGATGCATCGAAAAGTCAGCAGCGACATTCAATCGCTTCTCGATCTGACCATCCAAAACCCGAAAGCTGAGGGCAGCTTTCGGGCTGCCCTGATTTTGCTGGAGAATGCACCGGACAGCAGCATCGTGGTGGATGCCCTTGCGCAGATTGACCCCGATACCATCGCTGATGAAAGCCTCCGCGACAAAGCGGCAGAATTGCTCATCGGCGCAGAAGCAACAGAAGAAGCCGCACGGTGGAAGCCTCAAGAGCCCGAGGCCGCCTCAAACGTCTATAGCCTGACGAAAAAGCAAACCATTCTGCCAGCCAAAAAACCAACCGGCATCACCTTCAACGATATTGGCGGCTTGGAAGAAGTCAAAAAGCAGGTTCGTCGAAAGATCATCAACCCGTTCCAGAACAAGAAAGCTTTGTTCGACAGGTTCAAACGTAAAGCAGGCGGCGGCGTGCTGATGTATGGACCGCCCGGATGCGGCAAGACCATGTTGGCACGCGCTCTAGCAACAGAATGTAATGCACATTTCTATGACGTGCGCGCGGCGGATGTTCTCGATCAATATGTCGGAAATGCAGAAAAGCGCATCGCCCAAATCTTCGCAGACGCCCGCGCCTCGCGACCCGTTGTGCTGTTCTTTGACGAGGTGGAAGCCCTTGCACAACGCAGACAGTTTGATGGCGCGGCCAAAATCAACACCACCGTCTCAGCCCTGTTGACCGAGATGGACGGCTTTAGCGAAAACAACGAGGGGATGCTGTTCCTCGGCGCAACGAACGTGCCGTGGTCTCTCGATTCGGCTTTCCGCCGCCCCGGTCGATTTGATCGCGCAATCTTTGTACCACCCCCTGATAAAGTCGCGCGGAAGTTCATTCTCAAAACCCTACTCGATGATCGCCCCACGGCTTCCGATTTAAACATCGACAAAATCATCGACAAAAGCAGTGGCTTTTCAGGTGCCGACCTGTCCGCTCTGGTGGATACGGCCATCGACATTGCCATTGAGGAAAGCGACTCGGTCGATACCCTGTCACCACTTTCTAACGAGCAATTCGCAGAAGCCTTCAAGGAGATAAAATCTTCTGTCGGCGAATGGCTCGGCCAAGCCCGCAGCTTTGCCGAATATGCCAATGAGAGCGGCATGTATGACGACCTCGCTGCGTTTCTGAAAAAATACGCAAAATGAGTGGCGCGTCTCTCAATACGGCGCGTGCCTTATTGAAAGCAGAAAACTTCGATGGCGCGCGGCGTATTGTCAGAAAAGCGCTGGATGAAGACCCGAAAAACATCAATGCGTGGCAGCTTCGCGTCGATATAGAAATCGAAGCCAAGCAACCGAAAGAAGCGCTAAAGCTCGTCCGGCACATCCTAGCCGAAAACCCTCAAAACGCAGGGCTACGAAACTCAGAATTTGAAGCGTTGATGAAAGCGGGGAAAAAGCGTGAAGCCCGTAAAATTCGCGACCGCTTCAAAACAGACTTTCCGTTTCTAAGTCATCGTATTGAGTTGATGGACCTGCAATTAGATGCAGCATCCGGCAAAACCAAATCCGTCAGCAAAAAACTTCAGGAATTCAGTAGTGAAAATGACAATCCGATAATTCTCAAAGATCTCGGGATTGCCCATCACCGCATTGACGATATTTTTCGTGCCAGACGCATGATGGACCAAGCGCATCCGGAATTTCCAAATGATCCGGAACTGAACGCAGCAATGGCAACAAACTACTTCCAACTAGCCAGACCTGGAACCGCCCGCAAATACGCGCGTCTTGCACTTGCGGCAGACCCGTCAAACCGCCGAATGGCCCTACTCATCAAGACAAGCTGGTTAATGTATTTTCCGCCATTCTTCTTACTGAGCTTGATGCTTGCACTCTTTTACGGTTTCGACTCGCTCGTGGGCAGGATAGCGGCTTGGATCGCTCTTATTCCTATCGTTCTGATAGGCTTGGATTTTTATAATATTGCCTTCAGCGTGTTGATTGTCCTGACAGGATTCGAATTAAATTTCATACGAACCCTGATCGTGATTGGATGGATCGCGCTATTACTGTTTGTGACGGTCCCGGCAATTTACAATAAGTTTTTCAAACGGAAAAAATCCGTCACGTTGAAGAAATACTGAGCGCCATGACCTCTTTGACAGAAAAAGCAAAAAACTGGCGCACGAATGATACGATACGCGGTCTTGCCCCGTACCTTTTGTTTTTCGTTGCATTATTCCTCTTAGGTCAGCGTTTCGATTACGTTCGGACTAATCTCACAAAAACAGCCGACGGGCTTGAGACACGAACAATGTATCTACGCCAAGTCGGTGCAGATTTTTGCGTTGGCGACATGGTTCGTTTTCTATCCGTCAACCGTCGATCCGGAACTTACAGTGAGGTCATCGCGGAGGAAGGAAGCGTCTTTTCATTGACGGATACCGGATATCGGGTCGACCAAAAAACGAAAACAATGACAGCCGAATGGCTCGTAAAGGCGGGTCTGGAGATGGGCGAAAACGAAACGCTCACCATTCCTTTGGAGTATGTCCTTTTCATAAACTCCGAATTTGAAACGACTAGAAAGTCCAAATTTTGGGCTTTTGAAATCGTACACCGCGAGAATGTCAAAGACCACGTATCTCACATCCTGTTTTCCCGCGATCTCTCGCGCATTGGCGAAAAAGTAGGCAAAGCTGATCCCAACTGCCCTCGATAAAAATTTCTAACGCCGGTTGCGCCGACTCTACTGCACAGGCAAACTATAACCTGTAAGACGTTAGACATCACAGGTCGACGCGCGCTTACAGACAGCGGGACGAGGGATAAATACTGGTGGAGACAGAGTTTCGAAACGGTACGCTCCGCACGAGTGACGGCCTGACGCTGGCTTTTCGTGAGTATGGATCGCGCATTTCAAACGCCACGCCGGTTTTATGCCTGCCGGGTTTAACCCGAAATGCGAAAGATTTTCACGCTATCGCAACAATACTCGCACCAACCCGCCGCGTTATCGCACTCGATGCGCGGGGACGCGGACGTTCGGATTACGACCCCAACTTTAAAAACTACAATCTCGTCATCGAAGTCGGCGACATTCTTTCGTTGATGTCAGCAGAGTTTGACCGCCCGTGTTTAATCCTCGGCACATCGCGCGGTGGTTTGGCTGCGATGATCCTTTGCAGTGTGCGGCCATCCATGATCGCAGGCGTCGTGCTCAATGATATTGGTCCTGTTTTAGAACCCAAGGGCTTAGAGCGCATTGCCGATTACCTCGGCATTGTTCCGGAACCGCTTGAAACTTGGGACGATGCAATCGCCGCTATGAAAGCCGGTAACGCAAAAGACTTCCCTCATCTGAGCGAGGCTGAATGGCGCGCATGGGCTGAGCGTACGTTTAATGAAAAAGATGGAAAGCCGGTTCTCGATTACGATCTCACTTTGCGGGATGCCGTATTGGAAAATACCGAGCCCGTCCCGGAAATGTGGCCGCAATTTCGGGCAATACTAGAGATCCCAACATTGGTACTACGCGGCGAAAATTCAGATTTACTCTCGGCAAAAACAGTGGATGAAATGCGCCGCGCCAAACCGGACCTAACAGCCGTAACGGTCAAAAATCGCGGCCATGTTCCTTTCCTTGATGAACCGGAATCGCTTGCAGCAATTCAAAAGCTCATCAGCATATTGGATGAGAAGGCAGCTTAAGAATGATCGATGCGACCCTTGCGCCCGATATCGGGGATATCCGCCAAGCCGCCCAGCGCCTCGACGGTGTTGCACGGCTCACACCTCTTTTGGAAGCCCCTCAAATCAATGAGATCGCTGGTCGCCGTGTCTTGGTAAAGGCCGAATGCCTTCAACGAACAGGGTCTTTCAAATTTCGCGGCGCATGGAGCCGGTTGTCTTTACTGACCGAAGATGAGTTAAAACGCGGTGCCGTCGCTTTTTCGTCAGGGAACCATGCCCAAGCCGTGGCTCATTCGGCCCAGCTTCGGGGCACACCCGCTGTCATCATCATGCCAAAAGATGCACCCAGCGCAAAAATCGAAGCCACACGCGGATACAGGGCTGAAGTCATCCTCTATGACCGCGATACTGAAAGCCGCGAAGAAATCGGCGCGACGCTCTCCGAACAGCGCGGCCTCATACTCGTCAGGCCCTATGACGACCGCTACGTTATTTCAGGTCAAGGGACCATCGGCCTCGAAGTGGCGCATCAGGCCCGCGCGCTGAACGTAGACCAAGCCGATTTTATCGTCTGTTGTTCCGGCGGCGGGTTAAGTTCCGGCGTTGCCTTAGCCGTTGAAGCCGACGCGCCGGGGCTTCGGGTGCGACCCGCAGAACCCGAAAACTTCGATGATTTCGGACGCTCTCTCATTGCAGGAGAGCGGGTTGTCAACGAACGCATGTCCGGCTCGATCCAAGACGCAATCCTTACGCCCAGCCCCGGCGATCTGACCTTTCCCATCGGCCAAAGACTTTTTGGACCCGGCTTTGCCGTTACGGACGAAGAAGTTCTCTCCGCAATGGCATTAGCATGGCGTTGGCTGCGTATTGTCGTTGAACCTGGCGGAGCCGCCGCGCTCGCCGCCGCTCTCTTTCGCAAAGACACTATCGACGGCGATGCGGTCATCGTTACAGCATCGGGCGGCAATGTAGACCGCACCATTTTCGAGCGCGCTCTGACCAAATTGGAAGACTAATATGCCCCTCACTCCTGTTGCCGTTGAATTCGGTATGGGTACTGACCTGCAAGGCGGTGACCACACCAAAGCAGCCATTCGCGCGTTGAAAGATGCTCTCTGGCATAACTCGCTGAATATGGCCGATGCTTTTGGTTTCCCGCGCGAGGCCATGCATGTGCATGTAAAAATCGGCGTCGCACAACCGGATACCGTTGATAAATACGCAGTCGCCGCCATCCTGCCTTATGGAACCGCCACCGTTGAAGCCGTCGAAGGCGGCTTGGACGTCCCAAGCGAAGACGGCACAAAATTCACTGTAATCGCAAATGCCGCCGTCACGGTCAGCTTTGATATGGAGGCCGCATAATGGCGGAGACCAAACTGCGTCGCATCATCCTTGAAATGGGAACGGGCAACGACCTTTACGGCGAAGACTACACCAAGGCGGCAAACCGCGCCGTTCAGGACGCACTGCATCATTCGTCTTTGTTACTGTTTCGCAGCTTAGACCTTGATCACAAAGATATGGAAGTCCGCGTTACAATCGGCGTTCAACACCCCGAGAAAGTCGACACAGAGGCAGTCGCGGCCTCCCTGCCGCGCGGTGTCGCGACCGTTACGGCGCGCAAAGGGGGCCTAAACGTCGATCATCCCTCCCTCGGGCAGACAAATATCATCGCAACCGCTGCGGTTGAAGCATGGGTTCCCATTGCACCGGGACAATTCCGATTGTCGTGATTTGCGACTTAGTTAAGGAATTGATAACCATACCAACGCACACTCACTAAAATTGTCCTGATTTAAGGGAAGCCCCTGTGTCGATTCTCCGAATGCTTACCGCCGCCGTCATTGCCATCGCAACTCTTACACCCGTTGCAAGCGCACAGCAGGCAACGCTGGTATCGACAATAGCGGGCGCTGACCGCCAAGGCCCTTGGGGCCAGTCGAGTTATGATTATTCACTGAGAGTCAGCAAATCGATCTTCAAGACGATCAACCTGCAACGCACGAATAAGGGGCTTCAACCTCTGGAAGCAGATTCGTCTCTTGGGCTTGTCGCAGGATCTTATGCGGGTGACATGCTTTCCGGTGATTTCTTTGGTCACTTCGCACCGGACGGGCGCGATCTGCAAGCCCGTCTTGAAGAAGCCAATGTCCTGCAATTCTCTGAAGTTGCAGAGAATCTCTGGACCGCCGAAGGCGAGATCCAGTGGGAATATCAGGAAACCGTGCGCCGCGCTGTCCTTGATTGGCTTAATTCCAAAGAGGGCCACCGCGAAGCTATTCTTGATCCGAATCTACGCCTTGCCGGTGTTGGAACCGCGATCCGCAATGAACGTATCGTTGTCGCAATGCTTTTTGGCAGACGCTAACAGCCACCACATGACCTGAGCATCGCCTTCGGCGGTGTTCTGCACTTGCAATTTCCCGCCTGTCTCGCCACGGTCAATCCCCTGTAAAGCGGAGCGTGACCCATGGCTAAAATGACCCTCGACGAAATCTATGCCCTCAGTGAGAAAACGCTGATGGACAATGGCTGTGATGCGCCCAACGCAGCCGCCGTTTCGCGCACGATAACCGCTGCCGAGCGCGATGGATCGCAATCCCACGGCATTTTCCGCCTACCCGCTTACATCAAAGGTCTTCGCGAGGGCGATGCAAACGGTACGGCTGACCCAACCATCGAACAGGTTGCCCCGTCCGTTATCAAAGTTCACGGACAGGAAGGCTTTGCACCGCTCGCCTTAGAGCGCGCTAAAAACCCCCTCGTAAAGCTGGCTAAAGACCAAGGCATCGCCATGTGTGGCTTAACCCGCATTCGCCACTTCGCCGCTTTATGGCCCGAGGTGGAAATGTTAGCCGAACAGGGACTTGTCGGCTTTGCCGTCACAGCCGCCGTTCCGTATGTCGCACCCGCCGGTGGCCGCGAAGCTTTGTTTGGTACAAACCCGATGGCGTTTGCTTGGCCGCGTGAGAGCGGCGGCGTGCTCGCCTTTGATCAGGCCGCATCCGTAATTGCACGCGGCGATGTCATGATCCATGCCCGCGACGGCCACCCGGTTCCCGAGGGCACAGGGCTGGATAAGGAAGGCAACCCGACGACAGACGGCGCAGCCATCCTTGATGGCGGCGTTCAACTTGCGTTCGGCGGCTATAAAGGCTCCGCGATTGCCCTGATGATCGAACTGATGGCCGGCGCAATGATCGGAGAGGTCTTCAGCTTCGAGGCCAAAGAAACCGCTGTTCCCGGTTGCCCATTCAATGGCGGCGAATTCCTCATGGCGATTGATCCTAGCAAAACAGCAGGCGCAAATTTCCTCGCCCATGGTGAGAAACTGCTTGGTAAGATCGAAAACATGGAGGGCGCCCGCCTCCCCGGCGCACGACGTCACGCCAACCGCGCCAAAGGCGGCCCTGTCGATGTCTCAGATAAAATCCTCGAAGCAGTAGCGGCACTATAAAGCATGCATGGCCGCTCGGTTCAGAAAGCATGGCGTTGGAAAAATTAGATGCCAATTTTTGGATGCGTGGCAGCGAAACCAAGCGTCCATTTTAAAAATCTAAACCTTCAACTCATGTAAGCAAATGCAAAAGTGTTTTTCGGCTTTTGCCTCAGCCTCTTCAACCAGTCCTAGCGCATCAAGATACCGCCCGGTTTCATCCACCCTAAATTGCTGATCATAAGGCAAAACCGCATCAACCGAGCGCTGGTGCGCGAAATCGCGTCATTCAAATCAGTGAGTTAACGAATCCGATTTGAACAATCCCTGATTGGCTGACTCAGCTCACCAAATTGACACACCTATATGGAGATATATTAATAAAAGATCTCCTTAAAAAGATAAGTTGTGCCGTATACAACACAATGCCCGAACCACTTGTTCCAATGGGTGAATACTTTGCCACAATTATGAAGTTTTCCTTGAGAGCTATCGCCTGGCTGGCACAGTCACTGCAGATGACTATTCAGGAGCGTTAAGTCTATATACGCTTGGAATTTGGGGAGGCTACTTGTGAATGCGATTATATCGGACGGTTCAGTTGCACTTAAACTTCGGGAAAACCATCAAAATTTAAAAAATTCTGAACTGTTCAATATCCTCGATGACTTTGAAAAAACTATACTTAAAGGTGGCCCTGATATTTCTGATTACAGAAATATTCTTACATCTCTCGATCAATTACATAATGCTATGTATAGGGAAGAAAACGGCTTATCAGTTAAGAAAATCGATATTGATCTATTAAGACCATTAAAGTCCAAGTATCGCGAATTTTTTTACAATGTCTCGTCAATGCAAGGTCTCTCTCTGCTAAAACCTCATGGTTATGCAGGGGACTTCGAAGTCATTGAACGCATACACGGACATAATGTTTCGCAACGGGAAGAGTTTATAAAGTGGGATAAATTCTTTCACACTGCTGATGCAGTGAAAGCGGTCCGCAATCGTTCACAAATCATTCTTGATTATATCGCTGCTGAGAATCCTAAGAGTGTCTTGTCTGTCGGCTGCGGTTCTGGTTTGGACATCAGGAAAGCTGTTTATAATAGCACAGCGACGACGTTCACTCTGCTCGACAATGACGCAAAGGCAATTGAACGAGCAAAAAAGAACCTTCAAGGTTTTGATGATCGCGTAAGTTTCATACAGCGAAATGCAATTCGTGCAAAATTCGACGATAAAGATTTCTCTCTTATTTGGAGCGCCGGTCTTTTTGATTATTTAAATGACCGCCTAGCAATTGCCCTGCTGACAAGGCTCCATGCGGGCTTAGCTGATGGTGGTAAGGTCTTCATCGGTAATTTTGCAAAAGGACAAATATCGCGTCCTTATATGGAATTAATCGGAGAATGGTTCCTCATTCACCGAACCCCCGAAGATATGAAGCATTTGCTCAAAGAATCCGGATATAAAAATATCGAAATCCGTTCAGACGAGACAGGGGTAAATCTGTTTGCGGTCGGAGAAAAAGATCTAAACAGAGAAAGCTCATAACAGAGTCAAATTCTGTTTCACCCTGCCAATTTCTGAAAAGAGAAATGGGATCAGTTACCATCGACGTTAAGCTGAACCCGCAGATAATCTGCCCTGTCCGAACGAACCGGTCAGGGCACTCGGTCAATGGCCAACTACAGAACATTATGACAAAATGGCAGGTCAATTACGTTTTGTAGCAGCCTGTTAGAGAATGATTGCGATAACTCCGTATCATAAATTCTGCGAAATGTTGTCGCGCGTATGACGAAATAGTCTGTGCTGTGCCCGGTTACATAGTTTTACGGGCCAAAAGCACGCCAGTGGATGAAATCGCATTTTCTGCGGTTTCACCTAAGTCACTGACAGACCTTCGGAAAATTGGAGCGGGCGATGAGATTCGAACTCACGACCTAAACCTTGGCAAGGTTTCG
>CALKBI010000030.1 GCA_937990185.1 uncultured Neomegalonema sp. | reverse complement strand
AACGAAGCCCCCAAAGGCTCGATTGTCACCGCCGTCGAAGGCGCAACGGTCAATCTGCCCCTCGCCGATATCATCGACGTAAAGGCAGAAACCGCGCGCCTGACCAAATCGCTCGGCAAGCTGGACAAAGAGATCAAAGGGCTGAACAGCAAACTCGGGAACGAAAAGTTCCTCGCCAAAGCCCCCGAAGCGGAAGTTGAAAAACAACGCGAACGTCTTGTCAGCGCAGAATCCGAACGCGCAAAACTTGCAAATGCGCTCAGCGGGTTGGAAGCTATCAACTGAACGAATGAATGAGTCATTGTCGGACTTGTTCCGACAATTCAGTAATCGGCGAGAAGCTAAAGACTGGATGCCCGGAACAAGTTCGAGCATGACAATTGAATGAAACGGTTATTCCCGCGAAAGTGGGAATCTTCCATCGGAAAAACGAACTCCGCTTTCGCGGTAAAGGTAACAATCGGAAGACGACAATGGCTGAAGACACAAATTTCGAGCGTGACGACAGCATGTCTCACCCCACTATCGAAACCGCGCTGGATCTCGCCTTTGAACGTGCAAGGTCGGACGAAGACGACAGCGGTGCGTTCTATGATGCGTTATTTGCCGCGACAGTCTTCATGCCAATTCGCAACGCTTACGATGATAGCGGAGAGACCAGCGAGTCCGAGGCGCAATCTATTGAACCTTTGGTGTGGGAAGTGGAGGGCGGCGAAACCCTCCTGTTGTTTGATACAGAAGAACGCCTTGCACGTTGGGCAACCGAGCCAATGAATTACATTGGCCTGCCCGGAAGCACATTCTTCAAGATGTTTCAGGGTGAGTTACAAGTTGCTGTCAATCTGGCCGTTGCACCATCTTCAGTGATGATCCCTGCTGAAGTCGTCTCATGGCTTCATGAACGCGCGGAAGGCATTGTCGAAACTGAAGAAGTCCCTGCTGGGTCAGGCATGGACGTGACCGCACCGCCTGAACTTGCCCCCGAAGCAATAGGGCGCATTACGGCAAAGCTGGCGGGCCTTCGGCGAGAAGTTCACGAAGCAATTATTTTTAGCCTCGCGATTGATGCGGAAGAGGACGAAGCGGTTCGCCGCGTTGTTCTAGGTGTCGCGCTGACGGTCGGCGGTATCGAAGATGCAGACTCAATCGCATCCTCCCTTGCTGAAACAGCGATGGTCGCCTTCGATGGTAAGCGGGCATTTGAAGTAGCACTTCTTGATCCTGAATCGCCCCTTATGAATGCGGCTCGAAATGTCGGGGTGAAACTGCCGATTGTTGATTTGACGTCGTTGCATTAAGGCGCTGCGGTGTGCCTATCGTCAAACGATCCCTCACATTAAAAGGCCACCGGACCAGTGTTTCGCTGGAACCCGAGTTTTGGGACGCTTTTTGCGCCTGTGCTGCTTCGCGCTCGTTGTCGATCAACGCGTTGGCCTCACAGATCGACTCGGCTCGCCTCGATACAGCCGATAACCTATCCGGCGCGATCAGATTGTACGTTTTGTCGGATTTACAGGCTCAGTTAGAACAAAATTGCTCAAACGACGTATAACTATGCGCGAAGTTACTGCGATTTGAGTTGATAGCTGCTCTTCGGCTTTCAGACATCGGATTATCGCGGATTTTCGAAATTTCTCCTTGTCTTCAAGGCCTCAGAATGGATGATCGTGCGCATACATGAATATCGCACCTAAGCGATGTATGAGAGTCTGGGAGAGATTATCTTGAAAAGAACGTTCAATATTGCCGTAGCATCAACGCTAGCCGTAATGCTTAGCGGCGTCGAGGCATGGGCCTTAGAATGGAATGTGTCGGTATGGGGTAAACGTCGTGCGTTTACGGAGCATATCGAAAAGCTCGCTGAGTTGGTTTCTGAGAAAACCAACGGCGATTTTACAATGAATGTATCGTATGGTGGTCTTTCGAAAAACAAAGAAAACCTCGATGGAATTTCAATCGGTGCGTTTGAGATGGCGCAATTCTGTGCCGGGTATCACCGCGATAAAAATCCAACGATTACAGTGCTTGAACTGCCGTTCCTTGGGGTCTCAAACCTCGAAGAAGAAGTTGCAGTAAGCCATGCAGTCTATTCGCACCCTGCTGTGCAAAAAGATCTCGCTCGCTGGAATGCCAAGTTGCTCATGACGTCACCAATGCCGCAGTACAATGTTGCGGGTGTTGGCGATGTGCCGCGTGATTTGGATAGCTTCGATGGTATGCGTATTCGCGCAACCGGTGGTCTTGGCAAAGCTTTCACCACAGTTGGCGCGACACCAACGTCAGTAACGGCTACTGAAGCATATACAGCACTGGAATCCGGCGTCGTTGACTCGGTGGCGTTTGCACAACATGCACACTTATCGTTCCGCACAATTGATGTTGCCAAATGGTGGACGTCGAACCTCAACCCTGGAACCGTAAACTGCCCAGTCGTTGTCAATTCGGATGCGTATGAGGCGCTTAGCGATGAGCACCGCGCTGCGCTCGATAGTTCTATTGATGAGTCAATCGAGCATTATCTTGCAAACTATGCGGAACTGCTGACGAAGTGGGATACGATTCTTGCTGATAAGAAGGTTACTAAGATCAGCTATTCCGACAAGATGATCGAGTCATTCAAAGCGAAAGCTGCCGATCCTATCCGCGAAGCGTGGATCAAAGACATGACTGCGAAAGGTCTTCCAGCGCAAGAACTCTATGATCTTGTCCAAACGACGCTTGCTGATGCTCGCAGTGGTTCCGGCACAATGTCAAACGATGCGATCTTGAAGGAGATCGAAGCGATCTCGGCTCGTTTGAAAGAACTAAAAGCAGCCGCTGAAGCGCTTTAATCTTATAAACATTCCCGGCAGCGAGATGTTGCCGGGAATGGTTCTGTTCGTCAGTATTTTCGATGAACACTATCGGCTTTGATCTTTATCCAATTCAATTTTGTCATTTTCGTTAGTTGTGCTCGGAAGGTTCTGTCCCGCGTATTGTCCGGGCAAAATTCCTTTTGAAATATGAAAGCGTGAACCAATGTCCTCCCATTCCGTGCGTGAAGATTCGTCAAAGGTCAGCCGCGTAGACCGTGCGCTTTATATGATCGAAAGCAAGATGACACTTCTTGCGGGATTAATTGCACTTGGCGTTATGCTTCTTGCGGTCGCGAATATCCTTGGTCGAAAAATTGGGGACATCGCGAACGATTACGGCTGGACATGGTTTGATGATAACTTCGGCCCTGTACCCGGTTATATTGACTGGACGGAGCAAGCGGTCCCTGCAATTGCTATTTTAGGGCTTGTCGCGACACAGCGCGATGGTGGCCATATCCGTATGGATTTTGTCGTTGGCAAACTCAAAGGCCGCGCGCTTTGGCTATTCGAACTTTTGAGCGTTATCTTTATGCTGATCATCACGTCAGCTTTGATTTACGGGACATGGGATCACACGGCGCGTGCCTTGAAAAATGGTGACTCCACGGTTGATATCAATCTTCCCACTTGGCCTGCAAAAATTCTATTTCCCGTTATTTTCGCTTTTCTGGCGGTGCGATTGATTATTCAAATTTGGGCATATTGGCGCGCCCTTAAAAGTGGAGAGTTAAATCCTGTTGCCGTCCCAATACCTGAGGATGCGGCGACTCAAGCTCTGAATGAAGCACTGACCGTTTCAGGTTTCGACAAAGATGAAATGGAGGCAAGCAAATGACTTTATTTGAAACCTCCCTTGTCCTTTCTGGTGTTTTATTGGTCCTTGTTATCATGGGGATGCGCGTTGCTTTTGCGACGGCTCTGATCGGGATGACGGGCCTGTTTTTGATCTTTGCAGAAAAGCAAGGCGTTGAACGTGGGTTTTTCACGGCAATCCGCATTGCTGGACAAGTCCCACACTCAAAAACCGCTGCGAATGTTCTTGGATTAATACCGACGTTTATTCTGATCGGATATCTCGCGTATTATGCTGGATTGACGAAAGCGTTGTTTGAGGCTGCAAAACGCTGGGTTGGCTGGGTTCCGGGCGGGCTGGGTGTCGCAACAGTATTTGCGACAGCAGGTTTCGCCGCTGTGTCAGGAGCCTCTGTTGCGACTTCCGCAGTTTTTGCGCGCATTGCAATCCCTGAGATGCTGCAACTCGGATATGATAAGCGATTTGCTGCAGGCGTTGTCGCCGCAGGGGGAACGCTCGCTTCTCTTATTCCGCCATCCGCAATTCTTGTTATTTACGCGATTATCACAGAAAGCTCGGTTGGCGCTTTGCTCATGGCCGGGTTTCTGCCCGGCTTAGTATCAGCAATCATTTATGGTGGTTTGATCATCTTCATGGCGAAGATGCGCCCCGATCTAGGGCCACCGGTTGGCGGATATACTTTCGGGCAAAAGATGGCTTCGCTTCCAGCAGCCTCTCCAATTTTCTTTGTCGTTGGGATCATTATTTTCTGTATTTACGGCGGATGGGGAACCCCTACGGAGGCGGGTGCTCTTGGTGCATTTGTCGTGTTGGTCATGGCACTGTGGCGCGGAATGCGATGGAAAGAACTGTCCGGTGCATTGATTGAGACTGCCAAACTGTGTGCGATGATCTTTGCGATGATCTGGGGTGTTCTTATCTTTGTGCGCTATCTCGGATTTGCAAAACTGCCAACAGCCTTCGCTGATTTTATTGCCGGCCTTGATCAATCCCCGATGCTTACACTCCTGATGATCCTTGGTGTCTATGTGATCCTTGGAATGTTCATGGATGCAATCGGGATGTTGATTTTGACGCTACCTGTTACGTTCCCTGCGGTGATGGCACTTAATGGTGGCGCTGATGTATCTGCTGCTGAAAGCGCGTTGGGAATGTCAGGAACAGAGTGTGCTGTTTGGTTCGGTATCATCGTCGTTAAAATGGCGGAGCTGTGTTTAATCACGCCGCCCATTGGCTTGAATTGCTTTGTTGTTGCGGGCGTAAGGCCTGATATTTCTGCACAAGACGTGTTTCGCGGTGCATCTCCATTCTTTGTCGCTGATGTCGTGACTGTTGCTGTGCTGATAGCGTTTCCGGGAATTGTTCTTTGGCTCCCGCGTTTGATTTTGGGCGGATAGTTTTAAACCTAAATGTTGTCTTTCTCTCGTAGTTGGTCTTTGGTATACCAGATGAACGAGTCGCGTTAATGACGACTCATGGGAGGAGACGACCCGGATGGCGGGGGCATTTACGCTCAAACCAGTGGATGCGAATTTTATGCTCGGGGACCATATTTATGGCGTTCTCCGGGATGCCATCCTCGGTATGGACATATATGATCCCGCCACCGACCTCAGGCTTGATGAAAGAGCTTTAGCTGAACAACTTGGGATATCACGCACGCCTGTTCGTGAGGCGCTTGTTCGCCTTGAGCAAGACGGTTTTGTCGTTGTTATGGCGCGTAAAGGTGTCTTTGTCTTACGCAAATCTATCGACGAAATTGCTGAGATGATTACGGTGTGGGCCGCGCTCGAGAGCATGGCTGCGCGATTGGCGACGGAGCGGGCGACCGATACGGAATTGGCGTCATTGCGCCGAATGGGAAAACGCTTCAGCACCACAAAAGCGAGCGCCCGGATTGAAGAATATTCTGAAGCAAACATCGAATTCCATCAACGGATTTTAGAGCTGTCGCGATGTTCGATGCTCAAATCAATTGCTGACGGTTTGTTTCTTCATATGCGCGCTGTACGGCGTCATGCGATGCCCGAAAAAGACCGCACAGAACGTTCTGTCGTCGATCACATACATATCATCGAAGCAATCGAAGCGCGGGATGCTGACCTCGCCTCCCGTCTGGTCCGTGAACACACAATGCGCCTTCACGACCATGTCATAGAAACATGGACTGAGTTATCTGCAGATCTAGAGCAGAATGCAGCAGTCTGAACGCTTTTAGGGGAACAGAATGTCAGCAACCGCAGAGATTTTAAAGACTGAGTTGAGCGAAACTGGCAATGAATCAAATGCGCTGACGGATGGCTTTCATCTGTTGATTGATGCGCTAAAGCTCAACGATGTTGAGACCATTTATGGCGTTCCGGGAATCCCGATTACTGATTTTGGCCGGATGGCGCAGGCCGAAGGCATTCGGGTTCTATCCTTCCGGCACGAACAACACGCGGGCAACGCGGCGGCCATCGCAGGCTATCTGACTAAGAAGCCGGGTATCTGTTTAACTGTCTCTGCTCCGGGTTTTTTAAACGGTTTGACTTCGCTTGCTCACGCGACAACGAATTGTTGGCCGATGATTTTGATCTCGGGTTCATCTGAACGCGAGATCGTTGATCTTATGCAGGGTGACTATGAGGAGATGGACCAGCTCGCTGTCGCAAAGCCACTCTGTAAGGCGGCGTATCGTATTCTTCATGCACAAGACATTGGCATTGGTGTCGCGCGTGCGATCCGTGCGGCGGTTTCCGGGCGACCGGGTGGTGTTTATCTCGACATTCCTGCGAACTTGCTCGGGCAGGTGATGGATGAGGTTGAGGGCGCACAATCGCTTGTGAAAGTCATTGACCCCGCACCGGCACAGTTCCCCAGCCCAATTGCCGTGAATCGCGCTCTTGAAGTTCTCAAGGCGGCTAAAAAGCCTCTGATTATCCTCGGTAAAGGCGCTTCCTATGCGCAATGCGATGAACTCGTACAAGGTTTTGTTGAAAAAACCGGGATTCCCTATCTCGCGATGAGTATGGCCAAGGGTTTGCTGCCGGATGATCATCCGCAATATGCGGGTGCGGCAAGGTCTTTGGTTCTGAAAGAATCCGATTGCGTAATGTTAATTGGTGCTCGCCTGAATTGGTTGCTGTCCCACGGCAAAGGCAAACAGTGGGGCGAACCGAATAGCAAAAAGTTCGTCCATATTGACATTGATCCGAAGGAAATGGACTCCAATCAGCCAATTGATGCGCCTCTTGTTGGTGATATCGAAAGCTGCCTGACTGCGTTGATGGACGGGATGGGCGGCGATTGGTCAAAATCGGATGCCGCATGGTTGGGTGCGATCCAAGAGAAAGCTGAGGCCAATGTCGCTAAGATGGCTCCGCGACTTCAAAACAATAGTGTCCCCATGGACTTTCATGGCGCGCTTGGGCGGCTAAAGCGCATCTTCACGGATCATCCTGATACGATCTTAGTGAACGAGGGTGCGAACACGCTGGATTTTGCGCGCTCTGTCATTGACCTGCATAAACCACGCAAACGCCTTGATGTTGGTACTTGGGGTGTGATGGGTATAGGCATGGGAACCGCTATCGCTGCCGCAGTTGAAACGGGACACCCAGTCGTTGCGGTTGAAGGTGACAGTGCTTTTGGTTTTTCCGGTATGGAGGTCGAGACGATCTGCCGGTACAATCTGCCCATCTGTGTGGTGGTCTTCAATAATTCGGGTATCTATCGCGGTACGGACATAAATGATGTAGGCGCCGATCCCGCAACGACGGTTTTCGTCAAAGAAGCAAAATACGACATGATGATGCAAGCGTTTGGCGGCGTAGGTGTAACGGCAAATTCACCGGACGACCTTGAGCGCGCTGTGCGCGAAGCCATAGCTTCCCGCAAGCCCACATTAATCAATGCTATTATCAATCCTGAAGCGGGCACTGAGAGCGGGCGTATCGGTAATTTAAATCCACAAAGTGTGGTATCGAAAAAATAGATCTGATTTAATTGAAGCGAACCTGATACCAAATTCAAAGCGCTGAACAAGCGCACGCCAATATACTAAAGGAATTAACGATGGAATGGGCCTTGATATTTATCCTCAGCTACACTGATCCGAACGCGCCTCAGTATGATGCTGCAGTAAATGAACACGCTACGGTCACGTCGCCTACATATGGAAGTCAAACCGAGTGCGAGACTGCTGGTGCGGTGAAGATGGCTGCGCTGAATTGGTCAGAAGCAGAAGGTGGCAGACTTGATTGGATTTGTACTCAGAATAGCACTTACGCGCTGCGATAACCTTTGAAGTTACGTCTGCGGACGTTTGAAATGATCCGGTGTTCGGGAGGAACTTATTCTCCCTGAGGGTAAATCCTGAATGCCGGGTCGCTGGGTCTAATTGACCAGCGGCAGAGATGATGGAGATAGAGAATGAAAGCCCTCTCAGGCGTAAAAATCCTTGATTTTACCCATGTGCAATCCGGCCCAACCTGCACGCAGCTTCTTGCCTGGTTTGGGGCTGATGTGATCAAGGTTGAGCGCCCCGGAGTCGGTGATGCCACCCGGAAACAGCTTGTCGATGTTCCGGGGGCGGACAGCCTCTATTTTACGATGCTGAACCACAATAAACGCTCTATCGAGATCAACTCTAAAGACGAAACCGGCAAAGAAGTTCTCAGACGTCTCGTGCAGGAATGCGATGTTTTGGTCGAAAACTTTGCCCCCGGTGCGTTGGATCGTATGGGCTTTGGTTGGGAAGACCTGCAAAAGATCAACCCGATGATCATCATGGCGTCGGTCAAGGGGTTTGGCCCCGGTAAATATGAGGATTGCAAGGTCTACGAGAACGTCGCGCAATGTGCTGGTGGCTCGGCTTCGACGACAGGCTTTCTCGATGGACCACCTTTGGTCACAGGGGCGCAGATTGGTGATAGCGGCACGGGACTTCACCTTGCGCTTGGTATTGTGACTGCTCTGTTCCAACGTGAGAAGACGGGTAGGGGGCAAAAGGTCGATGCCGCGATGCAAGACGGCGTGCTTAACCTAAGTCGTGTTAAACTCCGCGACCAACAACGTCTCGCAGCTGGTCCTCTAAACGAATATTCGCAGTTCGGTGAAGGCATTCCATTCGGTGAGGCCACACCGCGCGCAGGTAATGACTCCGGTGGTGGCCAGCCGGGGCGCATCTTGAAATGCAAAGGGTGGGAGACTGACCCGAACGCTTATACTTATTTCATCACACAAGCGGCGGTTTGGAAAAACGTCTGCGATGTAATCGGTAAGCCGGAGTGGAAAGAAGCAGAAGGTTACGCGACCCCGCCCGAGCGTCTGAATAAGCTGAATGAGATTTTTGACGCCGTTGAGCAATGGACCATGACGAAAACGAAATATGAAGTCATGGATATCTGTAATCCACTGAACATCCCAGTTGGGCCAATCCTGTCGATGAAAGAAATTGCCGAGGATGAAGGTCTGCGCAAAACTGGGACCATCGTTGAAGTGGATCATCCTGATCGCGGTAAATATCTAAGCGTCGGCTGCCCGATCAAACTTAGCGACAGCCCCGTTGAGGTTGAGCGTTCTCCTTTGCTCGGCGAGCATACAGCGGAAATTTTGGCTGAAGTGCTGGGGTATACCGGCGAAGAATTCGACCGTGTTGTCGAATCCGGTGCTGTGGGAGATGTGAAATTACCGAGCGCGGCAGAGTAGCGGAACAAAGGGACGAAAAATATGCGTCTGATCGTGATGGGCCAGCAAGCGTTCGGTAAGGACGCCCTTGCCAAAATTCTCGAAAATAAAGCTGACGAGGTTGTGGCTGTTTATTGCGAGCCGGACCGCGATGGAAAGCCTGTTGATCCAATTAAAACCTTCGCCGAGGAGCAGGGTATACCTGTCCATCAACCCGCTGATTTTAAATCACAAGAGTCTCTGGATACACTCGCGAGCCATAATGCGGATTTGATGGTCATGGCATTTGTGAATGTCTTCGTGCCTGAAGCGGCGCGCGACACGCCGAAACATGGTTCGATTTGCTTCCACCCATCATTGCTCCCGCTTCATCGTGGGCCATCTGCCGTGAATTGGCCGATTATCTGGGGATCAACGAAATCTGGCTTTTCATGGTTCTATCCGACAGATGGTTTGGATGAGGGCGATATCCTGATGCAATGGGAATGTCCTATTGAACCGGATGACACCGTGATCAATCTCTATTTTAAGAAAATCTATCCTGCCGCCATCGACTCGGTTCCCGGTGTTGTTGATGCATTCCGCGATGGGAATCCCCCTCGCACAGCACAAGATGAAAGTAAGGCAACTTACGAATATCGCTGTAAAAAATCTCATGCAGCGATTGATTGGCAGAAGCCGGTTGCTGAGGTCTATAACCTTATTCGGGGATGTAATCCGGCCCCCGGCGCGTGGACGACTCATAATGGTTCTGAGGTCCAAATCTACGATTCGTCCCGTTCTGAGGGTGAAGGAGACGCCGGTTTCGTCGTTTCCGTGACAGAAGAGGGCGTCACTGTACAGGCCAAGGACGGTCGCATACTGGTCAAAAGGGTCAAGCCTAAGGGTGGGGAAAAACAACCCGCTGCTGAATGGGCTTCCGCTGCAGGACTTTCGCCGGGCGATACGCTCGGTTGAGTATTATTTAAGGGACGCGCTATGTCTGATATCGAAATTGCCCGTAAGGCCAACAAAAAACCAATTCAGGAAATCGGCAATAAGCTCGGTATTCCAACGGATCATTTGCTGCCATTTGGCCACGATAAAGCAAAGATTTCTGCTGAGTTTATTAAGTCAAAAGCAGGCGACACGGACGGAAATCTGATCCTTGTTACTGCGATCAATCCTACACCTGCTGGTGAAGGTAAGACCACGACAACAGTCGGTTTGGGTGATGGCCTGAACAAAATCGGCAAAAACGCTATGGTCTGCATCCGTGAAGCCTCACTTGGCCCGAACTTCGGGATGAAGGGCGGCGCGGCTGGCGGCGGATATGCCCAGGTCGTGCCGATGGAGGATATGAACCTCCATTTCACCGGCGATTTCCACGCGATTACGTCGGCGCATAACTTGTGTTCGGCAATGCTCGACAACCACATCTACTGGGGCAACGAGCAAGAAATTGATGTTCGCCGCGTCGTTTGGCGTCGTGTTCTCGATATGAACGACCGCGCACTTCGTCAGATCACGTCATCCTTGGGCGGCGTTGCGAACGGCTTCCCTCGTGAAACCGGTTTTGACATCACGGTTGCTTCTGAAGTGATGGCGATCCTTTGCCTCGCAAATGACCTTGATGACTTACAAAAGCGCCTTGGTGATATGATTGTTGCCTATCGCCGCGACCGTACGCCCGTGTATTGCCGCGATATTAAAGCCGATGGCGCAATGACGGTGCTGTTGCAACAAGCGATGCAGCCGAACCTTGTCCAGACGCTTGAGAATAACCCGGCCTTCGTTCACGGCGGTCCTTTTGCGAATATCGCGCACGGGTGTAACTCTGTAGTCGCAACGAAAACTGCGCTTAAGCTCTGTGATTATGTTGTAACGGAAGCGGGTTTCGGTGCTGACCTCGGTGCTGAGAAATTCCTCAACATCAAGTGTCGCAAAGCAGGCCTTAAACCGAAAGCTGTTGTTCTCGTCGCAACGATCCGTGCCATGAAAATGAACGGTGGCGTCGCGAAGGCCGATTTGGGTGCTGAGAACGTTGAAGCCGTCAACAGCGGTTGCGCGAACCTTGGCCGGCATATCGAAAACCTCGGTAAGTTCGGCGTCCCTGTCGTCGTCGCGATCAATCACTTTGCCGGTGATAGTGAAGCGGAAGTACAAGCCGTTAAAGATTTTGTTGCGTCTAAAGGAACCGAAGCGGTTCTCTGTATGCACTGGGCCAATGGCGGTGACGGGACCGTTGATCTCGCGAACAAAGTTGTCGAGATCATCGACGCTGGCAAAGCCAACTATGCGCCCCTCTATCCTGATGCAATGGGTCTTGCCGATAAAGTCGAGGCTATCGCAAAAGGTATCTATCGGGCGGACTCAGTCACGATGGACAAGAAAATTCTTGATCAACTAAAGTCGTGGGAAGATCAGGGCTACGGCAATCTCCCCGTTTGTATGGCAAAAACCCAATACAGCTTCTCTACCGATCCGAGCCAACGTGGAGCACCAACAGGGTTCGACATTCCGGTCCGTGAAGTGCGCCTGTCAGCAGGAGCAGGATTTGTCGTCGCGATTTGCGGAGAGATCATGACTATGCCCGGGCTGCCTCGGGTTCCGGCGGCTGAAACCATCATGCTGGATGATGATGGCCAGATCCAAGGATTGTTCTGATTTGAAGATATCTGTTCCCATCTACAATGACGGTTCTTGTTCATTCGTGAGTGCTCTTTGTCGAGATGCAGGCAAAGAACGCTGGATGAAACCAAGAGAGCTGGATGAAATATGGGGACAGAATCTATGACCCTTGGAAAAATCGTCATCCCGATACGGGGTGACGGTAAAGGTGAAAATGTCCTTGCTCACGCTGCTGCGTTGGCTCGTCGATATAATTCGAATATTGAAGCGATACATTGCAGGCCGCGTCCGACAGATATGCTCCCTTACGGTGTGCCTGTGCCGTCGTTCCTTAAAGAGCAAATCATAGACTCTGCTCATGGGTTAGCGGACGAAGAAGAAAAAAATCTACGAACTGAATTCACTGACCTGCTTCCTAAGCTCGGATTGACCGAGGGTAATGGTTCCGTTCAAGCCGCTTGGCGAGAAGCTCAGGGCAAGCAAATTGACGTTATGAAGACGCATGGCCGGCTGGCCGATTTAGTGGTGGTCGCGAAACCAGACCGTGACCGCAATCTCGGCGCAAATACGCTTCGTGCTGCGCTTTTCAATTCAGGTCGTCCGGTGATGATGTGCCCGATGAGGGACAACCATCCGCAAACATTATGCGATCATGTGGCAATTGCTTGGAATGGCTCGGTGAGTGCTTCCAGAGCGGTTGCTATTACAGATGGCATTTTGCGAGCGGCGTCTACCGTAACCGTACTTAGTGCGGGCGAAGAAATACATGGCGCAACAGCAGATGATTTGATCCATTATCTTTCTGCGCGTGGGATCGCCGCGTCTCTTGAACGCTTTTCACCTGAGGGTAATGTTGGTGATAGCTTGTTGCGCCTATCGTCTTCAAAAGGCGCGGATACTTTGATCATGGGCGCTTATCCAAACAATCGTGAACGCGAGACTATGTTTGGCGGCGATACGCAAACTATTGTGGATACGGCTGAGATGCCAGTTATCATGGTTCACTGAATGAGCAAGAAAGTGATTATTTTTCGCCGAATAGGCTTTTTTGTTCTTGCAGAAAGGAACTTTATGTGAGGCGATAGGACCGAGCATATTCAGTATTCCACACCAGATGGAGCTGAATAAAATGTGCCTCTTATTGGCGCAGCAGTTCGAATACGCAACGGGAGGAAAGCAAATGACGATTTTGAAAACTATGGCCATGGGTGCGGTCGCGCTAAGCATGGCATTTACTGCAACCGCAGTGAGCGCATTTGAGCCATCAAAGCCAATTGATTTTGTAATCATGGCTGGTAAAGGCGGCGGAGCCGACAAAATGGCGCGTCTGATGCAAGCTATCGTGGAAAAAGAGGGGCTGGCGTCAAAACCACTTGTCCCGACAAATAAGTCCGGTGGCTCTGGTGCGGAAGCACTGTCTTACATGAATGGTGTCAGTGACCCTGATCACACGATCATGGTGACACTAAATTCGTTCTTCACCACCCCTTTGCGTCAGCCCGGCTTAAAAGTTGACATAATGAAGTTCGCTCCGGTCGGACGGATGGCAGAAGATACTTTCTTGCTGTGGGTCCATAAGGACGAGGGCATTAAAGACTTCGATGCGTTCCTTGCTGAAGCCAAAAGCCGTGGTGGAAAATGGGTGATGGGTGGAACGGGGAAAAACTCCGAAGACAACATCATCACTGATTTCTTGAACAACAACTACGGTCTTGAAATCAAATATATCCCCTACAAAGGCGGTGGAGCTGTTGCAAAAGACCTTGCCGGCAAGCAAATTCAATCGTCGGTGAACAA
Organism: uncultured Neomegalonema sp.; assembly: GCA_937990185.1. Classification (GTDB taxonomy): domain Bacteria; phylum Pseudomonadota; class Alphaproteobacteria; order Rhodobacterales; family Rhodobacteraceae; genus JAHDDY01. Next base: position 10,372 of record CALKBI010000030.1, on the reverse strand, counting down.
CCCCTCTGAAGCGCTTGGCTTCTACGAGAGTGGTGATGTTATTCCGTTGGTCGCATTTACCGATGAGCGCCTGCCATTGTTCCCGGATGTCCCAACTCTCAAAGAGCTTGGCGGTGATTTTTCTTACTTCATGCAGCGTTCCGTCGTTGGTGCGCCTGGCATGTCAGCAGAAGCAGCGGCGTACTATACGCAACTCTTCCGGGGTGTTTATAAAAGCGCTGACTGGCAAGAATACAAATCGTCAAAATCTCTGATGGGCGACTTCATGTCTCAGCTTGATCTTGCTGATTATTGGGGAACCCAACGGGATCGGCATACGACAATTCTGAAAGCGTCCGGCGCGATTAAATAGCGTTATGGCGGGCACGATTTTTGGGGTTATTCTGAAAATCGTGCACTCAACTCTCTTTAAAAAAGAGACTTCGGCTCCCGGCTTTTGCTGGGAGTTTAAGGGGAATATTACGTTTGTGAGGGTCTAATGCGCCGCGCAGAATTCGTCACCGCAATCATACTGGCTTTGCTTTCAGTTTATTTGATGTGGAAGAGCGGTGAAGGACCGGAATGGGACACTGAATATGTCCATTGGTCTAATATCAGTGTGAATATTGACGGGTCTGGTCCCGGAAAAGGATTTTGGCCCTTTTATCTCGCCCTTGGGATGTTGATTTCCTGTATCTGGATTATCATCAATGCGATCCGAAAGCAGTCACCCCCCTCGCAATCTGATGAACCATTCATGGATGGTTATGCTGCCAAAATGTTGCTTTTTGTTGGCGGAGGTCTGATCGCGTTTCTCGTGCTTATTGACATGATTAGTATGTACGCGGCCATCGCAGTCTTCATGCTCTACTATATGCTTTTCTTGGGACGGCATCCTTTGCTGTTATCCATTGTCACTTGCCTCGTTGTTCCGTTTTGGCTGTACCTGTTCTTCGACATTATGATGACAAAGGTGCAACCCAAGGGAACCCGCTGGATAGAAGATACGATTTATAATCCCGCTGGTGAGTTTTTCAGAAGCCAGTCACTCATCATGATTGCCGTATTTTTCGCGATAAGCGGCGCGATCCTAGCGCTATCAGCCCGCGCTTCGCGGCAATAGAGGGCCGATATAATGGAAATTTGGGATGCTCTTTATCAAGGTATTTGGATTGCGCTCCAGCCGCATAATCTAGGCTTGGCAGTTATTGGGGTCGTGGTCGGCCTGTTTGTTGGTGCATTGCCGGGGTTAGGGTCGGTCAATGGCGTTGCGATCCTGTTGCCGTTTACGTTCGTCATCAATTCAATGACGGCGGACCCTGCCTCGCCGATGATCTTTCTGGCTGCGATCTATTATGGGGCCATGTATGGCGGCGCTATTTCTTCGATTACGCTGGGTATTCCGGGAGCATCAACCGCTGTAGCCACGACCTTTGACGGCAGGCCGATGGCGCTGAAAGGTGACGCAGACCGTGCGCTCGTTACCGCCGCTATTGCGTCCTTCATTGGCGGCACAGTCGCCACGGTTTTCTTTACCGGATTTGCACCATTCTTATCCTCGGTTGCTCTGGATTTTGGGAACCCTGAGATTTTCGCGCTCATGCTTTTGGCCTTTGCGACATTTATTGGTTTGGGTGGAGACGACATTCCCAAAACGCTGTTTTCAATTTGCTTTGGTTTGTTGCTCGCAACGGTTGGTTTTGATCAGATTTCCGGCGAGCCTCGCCTCGTGTTCATGAACGAACGTGAGCAAACTGCCTTGCTCACAACGCTCGGTGTCGCCGATGCCGAAGCAAGCGTCCCTTTCTTTGACTCGGTTGGTTGGTTTAGTCGCGGTATTCAGTTTCTTGTGCTGGCTATCGGTGTTTATGGCATCGGTGAGATGATCTGGACGATCAATGCCAGCCGTTACAAGATCACTATGACCGAAACGCAGATTAGCTTTATGCGGATCATGCGCGGTATTGTCGGAATGAAAGATGCTTGGAAAGGCACGACAATCGGTTCGTTGCTCGGCTTTTTTGTGGGCATTTTGCCTGCTGCTGGTGCGACGCCGGGATCGTTGATGTCTTATGGCGTCACCAAGATGACGTCACGTAATCCGAAAAGTTACGGTCAAGGAAATCCTGATGGTGTTGCGGCGCCAGAGGCCGCGAATAATTCAGCATCGACCGGGGCTATGCTTCCAATGATGACGCTCGGAATTCCCGGCTCACCAACAACAGCGGTCCTGCTGGCCGGTATGGTGATCTGGGGCTTGGAGCCGGGACCACGCCTTTTTGAAGATAGGCCCGAGTTTGTATGGCCGCTGATTGGCTCGTTCTACATCTCGAATATTATAGCAGTGTTGGTGAACCTCGCATTCATACCCCTCTTTCTATGGGTATTGAGAATGCCATTTACGATCCTCGCACCGGTTATTTTCGTGTTGTCGATTGTCGGTACATATGCTGCTTACGATAATATGTTTGATGTTTGGCTGATGGTACTTTTCGGGATTGGCGCATATCTCCTTCGCATTCTCGATTACCCTCTTGCACCAGCTGTTTTGGCGGTTGTGCTCGGGGCGACCGCCGAAGAAAAATTACGCCAAGCTTTGCTGCTCTCGGATGGAAATTTTGAAGTCTTTTACAATCCGTTCTTTGACCGCGATGGCAAAGGTCAAGAATGGTGGATCGCACCTGTAACAACATGGATTGCGATTATCTTGATTGCGATGCCTATTATCCTTTGGCTTTTCCGCAAGGTTCGCGGACAGCATAACGAAGCATAAATCGTGTTAAATTGCTTGAGACGGCGCACCCGGTGCGCCGCGTTCTCTATAAGGTGTTCGGTTGAAATGCGCGCGATAGCATTTTGAAAAATGCGAGGGCGAGGTAAATCCACATGCCAGCGCGACATTGATCACGGACATTTCGGTTTGCAACAATAAGTTCCGCGCTTTTTGGAGCCGCAATTCCATGTAGTAACGCTTCGGGGATCGGTTCAGATATCTCCGAAATAAACGCTCTAATTGGCGCGTAGACATTTGTGCGTTCTGAGCAAGGATTGAAGGGCTGATTGGCTCTTCGAGGTTTTGTTCCATTGTTTGGATGATCGAAACAAGTTTTGGATGGCGGACTCCGATACGCGCAGGAACAGAAAGCCGCTGTTCATCGCGTTCCCCCCGAATTGGTGTGTGTATTGCCTGATCGGCGACCAAGCCCACGGTCTCAGGGTCGAGATCACGCGACATAAGTGCCAACATCATATCCGTTGCAGCAGCGCCGCCCGCACAGGTGAATCGATCTCCATCAATCTCGTAGAGGCGATTAGTCACTTCAATGTCTATGAACTCTTCGCGGAATGCAGCTTGGTTTTCCCAGTGGATTGTACATCTCTTGCCATCGAGTAAGCCTGCACGGGCAAGGATCAATGTACCTGTACAAACTGCTCCAACACGCGCGCCAATCCTTGATTGTTTTCGTAACCATGTCAGCGTTGGCTTGGTTGCCGCTTCATGGGCATCTACACCGGAAGCGACGACAATGGTGCTGTCACGATGAATATCGACGAGCGCGCCATCAACATCAATTCGTGCCCCGTTTGAGCAGGTTACGGGCAATCCGCTTTCGGAGACAAATTCCCAGATATAAATATCTTTGTTGCTCATCCGATTGGCGAGGCGCAGGGGATCAACAGCAGAAGCGAGCGCTATCATCGATAGCTTTGGGGTAAGCAAGAAAACAAAGCGTTTTGCTGGCCGGTCTTCACTATTCGTCATGCGCGCCCCATATCGGGCTACTGTAGGCCCGGCTCGCGGTATAAGATTTCTGACTAGAAGAGTTTTTAGAGCTTTACGTCAAGCGGTTACATCCCACTCGGAATAGTATGACCGCAAAAAAGAGGTGAGAAAAGCAGTCTTATCTAGGGATTTATAACTGTAAGTTGGTTTAGGCTGTTGTATTTAAATGTAAATTAGAAAACAGTGAGATTTCTCTGTTTCCTGATGTTTTATCACAAAAGCGCGCTACAACCTTTCGATTTACGAGTGCTGACGTTTACTCGTCAACTGGGTTGTCTGATCGAACGGTAACGTAAGAACCCGGTGCATTTTCAAGTTGTCCAAGCAGAGCACCCGGCTCTCGCGTTTCGACTTGTTTACCGGATTTTTTTGCCAGCCATGCGTCCCAATCAGGCCACCATGAGCCGGGAGTTTCACTTGCATTTGCAATCCAATCCTCTACGCGCTCAGGCCATTTTGGTTTTGCGGTGGTACTGGTCCAATATTGGTATTTAACTTTGTCTGGATCAGGTGGATTGACCACGCCAGCGATGTGCCCCGATCCTCCGACAACGAACCGTACAGTTGAGCCGAATTTCTTCATCGTACGGTAGACTGACTCGGCGGGGGCGATGTGATCTTCGCGCGCTGCGACAGAATAGATCGGCGTCTTGATTTTTGTGATGTCGAGCTTTTCGCCCATCATCGACAACGCGCCTTTAGACAGGGCATTATCGCGGTAGAAATCACGCAGGTAATCGACATGGCATTTGCCCGGCATTCTCGTGGAGTCCGCATTCCAGTATAGCAGATCAAAGGCGGGCGGTTCTTTGCCGAGATAGTAGTTGTTGACCACATAGCTCCAAATTAGATCGTTCCCGCGCATCATATTGAAGGCTTGTGCCATCTCTTGCGCGCTCAGCACGCCGCCGCCTTTTTCCGCATCTCGCGACATACGGTTCAGCGATTTATCATCCACGAATATCTTCAAATCGCCTGCTTTTTCGAAGTCAGCCTGAGCGGTAAAGAAAGTTGCGGAATGGATGCGTTTGTCACCAGTTGCGGCCATATGAGCCAAAGCGCAACTTTGCATGGTTCCGCCGATGCAATACCCGACTGTGTTAACGCTTTTCTGCCCAGTTTCTTTCAAAACGGCATCAATGGCTTCGTAAAATCCTTCGGAAATGTAATCCTCGAAATGGCGTTCAACTCCGCCAGCTTCCGGGTTGCGCCATGAGATGATGAAGACGGTATATCCTCGACCAACCAACCAACGGATGAGTGATTTCTTTTCATTCAGATCGAGGACGTAGAATTTATTTATCCAAGGGGGAGCAATCAAGAGAGGCCGAGCGTAGACCGTTTCTGTCGTGGGTTGGTATTGGATGAGCTGAATCAAGTCATTTTGAAAAATGACTTTACCCGGTGTCACCGCAATATTTTTTCCAACTTCGAATGCCTTCATGTTGGTTTGGCTGATGAGTAAATCGCCATCACCGCGTTTTAAGTCGCGCACCAATTGCTTCATCCCACGAACAATGTTCGCTCCGTTCTCGTCTGCGGTTGTTTGCAGCACTTGCGGATTCATCGCGAAGACATTCGACGGTGAGATTGCTTCGACAAAACGGTCAGTGAAAAACTCTAATTTTGCACGTTCATCTTCCGGCAGATCTGAATCCATCCGATGTACTGTATCGCGCATCACGCTGGACGCGAGGAGGTAGGATTGTTTCAGGTATGCAAAAAGCGCGTTCGACTCCCATGCCTCATCTTTGAAGCGACGATCATTATCGGCGTTTTCCAGCCCTTTGACGGGTTCAGTCTTAACACCGCCCATTGATGCAATCATGCTGGTCCAGAGCATTGCCTGACGCGACCACATATCAATCGCTGTTTCAATTACCTGCTCGGGGTGCTTCATCATCGTATTTTGCAGGTCTGTAATCGCTGGAAGAATATTAAACGGGTCGTGATCCGCAGTTCCATCGTCACGCGCATGTTTTTGCATGTAAAGTGTGCAGGCTTCTTGTGCGAGCTGCTGCGCTCTCGCCATATTATCCGCCATAGTAGCGGCTGTGGAAAGTGTTGCGGACGGATCGACGTCGCCCGGAGTCGAATCGGTCATTTGTTGCCCCGTTCCCGTTCACTGGTTTTGCGTTTGTAGTCTAAATACAGCATGGTGTGCTTAAAATCCTAGACTGCTTGCGGTTGGTAAAATTTGTTAGATGAGGTCGTTCTATGCGGCTTAATGCTTATCTCATTATGATCGTTGGCCTTTCAGGGTGCGGTAGTTCTATCACGGCGCTCGATTCATTGCCGAAAGGTCCCGATGTTAGTTCTGCAGAATGGCCTAGGCTTATTGATACGCCAGCCTTGCCCGCTGAAGAACTGTTGAACACACAAACAGGTGAACGTGTCATTGAGCGATTAGATCGCCAAGGCAACGAGATAGAAGCCCGACGCCTCCGTGCAGATTCAGTGTTGCCCGTATCCGAACAACTGACAGCGCGCGCAATAGCGAGCAGGTCGCGGTCTGATGCTGCCGCGAATCCAGCGGTGGATGAAGCGTCGCTCTTAGCGCGTGCTGCCCAATCGCGTGAAAGCACCCGTGTTACATCCGCCCAATTTGATGAGCGAGATCTGTTGGCTCGTGCCGCGCGGCAACGAGAGCGAAACACAGACACCGCACATTTCGTCGATGAGGACGATTTACTGGCTCGCGTTGCGAGACAGCAGGCGCGTGACGCTGATGGCACACGCTTCGTTAACGAGAGCGATCTCCTTGCGCGCGCAGCGAGGCAACAACAGCGGACCGCGGGAGTTACACTGCCCAGTGACGGCGTAGATTTGCGTGCGCGTTCCCAATTAAACCAGACTAAATCCTCTAACGTGGCATCGATTTCATCACCGCCAAAAGCTACGGATGGACCAAGCGCGCCCCGACCACTTCGACCACTGGAGTCTCCAGTGGTCAGTAGCAGTTTTGAGGAGCGCGCAAGACTCGCGTTGAAGAGAGCCGCTGACGCTGGCACTTAGGCCGCCGTCTCTGTGATCGTCACTCGGCGCTTGGCAAACGCGAGGATAAGCGCACCGACAACTCCGGACAGTATGGACCCTGAGATAACGCCAATTCTAACCAGAGTTTGATGCTCCGGATCGACATAAGCCAACGCGCCGATGAACAACGACATGGTAAAGCCGATACCGGCAAGAAGACTAACACCATAAAGCTGCATCATGCTGGCTTCTCTGGGCCTTTCCGCAAGCCCGAATTTAATCGCTGCATATGCAAAACCAAAGACACCAATTTGCTTGCCAATGAAAAGACCAAGCATAATTGCGAGAGACAGAGGGGCGAGCAACAGTTCAATGCTCAATCCTTCTAGCGGTACGCCTGCATTGGCAAACGCAAACAAGGGCATTACCAACAAAGCGACCCATGGATGCAGGCCATGTTCTGCAGTTTTAGCGGGCGATTTTCCGTCACGACCTGCCTTCAGAGGGATAGCAAAGCCGATTGCAACACCGGCGAGTGTGGCGTGTACACCGGATTTCAGAACACAAACCCATAGGATAATTCCGAGAAGGACATAAGGCGCAAATCGCTTCACACCACTTAGGTTCAATGCAAACAATCCAATACTGGCAAGGACCGCGAGCATCAGCGCAGGAACGGATAGTTTGCTTGTGTAGAAGAGGGCGATAATAACAATTGCGCCGAGATCATCAACGACCGCAAGTGCCAAAAGGAATGTCTTTAATTCCGTCGGTACACGACTTCCGAACAGGCTTAAAACGCCAAGCGCGAACGCGATATCGGTTGCCGCGGGAATGGCCCAACCTTTCGCCTCATCACTATCCCAACCGACGATTGACAGAAAGATCAATGCAGGGATCGCCATGCCTCCAATAGCGCCATAGACAGGTAAAGATGCACGTTTCCACGACGACAATGCGCCCTCGTAAACTTCTCGTTTGATTTCTAACGCAACAAGCAAAAAGAAGATCGCCATCAGGCCATCATTGATCCACAACAGTAGAGGTTTTTCGATCTTTAATTCGCCAACGGCGACGGCAACATTTGTTGTTAGAAATCCGTCATAGAGTGGTCTTAGCGCACCGATATTTTCGCTGAGAACGCCCAATACAGCAGCCGCTGCGAGCAAAAGACCTGCTTTAGCCGCCGGGTCCATTCCTGATAATGGCTTCGCGCTTGGTGGCTGAACCGAGGTGTCCGTCATCGAAATCTCCTTGATTGTCGGTGAATTGTAGGCGGTTATATTGATGCATCGCCGAGTGCGAGCACGACGAATGTTGCGTAGAGAGCGAGAAAAGTAACTCCGGCTGTCCGCCCAAGTTTCATTCTCCAAATGAGGAAAGGTGCGAGTAGAAGGCTCGTCACAGCCATAATTGGGATATCAACGGTTTGAAACGCGCGTGAGACATTTAGGGGGTGGATGACTGCGGTTACACCGATTACCGCAAGAAGGTTGAGCATATTCGACCCAATAACATTACCGAGCGCAACATCACCGCGCCCACGCAATGCAGCCGCTGTACTCGCCGCAAGCTCTGGTAGAGATGTTCCCAAAGCTACGATGGTCAAACCAATTGCGGCCTCGGACAACCCGATTGATAACGCGATTGCTCTCGCGCCTTCGATCAGAAAGTGTGCGCCAATCGGTAAGCCAATAATCCCAGCCAGCATGAGTAAGCCAATTTTTAACCCGCTCATCGCCTCGTCTGCATCGTCAAGATCTGCTTCGTTATTGCCGGACTTTCCGTAACTGTAGATTATGATTGCCGCGAGCGTTGTCAGCATGATTAGGCCAGCGATGCGGTTGAATTCTCCGGTCACTGCAAATGCTACGAATATGACCGTGGCGATCATCATAAGCGTAAAGCTTCGTCGTAATTCTGCGTTAGAAACCGCCATTGTGATCATTGTTGCGGGGACACCGACGATAAGCAGCACATTGGCAATGTTACTGCCAACGACATTTCCCAATGCAATATCCGGTGATCCTGCGAGTGCAGCTTCGATACTGATAACAAGTTCTGGTGCAGATGTTCCAAAGGCGACGACTGTAAGGCTAATCAACGCCGCAGATAATCCAAATTTTAGGCTAAGCCCAATCGCTCCACGAACCAGTGCGTCTCCTGCAACCATCAACAGCAGCGCGCCTCCAAGCGTCATAAGCAATGTCATTGGCGCGCGTATCCTTTTTAGAGCGTTCTGCTTTAGGGGCAGATAGGGAGTTGTTCTCTAAAAGAAAGCGCTAAACCTGCGGTTTTTGTGCGCCGCACACAAGAATGGCGGAAAGGTCGGGACTCTCGAACTAAAGTTTTTTTCGAAGACCGAAGAATAACTGGTGAAATTCACTAATTTTAGCGTTGTTTTTGAATGTATGACGGCTTTTCGTCTTGCCGATGTTTTTATTCTACTACTTTTGGTACTGCAAAGAATCCTTCGCGAGCATTAGGCGCATTTGCCAGAATATCGTCGCGGCGGTTGCCGTCTGTTACGACATCAGTGCGGCGCTTCAAGCGCATAGGAACTGTGGATGTCATAGGCTCTACGCCCTCGACATCTACTTCTTGTAATTGCTCAACCCAATCCAGGATACCGGAGAGTTCTTTAGCCAGCGGCTCGACTTCATGGTCTTCGACGGCAATGCGTGCGAGTTTTGCTACTTTTCGTACTGTTTGTGCATCAACCGACATGGCCGTCTCCTTGGTTTCCAGAAAGCTATACTGCTCAAGAGGGATGAAGCGCAAGGCGTCCATGTCTGATAATTGCGATCAGTAGTAAGGCAATCATGATCCCATTTAAAACGTGCCAGAGAAAATGTGTGCCGATGGGAAAGACTCCACAAACATGCGCGTCTGCTATTCTTGCTCCCATTGAGGCAATAAACACTGCAGAAGCGGCAGCGATCCACTTGGCAGCAGGGCGACCCATAACCGCCAGGATAAGAGCTGAACCCAATAACAACGCAAGTGCAGGGGCATAACCCTGAGAGCCGTTTAATTGTTCTTTTGTAGCCAGCATCAGAACGCCGTTACGTGCAAGCAAAGCTATGCTGAACGCGATGATTGCTGCGGGAACGGCATATATCCAACGCAAATCAAAGAGATAACGTGCAGCGGCGAATAGATAGACGACAATGAACAATAAGATCGGAACCACATCAGCAATGCCTGCCCAGCGCTGTGCAAATGTGTGAAACAGGAATGATCCTATACCAATGCAGAACGCTAGAAAACAAAGCGCGTTTATCCATCCGTTTCGCAATCCTCTTTTTTGCGCTTCTCGTGCTCCGATAGCTGCCGTTAAAATAAAAGCAAGATTACTTGCTGCATTAATTGGTTCAGCCCAGAATTCTGGTCCGAGGCGCTCGCAATAAATGTTGATGGTATCTGTTAGAGCCATTTACGCGCGTTCCTTCTCCAAGCATATCTGTGGAGATAGTGCGCAGCTAGAAAAGGTCTAATACTAACGGCGGGAAATTCTGACTCGGGGATTCCCACGAACGTTTTTGTCTGATTCAAGGCGTGGTGGAGGATAATGCCATGCCTATAGATTTACGAGATGACTACGACGCTACGGACCTTCGCACACTGGCGAAG
>CALKBI010000029.1 GCA_937990185.1 uncultured Neomegalonema sp. | reverse complement strand
ACCTGATACTGGATTTGTCATCATGAAATCGCCAAACCCAATCGATGTCCACGTCGGCTCGCGCGTTCGACTTCGCCGCATGATGGTTGGAATGTCGCAGGAAACACTCGGAGCAAAGTTAAATCTAACCTTTCAGCAAGTTCAGAAATACGAGAAAGGTGTAAATCGTATTGGAGCAAGTCGCCTGTTTACAATTGCAAACATTCTTGATGTTTCGGTTCAATTCTTTTTCGATGATATGCCCGACTCAGAAAATCAAGCTCTGCCTTCCATAGCTATTGCAAGTATCCCCGATGAAACGGATTACGTGATGAGTTTTGTCGCGAGCCGTGAAGGTTTAGAATTAAACAAAGCATTCTCTAAGATCCGTAAGCCTTCGCAGCGCAAAGCTTTCCTTGCGTTGGTACAAACGATTTCTGAGTGAGGATGAATTCCTATGATTGAAGCGCTGGAGCTTACAGCAAAGATTTTTTTAGTAGGGTTAGCAGTCTTCGTTTTAGCTTATTCCGTTAAGGCATATTTTCGAGACGGAATACCGCAAGCTGAGATTGACGCTGAAGCGCATCAACTGATTGCCGAGTATGGGGACGATGCTCTTTCGGTCGCAGAAGGCAACGCCTTGCGCGCTCAGTGGTCGAAAGGAAAGAGCCAAGATAATGAACGATATCGAAGAGTGTTAAAAGCGGTTGGAAAATTCGTCGATTGAAAACGTTTCTTGCGATGATGATGACGGCATTCTCTATCCCGGTAGCGGCGATGGAATTATCTGGGTCCGCTACGATACAAGATGGAGATACGCTCCGTATAGGTGAGCAGGTAATTCGGCTCATTGGCATGGATGCGCCTGAGAACGGGCAGGATTGCGAGCGAAATGGCCGTTCTTATAACTGCGGTGCAACAGCGGAAAACAAGTTACGATCGATCTTACGCGATGGGGTGATCTGTACTGGTGATGAGTTTGACGATTTCGGTCGCCTTCTCGCAAAGTGCCGTGCTGGTGACCTCGATGTGTCGGCTGAAATGGTTCGCTCTGGTTGGGCCTTGGCGTTTCGCAAATATTCAACGACTTATGTTTCTGAAGAGGATGCAGCCCGTAGCGCTCATGTCGGCATGTGGGCGGGTACCTTCATTCCTGCATGGGAATTTCGTGCGGCGAAGTGGGAGGGCAACGACGCTCCTGATCCCGCCTGCCCTATCAAGGGCAACATAAGTAAGCGCGGACGCATCTATCACACGCCTTGGTCGCGGTCGTATTCTCGCACGAAGATCAATACGGCCAAAGGTGAAAGGTGGTTCTGCAATGAAGGAGAGGCGTTGGCTGCAGGCTGGCGAGCCCCGTTTCGATAAGTTGCAGAAACTAACGATCCAAATATTTTGGTGGCGATCTTTCCTAAAAACTGTAAGCGAGAAAATCTCAGGATTGACAGAAGTATCACTAAATCAATGTGCCCTCTTAATACCCATTCTACCGACTAATACCCCAACAGCTGCAAACGATTATATCCATCGTCCATCCTAACGTACGGAGAACAACAGGACGATTGCGACTGATTAAGATTGATGAGCCGAGCAGACGTTGGCGGGACGCTTTTAGGCAAAAGAGAGTTTGCTTGCTTCCACTGCTATCGAGGAAGAGACGATATATTATCGCCCCTTCTGTCATTTTCTAGCGCGGTTAGTGACAGTGCAAAGGTTTTGAACCTGCATGACAGCATTGTCCTGGCGATGAGCTTTTTCGACATCCGCCGCCGTGCTCAATTACTATTTCGACCGCAGGAATAAGCGTGCCATCATGTCCGTATGAATGGGGTTGACCCGTAGTACCCATCCCAGCGGTCGCCATTACTACCGCTGCGGCAAAAGCGAGTTTTCTCATAAGTAAGCACCCTCCGAAAATACAGCCCCCAGTACACGGTACTCTTATCCTGCGATTGTGCCAGTACTATTTTTGGCGCTCGCCTTGGCGCGTTGAAATGAACGAATGAAACGCCTCAAAGACGCTTACCCTTATAAGAGACAAGGGCTCATAAATTTCTATGAGGGAGTTTTCACGTAATTACAAAAATACACTTGAAAAGTGATTCTCTTTTATATTATCAACATATTGTTGTATTCAAAATGGTGCGGCACACTCTCTGGTATAAGAGGCCGTCCGCTATGACCAACAGAAAACGGGGGTTTTCTAATGAGCAAAACATACTTTTCTTCCCGACGCTTCAATACTTAGATCGCGCTGTAACTCTCCGCGTCCTGCGCTAAACGCGTCGCATAGCAATCAAGTCAATCGCCGTTTCAATAAGCGGCGCGCTAACGCTGAGCGCTAGGGCCACCGACAAAAGATAGCAGCCTAACCTTGAAACGAGCCGAACCAACGGAGCAATAGCCATGTCTAAATTCCTACGTTCATTCCTGGCACTAACAATCGTCACGCTTATTGCTACACCTGCTTACGCAGCGACATTGGACCCTTTGCAAAACATCATTAATGAGATTGTTACATTTATCACCGGACCTGGCGGCATCGCCATTGGTACGATTGTGATCGCGGGTGCGGGCCTTGGTGCTGCAATGGGCAGATTTGAATGGCGAACATTTTTCATGGCCTTTGTTGGCTTGGTTATGGTGTTTGGTGCGGGAACAATTGTTTCGGGCATTGTCACGACATCCGGCGGGACACAGCAAACCACAACCACCCAATAAATGATGGCGCAGCAAAGCCGCATCTTCAAAGGTTTGATTAGGCCTCCGCAAGTGTGGGGGCTCCCGGTACTCTATTGGGTTCCTGTTCTTTCATTTTCGATCCTTCCGCTAATTTGGTTCCAATCCGCTATTGGGATGGGAGGTCTCTTTCTTGTTTTATGGCTTGGTGCGCGCGCTCTTGCACGTATCGAACCGAGGATTCTTGACCTGCTTTCAGTAAGCGGACGCATGACCCGTAAGACCGGCAACCATCGAATTTGGGGAGGCAATCGGTATGAACCGTAAAGCGCTTTTAGCCAGTGCTGATATGGTGCATGGCGCGTTCTCAAATAAAGAAGCACAGTTGTCTCAACATTTACCGTGGTCCACGTTTATCGACAAAAGCACTATATCGACCAAAAACGGTGATCTGATGCGGGTGTTTGAACTTGGCGGCTTGCCGTTCGAAACCGCAGAGCTCGAAGAACTTGATTATCGCTCTAGTGTCCGCGAACAATTTATACGGCGCGGCCTAGATGTGCGCACCGGGTTTTACCACCATATAATCCGCCGCCGTATTTCAGCGCCGCCGGCTCCGCGATCAGGTATCCCATTTGCGGATGATCTCTCTCAGAAACTTCGTGAACAGCTTGGCGCACGGCGTCTCTATGAGAACAAACATTTCGCCACGATTGTTGAGCGCTCGCTAAAGGTCGAAGGTGTTTTCAACTCGCTCTTCCGAAAGGAATTGGATGGGCGTTCTGGCACATTGAAAAAACTCGATGCTGTAACACGAAGCTTTCAAAATGATTTCGAGGATTATGACCCCCGTTTGTTATCCCTGAACAACACAAGCAGCGGTCCACTAGATTTCCTTGGAATGCTTGCAAATGGCACTTGGCGCAAAATTGCACCTGCCCGTGCTGCACTTGCAACGACTTTAAGCAGGCGCGCTGTGACCTTCCTGAAAGACATGATCGTATGGGAAGGAGCCACAGATAGCGAAGCCACATATGGCGCTGTCCTTAGCCTTCGCGGATATGGTGGCTTTACGGTTGCAGGATCATTTGATGCGTTGATGGGTCTAAACTGCGAGTTCATTTTATCGCAATCCTTTATGCCCCTCGACAATGCAACAGCTCTTGCCCGAACAAAAACAGCGCGCCGGAAAATGCGAGCTGCCGAAGATGATGCCGAAACGCTGGCTCTCGAATTAGATACCGCCGTCAATGACATCGCATCCGAACAGTTATCCCTGGGCGAGCACCAGGTAAACATCACCGTTCTTGCTTCCAAAGTGGATACACTCACAGAGTCGATCGAGACAATTACGTCACTCTTTCGCTCCATGGGCGCAGAACCCATAAGAGAGCGCGCTTTTGCCGAAACAGCTTATTGGGCCCAGCTTCCCGGCAATCACGAATATCGCTCTCGTATCGCGACGATCACCTCCAGAAATTTCTCTGATATTGCAAGCTTCCATACACATGCACAAGGACAGGAAGAGGGCAACCACTGGGGCGAGGCGGCGGCGCTTTTAGAGACAACAAGTCGATGCCCGTACTGGTTTAACTGGCATGATCGAGATCGTGGAAACACGGTTGTCTTCGGCGAATCAGGGTCCGGTAAAACTGTCCTTATCAATGCATTGAGCGCACTGAGTATGCACCTCGATCAACGATTATTTTTCTTTGATAAAGATCGCGGCGCTGATCCGTTCATACGCGCAATCGATGGAAACTACACGGTCGTTAGTCCCGGCAATCCAACGGGCTTTAATCCATTTTCACTAGAAGACACGGCGGAAAATCGCTCGTTTGTCCGGGGCTGGTTGGCACAGCTGCTGAATTTAGAAACCTTGAAAGATCGCCAACGCGAAACGGTTGCAAAGGCTGTTGATGAAATCTTCGATGCGCCGCCCCAAATGCGCCGCTTGCGCAATCTCGCTGAGTTATTTTCATCAACAGATGATGGGGGCGAATTATCACGTCGCCTCAATCCGTGGATTCATAAAGGCGAGTGCGCATGGCTCTTTGATGACGCCATGGATACCCTTGATCTTGATCGGCGGGTTTCAGGGTTTGATCTGACAACGGTTCTCGATGACCCTCAAACGCGCTCGCCGTGGCTCGCTTACGTCTTCCATCGCATTAATATGCAAATGCGAGATGGGACGCGGACAATGATCGTGCTTGATGAGGCGTGGCGCTTGCTTGATGATGAGGTGTTCCAGCGTCAACTCAAAGATTGGCTGAAAACAATCCGAAAGCAAAACGGTTTTGTCGTCTTCATCACTCAGGAAGTCGAAGATGCGGCAAACTCGAAAATTGGCCCCACGATTGTCAGCGCATCACCTACGCAAATTTTTCTACCAAACTACAAAGCAGATAAAGACATTTATTGCCGCAAGCTTGGTCTGACAGATGGCGAATTTAACTTCGTTGTAGAGGCATCCGCACAAAGCAGGTTGTTCCTCTTAAAGCACGGAAAAGACTCCGTGATTGCCCGGCTTGATCTTGGCGACATGCCTGGCATGATCAAAGTCCTCTCTGGTCGATCTGAAACGAATACCAACCTTGATGAACTGCGCCGCGAGCATGGCGATAACCCGCAAAAATGGCTTCCGCATTTCATGAAACAAGAGGACCTGGAAGATGCTTAAATCTTATCTGTTCGCGGCCACTGCCGCGATGGCCCTGACAGTTTCTACGCTCGACCCGAAACAAGCGAATGCGGGCGGCGTTCCAGTTTTTGATAGCGCGTCGCTTGCACAGATGGTCAAGCAAATCGTTGAGATGGGAAAACAGCTTACAGAAGCGCAAAAGCAAACCGAAAAGCTGGAAGACATCATTCATGATTTAACCGGTTCTCGCGATTTGTCAGGGCTTTTGAATGATACTGATGCGCAAACTGCCCGGCGTTACGCCGATACAGATATTCATACATTCCTTGATCTCGCATCAGGGAAAGGATCACTTTCAAAGAACGCGGATGGATTAAGCGCAACGGCGATAGAAATCATAAGTGAATTGGGGCTGCGCTCCGGCGCTGAGATGATCCCCTCTGAACCGGAGGGTGTGCGCGCTCATTCAATTGATTTAGCGCATGGAACAACAATTGCGGCAATGAGCATCGGTGAGAGATCTTTCAACGCTTCGACGCAACGACTGTCGCACGTTGAAGAATTGATCGGGGCTATCGATAACACCCAAGATCTCAAAGCAAGTGTTGATCTGAATACGCGCATGCAAGGTCAAGTCGCTCTCCTTCTCAATGAAATGTTGACCCTTCAAGCCATGCAGCTCCGCGCAACAGGTGTTGAGATGGGATTGAATGCTGCGGGTGACGATAATCTCGTTTCCACATTTTCATTCAACGAAAGCCAATACCGCGCACTGAATAATCAAGGGGAAAACTGATTGTCATGAAATCCATCATTTTCGTCTTAGCACTTCTGGTTTCGGGCTGTGCGCAACAAAGCGAACTCACATCGCCCTGTGCTTGTTTGGAAAAACCAATCAATTCGCCTGAAACGAACCCGAATAAATCAGTCTAGGAGACCCAGTTATGAAACTCCCAATGCTTGCCATCCTTTGTTTCGGTATCGGGGTCGGCGTTCTCCACAATGATAGCTTTGCGGATGTCGAACTTCCGAAAGAAATCACCCGTGATGAAATCGAAGCGCAAAAGCGCCCGGTACTAGAAAGAATGACCAAGGAAATGCTCATCAGAGAGGTCATCGCTAGCGAGTGGCGGGGTCAAAATGCACAACAAAGCGATCTATTTTATCAAGAACTTTTAGATGAAGCGATTAAACAAAACATCGAGCTCGAAAAGCGGATCAAAGAGCTCGAGGCTCAGTAATGTTCGAGGGGTTTTTAAACAGAATTGATACTGTTCTCGCCAATGTCTTTGCCCAAACCTGGCTGAACATATCATTAGCGGTAACCCCTGTTCTCGTCGGCGCTGTGACAATTCTGGTTGCGCTTTATGGTTTGAGTATCGCTTTTGGCCGTGATTTCAATTTCCATGACTTTATGGCGCTCATCATTCGGATCGCGGTCACCTATCTATTGATCACAGCCACATTTTTCTTCCTCACGATCATTTATGATCCGGTTACGGAAACACCGGGAGAGCTTGCAACCACCATTGTTGCAGGAACGCAAACAACTAATGTCAATAAGCTTATTGATACATTTATGGTTGCAGGCTGGAATGCGATTGCACGATTACAAGCAGAAGGCGGGATCTTCAATCCCGGTGCATTCTTGCTAGCCTTGATTATGATGGTCGCAACCCTTTTGGTCGGGGCCGTATCTTTTGTGGTCTTTGCATTAGCAAAAACCGTACTCACGCTCTCTTTGATGCTCGCGCCGGTATTTATAGCCTTCCTCGCCTTTCAAGCAACGCGGGGTTGGTTTGAAAGCTGGCTCCGTATGCTGTTTCAGTCCGGTCTCGTAATTGTTCTCGCTTCGGGAACGATGGCAATCATCATGGAGCTCTCTAAAGATGGGCTAAGAACCCTGAGAAACGCCACAACGAACAACAACATCACCTTGACTGACTGTGTCGCATATCTGACCATTGCATTTGTTGCTGTCATATTGCTTCCGCAACTCAACAATATTGCAGCCTCTCTGGCAGCCGGCGGCGCTTCATTGAGTTATCACGGTGCAAGCCGGGCTGCGCATCGTGCGCAGCGTTCCCTTGGGCGATCAGATCACGAAAAAGCAAAGCGGCGCTGGGAAGGACCAGAAGGGCGGCCCGTCACATCGACTGGTTCAGTTATCAATTCAGCTGCAGGTGCGGCGGGTGCTGGTGTGCGCCAATATGTCTCTTGGCGTGATAATGATTTAGCACGTTCAGGTAAGGGCAGGGCGGCAACATCCCCGCCCGCATCACCACAAACTCAAAAGCCTAGGTTCGATCCTCGCGACAGAAGTGCGAAAGCCATTATGTGGCGCGCGGAACAAGATCGTCTTGCGGATGCTGCTGCGGCAAATCGGCTAAAAAAGGGGTAGATGGATGCTGCAACGAACAGCGGGTTACATCGATTACGATGATCCCAATACATTTGCGTCTGCAGCGGCATGGGAAGATGAGACGTATCGCAAACTGTCTCGCTCCCGTGTATTCGCTTGGATTGTTGCAGCAATATCGATCTGTCTCGCGGTTCTGAGCGTTCTTGCCGCCTTTATGATGGCACTCAGGGTCGGTACTATTGAGCCCGTCATTATCAAAGTCGACAGAACAACGGGGCATGCAGAGCGGCAAACGGAAGTCGCCGGAACATCGGTTGTTGCCGCTGATGAAGCGTTAGCAATGAGCTACGTGGTCAATTACGTGATGAAGCGCGAAACATATGACCCGTCTGACAATGATACCCGTATTTTCGAGGTGCAGGACTACTCTGTCGATCTGGCGCGCGAAAGCTGGCAATGGGATTGGGATTACTCAAACAACGATCACCTCGAACGTGTCTACGGTAATGGTCAAGTCATTGCAGTAATCCAATCGGCAACGCCGCTCGACAGCAATACAGCAACAGTGAACTTCACAAAAACCTACCGGTCAAAAGGCAAGAAACCTGTGACCGAACCGTTTGTCGCGATTGTCTCCTTCAGTTTTGTCAATCGCCCGAAATCACGGTCCGATGTGTGGAAGAACCCCCTTGGCTTCGAAGTGAACAATTATCGCGCTCAAAGACAAAATACTGAGAGGGCTCAATGATACGATTTTTGACCCGTGTCGCTGTCGCAGCGCTCATATCTACATCCGCAAACGCTGCAACGCTTCCCGTATCAGGAGGCTCTGATCCGCGCATTCAATATTTCAGTTTCCTGGAAGGTGATGTGTATGAGTTGCATTTGACGGTCGGCATTGTCACAACGCTTGTTTTCGATGATGAAGCATCCTTGACGAGCGCGCAAATCGGAGACAGTTCCAGTTGGCGTGTCGAGCGACTTTCTAATCGCAATATGCTGTCGCTTAAACCTCTTAAGCAAGACGGAAAAACAAATCTGACTGTCACGGACAGTGAAGGCCGCATTTATACGTTTGATTTGAAGCCGCAACCTTCGTTTGTGGCGCAATCGGTTTTTCGGATTCACTTTGATTACCCTGAGCGCGATCGCCAGCGCATCAAAGAGAAAGCAAAAATTGAAAAACAGCGCGCTGCGTTCAAAGCGCTCCTTAACGGGAAAACCAATGCGAACCGTAATTACACCTATTCAGGGTCTGAATCATTACGCCCGACGCGTATGTTCGACGATGGCACTAAAACCTATCTGTCTTTTCCCAAAAATTCGCCGCGCCCTGCAATTTTTATTGTGAACCCCGATGGAAGTGAACGGGTCGTTGATCATCGCACCGTTGATGATTTTCTGATTGTCGATTTGGTTGGCCCTCAATTCACGTTACGCGATGGTGTCGAGGCAACATGCCTTTTCAACAAGTCCTATAATACAGGCGCGTATGATGATCTCGCTCCTGCGCCAGAGCCAATTCAATCAGGTTGGTTCAAGACACGTCCTCCCACAGATTCCATTGCGTTGAGGGCTGGTAATGACAAGTAGAGGTGCACAGGTAACCCCGATACGTGGCATGACTCAAAAACCGCATTCGGTAGAGGATGCGGACAAACCAATTCTCCAACCAAAAACGAATGCCGTTAACACGCCGTTGGTCTTGGTATTTGGCGGTATCATTGCCCTTGCAGGTGGTGCATTGCTCTATACCACTTTTGCTCCTACCCCTAACAGCGGACCTCAAAAAATCGAACCCCTGCGCGGAGGGCGGATCACGGGGAACAATACCCGGATGGTAACAGGGGTAAATCTCGGACAAGGAAGAATAACGGCAACACTCTCAGATGAAACACCTCTTGAAACTCTTTCCGCTCAAGTTGCCACCTCACCTTCTGATGCCGCACTCCAAAACCGAATAAGTGAACTGGAAGCTGCTTTAATCGAGGCCAGCAAGGATACGCCCGAACTTGGGAAAATGATCGAGGATATTGCGGCCAGTACCAAGCGTGTGGCGGAGCTGGAAATCAAACTGGACATGCTTGAGAGAGACTTCACCGACGAGAAAAGTGAAATTATAAAAAGCCATACGGACCAATTGAAGGCATTGAGAGATAGCCACGCCAGCGAACTCAACGCACTCAATGATACACATAATCAGGAATTGGCCGAAGCAGAAGGCCGCCTTCAATTAATGCAAGAAGAAGCTGCTGCACGGATTGCGCACTTGACCGACGAACGTGCTGCTGCTTCTCGCAACGCACGGGTAAAATCGCCATCGGTTATCGTCAATCGGGCAGCATCATCAGATAACCAGCGCTATGGAACATCCTCTGTTCCAACAAACCCATCGGTTTCATTGGCGCGCGGCGCTTCTTTCCGTGTCCGTCTCCTGGAAAATGTGAATGTCGCCTTACCGGGAGCAATCGTCGCCATGGTCGAAAGTGATGTTCGCAGCGCCAGTGGATCGAATATCGTCATCCCGGCCGGAACGAAATTACGAGGCCAGTACAATACCGAAGTGACGCAAAACGACACGAGAGTCATTGTTGAATGGCAAAATTTGTCGTTCAACAACGGGGCCACACAAACTCTCACCACAGGACGGCGCGGGGAAACGCTCCTGGTAACAACGCTCTGGCCGAGCATTCCATCATCGCTCAATCAAGACGCTCAGATCACGGTTCTTGCAACAGACGAAATCTCTTTTGAGAATTGAGAGTAGGGGTAGATTATGAAAACGATCTTGTCCGGTACAGTGCTTGCCCTTTTTCTCTCTGGATCAACACTCGTCTTTGCAGAGAGCGATCCCGCACCAAGCACAGTAGATCCAAGAATCCGCTATCTGACCTATGAGCGCGATCAGGTATATCGTTTAAGAGTTGCGCCAAACCGCGTTATGACGATTGTTTTCGACACTGAAGAAAACATCACCTCATTGCAGGTCGGCGACTCGGTAAGCTGGCAAATAGAGCTTCTTGATTCTGGCAATGTGATCGTTATCAAACTGCAAGATCAGGCGGGCGAAACAAACCTCACGGCAATCTCAGAGTCGGGGCGCATCTATTCATTCGATATGCTTCCCGTGAAAACTGACACTGTATCAAACGATCAACTCGTCTATCGCATACATTTCAATTACCCTGATGCAGCCCTGGTCGCACAAGAGCGCAGAGAGCGAGAGGCACAAGACCAAGCCGAAAAGCTGCGCATCGAGGCAATGCAGCGCGAGCTTGACTTAGAGCGCCGCAATCACGAAGAGGCCGCGTGGATCGCTGCTGAAGAAGCTGAAAAGCGCGACGAAGATCGCAGGAGGCGCACTGAACAAATTGCCCGCCAGACCGCAGCCCATGAATCCGAGAAAGAACATCAACGGGAATTGCAACGCCTCGCTGCCGCAAGGGATACTCAATTAGCGATTTTGCGCGAACAACAGGCCCTTGAATATACCCGGCTTCAACAAGAAGAAAAACAAGCTGAGGCCGCGCGACGGGCTGCTACCGCTGCACGAGATGCGGAGCTAAGGGCTGCCGAGATCGAAAGACAGGCTGCAGCTGACCGCCTCCTTGCTGAACAAACAAGATTGCGCGATTTAGAGCGGATCAACGCGCCGACATTGCTTTTTGATGATGGTCGTCCATCCGTTAGTGCTTCAGCTTCAACCGTCACGGATTCAAGAGGTCAGACACGGCGTCTAAGTGAGAATGAATTGTTTGTGGCATCAGCCTTCGACTCTCAGTTTCCAACGAGCACTGGAACAGTTTTGGCACGGCAAGACAGATTGGTAGCGCAAGGTACAATCATTCAAGCAGTGCTCGAAACAGCGGTCAATTCCGACCTTCCCGGCATGATCCGAGGCATTGTCAACGAAGATGTTTTTGGATTTGACGGAACAGCAGTCATGATCCCGAAAGGCGCGCGTCTCATTGGTCGTTATAGTTCCAATGTGGCATTGGGCCAGGAAAGAGTTCTCGCTGTATGGACGAGGCTCATCAGACCGGACGGGACCTCAATTGCACTTGGGTCACCTGCAAGTGACGATCTTGGTGTATCAGGCTTGTCGGGCGATGTAGATACTCACTTTGGCACAAAGTTTGGTTCTGCCGCATTGGTCTCTGTGCTCGCTGGTATCTCCGGATTTGGATCGGCGCGAATTGACGATGCAGTATCACGAGAAACAGCATCGAATGTTTCAAATGACTTTAACGCTCAGACTCAGAGTTCATTTGAGAGGTACATAACACTGGCTCCGACAATCCGCGCGGATCAAGGCTCCCGAGTAAGCGTCTTTGTCGCCCGCGACCTGTACTTTTAGATATGGATGGCGGTTTCCTTGCTCAATATCTCGGGCCCCTTACCGAATGGCTTGATGATACTCAAATCAACGAAATAGCCATCAACCCAGACGGCAAAGTCTGGATTGAAAGGGCGGGGCAGGGGCATATGGTCCCGACTGACGCCGCCTTACCTAGGGAAGATGTTTTACGGTTAGCCCGACAAATTGCCGGGCAAGCCCATCAACGGTTCTCAGAAGAGAATCCCATCGTTGGCACAAAGCTACCATATGGTGATGAAACGATTTTAAGAGCACATATCGTTTCGCCGCCAATTGTTGATGGTGTTTCACTGGCTCTCAGGCGCATTCGCCTTTCGAGATTTTCCCTTAATGATCTTGAAGACCGGGGAATGTTCGATATCGCTGAAACAAAAGCGCAGAAGGAGAATAAAGCCCTTCGCAATCTTCTCGATGCGGGCAATATACGCACGTTTTTCAGCGAGGCCATGCGCCTTCGCAAAAACATCCTCGTCTCTGGCGGTACATCAACCGGCAAGACCACCGTTCTCCGGGCGCTCCTGGGAGAAGCTAACTTAACGGATAGAATTCTGACAATCGAGGACGCGCGCGAATTGCATCCGGTTCAGCCCAATAACGTCCAACTCCTAGCGTCAAAGCGCGAAGAGCTCATCGGCAAAAGCGATGCAGCATCGCTGCTTGAATCGGCTTTACGGATGCGGCCCGACCGGATCATCCTTGGTGAAATTCGCGGCATTGAAGCCTTCACATTCTTGGAGGCCATCAACACAGGGCATCCCGGCTCACTTTCTTCAATCCACGCGGATTCCCCTGAAGCCGCTTTTGAACGATTGGCCTTGATGGTTTTGCGCGCAACACAAGCCATGAACAAAGAACAGATTATCGATTATGCCCGATCTATCATCGATATTGTCGTTCAGATAGGCCGCGATGCCGCCGGAAACCGGCGCGTTACAGATATCCGGTTCGAGGAGCGCCTATGAGACTCCTTGGTTATTTCGCATTCATCATCGCAATCGCGATAGCTGCCCTCGAGCTTGGAGGAATGGCGTTTGCCTATTTAGAAGGGGATAACCTAAACGGAGTCTATCCATGGTCACTTCTTACCGCGAACGCCGCGCTGGCTCCCGACAATTATAAAAAAGCATGGGCTGTCGTTGCGGCAATTCCTGTTCTGACGATCTTATTTGTTCTTGCTTTGATGTTCATACCGCAGCGAACAGGCAATCATGGTTCTGCACGATTTGCGAGGCCATCAGATCTCCGCAAACAAAACATGCTTGCAATGAGCGGCGTTATTCTCGGTAAAACCGGCAAATCAAAAACCGCGCCTCTCATTCGGCAAGATAGCCAAACACACACTTTGCTTGCGGCTCCAACGAACGCAGGGAAAAACGTCTCGGTCATTATTCCCAATTTGTTGACTTATGGCGGCTCGGTTATTTGCGTTGATGTTAAAGGCGAAAACTTTGAGAAAACCGCGAATGCGCGCCAGTTGATGGGTGATCGTGTCTTTCGCTTTTCCCCGCGCGCGCTCGATGGATGTTCGCATCGCTGGAATCCGCTCAGTTATATATCAACGGAACCGGCTCGGCGGATTTCTGAATTACGCCAGCTTTCGACATATCTCTTTCCTGTCTCCTCTGCGAGCGCTGACAGTTGGGTCAAAGGCGCGCGAAACATCTTCGTCGGTATCTGCCTCTACGTCCTCGATCATTCCGAGAAAAAAACGATCGGTGCAGTCTACCGGGCGCTTTTTGGGCCTTATGGCTTTGCCAACTCACTTACGGCAATTCTACAAACGCCAAATCTTGATCCT
The DNA here is from genome assembly GCA_937990185.1 of uncultured Neomegalonema sp. GTDB lineage: Bacteria > Pseudomonadota > Alphaproteobacteria > Rhodobacterales > Rhodobacteraceae > JAHDDY01. The sequence goes on along the minus strand of CALKBI010000029.1, from coordinate 2,179 downwards.
GAATGCCAACGCTTGCTCGCGCAATATCAAGCCTTCGCAGATGATCAATTGTCGGGGTATATTGGCTCACTAGAGCCTCTTAATCTTTGGAGTGATCCTCTGGTTGATGCCGCAACTTCAGTGGATGATTTCCACCTTGAACTCCTTCGCCGCAATCCAACGTCAATTTATCTCGCTGTTGCCAGTGGGGAAGTCGAAGAGTTAGCGCCCCTGATACGATTGTTTTTCCAGCAAGCGATTGACATTCTCCAGCGAAGTGAACCCGGACCAGATGAGATCTACCCTGTCCTGATGGTCATGGATGAGTTTCGCACGCTTGGAAAACTGGAAAAGGTTCTTTCTGCTATTACGACAATCCGCAGTTATGGCGGTCGCTTTATGATCGTCGTGCAGGGCCTCTCCAATCTCGTTGAACTCTATGGACGCAGCGGCAAAGATAACTTTTGCCAAAACTGCGGCTTTCAAGTGTTCTTCGCAACAACAGATGAGACCTCAAGCGAATATATCCGCAAGCGCCTTGGTCGAAAGACTGTAAAGCAAACGTCGCGAAGCTATGGGGGAGGGCGCACACCAACACGAAGCGTATCAGAGACTGGACGCGATCTCATGTCCGTCGATGAAATCGCCAGGTTGTCCGAAAGAGAAAGTATCATCCTTGTGGAAAGCGGATGGCCGGTAAAGGCAAACCGTTGCCGTTGGTATGAGGAAAAGCGCTTTTCATCGCTCGTAGGCCCGCCTCCTGAAATACCTGAGTTAAAAACAGAGCAGATAATGCGGCCTGTGGTTCCTCCAACGCCTCCACCTCCACCCGCTACGCAAACAAAGCCGCCCGCTGAACCTAATGAACTTCCTCAGGCCCCCGCCGCCTCCGGCGAAGCTGCAGAGCAATCTACGGCCTTTGTTGAGGGTGCACCTTCTCTCGAATCTGTTGAACAGGTGGAAGAGGGAGATCGCTTCAGCATCGCGCGCAAGCGCCTTGATGAAACAACGGCGGAAATCGAACAGACTGAAGTTTCCTGGCGTGAGTATAAAGCTGACTTACATGAGGGTTTCCCTGATGCGGTCATGACCAGCAACACCTTGGAGCCTGTCACAACCTTCTCAAAAGGTATCGACACCAAACCGAAAAAGCCACGCATTGAGACAGGTTACGATGCACCGAATGTCAAACTCTTTGACGAAATTACCACCATCGCAAAAGCTGAAAATTATGATGTGATCGGCAATGAAATGGAGACGATAAATGACATCATGTCGGACCTTAAAACTACCCGTGCAATCTAATATTCTAAGGCACTAATACATTGTTATTCATAAGTATTATTCGCTTTATATGCTTGTAAAATTCACGAGAATGGACTATAAATAGTCATACTAATTTAGTGGAAGGACAAGCGGTGGTTAAAGCACAAAACAGCGATGTAACGCCCTCCACACTCTCCGATGAAGAACGTCAGGAACGACATGAAATTATCAAATCGACCGAACATTCGTTGAGCATCGAGGGATTAGAAACCAGCGAGTACGGCAAAGAATTAGCCACCAAATGGGCGAATGGTGAAATTACACTCGATGAACGCCGAGCACTAGTTCGCAAGCATCACGGATTGCCTGATGCCTGAACTTAGCGGCGACTCTTACGTCAATAGGTTCGGTGTGCTGCACAACAAATTAGGGATCAACGACTTCGAAGGCTTACAAAAAGTCGAAGCCGACCTTACAGGCCTCGAAATAGATGGAATCAAAGCCGGTAACGGCCCGCCGCGTACATTTGACCGTGCTCACCTCGCCGCTTTGCACAAACAGATATTCGGTCCAGTCTATGAGTGGGCGGGGCGGATGCGCGACGAACGGCCCATTGTCGATGGTACAAAAATGAACCCTATCGAAACCTTGAGCAAAGGAATGACTGCGTTCGCTAACGCTTCAGCAATAACGCACCGTCTCGCTATTGCTACTGAACCGCTTAAAGACCGTAAAGCGCTCAGCACACTTCATGGCTTTGCAAATCGCGCCGGAGATGCACTTGCTGCAATAAATCAGGTGCATCCATTCCGTGAAGGAAATGGAAGGACACAGCGAGCCTTTATCGAAGAACTCGGACGCGAGCACGGTCACAAAGTCAGATTTGAAGCAATCACGCGCGCTCGCATGATTGAAGCATCCGTCGAAACAACAC
>CALKBI010000028.1 GCA_937990185.1 uncultured Neomegalonema sp. | reverse complement strand
ATAACGTCGTCTGTTTCTTGGCCAAAATCGCGCATCGCTTGTGCTGCTGAGGTGGCTCCTTCGGCTTCGGCGACATCGGCGATATTCGTGAGGCGTTGACCATATTGACGTAGCTGTCCAACAAACGCTTGGTTGATCTGCTCGTATTGCCTGATGAGCTGACTCTCCGCTGCAGCAACTGCGGCTGCACTCGGTGGTGCGACGGCGGGTGCTGTTGGTTCAGCAAGGGCAGCATTCAGACCGGGCTGACTAAGCAATGGATCAGGAAGCATTTGTTCGCGGGCAATCCAGCCAACGACCAATCCGGCAATACCGGCAACCGCAAGGGCAAAAACGAAGGTCCCAGTGGACGAGGTTTGCGTGTCAGCCATCAAGAAATCTTTCGTCAGATCATATTCGTCAGGGATGTTCTAAGCTGCCTCGTCCCACTCCACAAGCGCGCGGTACACACAATCGGCTTTCCGCAGTCGGGTCCGGCGCTCGCGGCTCGTTGCTGACGAAACGAAACGGAGGTCGGCGATACGAGCCTGTGGCAATACAGGAGCCGTTTTTAGCGCTTCGGCAAGAGCGAATTGGATTGTTTTCACTTGAGAAAACCCGCGCTCTGCTGACCAGATTGTGAAGGTTACATCATGCGCCGCGCCCTCTTCGGTCTTTGTATCCCATGCCGCCACGCTCTCATCACCGAGCGTAATGTAAGGCGGCGGACCTTCGCCGGATTGCGCGTGAGGCGGAGCGTCGTAAATTCTCGGTCCTCCTAATGCGGCAGATAAGGCGGCATCGGAACGAAGATGCTCAAACAGAGCGGTTTGCAGTGTCAGAGAGTGTTTCATGGGGTTTCCTCGCATAAACAGGTTAGAAAGCGTCCGCGACCGTCCGTGTCAAAGACTGCGCGAATGTCGAATTGGCGGTTGCCGATGGCGAACCTTTGATCGGCGCGAGGGCGCAGCGCGCGGGTACAACGCAAGCGAATGCGGTGGGTGACGCGGCTGGCTTGTTGGCTGCCCTCGAAAGATTCCATGCCTGATGTCGGGGTAATGGCAACCCAATGATCGGCGAGCTTCATCCAACCTTTGATAAAGCCGCCTGCCCCATCGGGCATATCAGTCTGAGCCTCTAACCGCGCGAGGCGACGGAGGATAGGAGGTCTTCGCATCTTTGTTCCTTGGCGTAAGAATGACCTTAACGGTACACGGCACTGTGCAATTCTTCGGGTCATCATCGGACTTGTTCCGATAATCCAGAGCGACAGACACCGGCATTTCTGGATCTGGATTGCCCGAACAAGTCGGGCAATGACAATTAACGCCGTGTCCTGTGTCTGATCTGAAGCGGTTGTGCTAAAGACGGATCGGGCGATAAGGGGCGATGAGGCTGATCACCCCAAACGGCAATGCCGCGAGTTGATCGTCCACAGCATCGCGGTGCTCGTAATAATGTGCAGCAAGGAGTGTGATGGCTTGGCGCAGATCGGGCGGGATATCTGTCCAGCCTGTGCCATACCCGGTAGTGAAGGTGATCACCGCATAACCATCTTTTAGGATTGATGGGCGGGTCTGGCCTTTGCGGGTTCCCACACGTTGTTGGCTGGCATCAATAAGAAACCAGCCGTCCCAAGGAACCGCTTCGCCTGCCCCGTCGATAACCTCAACGCTCTCAATACCGGCGACGGGTGTGAGCGGTAATGGTGCGCACCACGTCGCCGTCGTCCACCGCCATGTTTGCATGATGAAGGCCGTTTGAATTTGGCGTTCTATGGTTGCCGTTGCCGCCTCGATAAATCGTTGCAACGTGTCGCTCTCGTCAAGTTCCGGTGCGGCGGTATTGAGGTGCAGATGCTCTGCCAGCGTTTCAATCGGGATCGCGAGGGCGGCAGGCGGCGTGAGTTGTTCGAGCATAGGAACCTCGCTTTGTCAGAATGAGTTTTGGCGAAATAAAGCGCCTCCTTTCGGCGGGACGCGGGGAAGCGCGGGGGCGGGTCCGAAAGGAGGCTTCTCTACCGGACAGGGGACGGCAGAGTGTTCGGGCGGGTCTAGGCGCTGAAGCGCAGCAATTTGATTGCTGCGAAGTCGGTAACGTCGCCGCCGACCCGTTTGGTTGCGTAAAAGAGGACATGCGGTTTGGCGGAATATGGATCACGCAAGATCCGTAACTCCCGGCGCTCCGCGATGGTATAGGCGCTGCGGAAATCGCCAAACGCAATCGCGTCCGCGCCATCGGCGATGTCGGGCATTTCTTCGGCGATGGCGACGGGGTATCCTAGCAGGCGCGCGGGTTGGCCTTCGGTGAGGCTTTCCGCCCAAAGGTAACGCCCATCGCTGTCTTTGAGTTTTCGCACCTCTCCCGCAGTGGCCGAGTTCATCACGAAACTTGCGTTTGCGCGATATCCAGCGCCGAGCGCATAAACGAGGTCGATCAGTGTATCACCGCCCTCTGCATCAAACGCGCCTGCCTCGCCAGTGGTCAGATGGCCGATGCTGCCCCAAGCCCATGTGTCATTAGGGACCGCATCATGCGCAAGAAAGCCTTTCGGTTTGTCGATGCCATCGCCATTGATGAAAGCCATATTCTCCGCACGGGCAAAACGTGTTGCGATACGTTCGGCAAGCCAGCCTTCAACATCAAAGGCACTGTCATCCAACAAACGCTGGGAGGCTTTGGGCGTTGCGTTCAACTCGTGTAACGGGATCGAGATGCGGTCGATGGCCGGGGTCGCCGTCTCGTTGACCGTATCCGTTTCGGCAATCCAACCGGCGCCAAATTCGCTGCGATCAATCAAGGCATCATAGGCCGTGGCATCGACTTGCACCAACCGGGCAAGCGCGCGGATCGGTGACGTTGTGCGTAAGACAGCCTCGACGCGGCTGGATGTTTGCGGATCAACAAGAACGCCGCCATCGGAAGCGGTTGCCGTGTTGAGCGCTTTTTCTTCGGTGTCGAGGCTGCGCAGACGGTCTTCGTCGCCCTGGCGAACATAGGCTGCAAAGGCTTTACTGTGCGGAGTCGTCGTGTCGGATGTCGTCTCTAATGTGGGACGGTTAGAAGCCACGGCTTTGCGGTCAAGCGCGTCGAGGCGCTCTGACTGGCGCGTGAGGCGGGTTTCGAGATCGGTGCGAAAGCCTTTGAAGTCTTCGGTAAAGGCCGAGAGCGCAGATTTAATGTCAGGGGCTTGGGTCGGTGTTTCGATGGTTTGGATGTCGGGCATAAAAAGTCCGTTTTTAGACTGAGGGAAAATTGGAGAGACGACACAGGGCTGCGAAGGCCGCGGCGAAAAGCGTTCGCTGCGCCACAGTGCATGTGGATAGGTTTTCGCAGGCTCTCGATGGTCGATAAATCGACCATGTTCCGCTGTGGTGTTTGCGCTTTTTGTGATGGGAGGAGCGTTCACTTTGTGAACGCATTAAAAAAATGCCCACCTCTCCGGGAGAGGCAGGCTAAAGTAGAGACAGGTCGTCAGGCATGAGAACCGATGGCTGTTGCGGGGTTTTTTTCACTGGCTTCAAGTGGAAAGCGCTAAAAAGAATCGCGTATCAGTTCTTATGATGTTCTTTACAAAGGATTGACCGCGCCGTCAAGAACAAAAGTAGAATTTTGATCTCAAAATATAAAAAGATCAGCTAACAGCATTGGCTGCGAGATATCCGGCGGCGGCGGAGACGGCGCAAACGCTCACGCCCCAAGCCACATCAAGGATCAGCATATCCCATCGCCAATCCTTCATGATCGACATGCTGGTTGCCTCATACGTGCCATAGCCGATCAACCCGATGAAAGCGCCGTTAAAGAGGGCCAGCTTGAGGCTGCCGCTGTTCAGCGCTGGCATCACCGCGAAATAGACAATGCCCATCGCGAAGAACGTATAGAACCCCGCTGCAACACCGAGATAGGGATCTTCGCGCATGATATGGCCGATGCGCTCACGGAAGAACGGCCCGATAACGGTCTTGAGCCAGATGGCATCGAGGCCGAGAAACACTGCAGCGGTGGCGATGAAAGCGACGATGGATTGCATGGCGGGCCTTGGATCTTGTTTTCCTAGGAATAGTTAGGGCGGGTTTTGGTGGTTTCCACTCATGGTTATTTGGGTCGTGATTTCTCGGTCCCACCCTGACATTGCCCCGCGGGGCTGGGAATGTGATGTGCTGTTTGGTTGATGTCGGTGCGAACTCTCAGTGGTCGCGCCTCTGTCATTCCCTTCGGGAATGTGGAGCCGCGACGCACTTGCCGTTGAGAGGTTAATGCTGTGGGGCATGGGTAAGACGCTTTCGCTTCGCGAAAGCTATCGAAAAGCGTTGGCTGCGCTCCTTAGGGCTTCTGCTATTTCATTGCTCGAATTCTGCAAACGCGCATTCGCGTTCATTGGGAAAGTTACCAGACTGATTTCCCAGAGATCGATTTCTGTCAGGTGGCGGTGCGGGCCTCGGCGGTCGGCTTTGACGGCGCGGTATCCGATGGACAGTCCATCAAGCGCGCCTGCATCTAATAGCGCGGCGGCTTCGGCTCCGCGTTGTACATTGGTGAGGAGATGGCCCTTTACCCGAAGGCCGCGCGCGTCTTCGGTGATGCTGTCCCAAATACCAATGGGCTGTGCGGGGTCGTGCTGCCAGAGCAACTTTACCGAAGCCGCGCGCTGCGCGAGGCTGGCGGAGAAAGCAGCAGGGGCAATGATATCCCCTCCTCTATCCGGCTCGCCAAAGATCGCGGCATAGCCTTCGATCTGTCCGGTCGCAGTGGTTTCGGTCAGCGTGACCGGGGCGAATTTGGTCTCAAGAATAGATTGTGAAATCATGCAAATGTCCATGCTTCTATGGGATGGGATTGGCGGGAGAAATACACGCAAAAAACACAACCCTATGAACAGCGGCATTGAGGGTGTCTACTTTTGTGTCTTTGCGGTGGTTGAGTTTTAAGGCGCTGTGGCCGCGCAGTTCAATCGCAGGTTTAGACGTAAAAAAAATGGCCGGGAAACCCGGCCATCTTGAATCTTCTGAATTCTGTATAAGTTAAAGAGCATCAACATTCGCACGTATCTTGGTGGGAATGTTGATCCGAGTAAAATACAGAATGCTCTAAACTAACTTTCGCTGCTTCGCGGTGGACACTTGGAAAAGTCTTCGCAGGCTCTCGATGGTCGGAAGGCCGGCCATCTGCCGCTGTTAAATTTGTGCCCGTGTCATCGACGGACTAACTTTAGCCGCTTCGCGAAGGACGCTTGGAGAGATTGTTAAAGGCTCTCGATGGTCGGAAGGCCGACCATCTGCCGCTGTTAGGTTTGTGCCTGTGTCATCGACGGACTAATTTTCGCTGCTTCGCAGCAAAAATTAGTTTCCGCAAACCAGATCAGTTACGCCGACACAGCGGCCACTGCGACACTGGCGGTTCGTGCCGGTGTACCATGTTGAACCGGCACGGTATGTGTTCCACCGGATCGCTTCGGCAAACCCTTTCGAACGGCAGAAGAGATTTGCACCGCCGCGCTTACAATCTGTGCCGCGACCCGCGCAGGTATCGATGCTGATGCCATTGAATTGAGGGAAGGCAAAGCGGCGGATCTCGCCAGTGCGTGCAAACCCTCCGTTGTTAAAGCCGCGCTGACTGTTACCGAAATCACGGCGATTATTGTCGAAAATCCGACCGTCATTGCCGAAGATCCGGCGATCATCGCGTCTACTTCCATCGTTGAAGAAGGGCGAACTCGGCTGAGAATTCGGATTGAGTAAGAGCGGCAAAATCACACCCAATCCACCGCCGAGGGATGTTGATTTCTTCTTAGTAGCTGAACCGGTTTTCTTCACCTGGTGCAGTCCTGCACAACTCACCGAACTCAGGCCCGTGCAGTTGGGGGCATCACAAACAGCTTTTGAACCGATCACATATGTCTTGCCGACAGTATATGTTTGCCAATCAGTCGCACGGTCATACCCACGGATGTTGCATAGTAAATCTGCTCCACCCTTACCGCAATTTCTGCCAAATCTTGCACAGTGATCAACAACCACGCCCTGCACTTTCGGGAACTTGAACGTCTCTTTGGCTTCCGGTGCGTGATAAGGCTCAGGTGTATAAGGTGCAGGATTTACTGCTGCGTGGCGGGTCGTTCCACATGTCACCGCACTGAAACCCGTACAGTTCGGATCAGTACAGAGCCGCTCAGAACCCAAGATATACGTCTGACCCGGTTTGTAGACTTTCCAGTCCAGCGCTTTGTCGAAGCCTTTCATTTTACACAATGCGTCTGCACCGCCGCGTCCACAATTTCGACCGCTTCGCTCGCAGTGATCGACGATGACACCCCGGAATGTAGGAAATTGAAAAGCTTGCTTTTGATCGGCAACTTTTTTGGGAGCCTGCTTAGGAGCCTTTTTCTCCGCGACACAACTAATTGTGCTGAACCCCGTGCAGTCCTGATCAGTGCAATAGCGTTTAGACCCTAAGATATATGTCTGGCCCGGCTTATATGTTTTCCAAGTCGATGCAGCGTCGAACCCTTTCATCTTACACAGAAAGTCTGCTCCGCCTTGTCCACAATTATTACCGCTCGTCACACAGTGATCGACGGCCACACCCTCTACGGTAGGGAATGGAAACGTGCTGAGGGATTTCTCAGTATTTCCGGTGGTGTAACCAAAAGAAGATTGCTGGGCAGAGGCCGGAAGCGCAAAGGCGGTCAAAGCGGCCAATGCCAGCGCGATGAGAGGGATGATACGACGCATAACATGTGTTCCTTTTAAACTTGCCGAAGAATGGCTATTTCTTCCGGCCGGATCAACTCTGTATGCCGAGTGTGCCAATTATTGGGCAGGATCAGGGGCTTTGTTCTCTTCTCGTTCAATCAAGATACGTTCTCCATATTGCGGTGACAACCAATGGCTGAGAGCACTGAGGGTTTTATTGACTAAAGGGCGGATGGTTTGAGTCTCAAATGCACGGTTGGCCTCGGCATAGTTCGCATGGGTATTATCCCCCGGCAGACCAAGGATTAAAGGTGGAACGCCAAAGGCCAATGCGATTTCCCGCGCGGCGGCGTCTTTGCCTTTCATGAACTCCATATCGGAAGGCGAAAAGCCCATCGGCTTCCAATCCAGACCGCCTTCCAGCAAAATTGGACGTCCGGCATTCTCTGACCCTTGATGGCGGGATTCGAGTTGGTCTTTCAGGCGGTCATATTGATCAGGGGACAAAGCGTTCCCATCCGGTCCGTTATAGACCATCGCCCCGGAAGGCCGCGCCGCATTATCGAGCAAGGCTTTGTTCCAGCGGCTTGCAGCGTTGTGGACATCGACAGGAATTGCAGCAGCTTCGAGTGGCGACAGGCCATAGTGGTCGTCGAGCGGGTGGAAGGTCTTCAGGTGCAAAATCGGGGCGCTGTCTTCGGTCTGCGTGAAGCGAACGGATTTATGGCCGACACGGTACTCGTACCCTTCGGGCCAACCAGCCTTACCAGGGATCACGCGCATCCGGTCGGGACGCAAAGCGTATAGCTCGCCGGGGGTTCCGGTCGCGGATGGTACGGCTTCGAGATAAGCGTTTCCAGCAATCTGCAAATGACCGTAGAGCGCCTCCATCAAGGCGCAGCAATCTTGTGCAGGGTTTGGACGCTGGAGCAGCGCGAGCAAAGGGTGATCGGTTTGCTTGCGGCCTTTTTCTGTGACGGTCAGAGGAATGCTGGCGGCGCTCTCGGCGATGAGACGCACGCAACGATGGGCGATGGCATTTGTCAGATAAGATTGCCGTGTGAGCGAGGCGAGATCGCGCGGGGTCCAAACCGGACGGCCTGTGCCATGGACAGTGGCAAGTGCGCCGGTCGCAGACGCTTTGGATTGCGGGGGGCGGAAGAATGAAAGCATGGGGGAGCCTTTTGGCTTGGGGACGGAGGATGTGGGGAAAGAAGGTTTTCGGAGCACAGCCCGAGGTGGTGCGTGAGAGTCGCCGTCGAAAAACGGAGGGACTCTTTCACGGATATTTTTAGGTAGAAATCGTGGGGGATGGCCCGAGGATAGAGATGTTCGTCAAATCCAGAAAAGTACTGAACTGATTTTTCCTCTTCGCATTCACATCCGTTGCTACTTGAGTGCAGGGACCATCCGAGCTGGCCATGAACTGCCGTTTACGGAGCGCGACCGCTTTATTCGGCGGCTTGGAGGCCGTAGGTCATTTCTTCGGGTTGGTAGCGTGTTTGAGGGGTGCGCATTTCGAGTATGCTGCCCGCAACTTGTGTTCTCAAAATTTGAGCCGTGCCGCCGCCTATCGTGAACATGCGGACATCGCGGTACATACGTTCTAGCGGTTCGGCAGCGCCGTAGCCTCTTGCGCCGAACATCTGGAGGGCATCGTTCACAACTTTGATTGCCGCTTCAGAAGCAAACAGTTTCGCGCGTGCCGCCATTGTCATATCAGGGAACTGACTGCCATTTGGCCCACGGGACTTTGCTGCCTCATGCAGCATCAACCGCGAAGCATGAACGCTGGTATCCATATCGGCGAGCATCCATTGCAAGCCTTGGAACTCCGCGATGGGTCGACCGAATTGATGACGCTCTTTCAGATAGCGCTTGGCATGTTCAATCGCACCAGCGGCGACGCCCATAGCAATGGTTCCGGCGCCGACGCGCTGACTGTTATAAGCGTTCATCAAATCGGCAAAGCCGCGCTTAAAGCCCGACGGCGGGATCACAGCGAAATCCGCATCGACTTCGACATTTTCAAAAACGAGCGTGGCTTCGGGCATTCCGCAAAGACCCATCGTGCGTTCGCGGCTGACAATATCAAAGCCTTCGGGGTCAATGCCCTGCTCCGGGTCGCGGTGAACGATAAAGCCGCCAATCCCCAGCTCATTGTTATTCTCGTCGAGCACCCGCGCAAAGACGAGGTGCAGTTTGGAGACACCGCCGCCAGTAATCCAGTGCTTGCAACCATTCAGGATATACTTGTCGCCTGAGCGCTGTGCGGTCGTGGTCATCTCGGTCGCTGCACTGCCCGCATCCGGCTCGGTAATACAAATTGCCGGTTTATCGCCCGCCAAAACGATGGGAGCACAGAAGGCTTTTTGCTCTGGCGTGCCGTATGCCATCACCGCGCTAATACCGCCCATATTCGCTTCGACCAGAATTCGAGCGCTGAGCGTGCAGGCCTTTGCAACTTCTTCAACAGCAAGTGCTACATCGAAAAAGGATGCGCCTTGACCGCCGTATTCGGTCGGGATGGTCATGCCCATCAGACCGGCATTCGCCATCTCGGTCACATTTTCCCAGCAATAACTGCGGGACTGATCCCATTCGGCAGCGCGAGGAGCAAAACGGTGCGCAAGGTCGCGGGCGGTAGCTTGGAAGGCGTTTTCTATCTGGATCATGACACAAACATAACAGATTTGTGAGTAAACGAAAATCGAATTAAATTTTTTATTATATTCAATAATACTGAATTTATGAATTTACAGTTTTACAAAACATTAATTGCAATCGCCGAATTGGAGTCGTTTTCCGATGCGGCAAAGCACCGGAATATGACGCTCTCTTCTCTAAGTATGCAGATGAAGACGCTGGAGCGTGATCTGGGTGTTCAGATTTTTGACCGTTCCGTGCGCCCGCCTTCTCTGACGCCGCTTGGTCGGGATATTGCGGAACGCTCACGCCGGATCGTTGCCGAGCAGGATGGCTTATTGGCGTTGACGCGCACGGATGCGGTTTTGCAAGGCGAATACCGGATCGGGTTTATCGCCACCGCGAGTGTGCGATTATTGCCGGGCTTTCTTTCACAAGCCGCTAAGAATGCGTCTGAAACTCAATTTCGTGTTGAAACCGGATTGTCCGATGCTTTGCAAAATAAAGTCGCGAAACGCCAACTAGAGGCGGCGGTTGTTACCCGCTCGGATGCTGATTTACCAAACTTGACCTATACCAATATCCGCATAGAAGAGTTGGTCTATGCCCTGCCCGCAGGTCTGAACGGGCAGACGCTTGATGCTTGTTTCAAACAAAAGCCGTTTATCCTGTTCACGCCCAATTCCGGTATCGGTCGGTTGGTTTCTAATGATCTCGTGAGGCGGCGTTATCGGCCCACGACCACCATGATCCTCGATAGTGTCGAAGCGATTATGGAATGCGTGAATATGGGGATCGGCTTTACCGCTCTGCCGCAACCCGATGTGGAAAGATACAAACGCAAAACAGTCGGAATAATTCCCGCGAAAGGCCGCAAGCTGGAACGCGAGATCGCTCTGGTGACGGCCCATGAAGGGCTTGGTAATAAGCAGGTGGATGCACTGGCTGAGCTGTTTGGCGTTGGATAGAAGAACGTCGCCGGAAAAGACCTTATGATTAAGACGTCGCTACGCCCGGTCTGAGGCAACATTTCTGTGCTTATATAAAAATGCTTCTCTTGCATTCTAACGACAAAGTTTTTCTCGATTAGACTGCGCTCGCTATCAGCCTGTAACTCCGTTATACGACCCCCGATCACAAGGCGGCGGATCAATTCTGTTGCGACGAGGAAAGCTGCGTATCCGATGTCTAAACCGCAAATGAAAGTGGTGTTGGTAACACCCGAGATTCCATACAACACGGGCGCTATCGGGCGCACCAGTGTGGCATTGGAACTAGAGCTTATTTTGATCAAACCCTATGGATTTTCGTTGGAAGAAAAGGCCGTTCGGCGGGCCGGTATGGATTATTGGAAGCATGTTCAGCTGAGTGAATATGAAGACTGGGAAAGCTTTGTAGAGGCACGCAACCCGCCGCGTAAAAGCCTCTATTTCTTCGAGCAATATGGCGCCCGGAGCGTGTTCGAACCTGTATACCAAGACGATGCCTATCTGGTGTTCGGCTGCGAGTCCAAAGGCCTGCCAAACGCGATCTTAGACGGCCAGGAGGACCGCGTGTTTAACCTGCCAATGAAAAGCCCCCACGTCCGATCTTTGAACTTAGCCAATGTCGCCACCGCTGTGGTGTATCAGGCAATGAGGACGCAGCTGGGCGGGTAAGCGGCGGAAGAATTCCGGCGAAAAGCCGCTAACTGAGCAGCTCTCATAGGCACAGTATTTGCTTTGAATTGACGGATTGAATTGGCGTCAGTCGGGTTCAGGCGTTTGCCTATACCTGATACGGCGCATCCTTTCTTTGGGGGGCGGCATGAAGAAAATTGGCCTTGGAATTGGTGCTTTAGGCGTCGCATGCGGGCTTTGGGTCGCTGTCTCCGGTGTGATTAATCCGGGCGAAGCAACCTCGCAAAGTAGGGCCATTTTCGATTATGACGGTGCATCATTAGAAGACAGAAAGAACTGGCTTTTGAAACATGCCGGTCCGATGGCTAAGAAGTTCAATCACTCACTTCCCAAAGGGGATGACGCGCATCCTCAGATGAACGTGAAGGGCTATACCGTCGATGCCCGACGCCGTGGAATTACGGTCAATGTCCATGTAACAGGGAAGTACGGGATTGATCGGCAATCCATTCCTACCGCAAAGAAAGCGCTTATTGCGCAGATTTGCCCCAGCTATGCCGCCTCGCCTCTCGGGGCAAATAAAGTGCAACTGAACCATAGCTTTGTTGGTCAGAGTGGACGCGAGGAACTGTTGGTTATCGTGTCGCCAATCACTTGCCGGAAGTTTATGTGATGTGTTTTCCGCCAATGTGATCACTGATCGGGAGCGCGTTTGGCGCTCGACGATTGTCAGAAATGATCAGTGATTGGAGAGCGCGATATATCAGTTAGAGTTCGGCTGAACGTCCAAACTATCGCGCTTTGTCTTATTGGCCATAACAGCACACCAAATACCCACCGCAACGATCAAAACGGTCGGCACGACCTCGATAAGCAAACCGATCCGACCCGGAAGGCTCGCACCAACGAAAATTGTACCAAGGGCAAATCCCATCAACAACATCACGAAAAACGGCGTCAAGACAGCCGGTGGACGCTCTGCTGGCGTTCGGGTGCGAAAGTGAATGATGCCAGCGCTGATGCAAATAAACATGAGGGTCATACCCACATGCATCAATTTGATATCTAAATTCGACGTCGCGATAGCGAGCACGAGCGAAAGCAGTGCCAGAACAAATGTCGCTATGCCAATCAGGTTAACGCGGAGTTGCTTGTTCTGATAACTGCGGTCAGTCATTACATGTCCTCGATTTCAACTTAATATAAGCGAGTATGGTCACCTAAGGATTAAGAACACCGTCAATTTATCGTTGAAAGTTACGAAAGCTTTGACGCAAATCTTAAAGTGTTCTCATCCTTGGCTCTGTTCGAGAGACCAGCATTAAATCGGTGAGCGCCCAGACCAGTGCATCAACGCGATCAGGAGATTTTGTGTCGCCTCTGAATACACCCGGGGTGAAGGCACACATTTGATCTTCGAGATGCGTCAGCGGACGGGCTTTGGTTGCGAGGTGCTTAATTTTATTTTGCTCATAAAGCGCTGAGACGGGTTCGGCGCGGACGGCTTTTCCGCGTGTCGCCCGGACCGCTTTAAAAGGAATTTTCGGGTCGATCTGTCTGATGATGGCCTCAACCATATCACCCCCTTGATTAACCTCGGCCACCAGCCTATCCGCTTTGTGAAAGTGATAGGCGGCGACGGCGCGCGGCCCATGCTTGCGGCGAGACGCCTTGCACCGACCAATCAGCCAACACGATACCGGTTGGTTCTTCTCCGCCCGTAATGCCCGCAACGACAATGCCGCAAGCGTCTGAATTTTTGCGCGATGTCACGGGCGGATCGACGGCGACGATCACACGGGCGAGCGGCGGGGCGGCGGTAATCTGTGCGTCCTCAATCATCGAGCGGTTCCAGAATGCGCCCTCGGTATCCTCCAGAAGATCACCGTCGAGTTCTTGGCGACCAAGCGGGCGACCAACATAGCGGTGTCAATGCCGAAACAAATTTCCTCAAAAGCGCCGAAGTAAAAATCCCCAGTTGGCGAATTTTCGGTGATGAGCCGGTTTATGCATCGAGTGATTTTTCCTTGGGTGGTCTGCCGCGTCGTTTTGGTAGGGGCGGAGGGT
>CALKBI010000027.1 GCA_937990185.1 uncultured Neomegalonema sp. | reverse complement strand
CCCGGCAAAGGCGAGGCCGGAAAAGAGAGAGGTAATGCCACCAAACGTATCGCCCGCTTGGGCGCGTGTTTCCCAATCGCCAATCAGGACATAGCGGATGAAGAGAAATCCCCCGCCCCAAAGTGTGAACACAATAGCCGTTGCTCCGATGATAAGGGGCCAGAACGGAAAGGCGTCTTTTTCGGGGGTGTGGGTCATAGTGTGCTACCGAATGCCGAAGCTGCAATTTTTTCGAACGCGGATGGATGGTTGTCGCGATAGTGATTGGGTAAATTTTTGAGAAGGCAAAACTTTTCAGCCTTGGATTTTAATTCTTTGGCCTCGGCATGAAAAGCTGAGTGCATTAAGATCAGGTGTAGTTCATGTTTTGAAAGTTGTGATTCAAAAATACTAACATAGTCAACAGACGTTTCTTTAACGTGTGTGTCGAGGTATTGTAGCAATGATAAAAGTGTCCGAAAATACGGACCGAGATGTTCTTCAGAATCATTGAATAATTTCATATAATTTTGAAATTCTTGTTCAGAAGTCCGTGGTGTTCGCACGTTCCTAACCCACCCTGGCGTTAGGCGTGACGCGTAACCCTCGAGCACTTCGCGTCCAGTAAGCGTGTGTCGATTGTCTGGTCGACCTCTCATTTCAGTGAAAGAGGAAATCAGCAGGTTGAATGACTCGATCAGTCGAAAGAACGTCGCCTCAAAGTTTTGACGTTCAATAAAGCGATTTTGAAGCTCCATCTGTTCCTTCTGACCTGCGAGTTCTTCCCGTGTCGCTTTTAGTTCCTCGTATTGCGCTTCGAGCATCTCCCGTTGGAGTTGGAGATCGCCGCGTTGGAGATAAAGAGTTATGATGATACCTGCGAAGGCTAGGCCTGAGAACAGTGCAGTAATTGTTCCGAAGCTATCGCCGAATTCCCCTGAAACCTTGGTCTTACCAAAAAAACCGACTATCCCCGCTGTGACTATCCAAACTACAGTGACAAAACCAAAGGCGAGAAACGTAACTCGTCCCTCATCTTTACGTCCATTTTTCAAGGACATTGGACGGCTCTCATCTTCGATTGGTTGATCGTCCGCTTTAATTTGCGTTCCGATTTGCTTATCTCCTTCCGGCCCCTCGTTAGGCTCGAGCCAACCGCTCCACAAAGCGCAGGCTCTCAGTGCCTGCTGCGCAGCCACTTGCCGCGCGAGACTGCGCTAACGTCACCGGTGGTCGCGTTTGCTTTGCAAACGCTAGCTTGGCATCTCCGCTTCTTCCGTCAGCATCTCGATGCACTCATCAAGGCGCATGACTTTCTGGCCTTTTTCGCCGAGTTTGCGCACCGAGACGGTGTGTTCTTCCACTTCGTTCCGGCCTACAGCCAAGATATACGGCACGGCTTGGCCTGAATGTTCGCGGACTTTGTAGTTGATCTTCTCGTTGCGTAAATCAGCTTCGGCGCGGATGCCCACGGTGCGCAGGGCTTTGACGACGCTTTCGGCATACTCGTCCGCATCCGAGACAATCGTTGTGACGACCACTTGGCGCGGGGAAAGCCAGAGTGGGAAGCGGCCTCCGGTGTTCTCGATTAAGATACCGATAAAGCGCTCGAACGATCCCAAGATCGCGCGGTGCATCATCACCGGGCGTACTTTCTCGCCGCTCTCGGCAACGTATTCCGCCTCTAATCGTTCCGGCAGGTTAAAGTCGGCTTGCAGCGTGCCGCATTGCCATTCGCGGCCAATCGCATCGGTCAGTTTAAAGTCTAGTTTAGGTCCGTAGAATGCGCCTTCACCGGGGTCGATTTCATAATCATCGGTGACTTGTTTGACGGCGGCTTCGAGCGCGGCCTCTGCCTTGTCCCAGACTTCATCCGATCCCACACGGGTTTCAGGACGGGTGGAGAATTTAATATCGAATTTCTCAAAGCCGAGGTCTTTATAGATGCTGGAGAGCAATTCGATAAAGGCCGCAGTCTCGGACTCGATTTGATCTTCGGTACAGAAAATATGCGCGTCATCCTGCACAAAGCCGCGCACCCGCATCAACCCGGAGAGCGACCCCGACGGCTCATATCGGTGACATGATCCGAACTCGGCAAGACGCAGGGGCAGGTCGCGATAGGACTTCAGCCCTTGATTATAGACCTGAACGTGACACGGACAGTTCATAGGTTTTAGCGCATTGACGCGCTTTTCATTGGCATGTTCTTCGTCAATCTCGGTGATGAACATGTTCTCGCGGTACTTGTCCCAGTGGCCGGATTTTTCCCACAGCTTGCGGTCCACGACTTGCGGCGTGCGGATTTCTTTATAATCTGCAGCGGTGAGGCGCTTGCGCATATAGTCTTCCAGCGCGCGATAGATGGTCCAGCCATTCGGATGCCAGAACACCATACCGGGGGCTTCGTCTTGAAAGTGAAACAGCTCCAGCGCTTTGCCGAGTTTACGGTGGTCGCGTTTTTCCGCTTCGGCGCGTTGATGCAGATAAGCGTCGAGGTCTTTCTTGGTGCGAAAGGCCACGCCGTAGATGCGTTGCAGCATCTTATTGTTGCTGTCACCGCGCCAATACGCGCCCGCCACGCCGGTGAGCTTAAAGCAATCCTGAGGGACTTGGCCGGTATGAGCGAGGTGTGGCCCGCGGCATAAATCCTGCCAATAGCCATGCCAGTACATGCGAAGCGGTTCATCGCCGGGGATGGCGTCAATCAACTCGACTTTATACGGCTCGTTATTGTCTTTGTAGTGCTGGATGGCGCGTGGACGATCCCAGACCTCGGTACGAACCGGGTCTTTGGTCGCGATGATCTCGCGCATTTTGTGTTCGATCTTCTCCAGGTCTTCGGTTGAGAAAGCCTCTTCACGGTCAAAGTCGTAGTAAAAGCCGTTCTCAATCACTGGACCAATGGTGACTTTGGTGTCGGGCCAGATCTCTTGCACCGCGCGGGCCATGATATGCGCGCAGTCATGCCGGATGAGTTCCAGCGTTTTGTCCGCCATCTTGTCGTCTTTAGCGGTGACAATGCCCAAAGCGGCGTCTTCGGTCAGCGGGCGTGATAGGTCATCTAGCTGGCCATTCACAGTCACAGCTAACGCGACTTTCGACAGGGATTTAGAGATATCCGCCGCGACCTCTCCGCCTGTAGTTCCGGACGGATAGCTTCTGGTGGCTCCGTCGGGCAGGGTGATGGTGATATCGGTCATAGCTGGATTTCCCAAAAGGCTGAATTGAACAGCCTTTTCGCGCCATCGGCCCTTGCGGTCAAGGGAGTGTCGGCTTGGTGGGATCGAAAGATAGGCTGACCTGATCCGCGCCGCGTTTACCTATACCTTGTATGGCGTCTACGGTTACGTCTTTTTCAGCCTTTCCTCTCTGATCCTTTTCGCCAAACCATCCGAAGGCGTTTTAGTGGCAACGACATCATCCACGCCGCGATAGCGCTGTTCACGCCAGGGATCGCCGTAATTGTGATAGCCGAGACGCTCCCAAAAGCCCTTCACGTCCCATTCAGCCAAGGTCAGCCCGCGCAGCCATTTCGCGCTTTTCCAGAAATAGAGCTTCGGAACAACAAGGCGCGCGGGGCCGCCATGTTCTTGGGTTAAGGGTTTGCCATCAAAATCGAGGGCAACAAAGGCTTGCCCGCTGATCAAATCTTCCAGTTTGAGGTTGGAGGAATACTCACCATCCGCATGGGCTTGCAGGTATTTGGCCCGTGGCGGAACCCCGGCGGCCTCGAACAGTGTATCCAGCGAGACCCCACGCCAAACTGTATCCAGCTTTGACCAGCGCGTAACGCAATGAATATCAACGGTAAATTCCTGCATGGGAAGGGCATTAAAGGACGCCCAGTCGAACGAAAGCGGTGTCCCAACCAAACCGTCCACGGTGAAGGTCCATTCTTCTTTCGGTGTAATGCGCGGCGTCCCGGCGGTAAGAACCGGGAACTTCTCCGTCACACGCTGCCCCGGTGGAACACGCCCAGTAGGATCAGCAGGGCGCGCATGGGCAGGGCGGGGGTCAAAGTCTTTAGTCATAACGGTTTCCAAGGGTTGCGCCGGAGTATTGCACCGAGTATACACGGCGCTCTTGACGATGATCCGGCCAGTGTGGGCTGCCGAGGTCGTCTGAATACGCACTAAGGAGAGCGAAATGCCCAAGATGAAGACGAAGTCTGGCGTTAAAAAGCGCTTTAAGATCACTGCTACTGGCAAGATTAAATCGGCTCAAGCCGGTAAACGCCATGGTATGATCAAAAGAACCCGTAAGTTTATTCGTGACGCGCGTGGTACAACGGTTCTGTCAGAGCCGGATACCAAGATCGTCAAACAATTCATGCCATACGGCTAAGGGAGGTATTGCATGTCACGAGTAAAACGCGGGACCGTCCAAAAAGCCCGTCACAAAAAAGTAATTGAACAGGCCAAAGGTTACTATGGCCGTCGCAAGAACGTCTTTCGTGTTGCTAAGCAAGCTGTCGAAAAGTCGCTTCAATACCAATATCGCGACCGTAAAGCGCGCAAACGGAATTTCCGTGCTTTGTGGATTCAGCGAATCAATGCCGGTGCGCGTGAGCACGGTATGAAATACTCTGAGGTTATCGACGGGCTGAACAAAGCCGGTATCGAGGTTGACCGTAAGGTATTGTCAGACTTGGCAATTAACGAGCCGGAAGCATTCGGTGCGATCATCGAACAAGCTAAATCGGCCCGTGCCGCAGCAGCATAATTTGAGCTGTCTGAACGATTTAAAACGCTCGAAGGATCTTCCTTCGGGCGTTTTTTATTGTGGATTATCAAATGCTTGACCGCCGCATCTCTGTTGCGCCAATGATGGATTGGACGGACCGTCATTGCCGCGTTTTCCACCGGATGCTCTCCAGACGTGCGCTCCTTTATACCGAGATGGTGACAGCGGCGGCGGTTGTGCATGGGGATCGGGAAAAGCTGATCGGATTTTCTGATGTAGAACAACCGATTGCGTTGCAATTGGGTGGCTCTGATCCCGAGATGCTTGGCGAGGCGGTGAAGATTGCCGAAAGTTTCGGCTATCCTGAAATCAACCTGAACGTGGGCTGTCCGTCGGATCGTGTGCAATCTGGTTCCTTCGGAGCGTGTCTGATGCGCGATCCCGATCTGGTCGCTCGCTGTGTTGAGGCGATGCAAAATACAGCGCAACATGCTGAAATTACAGTGAAATGTCGCATCGGTGTGGATGAGCAAGATCCTGAGATTTCCTTGCGTGAGTTCATTCGCACGGTATCCGGGGCAGGTATCCGCAGTTTTACCATTCACGCGCGCAAAGCGTGGCTTGACGGATTATCGCCGAAAGAAAACCGGACGATCCCGCCTCTCAATTATCCGCTGGTGCGTGAAATAAAAGAAGAAAATCAACAGCTTGAGGTCGTTCTCAATGGCGGCATCGAGACAATAGACCAAGCGCGCCAGCATCTCGCCGATGGCTTTGACGGCGTGATGATCGGGCGGGCGGCCTACCATGACCCTGGTAATGTTGTCGCTGAAATGGACACGCTTTTTGGTGGAGAACCCTCGAAAAACCACGGTAAAATCGTGAAACAGATGGCGGAGTATGTTGAAATCCAGAAAAGCCACGGTGTGCGCTTGAACTCGATTTCCCGTCATATGCTTGGACTTTTCAGCGGGTTACGAGGCGCAAAGGCGTGGCGGCGCTATATTGCCGAACATGCGCATTTGCCGGATGCAGGGCCGGAAACCCTGTTAAAAGCCCTCGAATATGTAGAAATTCCTGAAACCATCGATGCCTGATCACCTGTCAGAGTATACGACCCGAGGCTGGACCGTTTTTGAGCCGGAACCGGCGATGCTGAGTTGGGCGGAGGCCTGTGCGCCCGTCGCGGCACAGCTTTCGAGCGATCCAGTGCACATTCATTGGTGGCGCTGTGATGGAACGTGGTTCGCGGGTGTCAATGTGCTCCCTAATGCCGCCGATGGATCGGTGATCGAGTCGCGCGTCCCGGCTCTCTCCGGTGCGGCCACATCGTTTGTCCGCGAGTCGCTCGGCTATGGTGCGTTCGCTTTTGATGCCGCGCAGATTTCCATCGTCACACCGGGCTATCCTCGCCAAGGCATTGAGGAAACCGATGCCGCTTTTCGCTATCGCGTGAAACGGCTTGCCGCGCATGTTGACGGGTTAGAACGGATCATGCCGGATCGCCGCCGCAAGCTGTCCGAGACGCATGGGTTTTTGCTCGGCATCCCGCTCGGGGACACGACGGTGGAAGAGGGTGCATTTGTCGTTTGGGAAGGCTCGCACGAAGTCATACGCTCGGCATTCCGCGCGCGTTTCAACGGTATCCCGTCATCCGACTGGCGAAGTCTCGATATTACGGATGCCTATACCGACGCTCGCCGCCATGTGTTTGAAACCTGCACGCCGGTCGAACTGGCCCCCGGTTTAGGCAGCGCGTATGTCATGCATCCGCTTGCTGTGCATGGCGTGGCCCCATGGCGTGGGCCGGATAGTACACCGCGCGCCATTGCATATTTTCGCCCCGATACATTTGAGGGCGACCCGCAAAAGTGGCTGGATCAATAATGCCCCCAGCCAAATCTAACCGCCCAAAAACAGTTGCCCGACTTTCGGATTAGCGAGCAGCTCGTCGCCTTTGCCCGCGATGGCAACTTCTCCGGAAACGAGCACATAACCGATATCGGCAAACTCGAGTCCCTTTTTCGCGTTCTGCTCCACCATGATAATGGTTTTTCCGTCCCGCCGTTGCAGGTCATCGAGGATTTCAAACACCATATCAATGAAGCGCGGCTCCAACCCGATGGACGGCTCGTCTACCAACAGCACCTCCGGGTTCATCACCAGCGCCCGCGAGATTTCCAGCAAGCGCCGTTCGCCGCCTGACAGAACTTTCGCCTGATGTTTACGGCGCGCGGCAAGGCGTGGGTATTTGTCAAAAACCATCTCGGCGGATTGTTTCGCTTCGGCGGGCTGGTCTTTCAGAAAACCGCCCATCCAAAGATTTTCTTCCACGGTCATGCCGGGAAAGACGGACTTATCCTGAAGGATATAGGCAATGCCCGCATTCGCCAGCTTTTCGCTCGGCGTCAATTTCGTGACATCTTCGCCGTTCACCACGATCTTGCCGCCGAAGATATTCGTGAATCCAAAAATAGAATGGAGGATCGTAGACTTACCCGCACCATTCGGCCCGATCAGGCACAGCGATTGACCCTTACCAACGCGCAAATCAATGTCGTGCAGAATCTCCATTTTTCCATAACCGGCACGCAGGTTTTGGATCGAGACATGCGCCTCGCCATTGGAGAGTTCTTCCAGACGGGAGACGGGAATTTCTTCGGCAATGGCTGCGACTTGCCGTGTGACATCTTCGACGGAAATGACGGTATCGACACCGCCTGCGCCATATCCGCTGACTGGTTTTTTCGGTTCGTTAGGCTCGCTCATTAGTGCGCTCCCAAATAAGCGTCGATCACAGTTTGATCGTTCTGAATGTCTTCGGGACCACCACTGGCCAACATCTCGCCATGGGCCAGACAATAGATGTGATCGGCCATGTTCATAATGACGCGCATATTATGCTCGATCACGAACAACGTAATGCCGAACTCGGAGTTTGCGCGCTTTAATCTGTCGATCAAGCCGTTGATCAGCGTCGGATTGATCCCCGCCGTTGGCTCGTCCAGCAACAGCACTGTCGGTTCGTTCATCAAAGCCATTGCAAATTCGAGCAGCTTTTGTTGACCGAAAGACAATGAACCACCGCGTAAATAGCGCTTTTCATAAAGGCCAACAAAGTCGAGCAACCCTTCGGCGCGCTCAATTTGTTCCGCATCATTGCGCGAGAACGCGTCCCAAAAGGTCATCTTCCGGTGCGGCATTGAGATCAGCATATTCTCAACGCAGTTCATCGCGCCGTAAATGCGGGTCTGCTGGAATGTGCGCAGCAAGCCGAGCCGCGCAATGGCGGGGACTTGCAGTTTGGATATCTCCGACCCTTCGAACTTGATCGACCCTTTATCAATCGGGTGATAGCCGACGATTGAGTTAAACAGCGTGGTTTTCCCCGATCCATTTGGACCGATCAGGCCGGTGATGCCGCCCTTTTGCACCTGCATCGAAATATCGCTGTTCGCTTTGACACCGCCATAAGATTTGGAGACGCCGCTGACTTCGATAATTGCATTCATTCTGCGGCCTCCGCAGTCGGGGTGTCGCGGGACTCAACGCGAATGCCGAACCATTCCGGTTTTTTCGACATCAGCCACCCCATTAATCCGTCTTGGAAATAAACGACGGTCACAACGATCAACGCGCCAAGCGCAACCCATTGCCACCCGAGGAAATAATTCCATGTGATCTCTTTGAAGACATGGAACATGATCGCCCCGATGATCGGCCCCCAAAGCGTGCCTTTCCCGCCAAGCAGCACGCAGACCACCATAAAGATACCGAGGTTGATCGTTTGATACGCTGTTTCCAATGGCTCAAAGTGGAGGGCTTGAAAGGCTTCGATAGCGCCAACGATGCCGACAAAAAATGCGGCAATGGCCCATGCGACCAGTTTATAGCGCAGGGTATGGATACCCATTGCCTCGGCTTTTTCCTCATCATCACGGATGGCGTTCATCGCGGCGGCAAAGCGCGTCGTGTATAACCAGCGCAAAAAGATATAAAGAACGACACCGACGGTCGCGAAGCTGAAATAGGTGAACAGGCGCTCTTGCTCGCCCGGATAGTTCGGCATTGAGATGCCTTGTCCGCCGCCGACCCATTCCCAGTTTGAAACCAACTCACCAGCGGCAATCGCGACACCGAGTGTCCCGATGGCAAAGTAAGGGCCGCGCAGACTGAACGTGACTGAGCCGATAATGAACGCACACGCGGCGCAAAACAGACCCGCTCCGATCAGGCCGAACCCGAAGCCCATGAAATACTGTGTTGGGGTAAAGGCGAAAATTCCGCCGCCCGCAGCATCGGTATATTCGCCGACATTATAGGCCATCCCGATCGTGATGACCGCTGCGACATACATTCCTGTGCCGTAGAAAAAGATATTGCCGAGCGAGTTATATCCCATCTGACCGCCGGTCAGATCCCACGTCAGAGCGACGATAATCAAAATCCAAAGTGCCGACAGGGACGAGCGGTAATCCGGCAATAGAAAGGGTGCTGCAATAACAAGGGCGAGCAGCACGATATGGATGACAGGCATAAGACGGGTCATTGTGCGCTCCTCCTTTATTGTAAGACTTGGCGCTTACGCCGTTGAATGAGCAGGCGCACGACTAACACCAACAGCAAGAGCAGAACCGCAATCGCCTGTTGATAGCCTATGCCAAAGATATGGCTGCCATATTGTTCAGCGGCCCCGATCCCTAAGCCCGCCGCGATAACGCCCGGAAGGTTGCCTAACCCTGCGGCGGTCACAATGACGAAGGCTCGAATAGAATAGGTGATGCCGTAGAAGGGTTGGATCACCCATGCCATCACGATAATCGCGCCGGCGGCTCCGCAAATTGCCGAGTTGAGCGAAAAGGTGAAAGCGTAAACTTTTTCAGTGTCGATGCCGAGCACACGGGCGGCGCGGGCATCTTGTGCGGTGGCGCGAATGGCTTGTCCCATCCGGCTGCGCTTCATGAAGATGATGACACCGGCGGCGAGCGACAAGGCCATGCAAACGCCGATTAGCTTTGAGATGGGAATGTCGATTAAGCCATCAGCGAAGTGCAGCGTTTCATACCCGAGATCAATACTCTGGGTGTCCGATCCGAACATCAGGTTGAGGATTTGTGCCATCATAATGGCCAGCCCGAATGTTGCGAGCAGTGATGTGAAGAGATCGCGCTCAATCACACGAGAGATCACCAGTTTATAGATAATCCATCCGATGCCCCACATGATGATGAAAGCAGCAGGGACGCCCAAGAGCGGGTGTATTCCTTTCTGTGTCATCCACCACGCGACATACCCACCTGCAATGACGAAATCGCCTTGGGCGAGGTTTTTGACGTTCATCACCCCCCAAACAAGGGCAAGGCCATAGGCGGCAAGGGCGAAAAGCGCTCCAATCATCACACCATCAATAATGATCTTTAAATTGACGATAGGAAATTGAATCAGGAGATCAATGTTGCCGAGGATCTGGTCCATACAACCTCTCGAGCGCGCTGCGTTGCGCGACAAATACGGAAAAACCGGGCACGGTATAATGCCCGGTTTCGATAAGGCTCAGGCTGTTACTTACGCGGCCAGTCGAGACCGTGAGACGCAAATGCCGACGGAGCAACCACGTTGTATTCGCCGTTCTGAATCTGGCGCAGTACCATCGGTTTCGCGATGTTATTGCCAGCTTCAGAGAACTTAATACGACCGTAGAAGGTTGTCATATCTGTCGCGCTGATCGCTTCGCGAACAGCGTCCTTATCCAGGGTTCCTGCCCGCTCGAAAGCTGACATGAACACCATCACAGCAGCGGATGCCTGTGCGGTTTGGTAAGGAACTTTCTTCTCTTTGTACTCCGGGTACGCGCTTTTGAACTCTTGTTCGTAGTTCGCAGCGGTTCCGAAAACCGGGTCCCAATAGCTGAGCGTCTCAGCCCATTGCGTCGAGCATAGGATACCATCCGCAGCATCGCCAAAGTTACCTGTCACATCTGCGGCCTCGCAGTGGGTCAGTGCGATCATTGGAACTTTGATGTTCTGTTCTTTAATCTGACGAACCGCCGTTGCCGCACCTTTGGAGTGGCCGGAAACAACAAGCAGATCAGGCTTGAGCAGCTTCACTTTGGTCAGGATTGCCGACATATCGGACAGGTCGCGCGGCAGTTTTTCGTCAATGACGACTTTCATACCAACACGTTCCGCATCTTCCAGAACACCTGCACGGATGTCGAGGGAGAACGGATCGTTCTCAACAGCGATAGCAACCTTGATGTCGCCCGCTTCTTTGCCGTCTTTCTTCGCCATTTCTTCGGCGAGCGTCACCGCCGAAGCGAGGTATTGTTCGGACGTTGAAAGCACGGCGAAGAGGTATTTGTATCCTTTGTTGAACAGCGAACGCGATGCGCCTTCTGCCTCAACCATCGGAATTTTATAGCGCTCGGTGACCGGCGCGATTGCCTTGGTCAGACCCGAAGAGTATGGCCCGAGCATATATTGAACTTTATCTTGCGAGATCAGGCGTTCGGCCAATGTTGCGCCACGGTCACCTTTGGACTCGTCGTCATAGTAGATGACATTGAAGTTGTAGCATTTGCCGTCAACTTTAATGCCGCCGTTTTCTTTGATCTTTTTGATCGCGAACTCATAACCGTTTTTCGCATGAACGCCGTTTGTAGCGTATTTACCGGTCAGTGAGATTGCCGATCCAAGTACAATTTCCTCACACTCCGCAGCATACGCTGATGAAGGTGCGGTAGTCGCCAGTGCTACAAGAGCAGGCGCAAATATAGCGCTCCATTTCTTCATGGATTCTTCTCTCCCTAATGTGAAGCTCGTTGCGAGTCTTATTATCGCCGAAGATCTTTCGTCTCCGTACTTTATACCCTTGACTATAGACTCAACATTTCAAGACGCAATATCTCAGAGCTTTATTTGTGATTGAGCGCTTTGAGCACATTTTCTGCGGTCATTCGGCTGACACGTTCATTGGATTCTTCTGTCACACCGGCGATATGAGGCGTCAGAATGACATTGCTCAATCCATTGTAAAGCCTGCCTGAATCTTCTGTCAGCGGCTCTTCCGCAAAGACATCAATAGCGGCCCCGCCGAGATGACCGGAGCGGAGGGCCTCCGCTACTGCGCGGTCATCTGCCACACCCCCGCGCGCGGCATTAATCAGCATTGCACCCGGTTTCATTCTCGCGATTGCGTTGTTTGAGATGATGTGGGCGGTTTCTTCGGTCAGCGGTGTATGCAGCGTCAGCACGTCTGCTGCTGCCAACACAGTATCGAGGTCACTTCTATCCGCCAGCGACCAGACCGGATCATCGGCGGGAATATAAGGATCATTTGCGACGACCTTCATTCCCATCGCTTTTGCCCGCGAGGCCGCGTTACGTCCCGTTTGCCCCAACCCGATAACCCCGAGCGTCTTGCCGGACATTTCCCGACCGATATACGCCTCTCGGGGCCAAGCCCCTGTCGCCACGGCTCCCGTTGCCTGATAGCCGCCAATGCGAAGCAAGGCCGCTGTCATGGCTACGACATATTCACCGACCGATTGCGCATTGGCTCCATCGGCTTTGACCACAGTGACACCGCGCGCGGCGCAAGCGGGAAGGTCGAACTTTTCAAGACCCACCCCGAGACGCCCAATCACCTCCAGCTTTCGTCCCGCATCCAATAACCTCTGATCGACCTGTGCACTGGACCGAACGATCAATCCCCGCACCGATGCAATCTCAGCAAAAAAGCGCGGTTCGTCGAAAACAAGCTGCGGGTCATACAGCACGTCGGTTTTTGTTTTCAGCCACTCAACCGCTGTTTCATCCATAAATTCGCAGATAACGATTTTCGTCATGGCTTAAAATCTTTCGTTCAAGAGGGTGCAGTTCAGGCAAGCGCGCGTCGGATAATGTTCAACCCCATCAACAAAAAGACAATGAGCACGGCGCTTTGAAATCGTTCAACCGGCAGACGCTTGCGCAGCATTTCGCCGAGCTGAAATCCGATCAAAGCAGGGATTACGAGCGAAATCGACAAGGCCATGCGCGAGCTATCAAACAGCCCATGATACCAGAACCCGAGCACAAGCGGGATTGCTCCGAGCGTAATCAACAGACCCGTCGCGCGAATAAACTCATCCGGGGCAACGCGGCGACCGAGCAAATAAATCACGATAGGCGCGGCCCATACCGATGTCAGCCCGCCAATAATGCCCGCGATTGCGCCGCATATAAATTGCGCCGGCGTATCCCATTTTTCCGGCAAAGGCGGCGGCTTGAACAGCAGGCTGATAAGCGAAAACAGCACGACGACCCCGCCGATAATCAGCAGCAACCCTTGCTGTGAAACCGAAGCGGTCAGCGATGTGGTGAACCAAAGCACCACCATCAATGATCCGGCGAAATAACGATAATCTTTCAGGGCGCGCAGTAAATCTCCCGCGCGAACCATCTGCCATGCATTCGAAATAAAGGTCGGAAAGACAACTAGCGCGACCGCTGTTTTGGCATCAATGACTTGCGACAACAGGCCAATGGCTGCGGTGGGCATCCCTATCCCAATCGTTCCTTTCACCAAGCCTGCAATCAGGAACGTGATGACGGAAAAGACGATGAGAAATTCATGATCCGTCACGCGAATGCCTCTCGTGCCAGTAAAATAATACCGGACAAGAGTAACATGGCGATCAGCAAACGGCGGAATTGATTGTCGCTCAATCTGTTAAACGTCACAATCCCGAGCTGCGCCGCGATCATGGTCGCTGGCAAGGCCACGAGGATGATTATTAAAGTCTCGCGGTCATAAGCGCCATCAAACGCAAGGGCGATTGCCGATACCCCGAGGACCGAAATGTTATAGGGTTGAAGAACGGCGCGCGTCGTCTCTTTCGCCCAATCCCGCATCGACAGCCACATGGTCGGCAAAGCCCCGGACAGACCCGCAATCGCTCCGAGAATGCCACCGGCGAACCCGATGACTTTATCAATGATCGGGGTGGGTTTCGTGAGGTTTGGCAGGTCTTTGCGCAGCGTGAAAAAACCGCCATAGGCCAGCATGAACAACGCCACAACGAGTTTTAGATGATCCGCATTGATCCGCTCTAATATCTGCAAACCGATGGGAATCCCGAGCAATCCTGGCAATAAGAACGGCGATAACCGGGACCATTCGATAGATTTGCGCACATGGATCACGCCTTGAAAACTGCTGACGACGGACATCACGAGAATAACCGCAACCGCTTGCTGAGGCGGCATAACCTGTAGCCACCAGCCGAGCGCAAACAGAGCCGTGCCAAATCCGGCAAGGCCACTGATAAACCCGCCCGCCGCTGCGCCAATCATCAGAAAGGCGATGAATTCGACTGTCACGCTGCCCTATCCGATCACTTCGTCAGAGCGGTCGTCGGTTTCGCCATAACGTTTCAGAACAGCGGGTTTTGTGCCCTCATAGGCTTTGGCGAGGTTGGCGACGATTTTCTCATTCTCGCGTTCGAACAGGCAATTTCCTTGATTGTCTGACGCGACAATGAACGGTCCCATCTTGTTGCAGCGCAGGACCCACATGGCTTGCGCCAGCCCGAGTTCCTCGTTCCAGTGGACAGCCTCGACATTCTCCACCCCGCGCCCGAGCAACGCGCCCGTGCCATATCCAACCGTAGAGAGATAAATCGCACCGCGCGGCACGAAATGCTCTTTATAAGTCTTCGAGTTCATGCCGCCTTTGCCGACGATCAGCTTCGCGCCGGATTTGTCCATCCATTCGGGCAACCATTTCTCAAAGCGAAAAGAAGCCGTTGCCGTCACCGCGCCCATCTCAAACGAGCCATCAGGATTAATCCGCGCGGCAGGCGAGCAATGAAAATTCGCTGCGCTATCGCGGGGAAGCTCCATCGGGATATTGGCTTTGTCTTCGAGCGCCCGCATGTAAACACCCTCGCGCGCGGTGTACATCAGGCCATCAAGATAAACGACATCCCCCAGCCGCAAATCCGCAAGGGCTTCCGGTGTCGGCGTGGTAGAGAGGCGGATTTCGCGTGGCTTTGTCATTCCGCCGCCTCCGCTAATGGAGGCCAATCGACTGTCTCGCGGCGTTGATAGTCGGTGAACCAATCGGGGTCAGTGCGGTGCTCTACGCGGCCATCGGGAAAGACGCGGGCAACGGCGCGGCGGGAGGAGAGGCAAAAGGCGTGGACGCTCATTTGCATACCCCCCGTATGGCAATAGCCAACCTCGATATTGCAATCGATCACCATGGACTTACCGACAAAGCCCATCGCGCCCATGCCGATGGAATTGCCAAGCTCTTTAAATTCGTCTTCCAATTCTGCAATGCGCGGATCAGAGTTTTTACTCCCGACCGTGCGCAGACAGGCCGCGCGCTTGCCTAGGACCATGCAGGTATCTTTACAGCCGCCCAACCCGATGCCGATAATCGCAGGCTGACAGGCGAGGCCACGCTTGCCGAAGGCGACGAGGCTATCGAGGTAAAACCGCTTGATCCCTTGAATACCGTCCGAGGGAAACAACATACGATAATCCGTGCCGAACAATCCGCCTTTATGAACGGTGATGAGGTCGATCCACTCGCCGCCCGGCTCATAGCCATATTCGATCTCGGGTGCGCCGATGCCGACATTATTGTCATGGTCCGTCCGCCACAAAGGATGCACGCGGTTAGGACGCAGCGGCACGCCGTTGGTCGCATTGGCGGTCGCGCGCCGCAGAGCGGTTTCAAGCGCAATCGGCCCGCCTTCGATCTGCGTCTCGTTGCCCATCTTCACATACCAGCGCGGCGTGCCGGTATCCCCGCACATGGCGCGGCGGTCTTCTTTGGCGGCCTTATAGTTCTCCAGCATCGCTTGCAGGACAAAAGAAGACAGATCGCCGTCTTCGACCTTGGCGGCGGCTTTTAGTCCATCAAGATAATCCTGAGGAATCTCAATCGCCGCCTTGTCCATCAGCGTTTCAGCAGTGGATTGGATGAGGTCTATGGGGATCATGGTATGAGTTCCGCGATGGACTGTTGAAGGTGCTTCATTGATCACTATGTATCCACAACATCTAAGCGTCAAATGACACAAGTCATAAGCTTTATCGAATTGATTCTATGAGGCGTTATGTGCAGTAGCGA
Organism: uncultured Neomegalonema sp.; assembly: GCA_937990185.1. Lineage (GTDB taxonomy): Bacteria > Pseudomonadota > Alphaproteobacteria > Rhodobacterales > Rhodobacteraceae > JAHDDY01. Next base: position 28,009 of record CALKBI010000027.1, on the reverse strand, counting down.
GCTGTTGCAACAAGCTCTTGAATATCTAAAAATTGGGGTATGGCATAGCACGAGCCGCGAACGCTTCTCCTCGATTAAGAACGACGGAATAATTCGTGTTGAACCCTCTCTTGCAAAAAGCGAAAGGTGGAAAGCTCAAGACGCGAATTACTATCCATATGTTCGAAAAATTGGAGGCGTCAGCCTATTTGTTCTTAATGATTTCAATCCTGAAGTTTATTCTAACGCCTGTCCGATGAGTAGCTGGCAAACTTTCATCCCTTTTCGCAAAAATTGGGGCGCATCGGTTTGGATTAAGGTCAGGCCAGATCAGTTGGGCGAAAAATTCATCAAGCCAAGTGCTCTATGGGAAAGGCAAGATCATGAGAAAGCTTGGCGTCATACCTTGATGCCACGTATCGAAGGAGCGTTGCTTGGTGACATTAAGCTGGAGCAATGCGATATGGCCTTAGATATCTCGGAAGACGGTATTCGCGAAATTTCACTTTCGAATTGAAGTATCATTCCTCCGCCACCAATGTTTCCGGCTCATCGTCCGGTAAGATTGTCTCGCCCGGTTTGACGATGGTGAATTGAACCGCCTCGCGGGTCACGTCCAGCCCGTCGCCAGCTTGCTTCGCCACGGTAAAGTAAGACGTCTCAAGATCGCCTTCTTCGGGGAAGTCTTCGCGGAAATGCGCGCCGCGTGAGTTCTCGCGCGCAAGCGCCGCTTCGGTAATCACCGTCGAGACATCGCACAGGCTGCGCATATTCAGCCAGTCGTGCCAAGTCAGATTAAACGCCCGCGTCGTGCCGTCGACGCCGAGGCCCATCAAGTCGGCTCCGATCTCCTGCACGCGCTTCAGGCCGCGCTGCATCCCCGTCGCTGTGCGCATCACGCCCACATCTTCCCACATCGCATCCATCAGCTCTTTGCGCAGGGGATGGATATGCGCAGGCGCTTGCGAAAACGGAACCAGCGCCCGCGCAATTTCCGCCTCCAGCACAGCCTCGTCGGGATCACGCAAAGCATCCACTCCTGCAATGTCTTTGCCCATCACATCACCGGCCACCCCGCCATAAACCGTCGAGTTCGCAACACCATTCCCGCCGAGGCGGTTAGAGCCATGCGCGCCCCCTGCGTCTTCGCCCGCAACATATAGCCCCTCCATCGCCGTGCGCGTATCCGCATCGACGACCACACCGCCCATAAAGTAATGTGCGGTGGGCACGACTTCGACTTTACCGCCCGCAAGATCGAACCCGCTATCGGCACAGCGCTTGACCATGCCCTTGAACTTCTTGGCGACATTCTCGGGACCAAGATGCGCCATAGAGATATAGACCCCGCCATTAGGGGAGGCGTTGTTCTTGCGCATCTCGGCAAAGATACCCCGGCTGACGACATCACGGGTGGCGCGCTCGCCTTTGGCATCATAGTCGAACATGAAGCGGTTATCTGCACCGTTGAGAAGTTGCCCGCCCGCACCGCGCAAGCCCTCCTCAAGAACCGTTCCGGTCATCTTGGTATGATCGCCTGCTAGCAAGCCGGTGGGATGAAACTGTACCATCTCCATATCACGCAGAGGCAACCCCGCGCGCAGCGCCATCGCGAGGCCGTCCATTGTCTTATCACCGGAGGGCGTGTGGTATTTGTACATGGTCGGGCCGCCGCCCGTTGCCATCAACACCGCCTTAGCCCGCACAAACCGGAACTCGCCCGTGCGCATGTCGATGAACAAAACCCCGGACAGAGCCGCACCATCTTTTGTCGGGATCAAACCAATCGCGCGGTGTTCCTGCAAACGTTCGACAGGGCGCGACAGCACTTGTTCCATAAGGCGATTGATAATCTCGATACCCGTCAGGTCGCCCTTATGGACGGTGCGGTCTGCGGTTTGACCGGCAAAGGCTTTGTGATGCAAAGACCCATCGGCATTGCGGTCAAAGAAACATCCGACCTCGTTTTCAAGCTCGCGCACCCGCACCACGGCTTGCTCGCACAGCTTCCATGCCATGTCCTGATCGGGCAACCATTTGCCGCCCTTGATCGTATCCATGAAGTGCCGCTCGACAGTATCCCCTGTGCCGAGCGCAACGTTATACCCGCCTTGCACCATGCGCGTGCAGCCGCATTTGCCGAGCAAGCCCTTCACCGCAATCGTGATCTTGGCATCGGGTGCGCTTTGCTGTGCATGAAGCGCGGCAAAAAGACCCGCACCCCCTGTGCCGAGGATCAGAATATCCGTGTCATGGCGCTCGATTTTCATGATCATATCGCCTGTAAAAAGAACGTGCCGGAGATCAGTACTGACACCCCAACTGCGCCTGCCGCCAATGTCTTTTGCCTTGGCGACCACGGCAACCATTCCAACGCCATCAGGCGCAATCCGCCGCACAGATGCACGGCGAGCAAAAATACCAAAGCGAACTCGGCAATCTTAACGGCGGTTATGTCCGTCCAGTGCAAAAATCCGTCGAGGCGTTCCGGTGATGTCAGAGCGAGCGACAACACCCAAAAATGAACCGGCAAAAACAAAGCCAGCGCCACGCCTGAAATCCGGTGCAGGATAAACGCAAACCACAGCGGGTGAGAGCGATGCGGGCGGATCATGTCGCCGTCACCGCATAAACCGCCTGCGCGCCCATCACGAACAGCACCAAAAAGACAACCCACGCAAACACAGTGAGTGCGCTACCCTTTAGGCCGAGCACCTCAAAGGCTATGGTCCGCAGCCCAATCGCAGCATGGATCGAAACCGCGACAACGAATGTGCCATAGAACAGCGCCCAGCCGAAACTGCCCTGCGTGCGGCCAAGGATTTCTCCTGCGGATAACCCGCCTTGGATCGCGTAGATCATCACCGCTATATGGCCCAGCACAAGCGGCGCCATAACAAGCGCGCTTATCCGTTGCGCCATATAAAGCCAGAGGTCAGTCATGACTTTCTCCGGGCGAAAAACGCCTTCGCCGTCTCGCGTTTCAAACCGGCAATAGAGGCCATCGGGTTCAACTCGTTCGGGCAAGCCTCGGCGCAACTGCCCATGCTGTGACAGGAATGACAGCCCCCATTGGCGGAGACCGCATCAAGGATGGTCTGTTTCCCGCTGTCTTTGGCGTCATTAAACAGCGTCCAAGCGCGGTTCAGCGCTGCCGGTCCAAGATAATCTTCTGTTGTCGAAACCGCATCGCACGCCGCATAACAAATCGAGCAATTGATGCACTCAATGCCGATATCCGCTTCCGTGCGTTCATGGCTGGTCGGGTCGATCTGCTCAATCGCATCATCGCGGGTTTTTGAGGGATGAAATACCCCTTCCGCCTTGACCCATTTGTCAAAGAACGGGTCCATGTCGGTTGCGAGGTCTTTGATGACGGGTAAGTTGCGCAGCGGCGCAATCTCTATCTTATTGCCGCTGATGACTTTTTGAACATGGGTTCGGCAGGTCCAGCGCGGCTTTCCATTGACCATCATCGCACAAGAGCCGCACATCCCGACACGGCAGGCAAAGCGATACGCGAGCGTGGGGTCTTCGTTTTGTTGAATCCACGCGACGACATCAAGGATCGTCTGGCTTTCTTGAATAGGCACGGCAAAAGCTTGAAACGCTCCGCCGGTGTCATTGGATCGCCAGACCGACACATCAAGAGTTTTTGCAGTGCTTGTCACAGCGTACCTTATGATCGCGGCCCCGATATCATGTCTGGCGCGTGCGTTTGAAACATCCGACGGTGAGCTTCGAGCGTAGTCTTAATCCGGCGAATAGTGCAAGCACGCCTCCGTCATGGGCCAAGTTATGAAATTTTGAACAATTTGTGAACTTCGGGGTTTTCACTGATCCGTGCGGGCGTTAGAACAATGCTATGTCTGATCCCTTTGCCGATGAGAGTTTCGCCGCACCGTCCGGCGATATCCCCCTAAGCCAGCGTGCCGCCGCCGTGCCGCCGCAGGCCGCAACGCCTTATCTTGATGCGCTGAATCCGGCGCAACGCGAAGCGACCGAGGCGCTGGATGGTCCTGTGCTTGTGCTTGCAGGGGCGGGTACAGGCAAAACCCGTGTGCTGACGACCCGCACCGCGCATTTGCTGAACACCCGCAAGGCGCGCCCGAACGAGTTGCTTTGCGTGACCTTCACTAACAAAGCCGCGCGGGAGATGCGTGAGCGGATTGGCTCGTTGATCGGTTACGCGGTCGAGGGGATGCCGTGGCTTGGAACGTTCCACTCGGTTAGCGCTAAGATGCTGCGCCGTCATGCGGAACTCGTCGGCCTGCAATCGAATTTCACGATCCTTGATACCGACGATCAAATCCGTCTGCTGAAACAGCTTATCAGAGCCGAGAATATCGACGAAAAGCGCTGGCCTGCGCGGATGCTGGCAGGGTTTATCGACAGCTGGAAGAACCGGGGCTGGACGCCGGATAAAGTGCCTGAGATCGAAGCCGCGCAATATGCCACCGGGCAGGGCGGCGCGCTTTACCGCGAATATCAGGCGCGGTTGGTCACGCTCAATGCGGCGGATTTCGGAGATTTGCTGCTGCACACTCTCACGATCCTGCAAAAGCACGAAGACATCCTTGCGCAGTATCAACGGTATTTCCGGTATATCCTTGTAGACGAGTATCAGGATACCAATGTCGCGCAATACCTCTGGCTGCGGTTGCTTGCGCAGGGGCATAAAAACATCTGCTGCGTTGGCGATGACGACCAGTCGATCTATGGTTGGCGCGGGGCTGAGGTCGGCAACATTCTCAAATTTGAGAAGGATTTCCCCGGCGCAACGGTGGTGCGGCTGGAGCAAAACTATCGCTCAACCCCGCATATCCTTGCCGCCGCCTCCGGTGTGATCAAAGGCAACGAAGATCGTCTCGGTAAGACGCTCTGGACGGATACCGAAGAGGGCGAGAAAGTCCGTCTCATGGGTGTCTGGGACGGCGATGAAGAGGCGCGCTGGATTGGCGAAGAGGCCGAAAGCCTGCAACGGGGTACACGCGATCTGAACCCGCTCAGTCTCGATCAAATGGCGGTGCTGGTGCGCGCCTCGCATCAAATGCGCAGCTTTGAGGATCGATTCCTTTCCATCGGGATGCCGTATCGTGTGATTGGCGGGCCTCGGTTTTATGAGCGCCAAGAAATCCGCGATGCCATCGCCTATATCCGCTGCGTTGTTCAGCCCGATGACGGGCTTGCCTTCGAGCGGATCGTCAACACGCCGCGTCGGGGTCTTGGTGATAAAGCTGTTGCCACCATCAACGATGCGGCGCGGGCGGCGAATATTTCATTGCCTCGTGCAGCGGCGATGCTGTCCGAAGGCGAAGGCTTGTCGGCACGGGCGCGAAATTCCTTGCGCGGGTTGGTCGAGAATTTTGAACGCTGGCGCGCAATCCTGTCCGATCAAGATTCCGACCTCGCGCATCATGAGTTGGTGGAAACCATTCTGGACGAGAGCGGTTACACCGAGATGTGGAAGAATGACAAATCGGCGGATGCGCCGGGGCGTCTTGAAAACCTTAAAGAACTTGTGCGGTCGATCTCCGAGTTTGAAAATCTTGGCGGGTTTTTGGAGCACGTCTCATTGGTGATGGATAACGCGCAGGAAAAGGGCGCGGAATGCATTTCGATTATGACGCTCCATGCCGCGAAAGGCTTGGAGTTTGATGCCGTGTTCCTGCCGGGATGGGAAGACGGGTTGTTCCCCTCGCAACGCTCGATGGATGAGAGCGGGAAGAAAGGCTTGGAAGAAGAACGCCGCCTTGCCTATGTCGGCATCACCCGCGCGCGGGCGCTCTGTACGATTACGTTTGCCGCGAACCGGCGTATCTATAATCAATGGCAAAGCTCGATGCCCTCGCGTTTTGTCGATGAACTGCCCGAGGCCCATGTCGAGGTAATGACCCCGCCCGGATTATACGGCGGCGCTTATGGCGGTGCGTCCAATTACGGCAATGGCGGCATGGCCGATGTCGGCGGGGGCTATTCCTCGAACATCGAAAAGCGGGCGGGCGAGGCGAATGTCTATAACTCGCCGGGCTGGAAACGGATGCAAGCCAACGCCGCCAAAACCGCGCGCCGTGATCCTGTAATCATCGACGCCAAAGCTATCCCCGATTTCGATATCGGCGACCGCGTGTTCCACCAGAAATTCGGCTACGGCGCAGTCGAGCAGATTGACGATGATAAGCTTTCAGTGGCTTTCGAGAAAGCCGGTACGAAAAAGGTCGTTGCGAGCTATGTCACCAAGGCTGAGAAAGCCGGTGGGCTGGATGACGAGGTTCCTTTTTAAAAGCGTTTGCGCAGCAAACGCGGCTGACGTGGACTTTTAGCGAAGTCCTATCGCGGCAGGTTTTTGCGCAGCAAATACCGAGAGCTTGAGCAGTCTTTTTTGACCTTAAGAACAAAGCGCCTGACCGAGGGGGGTGCGTTTACGCGCCCGCCGTGGGCTACGCGGCGCTTTCGCTTGCGTTGGGCAGGCGCGTGTCGCCGCTGGCGCGGCTCCCATTTTTTCTTTCGCTCCGCGAAAGCGAGCATCTGTTTGAAATCAGAAAAGATTCCCGCTTGCGCGGGAACGACACGAAAAGCCAATGACCGGCTCCGCGAAAATCAATCCTTCAAATTTGGAACCTGACTCATCTCAATCGCGTGGTCGGCCATCGGGCCGAGGACATCGACGACACCGGCGTCGGCGACTTCGATCACGCGAAAGGCTTCGCGCACACCGGCTTCGGTCAACTCGCGCTCGACCACCAACAGCGTATTGGCGCGGTGTTCTTCGCAGAGGTCCAGCATGTGCTGCACTTCGTTTTCGGCGACCGGCAGAGCATCCTCAATCGACGGCGCGCCGTATTCCTGCATGAAATGCGCGGCGAGTTTCATCACCAGAGCATCAACTTCGCTTTGGTCAATCTCCGCCGTTGCCACAAACGTCGCACGCCCGAAGCCTTCGAGGGAGAGCCAGCCATTACGGAACTCTTGTCTCGGTTTGCCTTTCAGGTCGTCTTGCACGAAATCCGAAAACGCAAACGCGCCGGAGATCGCCCATTCCCCCGCATCAGCAGAGCGGCGAAAGACATTCTCATCGCTTTCGTCAAATCGGATTGTGCGGGCCAGCTTCATGATATCACCTTACCCAATAACTTGTGGCGGCCAGACGCGCGGCGCGTCCAAAATGGGCAGCAAGGGCAGGGCGCTGCTGCCGCTTTCGGTCTTCAGGATCATGCCGCCGCCTTCATCCAAGCCTAGAAACTCTCCGCGCTGCGTCGTGCCATCATGCTCGAAGGCTACTGTCTCGCCGCGCCCATCCGCCCGGCTTAACCAGCCATCGGTGATCGCGCGCAGTTCGCCTTCTTCCCACGTGTTCACCCAAGTCAGCGTATGCCGCGCCCAGCTTTCCAGCAAGCGCACCGCACTGAGATGGCCGCAGCCTTCTTCGCTGAGGGCGGTCAGGTCCGGGGCTTCGCCGGGATTGGGGCCGTTTTCATCCCAGCGCATCGCGAGCGAAATGCCGACAACGAGCCACTCCGGTATCGCCGCCGCATCCCGTGTCGAGGCATCTACACGCAGCGCGCCGCACCACGCGCCATTGACCTTGATCCCGTCGGGCCAAACATGCTGTACGCCGACTTCGGGCGGGGCCAGAGCGCCAATGCAATCGTTCAAGCCATTCGCTACCGCAAACAAAATTGGCAGTGCTTCGACCAAGGGTTCTTCCGGTGCGAAGACAATGGCGGCTTGCATGATTGTTTTATCCGGCGACCAGTAGAGATCCCCGACCTCTGCAACCCCGCGTCCGGCATCCGAGATTGCCTTGGCAAAGGGGTCCATACCCGCCTTTACCTCGATACCGCGCAGTAACGGCGGGAAGGTCGGAGCCTCCCCGTCGCCGGGCATTGTTGGATCGTAAGCGATTGTCATTGGCTCAGGTCAGAGTGTCCGCCCCCGAAAGTCAAGAGGCGTCTCCTTTAGGGGCCAGTTGTGCCGCGATTTCTTTGAACCGCTTTGCTTGCGGGCTTTGGGGTTTCGAGACGACAATCGGCGCGCCGCCATCTGACGATGTACGAATGTCGATATCGAGCGGAATCTCGCCAAGGAACGGCAGGTCAAGCCGTTCCGCTTCTGCCCGTGCGCCGCCATGTCCGAAGATATGAGCCTCATGATCGCAGTTCGGGCAAACATATGTGCTCATATTCTCGATCATGCCCAAGATTGGCACGTCCATTTTGCTGAACATATCCAAGGCTTTTTTGGCATCGAGCAGCGCAATATCCTGCGGTGTCGAGACGATGACCGCACCATGTACGTCGGTCTTTTGGCTCAGCGTTAATTGTACGTCGCCCGTACCGGGGGGTAGATCAACAATCAAAATATCGAGCTTACCCCATTGAACTTGCCGCAACATTTGCTGCAAAGCGCTCATGAGCATGGGGCCGCGCCAGACGACCGATTGGTCCTCTTCCAGCATAAAACCCATAGACATTACCGTTACGCCATAGTTGCGCAGGGGTAAAATCGTCTGCCCATCCGGTGTCGATGGCCGCCCCGAGACGCCAAGCATCCGAGGCTGCGACGGTCCATAAACATCCGCGTCGAGGAGGCCGATTTTAAGCCCCTGCGCGGCTAGTGCTAATGCAAGATTCGATGCGACTGTTGATTTTCCGACTCCGCCCTTGCCGGAACCAACCGCGATAATGCGGTCAATCCCTTCGATAGGGCCGGTGTCTTTAGAGGTTGGGATTGGTTTGTCGCCGGATTTTGCCATTCCAAGGCTCGGAGGCGGGCCTTTTCCGCCAACAGGCTTATCAAATGGCGAGTTTGCCGGTGGCGGTGGCGGCGCGCTACCCGGTTCAGTAGAGTGTGCGGTCAAGACAACAGACGCAGAAGAGACGCCTTCGACTGATTTAGCGGCTTCTTCAGCGGCTTTTCGCAGAGGTTCCAGCGCTGCGCCGCGTTGCGGGTCAACCTCAAGGGCAAAACCAACAGCGCCGCCCTTCACGACAAGGCCCTGCACCATGCCGGCGGAGACAATATCTTTCCCTTTAGCGGGGTCGGAAACTTGAGATAATGCAGATAAAACGGCGTCTTTTAAGGCGTCACTCATTCGGACAACCTTATCGCGCCATCAACCGTATGGTTGATGTCCAGCCCTTCAATCGTAAGCGTTACTTTGGCTGAAACAGCGTCTTTGCCTTGCAGTTGCCCTGCATCATGCGCTTTGCGAATCGCGTTTTCAATTTCCTGCTGTGAGGTCACACCGACCTGTTTCAGGAACTTGCGCATACTCATATTGAAGGCTTCAGTGCCTACCGGATTGTCGCTCATTTTTTCATAATCCCCGTGTGCTCCAATCGGGAGCATCAATCTTCAACACCCAAATAGCGGGGAAGCTGGGTAATTTCCAGTGGTGTGTCAGATTGATTGGTTAGAGCCATGCGATAGCACCCTTCATGAGAGGCTGGCGCAGGGCGAAAACCCGTGCCATGAAAGCGTATGTACCAGTCATTTGAAACTCCCTCGCACGATCTCGGTGCGGAGCGGTTAGCGGCCCTGCGGTCCGAATTGGATCGTCTCGGGCTTGATGGATTTATAGTGCCGCGTTCCGATGCGCATCAGGGCGAATATGTTCCTGCGCGTGATGAACGCTTGCGCTGGTTGACCGGATTTACCGGCTCTGCGGGTCTTTGCATTGTCATGCGGGACAAAGCGGCAGTCTTTATTGACGGGCGTTATACGCTGCAGGCGCAGGAACAGCTTGACCTGAACGCCTTCACACCCGTTCAGATCGAAGATCAAAAACCGGAAGATTGGCTCGCGGAATGTGCGGGTGATGGCATTGTCGGCTTTGATCAATGGCTTTTGACCGAGGCACAAAAGCGGCGCTTTGAAGCCGGAGCAACGCTGCGCGCTTTGCACGAGAATCCGATTGATGCGGTTTGGCCCGATCAACCCTCGCCGCCAATGGGGGTTGCGTCGGTTCACCCAAAATCTTTTGCCGGGGTCTCGTCTGAAGAAAAGCGCAGTGATGCGGCCAAGAAACTTGATGCAGAAAACCTGGATGCGTTTGTTCTGACTCTGCCTGACTCGATCAATTGGCTTTTGAATATTCGGGGCGGAGATCTCTCGCATACGCCGGTTGCGCTCGGGTTTGCCATTCTTCACCGGAACGGCACTGTCGATCTTTTTTTCGAGCAGGAAAAAATAGAAGCCCCCATGCAGCAGCATTTGGGCAGTGATATCCGCATTGTGCCGCCCTCGGATTTTATAGACGCATTGAAGGGCTTTTCCGGCAAGCGCATCGGAGTCGAGGTGATGACCGCGCCTTGTGCTGTCTCCTCCTTACTGATCGAAGGCGAAGCGAGCGTTATATGGGCGAGTGACCCATGCATCTTGCCGAAAGCGCGAAAAAACCGGACCGAAAAAGAAGGCACGCGAAAGGCTCACTTGCGCGATGGCGCGGCAATGGCACGTTTTCTGTGCTGGTTTGATGGCGCAGTTGGCGCTGGCGAGTTGACGGAAATTTCTGCTGCAGAAAAGCTCGAAAAATTTCGCGAGGAAACAGGAAAGCTGGAAGACATCAGCTTCGATACGATCTCCGGCTTTGGCGAGCATGGAGCCTTGCCGCATTACCGCGTCAACCGTGAAAGCGATCTAAAAATCTCTGGCAATTCGCTCTATCTGGTCGATTCCGGTGGCCAGTATCGTGATGGAACAACAGACATCACCAGAACGATTGCTGTTGGTGAACCGACGGCGGAGCATCGCAAGGCGTTTACGCTGGTGCTGCGCGGTATGATCGACGTGACCTTGGCGCGTTTTCCCAAAGGCACAACCGGGGTACAGCTTGATGTTATGGCGCGGATGGCGTTGTGGCGTGCGGGCATGGATTTCGATCATGGGACCGGGCATGGGGTCGGCTCTTACCTGGGTGTGCATGAGGGGCCATGTGGTATCTCGAAACGCAGCACGGTCGCCCTCGAGCCGGGGATGATCCTGTCGAATGAGCCGGGATATTACAAAGAGGGTGCTTTTGGTATCCGCATCGAAAATCTCGTCATCGTCGATGAGCCGACCGTGCCTGATGGCGGTGATCGGGAGATGCTGGGATTTGAGACCATTACACTCGCGCCGATAGATCTGCGCTTGGTCGAACCATCGTTGCTTGGTCCCGAGCATATCGCTTGGCTGAATGCCTATCATTCGCGCGTCTATGAGGCACTTTATCCAATGTTGGATGACGAAACCCGCGAATGGCTCGAAGAAGCCACCGCAGGGATTTCGCCTGTGTGATAATCGCGGAAACTCATCGACGATATCGGTCGCCGGTTTCCGCGATAAGGGGTTCCTTAGCCCGCCAACCTGCGTTCACCAAGGCTGCGTGCGATGGTTTTGAAGGCATCCGTTAGTTCACCTGCTGTCTCAGCCAAGAAAAGAAATCCAGTTGCTCCGACACAATTCATCAGCCTTTGTTGAGATGCAGCGTCAAGGGCGAGTGCGACAGCGAAAATTTTGATGTCGTTGTCGCGAGCTAATTCGCAAATTTCTTGGAAGTACGAGTCTGATTCTAACTGGTTATCAGTTTGACTTACAAATCGGTCTATTGGCGGTAGACTGAAATTCTCATTATCAAATGAATCGAGACTGTCGCCGATATTATACGTGGCGTTGAATTGGCCATCACTCAGTAGCACAATGATTTTGTCAGAACGACCGTAATTAGCGGGTCTTGTCGGCCAAAAATTCGCCCATTCCGGTGCGAGCGTGTAAAGCCCCCATGCCATGCCAATATGCCCGGCGGTAAACCCGCCCGGGGTGAGCGCATTAATCTTCGACCTCACCGCATCAATGTTATCATTTAAAGGAGCAAGGCGGGAACTTGGGCTTGCAAATCTTAGCTCACTTTCCACGTGGAAAGGAAACCTCCGTACCGAAGGGGATTTCGTATTTAAAATATAGCCGTTACCGTTTGATGCGACCAAACGTTCGGTGGCCCAAAGGTCTTCGTCAGTTGGTTTTGCTTCTCCTCTTCCTAATGATGAATCTTCCAGAGCGTTTGGAAAATCGGTAAGATTCACTGCGCTGGAATAAGGAACGACAGAGGCTGAAAGCCTTGTTCCAAGCCCGAGCGTTTCGTCGAGCGTGTCGAACATGGTGTTCGCCGCAGAAATCATAAGATCTATTTTTCGAGGACCACTATCGCCGCCATTGAGATCTTGGCTCATTGACCCGCTGACATCGAGGGCCAATGCAATTTCGACCACTCTGTCTTCCGGAGGAACTGCCGCAGCGAATACGGAGCCATTCATTGTACTGACGCCGATCAACCCGAGAAACGTCGTTTGGTGTGTCAGTGAAGCTGAACCTTCAACGCGCATCCGTGTAATATTGAATTCGACGTTCTGACTTGTCGCTCTAAGGCCGCTGTTTCTGATCGAAGAAGCAAATAATTTTCTGCCTTGTTCCTGCAAATCAACTTCATCAGGATCTAATTTAGTCAAAGAAAGAACGACGGAGTCTAAAATACGTTGAGCTTTCTGATTGTCAGCAGTCGCTCTTGTGTAATCTACCGCTCCACCAAGCCCGAGAAAGATCATAGGGATGGCCAGCCCTGCCATTATAGCGACACCGCCATGAACGTCACGGCGCAGACGGGATATAAGGTTTTGCAAGCGGGTTTTCATGCTTAAAGGTCCTTACAAATTTATAGGTCACAATATTAGCGTGGTGCTGTGGCGGCATGCTCTCATTAAATTTGTAATTATTTGATAACTTGCTGCGCTGCAAAGTTGCGATCGAAGTTTTTTAATTAACTTTCCATGGTAATTCCATGAATTTTTATCATTATGGTTCGTTTTTATGGTTAAATTTATTAATTTTATTTAATGTATAATCAATATTATTTAATATAATTGATATTTAAGGAGTTAATTAAAATAAATAAATTGTAATTTACTGATTTATTAACAGAATATTACTGCTTAATTTAAAATTTTATTTCCAGATTCTGAGGCCAGGTTCCGGTGTGGTTGCATCGCAGAAACGTGGTCGTAGTTTTTCGCTCGACGGCTGTGACGTGGATACGCAGCAAACGTAACGCACCGGGATAAGCGCTTACTTCGGATGCTTCTTGAACGAGCGAGGCTTGCCCACTGAGGTTCCGGGATGTGTCTATGTCTTTCCGTCAATCGCCGAAGAGCAGACGGTTGATATAATTCTTTCTTGTAAACAGGCGTCGTCGCGGACCATGACGATTTTGAAGACAGGTTTTCGATTGGCTCGCAGGTCCAGACTGGCCGGAGTTGGACTACAGGGCGATGGTTTGGTGGTTGGTAGCGCAATGGCTTATCGGTTTAGACGGGCGTGCGTAGCACGACCACGCGCCGTTCAACGCAAGCCTAGCGCCGCGTGACTCCACGGGGCGGCGCGATACGCCACCCCTCGGAACGGCGCTTTATGCGTATGGTGAGTATGGTCTGATATTCGATTATTGGTCTCAACTGCTCGAGATCCCCGGTCTTTGCCGGGGATGACGCGAAAGGTGGCGTTGGTTTTGCTGGGGATGACGCTAATTCGGGGCAGGGCGGAGTTACCGCCGTCCCTTGCCCCCTTTGCGGCCTTTGCCTGCGCGTCTTCCTTTGGGGATAGAGGGGCGGCGTTTGGTGTTTTTGCCTTTGCGGGTTGCTTTGCCTTGCTCGCCGCCCTCGATCAGCTCAAAGCGTAAACCGCCCGTCAGCGGTGCGGCTTCTTCGAGTCGCACAAGGACAGGCATTCCCATGCGGAACAGAGTCCCGCTGCGCTCGCCGCGCAAGGTGCGGGAGTCGTCGTCATAGGTGTAGTATTCATTGCCGATGGTCGAGACAGGGACGAGGCCGTCCGCGCCGGTCTCGTTCAGCTTGATGAACAGCCCAAAGCGCGCCACGCCGGAGACGATGCCGTCGAATTCTGCGCCAATGCGGTTCTCCATAAAGGCGGCGAGATACCGGTCGGAGGAGTCCCGCTCGGCCAACATCGCGCGGCGCTCGGTCTGCGAGATATGGGTGGCGGTGTCGCGCATGTCGGAGATGTCCTCCATGCTCAACCCGTCTTTTTTGGGGTCTTCACCCAAGCCCAGCGCAGAGATCAGCGCACGGTGAACCAGCAGATCAGCATAGCGACGGATCGGTGAGGTAAAATGCGCATAGCGGGCGAGGTTCAGCCCGAAATGGCCCAGATTATCGGGACCGTAATAGGCTTGGGTTTGCGAGCGCAGCACCGACATGCTGACAGTTTCCGAAGACTCGGTTTTCTGTGCCGCACGTAGGGCGGTGTTGAGATGGCCCGGCGTCATACGCTGGCCTTTGGCGAGCGGGATGCCGATTGTCTCTAACGTCTCGCGCAGGCTCTCGATGCGTTCTTCTACAGGGGGTTCGTGAACGCGGTAGACCAACTCTGAGCGTTTGAGTTCCAGCGTCTCGGCAGCGCAGACATTGGCGAGAACCATACATTCCTCGACCAGCTTATGCGCGTCGAAGCGCTCGCGGAACCGGACGGAGGTGACTTTGCCCTCTTTGCTCATCACGATGCGGCGTTCCGGTAGATCGAGGTCGAGGGGCTGGCGGCGCTCTCGGGCTTTGACGAGGGAGTCGTAGCATCTGAACAGCGGGTCGATGATGTTTGCTTTCATCGCGTCCGGCACATCGGGGTCCTCGGTCTTCGCCGGGGACGATTGCCCAAAAGCAATTGCCTGCGCTGTCTCATAGCTGAGGCTGGCCGCCGAGCGCATCATGGCGCGGAAAAAGCTGTGGCTCTTTTTCGTGCCGTCCTCCGCCAGAATGATGCGGACGCCGAGACAGGGGCGCTCTACGCCCTCGTGGAGCGAACAAAGATCACCCGAGAGCTTGTCCGGCAGCATCGGGACTACGCGGTCAGGGAAATAGCATGAGTTGCCGCGCTTGCGGGCCTCACGGTCGAGGGGCGAGCCGGGGCGCACGTAATGGGCTACATCTGCAATCGCGATCCAGAGGATATGACCGCCCTCATTGGTCGGGTCGGGGTCCGCTTCGGCGAAGATGGCATCGTCATGGTCGCGGGCGTCTTCGGGGTCGATGGTGATCAACGGCAGGTCGCGCAGGTCGTCGCGGCCTTTGAGTGTCGTGACTTCGCGGGCCTGCTCAGCGTCTTCCAGAGTCTTCTCAGAGAATTCCACGGGAATACCATGCTCGTGAATCGCGATGAGGGAAATGGAACGGGGCGCACCGATATCGCCAAGCCGCTCAACGACTTTCGCCGGTTGCAGGCCGTGACGCGGGCCGCGCAGTGTTTCTATCTCAACAAGTTCGCCGTCTTCCGCGCCGTGGCGGTTGGCATTATCAACGCGAAATTCTTTGTCCGCCTTTTTGTCGACCGGCACAACCCGCCCGCCTTCAGAGCCTTGGCGATACACTCCGAGGACGCGCTTTGTTGCGCCCAGTTTCTTGATAACGCGGGCTTCGTAGTCGTAAGTGTCCCCTTTGGGCAAGGCTTGCAGCTTTGCCAGAACCCGATCTCCGATCCCGACGCTGGTATCGCCTTTGCGCTGCGGGGCGAGGATAATCTTTGGCTCGTCTGCTTCAAATTCCCACGATTGCGGGCGCGCCACGGGTTCGCCATCCTCATTGATGTGCGAGATTTCGATAACCGCCACGGGCGGCATATGCGCGCCGCTGGGCCGGAAGCTTTTGCGTGCTCCGCGCTCGATCAAGCCCTCGCGCCGCATCTCGGCAATCATGTCTTTTAGCACGACCCGCGCAGCGCCTTTGACTTTAAAGGCTTTTGCGATGTCGCGCTTTGTTGTCTTGTCAGGATTCTCTGCAATATGGCGGAGGATGTCGTCCTGCGTGGGCAATCGTGTGTTCATGGCGAAGGGGCTACACGATCCCTGCTACCCTGTCACGTTGTGCCTGAACAGAACGTGTCGGATGGATTCCTAGGGGCCGGTTTTCAAACCAAATCTTGGCTCGAAAACCGGCTCGCTTGCTATCGGGGCTATTTCGCGAGTTTCTTCGCAATCAGTTCAACTGCCATTTCTGCGGTGACGTCTTCGGGTTTAACCGTTTTCGGGATGGTCGCGTTGACTTTGCCCCATTTGACGTAAGGACCGTAACGACCATCGAGGACGTTCATTGGTCCGCCTTCCTCCGGATGCTCTCCGAGTTCTTTGAGAGGCGGTTTGGCAGCGGCGCGGCCTCGGCCTGCACGCGGATTAGCGCGTTTTTCGGCGATCAATTCGACGGCGCGGTTCATGCCGACCTCAAACACCTCACGCCATTCGCCCAAATTCGCATAGGTCTTTCCGCATTTCACGAAAGGCCCATAGCGCCCGATGGCTGCGGTAATTTCTTCGCCGTCTTCGGGGTGCGTGCCGATGACGCGGGGCAGGTTGATGAGTTTTAACGCAAGGTCAAAATCGACATCATCAACATCAACCCCTTTCGGGATCGAGCCGCGTGGCGGTTTGGTTTTTTCTTTGCCTTCGCCTTCCGGCTCGCCGAGTTGGACATACGGACCAAAGCGACCGGATTTGAGCGTGACCGGCTTGCCGGTTTCAGGATCAATGCCGAGTTCTTTGCCGTCACCTGCTGCGGCTTGGGCAGCGGCTTCTTCTTCGCTGACACCAAAGGCGCGGGTGTAGCGACATTCGGGGTAATTGGTACACCCGATGAAAGCGCCGAACTTCGACGAGGTTTTAATCGAGAGCATCCCGCCCTCGCGCATTTCTTTACCGCAGATCGGGCATGTTTTCGGGTCCATGCCGTCGCCGCGATCTTTGAAGACGTGATCACCAAGCTTTTCGTTGATAACGTCGAGAACTTCGGAAACGCGCAGTTCTTTGGTTTCGCCGATGTCTGCCGAAAACTGAGTCCAGAAGTCTTTCAGAAGAACTTTCCAGTCCATCTTTCCCGCCGACACGGTATCGAGTTTTTCTTCGAGGTCTGCTGTAAAATCGTATTCGACGTAGCGTTTGAAATAATTTTCAAGGAACGCGGTGACGAGGCGACCTTTATCCTCTGCGATCAGGCGGTTCTTGTCTTTGGTGACATAGCCGCGATCCTGAATGACTGTGACAATCGACGCATAGGTAGAGGGGCGGCCAATGCCGAGTTCTTCCATGCGCTTGACGAGGCTGGCCTCGGTATAGCGCGGGGGCGGCTGTGTGTGGTGTTGCAGGGCGAGCGCGCTGGCGTCTTTTGAAAGAACCGCTGCGGCGGAGTCGCCGTCTTTCTCCACAACAGTATCGTTGTCGCCCGATTTCATCGCCTTGGTGAAAGCGACTTTCAATGCGCCGTCGGCTTTGGTGAGCGCGTCGCCTTGGGACATTGCGGGCAGTAATGCGCCGTCCTCTTCGTCGGAAGCGGTTTCGTCTTTGCCCTCTTCATAGACCTTCAGGAAGCCATCGAATTTAATCACCTGTCCGGTGGCGCGAAGGCCGACCTTGCCGTCTTTGCTCTCGATTTCGGCAACGGTGCGTTCCAGACGGGCGCTTTCCATTTGCGAGGAGACTGCGCGTTTCCAAATCAGATCGTAGAGTTTTTTCTCTTCGCCATCGATGCTGAGATCATTTGCTGCTTTGGTGAAATCGGTCGGACGGATGGCCTCGTGCGCTTCCTGAGCGTTTTTGGCTTTGACTTTATATTCGCGCGGTTTGCTCGGCACATAATCTTTTGAATACCGCTCGCCAATGGCCTCGCGAACAGCGGTGATAGCTTCGGGAGCCATGTCGATGCCGTCTGTTCGCATGTAGGTGATGAGACCTTGTTCATAGAGTTTTTGTGCTGCGCGCATCGCTTGTTGTGCGCCCATGCCGAGCTTGCGGCTTGCCTCTTGTTGCAGCGTTGATGTCATGAACGGCGGTGAGGGATTGCGGGTCGCGGGTTTCGCCTCGACCGATTTTACCGTGAAGTCACGCGCTTCGATCATTTCAATCGCGTGTGCGGCGTCTTTTTCGTTGGCGAGATCAAACCGCTCTAGCTTTTTACCATCGAGAGAAGTCAGACGGCTCTCAAATTCGGCTTTGCCCGGCGTCAGGAAGTTTGATCGCACAGACCAGTATTCGCGTGGATCAAAAGCGTCGATCTCCATTTCGCGCTCGACGACCAGCCGCAAGCACACGGATTGAACACGGCCCGCCGAACGTGAACCCGGCAGCTTGCGCCAAAGGACGGGCGAGAGATTAAAGCCCACGAGATAATCGAGAGCGCGGCGGGCAAGATAGGCCTCCACCAGCTCCATATCGACTTCGCGAGGCTGTTTCATCGCTTCGGTAACGGCATTCTTAGTGATCGCGTTGAAAACAACGCGCTCTACAGGGACCGTCTTTTTAAGGGCGCGCCTTTTATAAAGCGCTTCGAGTAAATGCCATGAGATCGCTTCGCCTTCGCGGTCCGGGTCCGTCGCGAGGATCAATTTATCCGTGCCTTTGCAGGCCGCTGCGATGTCAGCGAGTTGTTTTTTTGACTTTGTGTCGACTTCCCAAGTCATGGCGAAGTCTTCATCCGGTTTGACCGAACCATCCTTTGAGGGCAAGTCACGGACATGGCCGTAGGAAGCCAAGACTTTGAAGTCTTTGCCTAAATACTTGTTGATGGTCTTCGCTTTTGCTGGCGATTCGACAATCACAACGGCCATAAAGAACGGTCCTTTCGAGGATAGTAGACGGCGCGGTACATGGGCCAAGCAGTGCGCGGTGTCAACGCAGCTCGCTCGCGAAGGGTTGAACCGACATGATCGCCGGTATGGATGCCGGACACTTGAATGCCAGTAAAACTCTCGTATTTTGAACAGGTCAGAGGTGACGACATATCCTAATATGGAGTTTAATTTTGATGAATCGTTTAGCCACAATCGCGGCATCAGCGACATTTGGTGCTTTTGCAACGCTGCCTGCGGCGGCACACCAAGCCGATTACGCCGCACTCGCAGAGCAGGTAACTCCCGCAGTCGTCAACATTTTTACGACTCAAAAAACGCCCGAGTTTACGGGTGTCCGGGGCTTGCCCGAGGGACATCCGCTGGAGAAATTTTTCGAAAGATTCGGCGGCGGGAACGGGTTTTCCGGGCGCAGTGACCCTTCGGAAGCTCTGGGCTCGGGATTTATTATTGATGGCAGCGGATATGTGATCACCAACAATCATGTTGTCGAAAATACCGATAGCGTGAAAGTGAAGCTCGCGGACGAGCGCGAATTTACCGCGACGATCATC
Organism: uncultured Neomegalonema sp.; assembly: GCA_937990185.1. Classification (GTDB taxonomy): domain Bacteria; phylum Pseudomonadota; class Alphaproteobacteria; order Rhodobacterales; family Rhodobacteraceae; genus JAHDDY01. The sequence goes on along the minus strand of CALKBI010000027.1, from coordinate 8,822 downwards.
GGAACGGATGAACGCACGGATGTTGCGCTGTTGAAGATTGACGGCTCGGCGGGGTTGCCTTCAGTGCGGTTCGGCAATTCTGACGCTGTGCGGGTTGGCGAAGACGTGATGGCCGTTGGCAATCCTTATGGGTTTGGCGGAACCGTGACGACGGGAATCGTTTCGGGCAAGGGCCGCTCGATTGGATCGGGTGGGCCTTATGTTGATTTTCTGCAAACCGATGCGGCGATAAACCGGGGCAGTTCCGGCGGGCCGCTCTTTAACCTGCGCGGTGAAGTGATCGGAGTGAATACGGCTATCTTTTCGCCGACGGGCGGCTCGGTCGGGCTTGGCTTTGCGGTTCCGTCTAATGTTGTCTCGCGAGTTGTCGCGGACCTGCGCGATGATGGCCGCGTTGATCGGGGTTGGCTCGGGGTTCGCATTCAGCCGATTACAGACTCGCTTGCTGCGGCGCTGGGCTTGGGAGGAAAAAGCGGCGCGTTGATCGCGAGCGTATCGCAGGATGCGCCCGCTGCGACCACATTGCGCTCGGGCGATGTGATCTTGTCGTTTAACGGCGAGCGGGTGAAACGCAGCCGCGATTTGCCGCGCATTGTCGGCCAGACAACGCCGCTGACATCGGTTCCTGCGATTATCCTTCGGGATGGCGTGCAACAAACGGTCTTTGTGACCGTCGGGTTACTGGAGACTCAGCAGGAGGCGCGGTTTATTCCGACCCGCGCTGAACCCTTGGTGTCGGAGGGACGTCTTGGTGCGGGGCTGCGCCCGTCTCTGGAAGGGGTGGCGATTACCTCGCTTGATCCGTCCGGTATTGCCCGCAGAGGCGGCTTGCAAGTTGATGATGTTATTCTCGAAATCGAAAACAGGCCGGTTTCGACGCCCGAAGATGTGGCTTCGGCCCTGAACGCGGCGCGCGGAAATGCGACCCTTGCTTTGGTAAAGCGCGGCGATGCGCGGATCTATATCGGGCTTGATCTTTCCACATCATAGCGGATGGGGAAGGGACGTTGATTTGAGATGCGCTCTTGATGTTACGCTGCAAGCGCGCCTGCGCTGGGCGGTTTAACAGCTTGCCCGGCGTCTCCGCGTCAGCGTTAGCATGTACAATCAGTTTCTGATTTTTTTAATCATGATTATTTAAACAGTGTTTTCGGATCGGTTTGCAGGCCAGAGTAACCTTTAATCTAAACGCGCAAGAAATTTTGCGGGGCTGTAGGTTGGAGTGAAAGTAATAACACTGGCTTTGTAGGTAAATTGAATGATTATAGATCGCGGGAGAACTGATTGATCGTGATGACAGTCTTTGAATACTCGATGCCCGTATCTCGCCATAGCAAGCAAGGGTTAGCCCTTTCGATCGTAATCATTCTGGCCGGTGTCGCACTCCTGTTTTGGCAAGATCTACCGACAATCATACGCTGGATGTCGGGGGGAGTAACGGTTTTTTTCGGTATCCTGATTTTGCGTCGCTCCTTTGGTTCCCTTAACTCACTGGAAGAATTTCGCACGGTGATAACCAGTGCAGCTTACCGGCAAACCGTTCCTCGAGGACGGCAGCGGCATGACACGGGGAAACTTGATCAATGGAGTTCGGATGAATCGTTCGAGATTGCGATTCAAGATTTGCTAGAAATTCAGGTGAAATTAAAACCCCGGCTGGAGTCTGACGACACGTATTTTGTGAAGCTACGGGATGGGAAGCAGCACAAAATTTCCCACTACTTTGGTAATCCAGTCACAAAAATCGTCGCGCATTTAAAAACTCTGAAGCCTGAACTTGTCTTACGCAGTTTAAGCGATGATCGAATTCTGGAATGTGCAGTCGAAAAGAACCATCTGCGAATTTTGAATCGTTGAATGGCCCAAACAAAGTTTCTAACGGGCCAATTCAATCCGTAGCGGTCCATGAGCTTGTTTCGGTCTGTGCGCTAACGGAGGCAAATTTCCGGCTTGCTGATTAAATTCGGCAGGCTTTTTTCTGCTGTCTTCAATCTAAATTCATTGAAAAAATCAGTGTCTTAAGTTAAGATGATAGGAATGCAATAATATACAGTGAGCGATTATCATGTCTGACCTTGATTTCATCCAACCAAAACTTGTGCGGATACAAGAATTAATCGGCCAGATCCAAAACGGTAATTCCGAAGATCTAAGAAGAGATACCATAGAGGCCCTCACTGAGGTCTCTACATGTATGGAAAAAATCACTCATGTTATGGCAGATTTGGAAAAGCGCGGCTCCAACTAGCGATAACCTCAAGACCCCAAGCGCTCTGTCGAATACAGAAGAGAACCGGAGTGGGTTGCAGGCTTGATGAGTCGCGACTCGCTATAAGCGCCATTGAGCGCTGTTCAGAGCGCCTTCGCCGGACGCTTTGAGGAGAGTTCGTCGGACGGACACTTATCTGCTTTCAATTTCATCTAATAACAGCTTGTATAATTTAAGATGATCTGCCCCCACAACATTGATTGTTAATTTGTACCCAATCCATGATATAAGAAGCGGTATTATTTTATAGCGAGGTTTTTTAGTTTTAAGATAAATATTTTTCGCACGATTTAAATTTTTTTCTTTAACTCGCACTGATTTGATATCAGAAAATAGTAATTTATAATTTTCCGGATATATTTCAATTCCTAATTTTCCTATATAAAGTTTTCTTACGGGCCATATAGATCGGTATATATAGAGGGAAAGACATATAATAAAAATTACCGATGTAATCTGCATTATGCTTAATGGTTCATATTGTGAATTATTGTTAGAAAATGGTAACCGTACATATACAGGTTTAATAGTTATCAATATTAGAAATATGAGAAAATATAAGAACCATTTATGTTTGGTTCTATCTATATCAAATTTATGTAGTCTAAATTTTTCTTCATTTTTCATCATTTGAATTCAAAATCTATTATTTACATTTAAGATCAGTCAGTGCCGATCTACTTTAGTAATGTATGCTATAATTGGTTCTAAAAAATGCAACCTGCATATTCACTCCGGCAAGAGCGCGACTTTGCCGCCGGGATCTCTTCTTAACCGGCCTGCGAGGTCGAGTTCCAACAGGACATGACTGACCAAGCCCGGTGGGGCGTCGGCCATGCGGATGAGTTCGTCAATGTCGATGGGGACGACGCCGAGCAGGTCGTGGACTGTGCGGCGCAGGGCGTCATCTGCTTCACCTTGTGCCTCGGCCCATTCAAACAATGGCTCTGCAATGCGGGGGCGCGCGGTGAGTGATGAGAGGGCTTCTAAAACGTCCTCAATGCCGCGCACGAGGGTTGCGCCTTCCCGGATCAGTCGGTTACAGCCTCCGGCGCGGGGGTCGAGGGGAGACCCCGGAGCGGCCATGACTTCGCGGCCTTGCTCTCCGGCGAAACGAGCGGTGATGAGTGAGCCGGAGCGCTCTGCGCCCTCTGCGACGACAATGCCAAGCGACAGGCCCGAAACGATGCGATTGCGGCGGGGGAAGTCCGGCGCGCGGCCTTGGTGACCCATGGCGCGCTCGGAGAACACTGCGCCTTTGTCGATGATCTCGCGGTAGAGCGCCTCGTTTTGCGGTGGCCACATGACGTCTACACCGCCCGCAAGCACGGCGACGGTTCCGGTCTTGATGGCCCCGCGATGGGCGGCAGCGTCGATGCCTCGGGCAAGGCCGGATATAACGGACCACTCCGCTTTGCCGAGTTCAGCCGCGAGACCCTCGGCGAATTTCAACCCGAGCGCGGAGGCATTGCGTGCGCCGACAATGCCGACGCTTTGCGGTTTGGCGGTATGCGGGTCGCCCAATGCCCATAGGACCGGCGGGGCGCTGCCCAAGGCCGCAAGGTTCTCAGGGTAGGTGTCAGAGCCGAGCAAAAGCATCTCTGCGCCCGCTGTGGCGGCGGCTTCCAGCTCTTGCTCCACACGCTTTGAATCCGCGAGCCGGACTTGTTTCGCGCCGCCGCGTTTGGCGAGATCAGGAATGGCATCAAGGGCAGCGCTGGCACTGTCATAGCGTTTCATCAGCGCCGCGAAGGTGACAGGACCGACATTGGCCGAGCGCGCAAGGCGCAGCCACGCAAACCTTCCCGCATCGTTTATCGGAATGCGGTTTTTATCAATCACGGTTAGCGTTTTTCCCAACACAGGATGCGGTTGTTCGCAGCCATGTCGATGTCATGCTTTAAAAATAGAGCGTTCTTATTGGCTAATGCGTCCAATGCTTCAAAGTCGCGGATGCCGCTTTGCGGGTTGTTCGACTTGAGCCATTGATCGAAATCGGCATTGCTCGGGCTGGTGAATTCACCGCCATAGTTGAATGGACCGTAGAGAATGAAAAGGCCCTCCTTGGGGAGGAGGTTTGCGCCCTTTTCAAAGTAATCGATGACATTCTCCCAAGACATGATGTGGACGACATTCGCGGAATATAGGCTGTCGCAGGGAATGTCCGGCCATTGTTCCTGGCTGACATTCAGGCTGACAGGGGCGCGCGTGTTTTCTAAATTTGCCTCATCAAGCCATTGCTGAATACCGTCGTGGTTTTCCTCTTGATCGCTGGTTTGCCAGATGATGTGAGGCAGGCGCTCGGCGAAATAAACGGCGTGTTGTCCGGTTCCGCTGCCGATTTCCAGCATGTGCTTTTTATCACTGAGCAAGTCTTTGAGGACCGAACAGATTTCAGCCTGGTTTCTTTCGCATGGGTTGGAAAATGGTTTCATTTCTTACCGAGGGAGATTTTGGACTCTTCGCCTTTGATCAGGCGGGTGATGTTTTCGCGATGCCGCCACCAGAGCAAAATAGCCATGGGAACCGCGATCCAGACATATTCATTCGCGCCGAAGACTGCGAGAATGATCGGTGCAGCGGCGGCGGCGATCAGGGCCGAGAGCGACGAGATTTTTGTCACGAATGCGACGACGAGCCATGTCGCGCCCATCGCGATGAAGGTCGGCCAATGCAAGCCGAGGAATGCACCCAAAAAGGTCGCAACGCCTTTGCCGCCTTTGAACTTGAGCCAGACCGGAAAGCAATGCCCGATGAACGCGCCGAAACCGGCGACAGCCGCGGCCATGTGGCCCCATTGCGCGGCGATTAAAACCGGGATTGTTCCCTTGAGCATATCGAAGACGAGGGTGAGGATGGCGGCTTTTTTGCTGCCGGTGCGCAGGACATTGGTTGCGCCGATATTGCCGGAGCCGACATCGCGCAGATTGCCAAGGCCAAAGACCCGCGCCATCACCATGCCGAACGGGATCGAGCCGAGCAGATACCCGAAAGCGAGAGCGGCCAACAGGTAAGGCCAGCCTTGGGTGAACGCGATCAGATCGGGGAGATAGCCTCTCATAAAGCATACCTCTCGGAGAGAGGTATGCGGGTGACGGCAATATCCGGTTGCGGCATCTCAGTGGCAGGTTTTTGCGAAGCAAATACCGAGAGCTTGCACATCGTCATCCCCATACCCGCTTTCCTTCGACCCATGTTCCCAGCACTTTGCCTTGAACGCGGCGTTCATGGAAGGGGGAGTTCTTGGATTTTGAAATCAGGTCTTTGCGATCCACGATCCATGGCGCGTGGGGGTCGAATAAAATCAGGTCAGCCAACGCGCCTTTGCCCAGATGCCCTGCGTTCAACCCGACAAGGCGTGCAGGGGTCAGGGACAGGCGCTCGAACAAGGTGGTGAGTTTGATGCCAGCCCGGTGATGCAGGTCGAGCGTAACAGGGAGGAGGGTTTCCAGCCCGACGCCCCCGGCGGCGGCTTGCGCGAAGGGGAGGCGTTTCGATTCCTCATCCTGTGGACGATGGGCCGAGGTGATAACGTCGATGAGGCCGTCAGCAAGGGCTTCTTCCATGGCCGCGCGGTCGTCCTCGCTGCGCAGAGGCGGGCAGACTTTCAGGAAGGTGCGAAAATCCGCGATGTCGAATTCGTTCAGCGAGAAATGCGGCACGGCGATGGAGCAGGTGACATTGGCTCCGGCTTCTTTTGCGCGGCGGATCACGCTGAGGCTTTCCGCTGTTGAGACTTGCGCCGCGTGATAGCGCACGCCGGAGAGGGCCGCGATGCGGATGTCGCGGGTCAGCATAATAGCTTCCGCTTCGGCGGGGATTTCCGGTAGTCCGCGCAGGGAAGCGAAGAGTCCCTCGGTCGCACAGCCCAGCGCCGAGAAATGCGGTTCTTGCGGGTGATGGCAGACGAGCGCATCGACAGAGGCCGCGTATTCAAGACAGCGGCGGAACACCACCGGATCGGCAATCGCGTTCTCGCCGTCGGTCAACGCCACTGCACCCGCATCGAGGAGAAATCGGTACTCGGTCATCTCCTTGCCCTTGGCGGCTTTGGTGAGCGTCGCGGTGGGCATAACGCGAACCACTGAGGCGGCTTGGGCGCGGCGGAGGACGAATTCGAGGATTGCAGGCTCGTCAAGCGGCGGGTCGGTGTTCGGCTGTGTTATGATCGTGGTGACGCCGCCCTTGGCCGCCGCCTCGCCGCCGGAGCGGAAACTCTCTTTGTGGCGCGCGCCAGGTTCACCGATGGAGACGTTGAAATCGACGATACCGGGGGCGAGGATTTTGCCTTGGCAATCGACAACCTCTGCGCCTTCCGGCAGGCCGTCATTGAACAACCGCTCTCCGGCATCGGCGATCATGCCGTTCTGAACCAACACCCCGCCGGGCGAGTCTAACCCCGTGGCCGGGTCGATGAGATGAGCATTGGTGAGGGCTAGGCGGGTCATCGTGTTGGACCTAAATCTGACAAAGTGATTCCCGTTAGTTTTTCGAATTCAGAGTGAAAAATTTGTTCACTCTTTTTCTGCTCGGGCAAAGGAAGAAAACAGTCGATTTCGTCGGCTAAGGTTTGAGCCGCAAAGTACTTTACAGTCCCACTCGCAATTTGGCAGGCTGTCAAAAATGCACTTTCTTCGAATGGTGATAAAAATTTGCGGTTTACCGGAATTGATCTTGCCGAAACTTGGAAGCCTTCACCCATCTTCGGAAAGCGTCGTGACCTTTCTTCGATAAACCCGATTTTCTCAAAATTTACTGGACTCACCTTTCCTTTAAGAAAAGCGACCTCTGCCCTGATGTAGGAAATGTCAGAGTAGAGCAGTTGTTGCTGTGAAATGTAAACGCTCTGTTTCGCGGAAAGATCGCCAATCCTCGAAGTAATCGAATCCCATGCGACGTAAAGCATAAACCCTTGGATCAAAAATATGGGTAGCGCATAGAGAGCGATGCGTATGAGGATTTCCTTCAACGAGTTTGTCAAACCCCCACCCCCGCGATTTCGTTGGTTACGTTGCGGGCGAGGAGTTCCAGCACGGCCATGCGCACGGCGACGCCCATTTCTACTTGTTCGCCGATCACCGAGCGGGTGAGGTCGTCTGCAAGGTCGCTGTCGATTTCTACGCCCCGGTTCATGGGGCCGGGGTGCATGATGATGGCGTCTTCTTTTGCGCCTTTCATTTTGCTTTCGTCCAACCCGTAGCGGTGGAAGTATTCGCGGGTGGAGGGGATAAAGCTGCCCGCCATGCGTTCTTGTTGCAGGCGTAGCATCATTACGACGTCACAGCCCTCTAGCCCTTTACGCATGTCGTGGAAGACTTCCGCGCCGAATTGCTCGATCCCGGCGGGGAGGAGGGTTGGCGGGGCGATCACGCGCACGCGGCTTTCCATCTTGTTCAGCAGATGAATGTTCGAGCGTGCGACGCGGGAATGGAGAATATCTCCGCAGATCGCCACATTGAGCCTGTGCAGGCGTCCTTTGCGGCGGCGGATGGTCAGGGCATCGAGCAAGGCTTGGGTCGGGTGCTCCCGGCGTCCGTCTCCGGCATTTAAAACCGAGCAATTGACCTTTTGCGCGAGGAGATTGACCGCGCCGCTCTCGCCATGGCGCACGATCAAGAGATCGGGGTGCATGGCGTTGAGGGTCATCGCGGTGTCAATCAGCGTCTCGCCTTTGGTGACGCTGGATGATTTCACCGACATGTTCATCACATCCGCTCCAAGGCGCTTTCCGGCGAGTTCAAAGCTGGCTTGGGTGCGGGTGGATGGCTCGAAAAATAGATTGATCTGCGTCAGGCCCTTGAGCGTGTCGCGTTTTTTGCGAGCCTCGCGGTTCATATCGACGTAATCGTCGGCACGGTCCAAAATAGCGGTGATATCTTGGGGCGAAAGTTCTTCGATGCCCAGCAAATGCCGGTGTGCGAAGGGAGAATCGGGCGCATTGTTCATAAAGGCGCTCTATAGACCGGATTGCCGAAGAGTGCCAACGGTGCGTAATATCTTTGCAGGTCTCGCTTGAATGATGTGAGCGCTGTCCATGTTCGGGTTGCTCCGCCCCGGCCTTCAGAGCCGGGGTCTCGCGATTTAGAGTGCGATCTTGATGGCGCTGGGTCCCCTATATCCTGTTGTTGTCTCAGCGAAAGCGGAGATCGGTTGTCTTTAAAACTTAAACGATTTGAATTGCGTGAGAAGTGGATGCCCGCATTACGCGGGCATGACAGTACCTATGTCGCTTGATGCTTCGGCTGAGGCTTTGCGATTTAGAGTGCGATCTTGATGGCGCGGGGTCCCGGATCTTCGTCCGGGACGGTGGTTTCTGTTGAGGACGTAAGCATTCGCTGCGCGAATGCTTTTGCTTGACAGGTATCAATTTTCAAAGCTATATGTTCTTGTTTTGTTTTTAATCGAAAGACAGCATGATCTGGAGCCTTGATCGCATGACAGAGAACTACCGCCTCGCGCTGTTGCGGGTTGTGGCGGGGTTGTTTGTGTCTGCGGGGATGACTTCGGATAGCGCCGTTATCGAAAAGCTGCCGCGTCATGTTCGCAATGGGAT